>JBARVW010000047.1:0-4616 GCA_049646465.1 Ornithinimicrobium sp.
AGGGCCTCGATGTAGCCGCCGATGAACACCGCGATAGCGGCGGGTGCCACGGCGTACTCAATCAGCACGGCGACGCCCGTGGCGTATCCGCCCAGCGGCCCTAGAGCCCGGCGTGCGAAGCCGTAACCCGCACCCGAGGTGGGGAGGGTGGAGGCCATCTCCGCCAAACCGAAGACCATGCAGGTGTACATGACGCCCATCAGGACGGTGGCGATCAGCAGACCGCCCCAGCCACCCTGAGCAATGCCGTTGTTCCACCCAGCGAAGTCACCGGAGATGACGTAGCTCACGCCTAGCCCGGCCAGCAGGACCCAACCCGCCGTTCCCGCCTTGAGCTGGCGATGCTGCATGTAGTCGTCGCTGGAGGTGGTCTCGGAACTGGCTTTGCTCATGGGTCCGCCGTTTCATTGGATCAGATGTAGACCATTAGCGTGCAGTGGAAGTGTGGCCCGAGTCACAGCACCCGTCAAGCGGTGAACTACGGTGAGAGAGTGAACGCTGCCCCTGCTCCACGCCTGGCTCCGGTGCGGCTCGGCAACGTCTTCGAGGAGACGATGGAGGCGTTGCTTCAAGAAATCCGACTCGGGCAGCTTGCGCCGGGGGAGAAGCTGATGCCGGAGCGAGAGCTGGCGGAAGCGCTCGGTGTCTCCCGGACTACTCTGCGGGAGGTGCTGGCTCACCTGACCAAGAGTGGCTATGTCACCGTTCGACGGGGCCGCTACGGCGGCACGTACGTCGCCCAGCCGGTGCCACCACCGTCGGACTCGACCGTCCCGACGTTGAGCTGGGAGGAGGTCAGCGACCTACTCACGTTGCGCCGGGTCGTCGAGCCGGCCGCCGCCCAACTGGCCGCTGAGCGCGGTGTCACCACCGCCGAAACTGAGCAGTTGTGGGCGGTCCATCGGGAGTGCTGTGCTTCCGATGCTGAGGGGTATCGGCCTCTGGACTCCCGGTTGCACCTGCTGGTGGCGGACCTGTCCGGCAGCCCTCGTCTGCGGGGAGTGGTGGCCGAAACCCGAGTGTCGGTGAACGCCGTGCTCGACTGCATCCCGTTGCTGCCACCCAACCTCATGCACTCGGCCGGGCAGCACGAGGCCATCGTCTGCGCGATCGCGGAGGGAGACGGCGGCGTCGCGCGCGCCGCGATGCTCGACCACCTCGACGGCACCGCTGCGCTGCTGCGTGGCTTCCTCGGCTAAGCGTCGGGCTGGTTCCGGGAGGCTGCTGACTCGGTGCTCGCCGTGCATATTTGCACGGCGTGCATCTACTTCGTAGGCTAGTGACGTGACGGACGCGACAGACACCTCCCGCCGGGAGCTCAACAAGGAGCGCACACGGGCGTCGATCCGCGCTGCAACCTGGACCCTGGCCACACAACGTCCGCTCGGGGAGATCACCGCGGAGCAGATCGCAGAGTCTGCGGGGGTTTCCCGCCGGACCTTCTTCAACTACTACGCCGGCGTCGACGCTGTGATGGCCGAAGCGATCCGAGAGCCCATGCTCGACATGGCAGCCACCTTCCTTTCGCGACCCCGCGGTGAGGACCCGCTCACCGCGATCGTCGCGGCCCTGGGGGACCAGCTGCCGACGGACATCGTCCGTTGGTGCGTCGTCCTCGGCCCCGAGCAGGCCCGCAACAGCGAGGTCTACGCCCAGATGTGGCATCTGCACGCCCACTGGTTGATCTCGGTGCTGCACCAGCGCCTTGGTGACGATGCCGACAGCTTCCTGGTGGAAGGACTGTCCGGCTCCATCTTGTCGATCTTCGCAGCCACGTCCCGAGCCTGGCTGGAGCGCTCGCACGGTCGCGTCGATAAAGAGTCAGCGGTGTTGTTCCGAGAGCTCCTCGTGGTCGGATTCGACTGTGCGCGCGACGGGTGGCGGCACACGGGCGACGGTGCGCTGACGCCTCGCTGACTCCCTCCTCCTTCTTCCCCTCCTCCTTCTTCACCCCGTCCTGAAAGGACCACATCGTGGCCTCCCTCCTGCATCGTCTCGGCCGCTGGGCCGCCGACCATCACTGGTTGACCATCGGCGGGTGGTTCGTCGTCATCCTGGTCGTCGCCACCTCCGCCGTGTCGTTCCGGCAACCGTTGACCTCGGAGTTCTCGATCCCCGGTAGTCGCTTCGAGCAGGTGCTGGAGGATCTCAAGACCGAGATCCCCGAGGCCGCCGGGGCATCGGGATCGGTGGTTTTCAGCAGTGACACCGGGTTCGACGACGACCAGCGCTCGGCGATCGAGGCGACGATGGAGGACTGGCGCGGACTGGACGGCGTCAGCGACGTGGTCGGTCCGTTCGCCACCCAGGAGCAGCTGGACCAGTCTGGGCAGCAGCTGGACGCCAACGAGGCCGAGCTGGCGGATGGGGAAGCCCAGGCTGCTGCCGCGCGTCAGCAGCTGGAGCAAGGTCGCGCTGAACTGCAAAGTCAACGGGAGCAGCTCAGCCCGGAGCAGATCCAGGCCACGGAGGCCGAGCTGGCCGCCACGCAGGAACAGTTGGACGCCACCGACGAAGAGCTGGCTCAGGGGCGTCAGCAGTTCGAGGACGGCCGGACCTTGGCCGAGCTCAGCCGGGGCCTGCGTTTCGTCTCCGAGGACGGCACCGTCGCCCTGGCTCGCGTCCAGTTCGACGACCCGTCGGGCAGCCTGGACCCAGAGCTGACGGCGCAGATCCCTGATCGAGGCGAGCAGCTGGCCGGCACCGGCGTCGAGGTCGATTACAGCACCGAGATCGTCCAGGACTTCAGCAGCATCGCCGGACCCGGCGAGATCGTGGGTCTGGCCGTGGCCGCATTGGTGCTGCTGGTCATGCTCGGCTCCATCGTCGCGGCGGGACTCCCGGTCCTGATGGCTCTCGTCGGGGTCGGCGTCGGGATCCTCGGAGCGCTAGCGACGACGACGTGGGTCGAGATGAACAGCACCGCACCGGTCTTGGCCTTGATGCTGGGGCTTGCCGTCGGCATCGATTACTCGTTGTTTCTGCTCAACCGGCACCGCACCCAGCTGCGTGAGGGAATGCCGATGCGGGAGTCCATCGCGTTGGCAACGGGAACGTCCGGCAACGCCGTCGCCTTTGCGGGAGCCACGGTGATCATCGCCCTGGTCGCGCTGTCCGTCACGGGCATCCCGTTCCTGACCGTGATGGGACTAGCAGCGGCCGGGACCGTGCTGGTCGCCGTGTTGGTCGCCCTGACCCTGACGCCGGCCATGTTGTCGCTGCTGGGGATGCGCGTGCTGCCTCGTTCGGCACGCACCGTGGCGCCGGGTGAGGAGCACCCGAAGCACCGCGAGGACGGCACAAGCTGGGCTGAGCGGGTCATGAAGCGGCCGTGGCTGGCCATTACCGGCATCGTGGTCCTCATCGCGGTGCTGGCCTCGCCGGTCTCCGACCTACGGCTCGGACTGCCCGACGGAAGCTCCGAGCCGGCCGACTCCACCGCCTACCAGACCTATGACAGCGTGCGCGATGCTTTCGGCGCGGGAGTGAACGGACCGTTGATCGCGGTCGCTGACCTGGACGAACCCTTGGCCGAGGGCGAGGTCCCCGGGGTCCAGGCCGGGATCGGAGCCGACCTGGGCGCACTGGAAGGGGTGACGTACGTCGTGCCGGCCGGAGTGAGCCCGGACCGCCAGACGCTCGCCTTCCAGGTCGTCCCGGCGGGTGGGCCTTCGGATGAGTCGACGGTCGAGCTGGTCGACCGGCTGGATGGGGCCGCGTCCAGGATCGGCGACGACAACGACGCCACGATCGGACTGACCGGGCAGACCGTGGCCAACATTGACATCTCGGCACAACTGGCCGACGCCCTACCGATCTATCTGGCCGTGGTGATCGGCTTGTCCTTGGTGCTGCTGTTGTTGGTGTTTCGCTCGGTCGTGGTGCCGTTATTGGCCACTGCGGGCTTCCTGCTCTCCCTCGGGGCCGCGTTCGGGACGGTCGTGGCCGTCTACCAATGGGGTTACCTCGGGGCGATCTCCGGGGTCGACGAGGCCGGTCCCATCCTCAGCTTCCTGCCGATCCTACTGATCGGGGTGCTCTTCGGGTTGGCCATGGACTACCAGGTGTTCCTGGTCTCGGCGATGCGGGAGGCGCACGTGCACGGGGAGTCGGCACGTGATGCCGTGGTCTCCGGCTTCAACCAGAGCTCACGGGTGGTCGTGGCGGCCGCGATCATCATGATCTCGGTGTTCAGCGGCTTCATCTTCGCCGAGCTCACCCTGATCCGGCCCGTCGGGTTGGGGCTGGCCGTCGGGGTGCTGATCGACGCGTTCGTGGTGCGGATGACGCTGACACCGGCGGTGATGGGCCTGCTGGGCGACCGGGCCTGGTACATCCCGGCCTGGCTGGACCGCATCCTGCCGGACGTCGACGTCGAGGGTGCCTCACTGGAGCGCGGTATGCACCTATCCACCGAACGGGATCAGGTCGAGGCGAGCTCGCCGACCGCCCACTGAAAGGCCCAGGGGAGCCGTGCTGCTGCCGGCACCACAGCGGCGCGCAACGGCGCCGACCTCGTCGCGTAGAGCAGGCTCGAGGTCAAGGCGGTGCTGCGCCAGCTGACCCGTCGAGCCAGCCCGGGGTAGCGATCGGGATCGCCGTCGCGGAGCGCCTCC
>JBARVW010000048.1:0-1853 GCA_049646465.1 Ornithinimicrobium sp.
GTTTTTCTGGTCACCGGGGGACGCCTCCCGAGCGGTCTTGTCCGAGGGTGAGGATGCGGTGGTCTTCGTCGCGCCGGGGGGGCCTGCTGCCCGTCTGGGCGTAAGGGGTGTCTATCTCCGGTGGTGCTGTGACGGCGAGGCGGGAGCGCAGTGCCTGCGCCGGGCGCGAGGATACGAGTGGCTCGGTGGCGATGCTGGTCCGGGCGAGGGTCTCCACGTCGTGGCCCTCGTCGCGCAGGTGCTCCATGGTGCGGGCCAGGGCTGGCCAGTCCTCCTGGGCGGTAAGTCGGGCGTCGAGCCGGTTGGCGGTGGGAGCCCAGCGCTCTTCGGGGGTCTGGACGGTGGCTGCTTCGAGCCGGGCGCGGACCTCGCTGGTGCTGTTCAGCTGCTGCGTGGCCACCGCTTGGGGGTGATCGTGCCAGGCGCGGACGGCCCGGTGGAGGACCTGGCGGGCGGTCTCGTCGTCGGTGCCGAGCCGGTCGGTGGCCTCCTGGCAGGTGCGGTCCCAACTGGCGGGGTCGGCGGTCGCGAGCACCTGGGCGACCGGGTCGAGTGCCTTGTCGGTGGGCAGGTTGGTGAGCCGCTCGTGTAGTAGGACCTCGGACAGCGGGACCGAGGCCAACAAAGTGCTGGTCACCGCGGTGGCGCCTTGGTTGTGCAGCGTGTCTGCGGGGTCGGTGCCCTCGGGTAGGGGTGCGGCGAAGGTGGGTACGTTGTGCTGGGCGAGCAGCCAGTGGGCCCGTTCGGTGGCGATGCGGCCGGGCAGGTCGGCGTCGGTGGCGACGATGACCGGGCCACCGTGCTGGGCCAACTTCGCCGCCTGGTCCTGGGTCAGGGAGGTGCCCAGGGGGGCGAGGCCGATGTACGTGCCGCGGGTGGCGAGGGTGATGGCGTGGGCGTCCATGGGGCCTTCGACGAGCACTGGGGTGGCCCCGGCCTTGAGTAGGTCGGCGTGGGCGCCGTAGAGCTGGTTGCCCTTGGAGAACAGGGGCGTGGTGGGGGTGTTGAGGTACTTCGGCCCCGCGTGTGGGGCGTTTTGGTCGATGGCTGGGTTGCGGCGTCCGACGAACCCGAGCGTGTGCCCGGTGGTGTGGTCGGTGATGGGGAAGACGACGCGGTCGCGGAACCGGTCGATGAGCCGGCCGTCTTTGGTGGTGGTGGCCAGCCCGGTGGTCTGCAGTTCGGTGTCGGTGATGCCTCGGGTGCGCAGGTGGTCCAGGAGCCGGGTCCACCCGGGCGGTGCGTAGCCGGGGCGCACGTGCGGGTGGCCGGCGACGTCCTGACCGAAACGGTCGGCCAGGTAGCCGCGGGCCCAGCCACCGGCGGTCAGTTGCTGCTCGTAGTAGCCGAGGGCCATCGCGTTGACTTGGGCTATGCGCTGCGGGGGCACGGGTGATTCGTGTGCCTGCAACCCGCGGTCGTAGGCCCGCTGGAGGTCGGCATCGGTCGGGTCCAGCGGTCCCATAAACCGGCGGTACTGCGCGGCCCAGGCCAAGCCGGCGTTCACTCCCGCCGCGTCCAGGTCGTCCTGCTGGTCATCGGGCCTGCTGGCGGGGGCAGTGGTGGTGATGGTGTCGAGGTGCTGGCGGTACTCGGCCTCGGTGGCCTGCACCGAGCGGGGGTGCGGGTCGAAGCCAGCGGCGGCCAACTCGCGGTCGTCCTCGTGGGTGATTTGGACTTGGTGGAGGTGGGTCGGGTCGTCCATGAGGGTGCTGATGGTCCAGGTCATGGCAGCGGCGTCGTCGACGTCGGTCCCGGGGGTGGGGGCGGTGGCGGCGAGGTCGGCCAGGGACCAGCCGCGCTGCAGGGCGCGGTCGACGGTGGTGACCAGGGCCGGCCACCAGGTGCTGGCC
>JBARVW010000049.1:0-36010 GCA_049646465.1 Ornithinimicrobium sp.
GTCACGGTCCTGAAACGCGGCATCGCTGGGGGTGAGAGTGCCCCGACGTGCGCGACAGCGACCGTGGTCATCACCATCGCATGGGACCTCCTCCACCACGCCTTCACCGGGACCGGGACCAGCGCCACCGGGGACGTGGTGTCCCCGGCAACGGTGCGGAAGATGGCGTGTGACGCCGACCTCATCCCCGTCGTGCTCGGCACCGACCGGGAGATCCTGGACCAAGGACGCACCCGACGGCTCGTGACCCCAGGTCAACGGCGGGCATTGCACCACCGCGACGGTGGGTGCACCTACCCCGGGTGCACCACCCCCGCCCCCTGGTGCGATGCCCACCACGTCGTGCACTGGTCCCACGGTGGACGCTCCGACCTGTCCAACTACGCGTTGCTGTGCGGGCGACACCACACCCTGGTCCACGCACGGGACCTGACCGCGACCGTCCACCCAACCAGTGTCACCTGGCACCTGTAACGACCCCGCCCCACACCCGACCCACCACGGGCCGGGCCACAGGACTGCACCCGGTGAGTCGTCAGGCCCGTCCGGACGATGTGCCTGTGGCCCAAGCCCATTCGCGCTCAGCCGAAGAGGATGGCGGCTTCTTCATAGCGATGCGGCGGCACCGTCTTCAACTCTCGGGTGGCCCGGTGCAACGGCACGGTGCTGACGTCGATGCCGCTCAGCGACACCATGGTGCCCCACTCACTGTTCTTGACGGCGTCCACCGCAGCGGCTCCGAACCGGGTCGCCAGCACGCGGTCGAAGGAGGTCGGCACGCCACCACGCTGGAGATGGCCCAGCACCGTGGAACGTGTCTCAATGCCCGTCCGCTCCTGCAGCTCGACGGCGAGATGGTCGCCGATGCCGCCCAGACGCGGGCGTCCGAAAGCATCGACTCCTCGCAACGCTACGGCCTCGGTGCCGCCCTCGGGGACGAACCCTTCGGCGACGACGACCACGGGGGCGCGACCACGATCACGGGCCATCTCGACCCACTTCACGATCTCGTCCATCGAGACGTGGACCTCGGGGATCAGAATCGCGTGCGCTCCTGAGGCCAGGCCGGAGTGCAACGCGATCCACCCCACGTGTCGACCCATGACCTCGACGACCATGCAGCGGTGGTGGCTCTCGCCCGTGGTGCGAAGGCGGTCGATGGACTCGGTGGCGATGGACACCGACGTGTCGAAGCCGAAGGTGTAGTCCGTAGCCGAGAGGTCGTTGTCGATGGTCTTCGGCACGCCGACGATCTTGACCCCGTCCTCGTGCAGCATCTTCGCGACGGTTAGCGTCCCCTCGCCGCCGATGGCGATGACGGCGTCCATATTGTGCAGGGCCATCACCTCTTTGACCCGCGCGCTGCCCCCGTGCTGGAACGGGCTCGTCCTCGAGGTCCCCAGGATCGTGCCACCCTGCCGTGACAGGCCGCGCACGTCGTGCCTCGGGAGCTCGCGAATGTCGTCCTCGACCAGGCCGCGCCAACCGTCACGAATGCCGAGAAAGGTATGACCGTAGATCCGGTCGCCCTTCATCACCGCACCGCGGATCACCGCGTTGAGCCCGGGACAGTCGCCGCCACTGGTCAGGATGCCGATTCTCACCCGGCCTAGTCTGGTCCGTTCACGTGTCGAAACCGAAATGCGGGTCCCGCGCCATGAATCACTGAGCAGCCTCGGACCGGCTGTTGCCATCGCCCATCCGCGGGGGCCTCGGCGGAGTCGAGGTGGGGTGCAGCGCGGGTATGCGGCGGCACACGGCATACGTGAGACCGGCCGTGGCAGCGGTGGCGAAGGCGCCCCAAGCCAGGTCGGCCGCGACCACGGTTGCTGGGAAGCCTTCGAGCACGGCCAGGTTGGTTAGATCCCAGGTGGCGTAGGCGACAAGTCCGAGAACCGCACCGGAGACCACCGCCTTGCGCAGTGACCCCGCCAGGATCGCGGGAGTGCTGGCGAAGTAGGTCACTCCGCCGATATAGATGACATAGAAGGCCAGGGCGGCCGGCATGTTGGGGCTTTCGGCCAGGAGGTCGCCGAGCTCGGCTTCGTACATCGGCAACGCGACGATCGTCAGCCATACGAAGTCCATGAGGCCGAAGATCACCGCCGCCACCAGATAGTGACCGACCCACATTCCCCGCATAGGTGCCTCCTGGACCGAGCCCGATCACGCTGTTGACGTGGCCTAAGGGTAGGTTGCGACTCGTGGCGACCATCAATGACCTTGGAGACGACGAGGTCGAGGAGGAGGTCGAGAACACCTTCGACAGTAGTGCTGCCGAAGGCACCGAGCGCCTACACCGGGCCACGCGCGTCATGTTGGTGACCGGATTCCTGGGCGGCATCGAGATCGGTTTCGGGGTTCTGGCCTACCTGACGGTCTACCGCGAGACGCAGAATCCCTTCCTCGGAGCCATCGCATTCTCCATCGGGTTCGCCGCCCTGTACCTGGCCCACTCCGAGCTGTTCACCGAAGGTTTCTACTACCCCATCGTGGCAATCTTCGCGGGCAGCGGGTCGGTGCTTCAGCTGCTCCGACTGTGGGGACTCACGCTCCTGTCGAACCTGGCCGGCGGATGGGTGCTGATGTGGATCGCGGTCACTGCCTTCCCCGAACTCGACCCAACGTTCGCCACGGAAGCGCGGCACTTCGTCGACGCACCGCTGGACTGGCAGTCGCTCGCGTTGGCCCTGTTAGGTGGCGGAGCGATCACCCTGATGACCCGTATGCAGGCGGGTAGCGACAGCCAGGTGGCTACCTTGGCTGCCGCCCTGGCCGGCGCGTTCTTGTTGGTCGGGTTGGGACTGTTCCACTCGGTCCTGGACTCGGTCATCATTTTCGGAGCGCTGCACTCCGGCGCTGAGGGAGTGACCTACGCGAGCTGGTTGGCGTGGTTCTGGTACGTGGCCCTGGCCAACGTCATAGGTGGACTGGCCCTGGTGACCCTTCCGCGACTGGTTCGAAGCAGCGCCCTGGTCGACAAAGAATCCTGAGCTCGTCGGCGCGCGCGGCGAACACTCTGTGGCAGGCTGTCGCCCATGAGCACCGCAGCGCTTGCGCCACAGCCCGTCCTGGCCGACCGTTTGATCTCGCGCAGCCTGGCCACCGACATCGCCCTGGTGATCACCGGCGCGATCGTGGTCGGTGTGTTCGCCCAGGTCAGCTACGGGTACCCCGTGCCCGTCACGGGCCAGACCCTGGGGGTGCTGCTCGTCGGCGGATCTCTGGGGATGAAGCGCGGAGCCATGTCGATGCTCACGTACCTGACCGCTGGGGTGGCCGGGGTTCCCTGGTTCAGCAACGGCACGGGCGGGCCCGGAGCCCTGCTCCTGCCGTCGTTCGGCTACATCATCGGTTTCGTCTTCGCCGCCGCACTGATCGGCTGGTTGGCCGAGCGGAACTGGGACCGTCGGCCCGGCCTTTCCATGGTCGGCTTCGCCCTTGCCTCCCTCGTGCCCTTTATCTTCGGACTGCCCTACCTCGCGATGGTGACCGGGATGAGCGACGTCTCCGCCGTCATGGCTGCCGGGTTCACGCCCTTCATCCTCGGTGGCGTCATCAAGTGGGCGATCGCAGCTGCGGTGTTCCCGATGGCATGGTCCGGTGTGCGCGCCCTCGACGACCGCAAGTGATGACCGCAAAGAGCGTGCTCGGCTCCGGCTGAGGCCGCCTCGCGTGAGTGTCGCTGCGGCGCGCTCGAACCATCGGCCGGTTCTTTTGATTGTCATAAGATCTCGTTGTGTCGAAGATCGCGGATGTCATCACCTCCAGACTGGGTTCTCGCCTCGTAGCCCTCGTCAGCATCATCTTGGCGGTGGGCATCATTGTCGGGGTCGGTCCCGGGGAGCGCTCACCCTCGGCGACAGACTCGTTGCCGGAGGGGTACGACAACACCCAGGGGGTCGCGCTCCTGGACGAGCTGCCCGCCGATGACAACTCGACCGCCATCGCCCTGTTCACGGTGGACTCCGACATCGCCTCCCAGGTCCCCGCTCTGCAGGAAATTCTCGACGGGTTGAGCACGACTGGCGGTGAAGCGTTCGCTCCCACCCAGGTAGCCCCTTCGCAGGACGGCACGGCGGCCATCGCGGTGCTGACCGTGCCATCCCGGACGGCGACCGACACGGCGGCGGAGGTCACTGCCCTGCGCGAGACCCTGACTGATGAAGTGCCCGACCCGGTGACCGCCGCCGTCACTGGCCCGGCCGCCATCGAGGCCGACCTTGCAGCGGTCTTCGAGGGAGCCAACTTCACCCTGCTCCTGACCACAGCCTCGGTCGTCGCGCTGTTGTTGCTGGTGACCTACCGCAGTCCCTTCTTGTGGTTGATCCCGTTGACCGTCATCGGCCTGGGCGACCTGTTCGCTTCCACGGCCGCGACCAGGGTGTTGGAAGCCACTGGCATCCCCTGGGACGAGTCGACCACGGGCATCCTGTCGGTGCTGGTCTTCGGCGCCGGGACGAACTATGCCTTGCTGCTGATCTCGCGCTATCGGGACGAGCTCAAACGCCACGACAGTCGCTACGAAGCGATGGACCTGGCCTTGCGCCGCACCTCAGAAGCAGTTTTCGCCAGCTCGTCGACGGTGTTCATCGGCCTCCTGACGTTCCTGCTGTCCGTCTTCCCGACGACCCGCGGCTTGGGGTTGGCCTGTGCCGTCGGCATCGTCGTCGCCGCGGTGTTCGCCCTGGTGGTGCTGCCTGCCGTGCTAGTCAACTTCGGCCGCTGGGTCTTCTGGCCGCTGGTGCCCCGCGAGGGTCAGTCCGCCTTGGCGGACTCCCGGTCGGTCTGGAAGCGCGTCGGCAACACCGTCGCCAAGCGTCCACCCGCCTTCATCGTCGGCACCCTCCTGGTGCTGTCGGTGTTGGCGCTCGGCACCACCCGGATCGATCTCGGGCTGCCGACCAGTGAACAGTTCCTCCAGGAGCCGGAGGCCATCTCCGCGGCTGCCCGGCTCGGTGAGTCCTTCCCCGCCGGCAGTGCGGACCCGACCGTCGTCGTGACCCGCACCAGCGACCAGAGCCGCCTCGACGACATACAGGGGGCCATCGAGTCCGTCGAGGCGGTCGACGCGGTGCAACCCGCCCAACAGGAGGCAGGGATCAGCACCTTCAACGTCGTGCTGTCCGCCGCGCCGAACACCCCGGAGGGCGTCCAGGCCATCACCGACCTCCGCGCAGCGCTGGAGGACCAGGACGAGACCTACGTGACGGGGGCCGATGCCGAAGCCATCGACGTCGACGAGGGGACCTCACGCGACCGGGTGGTCATCCTCCCGTTGATCCTCGGCCTCGTGCTGGTGGCCCTCTTCGGCCTGCTGCGCTCGATCGCCGCGCCCATCATCCTGGTGTCCACCGTGCTGTTGACCTACCTGTCGGCGCTGGGACTGTCCTGGTTCATCTTCACCTCGGTCTTCGGCTTCAGCGGACTCGACGCCGGAGTTCCGCTGCTGGCCTTCCTGTTCCTGGTGGCGCTCGGCGTGGACTACAACATCTTCCTCATCACCCGGGCGTTGGAGGAGACTCGCGTCGTCGGCTCCCGCGAGGGCATCTTGCGGGCGTTGGCGGCGACCGGAGGCGTGATCACCAGCGCCGGAATCCTGCTTGCTGCGGTCTTCGCCGCTCTCGGCGTGCTGCCTTTGGTCGTGCTCGCGCAACTCGGCGTGATCATCTTCGTCGGAGTGCTGATCGACACCCTGATCGTCCGGACCGTTTTGGTGCCTGCGATCGTATTGACCATGGGCGACGCGTTCTACTGGCCGCGCACCGTCCAACCGGGCAAGCACACCGAAGAAGGTGTAGAGGCCGCAGTCAGGACCGACGCGGACGCCGACGGCGACCATGCCCCGGTTCGACCGTGAGATGGAGAGACTTTGATGGCAGTGACGGATGCAATGCGTAACCAGGTCCAGCGGGCGGCCGACTCGGTGCAGCTCAAGGTGGGTCAAGCGCTGCGCACGAAGGTCGCCGGCGACGATGCACCGACCCGGGCGGCTCGGATCTGGGGCTCCGAGGGCGACCGGTGGTTCACCGACACGGATCCGGTATGGCGCGTCCACGCCGATGCCGCCATGTTTCCGGCCGGGGTCACCGCCCTGCTCATGCAGATGTTGCACCCGCTGGCGATGGCCGGTGTCGCCGGGCACAGCGGATACAAGGGCGACCCTTGGGGTCGACTGCAGCGGACAAGCAACTACCTCGCCACCACGACGTTCGGCACGATCGCCGACGCCGAGACGACCATCGGCCACGTGCGCTCGATCCATGAGCGGGTGCGCGGCAAGGATGAGCGGGGGCGCCCCTACCGGGCCAGTGACCCCCACCTGCTGATGTGGGTCCACATTGCCGAGATCGACGCCTTCCTCAGGGGATTCCAGGCCTATGCCGCCTCGCCCTTGACCGCAGAGGAGGCGGACACCTACGTCGCGCAGGCCTCCCTCTCGGCCCGCAAGCTCGGCGTCATCGACCCCCCGCAGACCGTGGCCGAGCTGAACGCCGTGCTGGAAGGCTTCCGTCCCGAGATGGAGACCACCCCAGCGGCCCGGGAGGCGGCCCGCTTCCTGTTGCTCTCCCCGCCGCTGCCGTGGTCGGCTCGGCCCGGCTACGGCGCCCTCGCCGCCGGCGGGGTGGCGCTGCTACCGACCTGGTCCCGCGAGATGCTGGGCCTGCCGATGCCGGAAGTGGTCGCCCGATGGGTGGCGCAACCGTTGGGGCACCTCGGCGCCGCGACCGTGCGTTGGGCGATGGCCGGGCTGGAGCAGAACCGCTCGGAGATCTCTCCTCGGCCCGGTCGGAAAGAGGCTTCATGACCGAGGCCACCGGCAGCCTCGAAGCCGAGGTCCTGGTCGTGGGGGCGGGCCTGGCCGGACTGATGTGCGCCACCGTGCTGCAGCGGTCCGGAGTCGAGGTGCAGGTGGTGGATGCGGCCCCTGTGGTCGGTGGGCGCATCCGCACCGACGTCGTCGACGGGTTCCTGATGGATCGTGGGTTCCAGGTGCTCAACCCGGCTTACCCGGCCGTGCAACAGCACATCGACACCGAGGCGTTGGGGCTGCAGATGTTCGGCTCCGGGGCAGGCGTCAGGCTCGAGGACCGGTTGGCCGTGCTGGCTGACCCCCTGCGCGAGCCGGAGCATCTGGGCGATGTGCTGCGTAGTGGTCTGTTGGCCCCCGGCGAGCTCATCGCCCTGGCTCGGTGGGCGGCCCCGTCCTTGGGCCCCGTATCGCGTCTGACCTCGGGCCGCGACTCCTCCCGTGCGCAGAGAATGGCGCAGGCCGGCTTGGATGGACGGCTGCGCAGGGTGGTCGACGCCTTCGTAGCGGGGGTCGTGCTGGAGGACGACGGCAGCACGTCGAACGGCTTCACCCAGCTCCTCCTGCGAATGTTCGCTCTCGGCTCCCCGGGCCTCCCGCAGCGGGGCATGCGAGCCCTGCCGGAGCAGCTGGCCGATCGTCTGGACCGAGCGGTGCGCACCGATGTCCGTGTCGAGGCGGTGCGCGAAGGAGCCACGGGCGCTGTGGTGCACGCCGACGGAGAGGAGATCAGCTCCGACCTGGTGGTGATCGCGACCGGCGCCGGCGCTGCTCAAGACCTGCTCGGCACACCAGCGCCTCGCATGAAAGGTGTGGTCACCGACTGGTTCACGATGGATGAGGCCCCAACCGACCTCGACATGCTGGTTGTCGACGGCCGCGAACGCCCTGGTCCGATCAAGAACACCGCCCTGGTGACCGCAGCCGCTCCGTCCTACGCACCGCCCGGGCGACACCTGGTGCAGACGTCGGTCCTCATGGCCGACGGCGAGCAGCCGATCGCCCTGGATCGTGTCCGCGCCCACGCTGCCGAGCTGTACGGCTGCGCAACGGTCGGGTGGGAGCACATCCATCGCCACGAAGTGCACCACGCTCTCCCTGCGCAGGACCCACCCCTGCAGACGCGCAAACCGATGGAGATCAGTGCCCATGTGATCGCCTGTGGCGACCACATGGACACCGCGTCCATTCAGGGTGCGATGGTCAGCGGTTCGCGGGCTGCTCAGGGCTATCTGCGGCGGCGGACTCAGCGGCTTTGACCAACCCGGAGTGCATCAGTGCGAACGTCGGCTTGTGCCCCAGCCAGAGCGCACCCCAGTAGCCCAGACCGGCCAGCCCGAAGGGCGTGAACTGGGCCTGCTGCTTCACCATCGACGTCCCGGGCAGCTCACCGTCCTCGACCAGGATGATCATCCGCGACTTGCCTGGGGTCTTCATCTGCGACTTCAGGACCAGCTCGCGACCTGGATCCACGGACTCCACGATCCAGGAGTCGATCTGCATGCCCTCGCGCAACGGACCCGAGTCGTGCCGCTGGGTATGGCCGCGACCGCCGACCGCTCGGTCCATCAACCCCCGCAGGCGCCAGAGCGCGTCGGGAACGAACCATCCGTGTTGACCGCCGAGCCGTTCGACCTCGGCCCAAACGCGCTCGGGTGAGGCCTGGGCCGTGGACTCGTGCTCATCCGAGAACACCGTCATCCCCGCCCACTCAGGGTCGGGGGCGCTGATCCGTGACGGATTGTCGGAGTCCACCTCGGGGCGCAGCGGCACCGGCTGAGGACCTGCCAGGGCCCGCCGCACGGCTTCGTCGAAGTCGATGAACCCGCCGTCCGGGTCGGGGATGTACTCGGCAATGTCGTGCTCTTTGCAGATGACCTCATGGATGAGACTGCCCACCAACGGTTTGGCGATGCCGGAAGGCACCGGGGTGACCAGACCCACCCAGTGGCTGGCGAGGCCCGGGGTCATCACCGGCAGGGTCCGCACGCGACGTTTGGCCAGCCGGGACACGGCGGCATACCGGTCGATCATGTCCTTGTAGGTCAGCACCTCACCGGCACCGATGTCGAAGCCACGGTTGACGTCCGAGGGGAGCTCGGCCGCGCCGACCAGGTAGCGCACGACGTCGGCGATGGCGATGGGCTCGATGTTGGTGCCCAACCAGCGCGGGGCGATCATGATCGGCAGCCGGTCGGTCAGGTGCCGCAGCATCTCGAACGACGCGGAGCCCGCGCCCAGGATGACGGCCGCCCGCAGCACAGCGGCGGGGACGGCGCCGTCGATGAAGATGTCTTCGGCTTGTTTGCGGGACCCCAGATGGGTCGACAGCTCCTCATTGGGGGGGTAGAGCCCGCTGAGGTAGACGATCCGCGAGACCCCTTGGGCCTCGGCGGTGCGAGCAAACAGGGTCGCCATGTCGGCGTCCTTCTCGACCCAGGCTTTGGAGCCATCCATCGAGTGGATGAAGTAGTAGGCGACGTCGACGCCTTCCATCGCAGCGGTGAGGTCTCCCTCGTCGTCGGCGTTGCCCTCGCTGATCTCGACCTGCTCATGCCACGGACGAGCGCGGACCTTCTCGGCGCTACGACTCAGGACGCGCACCGTCCAGCCCTCGCGCAACAACTGCGGGACGAGGCGCGAGCCGATGTAACCCGTGGCACCGGTGACGAGCGCGCGACGTTGGGGCATGAGGACTCCTTGGTGGATCAGACGGTGGTGTGGAGAGGTTCGTTCACATGGGGGACAGGGCGGTCAACAAGGGCGGCAGGATGAAGAGCATCGACATGGACCAGGTCAGGTGGGTGATGATCGGCCCCAGCACTCCGCCGGTTACCCGACGTTGCAGACCCACCATGACCCCCAGCACTCCGGCCGCGAAGACCAGCATCAGGTTTCCTGTGCTGACCGTCACCAGAGCGTAAAGCAGGGTCGAGATGATCACCGGGCGTTTGCGGCCGATCGCCGCGAACGCGGCTCCTCGGAAGAACAGCTCCTCAGCGACTCCGTTGATCAAGGTGATGCTGGCCACGAGCACAAGGGGAGCCTGGCGGGCGAACTCGAGAACCTCGTTCACCGGATCGCGCAGCACCGCGAACTGTGCGACCACCACCGCTCCCAGGCAGAAGATGGACACCGCGAACACCCCGAGCAGGAAGGGCTGCAGGATGGGTCGGGCGTGTCGCTCCCCGGCCCGGGTGTGGGCCCACCCCAGATGGAGCGGCCCCGAAGCGAACGCCCCGATGGTCCACACGCAGGCCAAAGCCGCAGTCGCGTAGTAGAAACTGGTGGCCCCCGGCTCGCGGGTGAGGCTGTATCCGAGGAGGAAGGAGCCGACGAACAGGGTGCACACCACCACGATCCGACGTCGCCGGAACTGAGCGTCGGTCTGGGTGTGGTCGCGTGGCACCTGGGTGATCAGAGCAGCCCGGAGGAACCGCAGGAGCTCCGCGGGGTTGTTTCTCGGCCGGTCCGGCAGTGGGTCCGCTTCGGTGCCTTGCTCCGGCCCGACCGACTTACTCTGATCACCCATGTGTAGTGGCGGGGCTAGCGGGCCGCGTCAGCGGCGTCGATCTCTGTGCGGGCGCCGGAGTTGGCCAGCTGACCGCCCATGTCCTCGAGGTGGGCCCGGATGAACCACTGGAACTTCTCCAGCTCCGCGGTCTGTGCGATGACCATGTCCTCGGTGATCGGATCGATGTCTGCCGCCGTGGCGATGAGCTTGCGGTTGTCGGTGATCACCCCGACGTAGACGAGGTCCATTGCAGCGAGGTGCGCCAGCACGCCATCACGCCCGATCGAGTAGTCGTCCCACGTGCGGTCGGCCACGATCGCGCCGGTCGTGCCCCGTGGTGACCCGCCCATGGTGGCGATCCGCTCGGCCACCTCGTCGGCATACCCACGCACCAGCTCGACCTGCGGGTCGAGCATCTCGTGCACGGCGATGAAGTGGGGGCCCACGACGTTCCAATGCACGTGCTTCAGCGTCAGATGGAGGTCGTTGTAGGCCGACAGGCGCGTCTGCAACGCGTTGATGATGGTGCTGCTGTGCTCATCGGAGAGCCCCGGGACGGTGTAGGACGTCGTGGTCATAGCCCTGTTTGCTCCTTCGCTGGTCGAAGTACTCTTGAAGGTCCGACGGTACCGCGCAGCACTGACGGCTGCCAGAGCGCCCCATCTGAAGCGAGGACATCGTGCCCACACCCTCTGTGCCCAACCCCGAGTCCGTCTGGGACTATCCGCGACCACCCGACGTCGTGCCCAGCGAGGAGGAGGTCGAGGTGTTCTTCGCCGGGCGCTCCATCGCCCGCACCTCCTCGAGTCTGCGAGTTCGTGAGACCAGTCATCCCCCGACGTACTACATCCCGATGGATGCGTTCGTCGATGGCGTGCTCCAGCCGGTGCGCGGCACCACCTTCTGTGAGTTCAAGGGGGTGGCGCACTACTTCGACGTCGTCGCGGACACCGATGCCGACGCAGCCGGAATGACACAGGAACGGGTGGCTCCCCGTGCCGCGTGGCACTACCCGAAGACGACCCGAGGCTTCGAAGCCCTGCTGGGCCACGTCGCGCTCATGCCCGCCATGGTCGACTACTGCACCGTCGACGGGGAGCGGGTGCAGCCTCAGGAAGGCTCGTTCTACGGCGGCTGGATCACCTCACGGGTGCGCGGCCCCTTCAAGGGGGCTCCCGGCACCCTCGGGTGGTGACGTGAGAGCCACCACGGACAATGGTCCGATGTCCACGGTCCGGCTGGTCTTCCCCCACCAACTGTTCCTCGAGCACCTCGACGCCGAGCAGGGCACCGAGTTCGTGCTGGTCGAGGACGACCTCTTCTTCCGGCAGTACGACTTCCACGCCCAGAAGCTCATCCTGCATCGTGCGTCGATGCGGCGGTTCGCCACCCGGCTCCGCGAAGCCGGGTATGCCGTCCGGCATGTGGAAACCAGCGCCTCCCGGAGCAGTGTCGAGCAGCTCGAGGATCTGTTGCAGGACCTCGAGCCGACGGGGGTGGCTTTCTTCGACCCGGTGGACGACTGGTTGGCGCAACGGCTGGCGGCCATGCTGGACCGACTGCCGGTGGACTTCGACCCGGCTCGGGACGTGTGGGAGTCCCCGAACTTCCTGACCACCCGCGGGCAGATCCGGTCCTGGTTCGCCGAGAACTCGGCTCGTATGCAGCACTTCTACTCCTGGCAGCGGCAACGTCTGGACGTCCTCGTCGACGGGGACGCACCGGTCGGTGGACAGTGGTCCTTCGACACGGAGAACCGCAAGAAGCTGCCGAAGGGGCATCCCGTCCCCGAGGTGACGCCCGCCCCGGCGGACGCCGAGGTCACCGAAGCGGTGAGCTGGGTCAAAGAGGCCTTTCCCGACGCCCCCGGAGATCCCGATGCGTTCGCCTGGCCCACGGCGCACGACGAGGCGGAGGAGGCATTCCGTCAGTTCCTGGATGAGCGGTTCGCCGAGTTCGGGCCCTACGAGGACGCCATCAGCGCGCAACACCCGTTCATCTTCCACGCCGTGATGACGCCCGGGCTCAACATCGGGCTCCTCTCGCCGCGAGACGTGGTGGACCGGGCCCTGGAAGAAGCCGAGCAACAGGACATCCCGCTGCCTTCATTGGAGGGCTTCCTCCGGCAGGTGATCGGCTGGCGGGAGTACATGCGCGCTACCTACCTGCTCTGGGGACGAGCGATGCGCACCTCGAACCGTCTGGAGCACGACGCGGACCTGGGGAAAGGATGGTGGACGGCGCAGGTGGGTCTATCGCCGGTGGACCACGTGGTGGAGTCCGTGCTGAAGACGGGTTACGCCCATCACATCGAACGGTTGATGGTGTTGGGCAACGCGATGTGCCTGCTGAGAGTGCGCCCCGACGCGGCCTACGAGTGGTTCATGGAGATGTTCGTGGACGCCTACGACTGGGTGATGGTGCCCAACGTCTACGCGATGAGCCAGTTCGCGGCCGGCAGCGCCATCACCACCAAGCCCTACGTCTCGGGCAGCAACTACCTGAAGAAGATGTCGGACCTGCCGAAGTCGGAGTCGATGGAGGACTGGGACGGTTTGTACTGGGCCTTCGTCGAGGATCATCGCGAGGTCTTCGAGTCGAACTTCCGCTCCAAGATGATGACCCGCATGTGGGACGGGTTCTCCGAGGCGAAGCAGCACGACCTCCGCGCCCGAGCCCAGCCGTGGCTGGAGGACTAGAGCCTGCCGAGCTCGCGGGTGATGCCCTCGACCGTCTCGCCAGCCAGCTTCAGGAAGATCAGGTGCATCAGCGGGTCGGCGTACCGCGCCTTGCCGTTGAAGGTGACGAAGCTGTCGTAGGTGATCCGGACCCCTTGGTCGTCGGCGATGACGTCGATGGTGTCCACCGAGGTCGCCGTGGAGTTGGTGCCGGTGAACACCACGCCGTCATGGCGTAGCTGCGTCAGCTCGTAGCGCAGCTCGGTGGTGATGAAGATCAGCTTGCTGGTGTTGTGCCACGTGGAGCCCACGTCGATCGGCCCCTCGTCGAGGCGCTCGTTGGACACGCTGCCCGGATCCCACGCTGTCGCGTTGCCGAAGTCCTTCAGGTAGTCGACGGCCACGGACTGCTCGACCTGGACCGGGAACTGCCTCGTGACATGCACCATCGGTGGCCTCCTGAAGGGGGGTTGGTGCACCGTATCGTAGCGACCGCCCTACCCTGGAAACATGCCCACCGCCCTCCTCTGGCTTCGACGTGACCTGCGCCTGCACGACCTACCGGCGCTGTCCTCAGCCCACAGCGCGGCTGACGACGGGAGGGTCCTGCCGGTCTTCGTCCTGGATCCCACCCTGCTCGAGCAGTCCGACGTGCGGACCCACTGCCTACTGACCGCCCTGGAGGCGGCGCAGTCGACCTACGAAGGGGCCATCGTCGTGCGGACCGGTGCTCCGCAGGAGATCATCCCGGCGCTGGTCCGCGAGTCCGGAGCCGAGTCCGTGCACATCTCGGCGGAGTCGACGCCCTTCGGCCGGGCCCGTGACGAGCGGGTCCGGGACGCCCTGCCCGACGGCGTTCCGCTGGTCGCCACGGGGTGTGCGTATGCGGTGGGGCCAGGGACCATCCGCAACGGGTCGGGTGACCCGTACAAGGTGTTCACGCCCTTCTCGAAGGCGTGGCGTGACCACGGCTGGCCCGACCCGGCGACCGTCCCGACCGACCTGCGCTGGCACCGGCAGGTGGACAGTGAAGACCTCCCGGAGCGGCCCACCCTGCCGGACGGCCTTGAGCTCCCGGAGGTCAGCGAGGAGGCCGCGCTCCGCCGGTGGCATGAGTTCCTCGACGACGTCGCCGACTACTCCGACGAGCGGGACCGGCCCGACCACGACGGCACCAGCCAGCTGTCGGTGCAGCTGAAGTACGGCACGGTGCATCCGCGGACCCTGTTGGCCGACCTGGCCTCACGCCGCAGCAAAGGGGCCTACACCTTCACCACCGAGCTGGCCTGGCGTGAGTTCTACGCCGACGTGCTCTGGCAGAGCCCGTCGTCGGCGTGGCAGGACCTCAAGCCGGCTCTGTCGTCGATGGCCTACGACGACCCCGACACCGACGACCAGGTCGCGGAGCGGGTCCAGGCCTGGCGTGAGGGGCGCACCGGCTACCCCTTCGTCGACGCGGGGATGCGTCAGCTGCTCGCCGAGGGCTGGATGCACAACCGGGTCCGGATGGTGACCGCGAGCTTCCTGTGCAAGCACCTGCACGTGTGGTGGCCCCACGGCGCACGTCACTTCATGAGCCATCTGCGCGACGGGGATATCGCCTCCAACAACCACGGCTGGCAGTGGGTGGCCGGGACCGGCACCGACGCCGCGCCGTACTTCCGGATCTTCAACCCCACCACCCAGGGGCAGCGGTTCGACCCGGACGGCGCCTACGTCCGGACCTACGTGCCCGAGCTCCGGCACCTGTCCGGCAAGGCCGTGCACGAGCCCTGGAAGGCTTCGGACGGCTACGACCACGGCTATCCCGAGCCGATCGTGGACCACAAGGAAGCCCGTTCGGAGGCGCTGGCCCGCTACGAGAGTGGCCGTTCCTAGTCCTCGCAGCGGTGGCTCAGGCGTCCGCGCACCGGCGTAGGGCCACCGCGGCCAGCCAAGCGGCGGCATCCGGGAGCACCGAGTCGTCGAAAGCGGCACGGGGGGAGTGGTTGTCGGGAGCGTTCTCGAAGTCGGCGTCGGCGCAGGCGCTGAGGAAGAAGTAGGCCCCGGGCACCTCGTTCATCACGAACGACATGTCCTCCGACCCCATCTCCGGCAGCGACCGGGGGGTATGCCGTTCCGTCCCGAACAGGTCGGTCGTCACCTCGGCGGCCAAGGCGTACTCGGCCTCGTCGTTGATCGTGGCGGGGTAGCCCTCACTGAACGTCACGCTGGCGGTCATCCCGTGGGCGGCGCTGACCCCGGCCGCCACCCGCTCGATCGCCGCCGTGGCCGTGGCCCTGGTCGCCGGGTCGAAGGTCCGCAGCGTGGCCGCTAGCTCGGCCGAGTCCGGGATGATGTTGTCCTTGGTGCCGGCGCTGACTCTGCCCACCGTCAGCACGACGGAGTCGAAGGCGTCGAACGTCCGGGTGACCATGGTCTGCAGGGCCAGCACGATCTCGCAGAGCACCGGCACGGGGTCTGCGGCGCGGTGCGGGGTGGAGCCGTGCCCACCGCGCCCCGTCACCGTGATCTGCACCGTGTCGGCGCCGGCCATCAGGGCTCCCGGCTTGGCGGACCACTGGCCCCGCGGCAGCTCGGAGGAGAAGACGTGCATCGCGTAGGCAGCGTCGACCCGACGTCCGGCTGCGTCCAGCAAGCCCTCGGCCAGCATCGGCTCGGCACCGCCGGGTCCCTCCTCGGCAGGCTGGAACATCAGCACCACGTCGCCCTCGAGGTCCTCGCGTTGGGCGTGCAGGATCCGGGCCGCCCCGACCATCGCGGCCATATGCAGGTCGTGGCCGCACGCGTGCATCTGGCCCACGTGGCGCGAGACGTACGGCACGTCGACCTCTTCGGTCACCGGCAGCCCATCCATGTCGCCCCGCAGCAACACCACCGGGCGGCTGGTGGCGTCGTGGGCGCCCCGGTTCTTGTGCCCGCGCAGCACGCCGACGATCGAGGACAGGCCCCGGCCGGTGGTGATCTCCACGTCCAGACCGTCCAGCTCCGCCAACAGTCGAGCCTGGGTGAGCGGTAGGTGCAGCCCGATCTCCGGGATCTGATGAAGGTCACGGCGAAGGGACCGCAGCTCCTCGGACATGGCGTGGGCGAGGTCGAGAGTGCGCTGCATACCGACATTCTGCGATGCCCTCCGGCCGGCTGCTGCATCGTGGGTCCGGTGGCGCATGATCAGGCAGCGCGCGCCCCACACTGCAGCACGGTGCGGTGGCCGAGGCGACCTGGGATGGATCGAGGGTCTGCGATCATTGACCTGCCATGACCACACCCCCTGTGACTGCCTTCTCCGACGCGACCGCCGAAGGAGCCGACCCCCGCACCATCCGCCTGGCAATGGTCGCTCTGATCATGGGCGGCTTCGCGATCGGTGTCACCGAGTTCGTCACCATGGGCCTGCTGCCACAGGTCGCTGAGGGCATCGGCGTCAGCATCCCGACCGCCGCGCACACCATCTCCGCCTACGCCATCGGCGTGGTCATCGGGGCACCACTGATCTCCATCTGGGGTGCGAAGGCTCCGCGTCAGGCCATGCTGCTGGGGTTGATGGCGGTCATCGCCCTGGGCAACGTCCTGTCGGCGCTGGCCCCCAACTACGAGTCCCTCATGGTGGCCCGCTTCTTCGCCGGTCTGCCGCACGGCGCGTTCTTCGGGATGGCCTCGCTCGTCGCGGTCAGCCTTGCGCCCAGGGGCCGGAGCGGTCGCGCGGTGGGCACCGTGATGCTGGGCATCCCGTTCGCGAACGTCCTCGGAGTGCCTGCCGCGACCTGGATGGGACAGGCCTACGGCTGGCGGTCGGCATACTGGGCCGTCGGTGTGATCGCGGTCATCACGGTCGTGCTCATCCTGTGGTGGGTGCCTCGCACCCAGGCCGACCCCCTGCAGGACTGGCGGCGTGAGATCCAGGCCTTCCGGAGCGTCCAGGTGTGGCTGACGTTGCTCGTCGGAGCGGTCGGCTTCGGTGGGATGTTTGCCATGTACGCCTACATCGCCCCCACCGTCACCGAGGTCACCGGGAAGCCCGAGGGTTGGGTCCCGGTGTTCCTGCTGGCCTTCGGGGTGGGGATGATCGTCGGCACCAAGCTCGGCGGATATCTCGCGGACTGGTCCATGCTGCGCTCGCTGGTCATCAACGGGGTGATCATCACCGGTCTGCTCACAGCCTTCTCGATCACGGCGCAGTGGACCGTGCCGGCGTTGCTCACCGTGTTCCTGATCTCGGTCAGCACCGGCGCGTGGGTGATCGGTCTGCAGATGCGGCTGATGAGCGTGGCCGGTGAGGCCCGCAACCTGGGTGCCGCGATGAACCATGCCTCGCTGAACCTCGCCAACGCGATCGGTGCCTTCCTGGGCGGCGTGGTGATCGCCGCGGGCTACGGCTACCAGGCACCCAGCCTGGTCGGTGCCGCCCTGGCGGCCGCCGGTCTCGGGGTCCTCGGCTTGTCCCTGATCGTGCACCGGCGTGACGTCGCCGTTCACGCCGCCGCGCCAGCACTGCAGCACTGAGGCGTTGATGCGGCCCGCCGCCAGAGCAGGTGTTCGCCTGGCTCTTCCGTTGGCTTTGGGCGCGATCCCGTTCGGCCTGGTCTACGGCGTGGCCGTGGGCGACAGCTCGCTCTCACCCTGGGTGGGGGCCGCTGCGTCATGGTTGATCCTGGCGGGGGCCTCGCAGATCACGTTGGTGGAGCTCATCGACACCGGCGCTGCCTGGCCCGTGGCCGTCGGCACCGTCCTGGTGATCAACGCACGCCACGCGCTCTACAGCGCCGCCTTGGCGCCGGCCTTTGCGCAGTTCCCCCGGCGATGGAGGTTCACGCTGCCCTACCTGCTGACGGACCAGGCGGCCGCCTTGGCGATGACCCGGTTCGAGGAGATGCAGGACCCTGTCGACCGACGGTGGTTCTTCACGGCGGCGGCATCGCTGATCGCCACCTTCTGGTGGGTCGGATCCATCGCCGGCGTCGTGCTCGGAACGTCCATTCCGGACCAGGTGGACGTGGGGTTCGCGGTGCCCGCGATGTTCCTGGCCCTGCTGGTCCCGTCGCTGACCCACCGCCCTGCAGTCGTTGCCGCGGTCGTCGGGGCTGCGGTGACCGTGGCGGCGGCGCCTTTGTCCAGCGGCCTCAACGTGACCGTCGGTGCGTTGGCCGGCATCGCTGCCGGAACCATGATCCTGTCGCGCGAGGCGTCGGCCGCTGCGGAGGGCCCCCGATGAGCCCCCTGTGGCAGATCGTGCTGGCGGGTATCGGCACCTACCTGATCCGTTTGTCTTTCATCGCGCTGTCCGGCCGGTTGGGCCGCCCCTCACCACGCACCGAGTCCGTGCTGCGACTGGTCGGCCCGGCCGTGCTGGCGGCGATCGTGGCCAACCAGCTGTTCGTCGCCGATGGTGCCTTCACCGTGAAGTGGGACTGGTGGGTCGCGGGAGTCGTGGCCGGCTTGGTCGCGTGGCGGTGGAAGTCTGCAGGCATCACCATGGCCGTCGGCTTGATCACCGTGTGGGTGCTCGATGCCATGCTGATGTGATGGCCGAGCGTTCGATGACCGACGGGGGGCGCCGCGCCCTGCTGGCTCGACGGCACCGTCTGGTGCCGGGTCGGCGCACCGACGACGTGGTGGCCATCGCCCGTTCCCTGGTCGGGCTGCACTCGACCGACCCGGTGACGGTGTATCTGAGCGTGCTGGCTCGGATGCGCACTCCCGACCTCGAGGCCGTCTCCAGTGCCCTGTACGCCGACCGGAGCCTGATCCGCCACCATGCCATGCGCCGGACCTTGTGGGTCGCGACGCCCGAGAACGCGGCGCTGATGCACCGGGCGTGCACCCGCAAGATCGCGGCGGTGGAGCGGCGCCGGACCGAGGTGTTCTTGGCCAAGGCGGGCATCACGGATCCTTCCGGCTGGCTCCTCGACGCAGACCGCGCCGTCGCCGAGATCCTGGCTGAGCACGGTCCGCTGACCGCTCGGACGATCGGGACGCTGCTGCCCGAGATCGCCCAGCCCCTCTCCCTGGCCGAGGGCAAGCCGTACGCCGGGACCCAGGGTGCCCATTCACGGGTGGTGACGGGGTTGGGCTTCGACGGCCAGGCGGTGCGCGGCCGCCCCAGCGGCAGCTGGATCAACGGGCAGTACGCCTGGTCGCGAATGGTCGACTGGGCGCCTGATCTGCATACCTCCATGCACTCCGGATCCTCCGCTGAGGCTCAGGCCGAGCTGGCGTCGCTCTGGCTCACCCGGTTCGGTCCCGGGACCGAACGCGACCTCTCGTGGTGGATGGGCTGGACCTTGGGCGACACCAGAGCGGCCATCCTGGCCTGCGGCGCCGAGCCGGTGACCACGGGGTCGGGGCCCGCATGGGTGCTGCCGGCGCAGATGGACGAGGACTCGGACGACGAACCCTGGGTGGCGCTGCTGCCCGGACTGGACCCCACGGTGATGGGGTGGAAGGACCGCGAGTTCTACGCGCCCGCCGGAGGGGAAGCGGCTTGGGATGCCTACGGCAACGCCGGCCCCACCGTGTGGGTGGACGGTCAGATCGTGGGGGCGTGGGGTCAGGCCAAGGACGGCGGCATCCGGCTGCACTACTTCGCCGAGGTGTCGGCGTCGCGACGACGCGAGGTGGACCAGCGCGCTCAAGAGGTCCGCGACTGGCTGGGGGAGACCCGCTTCTCCTGGCGCTTCCCCGGCGCGATCAACTCGTCGTTGCTCGCCTAGCCCACGCTCGCGCGGGGCTACCCGGGGCCATGGAACGACCCCCGTCCCCGTACCGTTGACCCCTTGCACGGCGACTTGCGGTGCTCCTTCGTGAAGGGCTGTGGGTATGCCGTCTCTCGCCGTGCGACGTGGTGTTGCGGTGACCCTGGGGTTGGCTCTGTCGTGCGCTCCGGCGGTCGGTCTTTCCATGACTCTGCCCTCGGCATCGGCCCAAAGTGCTACCGAGACCCGGGAGGTGCCGGTGGGCGCCGAGCCGGTCGGCACCGAGGTGTCTTTGGACGTCGATCTCTACCGTCCGCAAACCGGTGCCGACCCGGCTCCGGCCGTCGTCCTCGGTCACGGCTTCGGGGGCAGCAAGGACGACCTGGTCAGCCAGGCCCAGACGCTCGCCGACGACGGATACGTGGTGCTCGCCTACTCGGCTCGCGGCTTCGGCGAGTCCGGTGGCAACGTGCACCTCAACGACCCCGACTTCGAGATCGCGGACGCCCAGGCGCTGATCGACGTCCTGGCCGAGGACCCGGACGTGCAGCAGGACGGGGACGGCGACCCCAGGGTCGGTGTCGTCGGGGGGAGCTACGGCGGGGCGATGGCGTTGATGACCGCTGGGGCCGACGACCGGGTGGACTCGGTCATCGCCCAGATCACCTGGAACGACCTCGCCGAGGCCTTCTACCCTCAGGCCGCCCAGGGGACCGACGAGCCCGGACCGTTCAAGAAGCTGTGGGCTTCGACCTTCTTCACCGCCGTTCTCGGGGCGCAGCTGCAGCAGGCAGACGGTGAGGTGGCCGACCCCACCGCGTCGGGTGCGGCGTTGTGCGGGCGCTTCGACCCTCAGCTGTGTCAGGACTTCGTCGCAGCCATGGAGTCACCGGCAGGCAACGACGCTCTGATCGAGCAGCTCCGCGAGCACAGTCCGGCGTCGACGCTGGACCAGATCGACGCTCCGGTCTACCTGGCGCAAGGGATGTCGGACAGTCTCTTCGGGTTGGACCAGGCCGACGCCAACGCGGCCGCCCTGCTCGAGGCCGGTGTGCCGGTCGCGGTGAACTGGTTCAACGGCGGCCACGACGGGCAGAGCACCGCCCCCGAAACGAACCAGCAGGAGGGTGGGCCCCCCGGCAACGATGGCACCACCCCGGGTGATGACCCCGCCGACATCGAGCAGGACCAGACGCAAGACGCGCTGACCTGGCTCGATGGCACCCTGCGGGCCGACCAGGAGGTCACCCAGGACAGGCTGCCATTGCCGGCTTTCAGCTATGCCGCCCCGCCACCGACCGGTGGTCAGGCCGCCCAGCAGTTCATGGAGGCGACCTACCCCGGTCTGGAGGGCACCGGCGCCGACGCACGCACCACGGCGGTCCCGTTGTCCGCTGCCGGCCCACCGGCGCTGATCAGCCCTCCCGGCGCAGTGCCGGAGTCGCTGACCACCGTGCCCGGACTGGGCGGATTGCTGACTGCCCTACCGACCTACGCGCTCGCCGCACTTCCGGGCCAGAGCGTTGCCTTCGACACCGAACCCGTCGCCGAGTCGATGCTGGTCGCCGGGGCCCCGCAGATCAGTCTCGACGTGACCTCCTCGGGCACCCCCTCGACCTTCTTCGTCTCGCTGTGGGAGGTCCAGCCGGGCGGCCCCGTTTTGCCGCGTCGTCTGGTCGCGCCGGTGAAGGTGGCCGTGACGCCCGGGAGCAGCGAGCAGGTCGACGTGGAGCTGCCCGGCGGCACTTGGCAGATGTCTGCGGGCTCGACGTGGCGCGTGCTGGTCAGCGCTACCGACGGCTCGTTCCGCGTGGACCCCGCCACCCGCATCGATCAGGTCGCCCTGTCCGGGTCGGCCCTGACCCTGCCGGTGGTTGACGGAACTGCTGTCAGCGCGGCGAGCCGTTGGGACACCGAGACCATCGGCGTCGCCATCGCGCTCGCGATGTTGCTGCTGGTGATCGGTCTGGCCACCCTGCGAGCCCGCATCCGTCCCCACCCTCAGCGCGAGGACTACCTCGACGTGCCGCTGGTGGTCAGCGGTTTGGTGAAGGAGTACCCGGACGGTCACCGCGCCGTGGATGACGTGTCCTGGCGGGCCGAGCGCGGTCAGGTGGTCGGCCTGTTGGGGCCCAACGGCGCCGGCAAGACCACGACGCTACGGATGGTGATGGGGCTGATCGGCCGCGACTCGGGCACCGTGCACGTGCTGGGACAACCGGTGTATGCCGGCGCTCCCGTGTTGCAGCGCGTCGGCGCCCTGGTGGAGGGCCCGGGCTTCCTGCCCCACCGGTCGGGCCTGGAGAACCTTAAAGCCTACTGGGCGGCCACCGGCAGGCCGGTCGACGAGGCCCTCTTCGACGACGCGTTGGAGATCGCCGCGCTGGGGGATGCGGTGCATCGGCCGGTGAAGTCCTACAGCCAAGGAATGCGGCAGCGTCTGGGCATCGCCCAGGCCATGCTCGGCATGCCCGAAGTGCTGATCCTCGACGAGCCGACCAACGGTCTGGACCCACCACAGATCGCAGCCATGCGGCCCATGCTGCAGCGGTATGCCGAGGCCGGCCGCACCGTGGTCGTCTCCAGCCACCTGCTGGCCGAGGTCGAGATGACGTGCTCCCACGTCGTGGTGATGCACGCCGGCAAGGTGCTGGCCGCCGGGTCGGTCGAGGAGGTCGGAGTGGCCGAGGGACGCAACTTGGAGTCGGTCTTCCTGTCTACGATCGCGGGAGCCAACGACGGGGCGGCGCTCAACGCCGTGAGGCCACGATGAGCGCCACGCTGACCCCGCAGGTCGAGGCCCAACGCCAGTTCACCCGGCTGCGCACCAAGTGGACCTTCGGCATCCTGTTCGTCCTCCCGCTGATCGTGGTGGGCGCCTACGCCCTCGGCGACGGAGGTGACGGGGGCCAGCGGTTCTCCGACCTGGCGACCACGGGATCGGCCAACTTCACGGTGTTCATGCTGTTCGTCACGGCTCCGTTGCTGCTGTTGATCGTGGCCACGCTGTTCGTCGGTGACGCTGTGCCCTCGGAGGCGTCCTGGGCGTCACTGCGGTATCTGTTGACCGCGCCGGTGCCCCGGGTGCGGCTGCTGACCAGCAAGCTCGTGGTGGGGCTCGGGTCGACTCTGCTGGCCATGGTGACGTTGCTGGTGTGGGTGATCCTGGTCGGTGGAGTCTTCTACGGCTGGCAGTCGTTGACCCTGCCGGTCGGCGGGGTGCTGGACTGGCCGACGATGCTGACCCGCCTGGCGCTCGCCTCGGCATACATCTTCGTGGCGTTGTTGCCGTTCGCGGCTATCGCCTTCTGGGTGGGAGTGCGCAGCGACGCGCCGTTGGCCGCGGTCGGGTTCGCCGTGCTGGCCTCGATCGTGTCCTCGATCCTGGATGCACTGGACGCACTGGGTGACTGGCGGCACGCGCTACCCAACCACTACGCGTTCGAGTGGGTGGCCCTGTTCGGTGCCGAACCCGACTACTGGGCGCTCCTGCCCGGGGTGCTGTGGGCCCTGCTCTGGGCCACGGTGTTCTTCGCTCTCGCCTACCGCCACTTCGCCCGCAAGGACGTGCTCAGCTAGATCTGGCCCCGGTGCCGGTGTGGGGCTTCGTGGGCCATCGCCCTACTGCACTGCGGAGGTCAGCCGCATCACGTTGTCGAGGTACCGCTGGCGCCACGGCCGGTCCTGCCACTGGTCCAGCGTCAGCTCCGTGCTGAGGTCACGGTAGGTGTCCTCGATGACCCTGATGCCCTCGACCGCCTCGCGGCCGTGCAGGATCAGGGAAATCTCGTAGTTCAACCCGAACGAGCGCATGTCCATGTTGCTGGAGCCGATCATCATCACGTCGTCGTCGATGCTGAAGTGCTTGGCGTGCAGGACCAAGGGTGCGGGGTAGAGGTAGATCCGCACCCCCGCTTCCAGCAGCGCCTGGTAGTAGCTGCGTTGAGCGTGATGGACCATGAACTGGTCGCCCTCGGCGCAGACGAACAGCTCGACGTCGATACCCTTCAGCGCTGCGGTCGTCACCGCGTACAGCATCGACTCGTCCGGCACGAAATAGGGACTGGTCAGGGAGACCCGCCGTTTCGCGCCGTAGATCAACGTGGTGAACACCCGCAGGTTGTTCTCCGAGACGATGCCGGGACCACTGGGGACCAGTTGGCCCACCAAGGGCAGCTCGGTGCCGCCGGAGAGCGGGACCGGAGTGCTGAGCCCCTCGGTGTGGGCGGCCTCACCCGTCTCGGTGAACCAGTCGGTGCCGAAGACCGCGTCCAAGCCCATCGCGAGGCGGCCGGTGACGCGGCAGCTGACGTCCACCCACGAGCGGCCGGCCTGTTCGTTCTTCGGCTTGTTGTAGCTCGGCTGGGTCATGTTGTGCGACCCCATGAACGCCACCTCGCCGTCGACCACCAAGAGCTTGCGATGGTTGCGCAGGTCCGGTCGGCGCCCGAAGCCGCGGATCGGTTGGAGCGGGAGCATCGGTCGCCACGGAATGTCGGCGGCGTCCAGCCGGGTCTTGAGCTCGTCGTACACGGGCAGTCCCCGGGTGCCGAGATGGTCGAAGAGCACCTTGACCGAGACGCCCCGGCCCACGGCCCGGGCCATGGCCTCAAACAGCGGAGCCGTCTGCTCGTCCCAGGCCATGATGTAGAACTCCATGTGCACCCAACGCTGGGCCCGGTCCACGTCGGCGGCCATGGCCTCGACCGCCCCCGGCAAGGTCGGATAGAAGCTGATGGTGTCGCTCCCCACCGCCGGGAAGCCCCCGAGCCCTTGGCTCAGCCGTAGGGCGCTGGATAGATAGGCCGGCACGTCGTCGGGAAGCTCGGGCTCGGGCTGCCGCGAGGCCACCTCGCGAAGGTTCGCGTCGGCCTGCTTCTGTCGTTCCTCGCGCTGCGAGCCGAGCGTGGTCCGGCCGAGGAAGAGCCAGACGATGAACCCGATCGTCGGGTTCAGCAGGATGACCAGAACCCACGCCATGCCGGAGGAGGGGCGTCGGTTCTCCGGGATGACCCCGAGCGCCGTGAGCCGGATCACCGCATGGACCAGGGAGATCGTCAGGCCGATGAAGAACGGCCAGGTCAACCAGGACCAGTCGACACCGGAGTCGCTGGTCGTGGTGCTGGCGACGATCGCTGCGACCGTCGAGGAGGTGGGGTACATGCAGAGATTCTGCCCCACGGGGAGGATGGGTGGGGAGGTTAGACGCCTTCGCGGTCCTCGACGTTGGGCACCACGGTGAGGTGCTGGCGCAGCTGGGGCACGAGCTCGTCCAAGAGCTCGTCAAGGTCTCGGGTGGTGGGTGCGGGGTAGAAGCCTGCGGAGTCGGGCGAGCGGTAGTACAGCCCCGCCGAGCGCTCGACTCCGTCGACCTCGTGTCGCCAGGGAAGATAGATGATCTGCACCTGCTGGCCGTCGATATCGACCTCGGTGCTCGTCGGCGTCTCCTGCCCGGTGGGGAAGGGCAAGATCTTGGCGTCCTGCTGCTCGCCCACGTCGATCTGGTCGTCGGGGTGCTGATCCTTCTCCACGGTTCCTCCCGCTGTGTTGTGCCTCTACCGTTGCATACTGTCAGCCCGGCGGCGAACCGCTGCGGCGAGGTCGGCGGAGACGCGGTGACTCTCACGGTTGCTCGATCCGCAGGCGGTGGGTCAGTCTCGGGGGATGAGTGCACTGCAGAAGACGCTGGACGGCCATGTCGAGCGGGGGACCATCCCGGGTGTGGTGGCGGCGCTGGGGTATGCCGACGGCCGGCTCGAGGTGGCGTCCGCCGGCGATCTGGCGGTCGACTCCGTGGTGCGAGTGCAGTCGATGACCAAGGCGGTCGTGACCGTGGCCACCTTGCGGCTGGTCGAGCGGGGCCGTCTGGACCTGGACGATCCAGTGCAGCGGTGGCTGCCGGAGCTCTGCGACCGGCACGTGTTGCGGAGCCCGGGCGCCGACCTCAGCGACGTAGCGCCAGCACAGAGGCCGATCACCGTGCGGCACCTGCTGACCAACACGTCGGGATACGGGATGGCGCTCGAGCCGTCTCCGTTGCAGGACGCCATGCGCCGCACGAGGACCGAGGCCGGGGCCGAGCCGGTCGAGCTCGCCGCTGACGCCTGGGTGGCCGCGCTCGCGGAGCTGCCACTGGCCTTCGAGCCCGGCTCGGGATGGCGGTACCACCACGGTTTCGGCCTCCTCGGGGTCCTGTTGTCGCGCCTGGTCGCCTCACCGCTCGATGAATACCTGGCCGCCGATCTCTTCGCGCCGCTGGGGATGCTCGACACGGGGTTCGTCGTGCCGGCCAGCGAGGCCTATCGGCTCCCGGCGGCCTATCGACGTCGGGAGGACCGGACGTTCCAGCAGCTCGAACCGGCCGGCGAGGGCTTCTACGTGGCCCCCGCCCCGTTCGATGTCTCACACGCCGAGCTGGTCTCGACCGTGACGGACTATGCGGCCTTCGCCCGCATGTTGGCCGCTGGTGGAGCACACGAAGGACAGCAGATCGTGCACCCCTCGCTGCTGCGGCAGATGGTCGGTGACCAGGTGCCGGCGGCGGCGAAGACCCCGGAGAGCTTCTTCCCCGGATTCTGGGAGGGCACCGGCTGGGGGTATGGCGTCGCGGTGCAGACCTCGGGTTCCCACCGGGGACGGTACGGCTGGTCGGGCGGTCTGGGCACGGACTTCTTCGTCGATCCCGACGGGTCCTTCGGGATCGTGATGGCGCAGGTGGAGATGGACGCCGAGATCTTCGGGTTGCTCGGCGACGTGATGGGCCTGCTGGACTAGGCCGAGCGTCGCCTCGCCCGCACCCGGCGGCTGATGAGCGTGGCGGCATACACGATGGCGATCGACCCGAACGCCGCGAGCGCCAGCGGTGAGCCCGCAGCCGCAGCCAGACCGGCCTGCCACACCGCGAACCCGATCGTGGAGTAGATCAGCGCCCACGCCGCCGCGCCGGGGAGCTGGGCTGCGGTGAACCATGACCAACGGATCCGCATGACCCCGGCGGCGGCGAGGACCAGCGTCTGGAAACCCACCGTGAGGTAGCACAGCGGGACCACGATCAGCCCCCACCGCGTCAGGGACCGCCGGCCTCGGGCCAGGCCCTCTCCTTGGAGCCAGGCATGCACCCGCGCCCGCCAGCCCTGGTCGGGGTGGGTGCGGGCCAGGGTTCCTTCGGTAGCGAGGCGGGCGATCCAGTAGGTCAGCTGTCCCCGCCCCATCGCGATCGCGAACAGCACGAAAAAGGTGATGACGAAGCCTTGGTCGTCCCACCACTGCGGCATGGCGGCATCATGACACGACGCGGCGTAGGAGTCGTGGTGCCGGCCAGAGGCGCCAAAGCCCGGAGCGTGCGGCAGACTGGCGAGTATGACTCAACGGGACGTCACGACCCTGCTCATCTTCGGAGCATCGGGGGACCTGACCAGTCGTCTGCTCCTTCCCGGCCTCGGGTCCCTGCTGGCCGTCGAGCCCGAGCGTCGCGTCCGGGTGGTCGGTGCCGACCGCGCCGAGCTCACCACCCAGGACTGGCACGACAAGATCAGCGTCGCGATGGAGGGCGAGCAGTGCCCTCAGGCTCGGGTCTCGGACCTGCTGAGCACCGCGGACTATGTCCAGGCGGACCTCCTGGAGCCTGACCAGCTGCGCTCGCTCATCGAGGCGCAGGAGGGGCCGTTGGTGCTGTACTTCGCCCTCCCCCCGCAGGTCAGTGTCAAGCTCTGTGCGCTCCTGGAGGAAATCGACCTTCCCGAGGGCACCCGCCTGGCCCTGGAGAAGCCGTTCGGGCATGACCTCGACACCGCCCGATCGCTGAACCGTCAGCTCCAGCGGGTGGTCTCGGAGGATCACATCCACCGCGTCGACCATTTCCTCGGCGTCAACACCGTCCTCAACCTGATCGGCATACGGTTCGCCAACCGTCTGCTGCAGCCGCTGTGGTCCGGGGACCACATCGAGTCCGTGGACATCATGTATGACGAGACCCTGGCTTTGGAGGGCCGTGCCGGCTACTACGACAAGGCCGGAGCGTTGGTCGACATGCTGCAGTCGCACCTGCTGCAGATCCTGGCGCTCTTCGCGATGGAGGCCCCCTCCGCCCTGACCAGCGTCGAGGTGCAGGCGCTGAAGGCTCAGGTGCTGCGAGCCACTCATGTCTGGCAGGACGACCCGGTCACCTCATCGCGTCGAGCGCGCTACACCGCCGGGAACGTGGGAGACCACGACGTGCCGGACTACGCCTCGGAGGAGGGGGTCGATCCCGCCCAGGAGACCGAGACCTTGGCACAGGTCAGGCTGGCGGTGCAGAACGCGCGCTGGGCCGGGGTCCCGTTCCGCCTGCGCAGTGGCAAGGCGTTGGGTGATCTGTCGAAGCGCATCGTGGTGCAGTTCAAAGCACCGGCGCACGTGCCATCCGGTCTGCGTGATGTGCCGGAGCCCGACCGGCTGATCCTCGACCTGAAACCGGGGGCGGTGCGCCTGGAGCTGTCGATGAACGCCGAGGGGGACCCGTTCCACCTGGAGCAGAAGGAGCTGCGGGCTGAGCTGGGCAAAGCCCGGATGCTGCCCTACGGCGAAGTGTTGGCGGGCATCTTCGACGGCGACGCCCTGCTGTCGATCCGCGGCGATGTGGCGGAGGAATGCTGGCGGATCATGACGCCGGTGCTCGCCTCGTGGCGCGAAGGATCGGTCGCCCTGGACACCTATCCGGCCGGAAGTGCGGGACCGCCGAGCTGGTAGAACGAGGGCCAAGCGCACTACTGCCGGTTTCGGACCCCTGTTGCTGCAAGCGCGGGGTGGATGGGTGCAACGGAATCCTGAAGAGTCCTGGGCTGAGCCTGCCACGATATGGCTATGCCCGAAGTGCTCATCATCTCCGCCGTGATCTTCGGCTTCGCGCTGGTCTCGAAGCGGCTAGCCATGTCGCCGATCACCGGACCGATGGTCTTCACCACCGTCGGTCTGCTCGTCGGCAGCGCCGGGGTCGGCTGGTTCGGGACGAGCCTGGACGGTGAGGCCCTGTCGATCATCGTGGAGACGACCTTGGTGCTGGTGTTGTTCACCGACGCCATCAGGATCAACGTCTCAGCTCTGCGCAAAGACGTGTCGATCCCCATCCGCCTGCTCGGTGTCGGTCTGCCGCTGACCCTCACTGCCGGCACGGTCGCAGCGGCTGTGGTCTTCCCGGGTCTGTCGTGGGCCGAGGCGCTGCTGCTCGCGGCAGTGTTGACGCCGACGGATGCTGCTCTCGGGCAGTCGGTGGTCAGTGACACCCGACTACCCGCGCGGGTCCGGCAGAGTCTCAACGTCGAGAGCGGACTCAACGACGGCATCATGGTGCCGGTGGTCACCGTGGCGATCGCGCTCGCGGTCAGCGAAGAGGGCGGCTCGCAGGCCTGGGTGGCGTTCGCCGGCCAGCAGATCGGGTTCGGGGTCATCTGTGGCGTCACGGCGGGGGCGCTCGGTGGCCTCGTCCTGGACCGCTTCGCCGCGGCCGGCCGGATCGAGGGGGCATATCGACAGCTGGCCACCGTGGCGATCGCGGCGTTCGCGTACGCCTCGGCGCAGATCCTGGGAGGCAACGGCTTCGTCGCCGCCTTCGCCGCCGGGCTGGTCTTCGGGATCGTCGCGCGGCGACAGTGCTCCGACGTGCAGGACTTCACGCAGGACGAAGGCGACCTGTTGACCGCGATCACCTTCATCCTGTTCGGAGCGGTGATCGCTGGACCGTTGGTGAGCGAGATGTCATGGGCGATCGCGCTGTACGTCGTGCTCAGCCTGAGCGTGGTGCGCATGGTGCCCGTCGCGCTGGCGTTGATCGGGTCCGGCACCCTCGGTCAGACCCGACTGTTCCTGGGGTGGTTCGGACCACGAGGGCTGGCCTCGATCCTCTTCGCTCTGCTGGTGATGGAGGAGGTCGACGGCCCCGGGGCACAGATGATCTTCACCGTCGCCACCTGGACCGTGCTGGTCAGCGTCTACGCCCACGGGGTCAGCGCCGGGCCCTGGGCCGCGCGGCTGGGCGCTCGACTGGCCGCGCTGTCCGACAGCCAGCCGGAGAACCTGCCGACCCCGGCCCACCCGACGCGTCGGCGCCTGCCCTAGGCGCTCGGACCCCGAGAGTCGGACCCCGAGAGTCGGCCCCGGTTCAGGGGCGAGTCAGGGCGGACCCGGGTTTCGCTGCGCCACGGATCGGCATACCGTCAAGGCATGAAGTCATCGACCCTGTCTCGTCCGCAGCACAACAAGATCATCGCCGGCGTCTGTGCGGGCCTGGGCCAGCGGTTCGGGATGAGCGCCACTGTGGTGCGCATCCTCGCCGTGCTGTCCTGCCTGCTCCCCGGTCCGCAGTTCATCGCCTACATCGTGCTGTGGATCATCATGCCCAAGAGCGACTGACGCGCAGCGCCTACGGCGTCTCGTCGCCCCACGGCATGTCCCGGACGATCTGGCCGGGCCGGGCCACGAGGTAGAAGAAGCTCATCGAGGCGACGCTGCAGGTCACCATGATGGCGGCCATCGGCACGGCGCTCGTGGCGTCGAACGCGCCGGAGATGGGGGAGATCAACGCGCCGAAGGCGAAGTTGCTGGCACCCAGCACCGCCGCCGCAGCGCCAGCCCGCATGCCGTGCTCGTTCAAGGCGATGACCGGGCTGTTCGGCATCACGAAGCCCACCGTGCCCATCACCATCACGACCCCGGCCACGATCGGCCATACGCCGAGGTCGAGCAGCGACACGGCCAGCAGCGAGGAGGTGACCAGCACCATGAAGGGCAAAGCGACCATCATGATGCGGGCCGGGTGGATGCGCTTGACCAGCGAGCCGTTGATCTGGCTGGTGACCGTCAAGGAGCCAGCACCGGCGGCGAAGACCAGGGCGTACTGCTGCACACTCATGCCGTAGAGCTCCTGGAAGATGAACGTCGCGCTGGAGATGTAGGCGAACAGCGAGCCCATCGCGGTGCAGGCAGTCAGCACCAGCCCGACGTAGCGACGGTCCCGGAGCAGAACCCCGTAGGACGCGAAGGCGGGCCGGGGGCCGGCGGCGGTGCGTCGCTCCATCGGGAGCGTCTCGCGGACGCGGAAGAACGACAGCAGGACCAGCACGAGGCCGAAGGCAGCGAGGCCCCAGAAGATGCTGCGCCAGGGCCAGAAGTGCAGGAACTGGGCGCCCAGCGTCGGCGCCAGGATCGGGGCCACGCCCACGATCAGGAACAGCCGTGAGATGAAGGTGGCCATCCTCGAGCCGCTGTAGAGGTCGCGGACCATGGCCTGGCTGAGCACCATGCCCGAGGCCGCAGTGAAGCCTTGCACGAAACGCAGCAGCAGCAGTGTCTCGATGGTGCTGGTGAGCGCGATGGCTACGGAAGCCACGACGTACACGCCGAGTGCGGTGAGCAGCGGGATCCGCCGACCGACGTTGTCCGAGATGGCCCCGATCGTCAGCTGACCAGTGGCCAGGCCGACCAGGGTGGCGGTCAGCGTCAGCTGCACCACGGCTTCGGTCGTGCCCAGGTCCGTCACGACCGTGGGGAAGGCCGCCAAGTACATGTCGATCGTGAGCGGGCCGATCGCGACCAAGGCCCCGAACAGCAGCAGACGGGAGAGCATCGACTGCTCTTTCTTCTGCTGCTGAGGGAGCTGCTCGGGGGGTGAGTCGACAGCCGAAGATGTCTCATCCACCGGCACGGTCAAGGGTTCACGCAAAGTCACTCTGGTGCCAATGCCGTAACGGGGGTCCCGCATTCCGTGATGTCTGTCACGGGTGACATCTCAGGGGTGACGTCGGCCACCGTGGCCGGCTCTTCGTCCAGCTTCACGGCCACGACACCGGTCAGGATGACGGCCCCACCCAGGAGCTGGATGAGTCCGGGCAGCTGCCCGAGCAGGAGCCAGGCGAACAGCACGGCGAACAGGACCTCGGTAAGGCCGAAGAAGGACGCCATCTTCGATCCGATGGCGCGCGTCGCGATGACACCCAAGCCATAGGCGATGGCTGCGGCGGCCACCCCCATCCCGAGCAGGCTCACCCAGAACGGCATGACGGTGCCGGCCAGCCTCACCTCAGCGGTGTTCCACTCCCAGTCGGCCAGCCCGACCCATCCGGCGACGGCCAGCGCGACGGTGCCCAACATCAGGCCACCGGTCGCGATGGCCAGTGGCGGGACGTCGTGGCTGTCGTCGGCCGAGACGATGAAGTAGGCGGCCAGTCCGACGGCGGCCAGCATGCCCCACAGGACTCCGATGAGGCTGATCGAGGCGACCCCGAAGACGTCGAGCACCAAGGCCAACCCGGCGACGGCCAGTGCGATGCCCACCCAGGTCAGGGTGCGTGGCCGTTGGCCGTGCCGGGCCCAGAGCCACAGCACGACGAACAGGATCCCGAGGTACTCCAGCATCAGGGCGACACCGACCGGGATGTGTTGGACCGCCTGGTAGAAGGCGACCTGGGCGACCCCGACCCCGAAGACCCCGAAGAGGAGCACCGAGGACCATCCGTGGCGCAGGGTGTGCCACCGGCCGCGCATCACCAGCGCGGCCGGGAACGCCAGGACGAGGGAGCCGATGGCGACCCTCACCGCTACGGCGGCGACCGGGCTCCACCCGGTGTCCAGCAAGGACTTGCCGAAGGACCCCGCGGTGCCGAAGGCGGCCGCGGAGATGAGCGCAAGGGCGAATCCTTGGTGGGTCGAGGGCATGCGGGTAGCGGTCATCGTGCCTCCTTCGAAGGGTGTGCGGGGATTCCCGTCAGGTGTCAATCGCGTTACACTCATGACGATACGCTCAGTATTCGTCAGGAGTCAACATGGTCTTTGCCCATGACACCGAAGAAGCGTTGATCGCGGCGGCGGCGTTGGTCAACACCGCTGTGGAGCCGGACACGCTGTTGACCACTCACGACCTCGAGGCCTTCTACGTGGACGCTGGCTGGAAGGGTCACCACGCCGGCGATGAGGCCGAGCTCCGTGACGTCCGCGCCCTGCGGCCGACCCTGCGCCGGATGTGGCTAGCCCCCGAGCTGGAGCAGGTCGAGTGCGTCAACAGCCTGCTCTGCGAGGCGCGAGCCCTGCCCCAGATCGTGCGCCACGACGAGTTCGACTGGCACCTGCACGCGACGACCACGGACCAGCCATTGGCCACGCGGATGGCGGTGGAGGCTGCCATGGCCTTGGTGGACGTGCTGCGTATGGGGGAGACCGAACGGCTCAAGATCTGCGAGGCCACGGGGTGCGAGCACATCTTCGCCGACCTGTCCCGCAACCGCTCACGACGGTACTGCAGCGTCGCGTGCAGCAATAGGATGGCTGCTGCGGCCTACCGTGACCGCAAGAGCGACGCTGACGGCTAGGAGCCATCGACGTCCGACCGCGGATCCCCGAAGGATGAGGAGCAGTGAGTATGTCGTCGCCCCGGTGGTCGCTGGAGACCCAGGCCGTCGCGCTCGGCCGACCGTCGCACGAGGCGGGTCAGCCTGTGAACGAGCCGATCACGCTGACGTCGACCTACCGGGCGGGTGCCGACCTGAGCTACGCCCGGGTGGGCAACCCCACCTGGAGCGCCTTCGAGGAGGCCATCGGCGGGTTGGAAGGGGGGCACGCGCTGGCTTTCGCCTCGGGGATGGCCTCGATCTCGGCCGTGCTCTCGCTGGTGCCGCACGCAGGAGTGGTGGTCGCTCCGCACCACGCCTACAGCGGCACCACCGCACTGCTGGCTGACCTGTCTGCCTCGGGAGCCATCACGGTGCGACACGTGGACATCTCCGACAGCGACGAGGTCTTGGCCGCGATGGCGTTGGAGCCGGCCGCAGATCTGCTGATCGCCGAGTCGCCCACGAACCCGATGCTCGAAGTGGCGGACCTGGCGGCTGTCGTCGCGGCGGGCCACGACATCGGGGCACTGGTCATGGTGGACAACACCTTCGCCACGCCGTTGCTGCAGCGGCCGTTGGAGGACGGCGCCGACATCGTCATCCACTCGGCGACCAAGTACCTCTCCGGTCACTCCGACGTGGTGCTCGGCGTGGCGGTCACCGCCGATACCGAGGCCGGACGCGAGCTCGGTGAGCGCCTTCACGCTCACCGGACGAGCCGGGGCGCCATCCCAGGACCGATGGAGGCCTGGCTGGCGCTGCGCGGGCTGCGGACCCTGGCGGTGCGGACCGAGCGCAGTGGTGCCACGGCGGCCCTGCTGGCGCAGCGGCTGGCCGAGCACCCGGCGGTCTCGCGGGTGCGGTATCCGGGATGGGGGTCGATCGTGGCCATGGAGGTAGCGGCGACCGACGGAGGGTCCGGGGCCGACTCCGCGGAGGCGGTGTGCGCGCAGACCCAGCTGTGGACCCACTCGACGAGCCTGGGTGGAGTGGAGTCGCAGATCGAGCGGCGACGTCGTCACGTTGCCGAGGTCGAGACGGTGCCGGACAACCTGGTGCGGCTCTCGGTCGGCATCGAGTCCGTCGACGACCTGTGGCGGGACCTGAGCTCGGCGCTCGACGCTATCTAGGCCGCTGTGACGTGGGAGGTGGCAGGATCGGGCCATGACGACGTATGCGGTCCGCTACACCTACTCCGACGACACCGCCGGTCGTGATGAGCACCGCCCGGCGCACCGTGACTTCCTCGCTGACCTGGGCGCTGACGGGACCCTGCTCCTGAGTGGACCCTTCCCGGATGCGGATCCGGCGGGGGCGCTGCTGCTGTTGGAGGCCAAGTCGGGGGCAGAGGTGCGTGATCTGCTGCGTGAGGACCCGATGCAGCAGCAAGGGCTGGTCGACCACGTGGAGGTCCTGGAGTGGACACCGGTGCGGGGGCGGTGGCTCGACCAGCTGTCCTGAGCAAGTGGCTACAGCTGCGACAGCTGCTAGAGGGGCTCGGCGGTGACGTAGGTGCCGGCCTCACCCGCGAGCAGGTCCGCGGCCGCGGAGAGGGTCCCGATGGCGGCGGCCTTGCCCTTCCCGCCGTGGTCGACGAAGCGGCATACCGCCTCGACTTTGGGCCCCATCGACCCGGCCGGTAGCTCGAGCGCGCGGAGCTGAGCCGGCGTGGTGTGTCGGATCGGGTGGGGGTCGTTGGTGCCGAAGCCGTCCATGACGTGCTCCACGTCGGTGAGCACGAGGAGGCGGTCCGCCTGCAGTCGGCTGGCCAACAGCGCTGCGGACAGGTCCTTGTCGATCACGGCCTCGACCCCCTGCAGGTCACCGGTAGCGGTGCGCACCACCGGCACCCCGCCACCGCCGGCGCACACCACGATGATCGACTCGTCCAGCAGGTGGTCGATGAGCTTGGTCTCGATGACCTCCTGCGGTTTGGGCGAAGGAACGACCCGCCGCCACTGGGGCCCGTCGGCCTTGACCTGCCACCCGTTCTTCTGGGCCAGCGAACGGGCGGTGGCTTCGTCGTAGACCTCGCCCACGAACTTGGTCGGACGATCGAAGGCCGGGTCGTCGCTGTTGACCAAGGTCTGATTGATGATCGAGGCGAACTGTCGGTAGGGACGGACGTTGCCCATCGACTGCAGGATCCAGTAGCCGATCAGGCCCTGGGTCATCGCTCCGAGGGCGTCGAACGGGTAGGACTTCGTCAGTCGGGGGTCGGCGGCACTCTCCATGGCCAGCACCCCGACCTGCGGGCCGTTACCGTGCGTGATGACGACCTGGTGCTCATCGACGAGCGGCGCCAGGGAGCGCGCAGCGAGCTGGATGTTCTTCAGCTGGCTGTCGGCGTCGGGCACCTGGCCGCGCTGCAACAGGGCGTTGCCGCCTAGGGCCACGACGATCCTCATCCGTGTCCTCCGGTCATCACTGCAGGGTATGTCGTCAGGTCCGTCCGAGCCGGGAGCGACGCCGCGAGCGCAGAGTCGACCGAGCGGGGCGTCTTCGCGTTCGGGGCGACCCGCCGAGTCAGGAACCGGCCTTCTGGGCTTCGGACGCGATGACCTGTCGGAAGGTATCCAGTGGCTGGGCGCCCTGAAGAGGCACGGTGTTGATAATGAAAGTGGGGGTGGAAGTGATGCCGAGCTCTCGCGCCGTGTCAGTCTCGGTGGCCACGGCCTCCATCAGCTCCGGGGAGTCCAGATCCTGCTCGAACGTGTCCAGGTCGGACACACCCACCTGCTGGGCAAGGTCGAGGAGCTTATTGGTCGGCAAGGAGGGGTGGTCACCGCTGGCCGTGACGTCGAACAGCGCGTCGTGATACTCCCAATACAGGCCCTGCTCCCCGGCGGCGCGGGCGGCGATCGAGGCGGCCAGGGAGTCTTCGCCCAGGATGGCGATGTCGCGGTACTCGATCCGCAGCGTGCCATCCTCGACGAGGTCGTCCAGCCCTGGCTTCG
>JBARVW010000050.1:0-11985 GCA_049646465.1 Ornithinimicrobium sp.
TGCCGCCCTGGGCGTCGCAGTGCAGCGGGTCGCCCAGCACCAGTCCCCCACCGTAGGTGTGGGCGTAGAAGAGGACGTCGTTGACGTACCAGTCGGCGTGGTTGTAGGCGAAGAGCGCCTCACGCACGCCCTGCTCGCCGCGGGTGACTCCTGAGGCGGTGAGGTAGTTCGCCGCGGAGTGGACCGAGTCGGCGGTGTTGTTGATGTCGGCCAGGCCGTCGCCGTCCCCGTCGATCCCGTGGGCGGCGAAGGTGGCCGGCATGAACTGCATGAGCCCCCGGGCGCCGGCGGAGCTGGTGGCGGTGTTGGCGCCGTGGGCGGTCTCGACCATGCCGATCCCGGCCAGCAGGGCCCACGGAATCGCGTACTCGGCCCCAGCCTCCTCGTAGAGCGCCTGGACGCCGGGCGGGATGGGTAGCGGTGGGTTGTGTAGGGAGTCCTGGCGAGGTTCCCCGTGGGCGGGCAGCTCGAAGCCGATCCCGCCCTCCCCATCCTCGGGCAGCTCCGGCACCAGGCCGGGTGCGGGTGAGGGTGCGACGGGGACACCGGACAGCGCAGCGCCACGTTCGGCCATGAACGGGACCGGGTCGACCGGTTGCCCGCCGGTGTGGACTTCGAAGTGCAGGTGCGAACCGGTGGACTCCCCGGTGGCCCCTTCGACACCGACCTGCTGGCCGGCGTGCACGAGTTGCCCGGGTGACAGTGGGCTGGGGGCGGCCAGGTGCAGGTACCGGGTGAGGATGTCACCGCCGTGGTCGATGGTCACCGTGTTGCCTCCACCGGTTGACCACCCGGCGGCGGTCACTCTGCCCCCGCTGGCCGCGACGACGGTGCCGCCCGGTGGTTGGGACACCAGGTCGACCCCGGCGTGCAGGCGCCATTTCTTGTGGGTGGGGTGGAACCGGTGCCCGAACTGTGAGGTCTGGGTGTAGGCGTTCTCGTACGGTGGCCGCCACTGTCCGGTGGCTGGCTGCACCCCTTCGCAGGACAAGGTTTGGTGTTCCTGCGCGATCGCCGGGGTGGCGACCGAGGCCACGAGTACCGCGGTCGACAGGGGGAACCCCAGTAGCAGCCCGACGGCAAGCAGGCCGACGATGATGCCTTTCATGCCTGTTCACCCGGCCGATTCGATGCCGAGGTTGGTGTTGGCCAGGTCTTTCTCCAGGGGGTGCAAGATGGTCTGAACCTTGTACATGCGGTCCCCGACCTGCCACACGGCCCGGCCGGGTTCCTGCCGGGCCCACGTGGTGATGGCCGCCACGGCCAACGGGCCCAGGCCGAGGATCTCGTCGAGCTCGGCGGCGACCTTGGGGCCCTGCCCGTGCAGGATTTTGATGTCGGCCAGGTGCAGCATGTCCCGGGCGATGGTCTGCGCCTGGGAGCCTTCGTCCCCAGCGGAGAGCAGGTCTGAGGGTTTGTGCGCGACGGCGTACTGGATGTCCCCGCCCTGCCCGGCGTACCCCCGGGATAGGCGCATGTCGGCGTCGAATGCCTTGACCGCTTCCGGGCCCAACCGCAGCTGCCGCCACGCCTCGTCCCGCACGACCACACGTTGGTCGGTCCGGGACACCACTTCCCGCTGCCCGGCACCCCAGGAGCCCAGACAGGTCAGGGCGATCCCGACGGCTTCCTTGGGCAGCCGGGACAGCGACAGCGACTGAATCGGGGCCAGCCAGTCGATGGCGACGTTGGTGTGCTCGTCGAACATGCCCGCCAGGGCACCGCCGACCAGTTGGCCCAGGGCGTCGCGCAGCAGCCGCGTGGAGTCCATGAACTGGCGCCGCGTCTCGTACCGGGTTGCTTGCACCAGGTCCGGGCTGGGGTTATCCAGGGCGTGCCACAGCCCGGGCAGGGTGGTCTCAGTCAGCGCGGTGGCTCCGTGGGCGTACCCGACCAGGTCGGCCAGGGCGGTGCGGACCACCGCCTCGTCGGAGGGTCCGAACGGGACCAGAGCGTCCCCGATCTGTTGGGACCCGACCAGGGCTCGCACGAGGGTCAGCCACCGGGAGAACACGGACTGGGCGCGCTGTTGCGCCTGCACCGGGTCCAGCTGGTCCCATCCGTGCCCCAACGGTCCCAACGCCAACGGGTTCACCCGGGCGCCCAACCCGGTGCCGAGCGCTATCGGTTCGACCCCGAGGAACCGGCACAGGCCCTCGTACTCGTCCTTGGTGTCCCCCAGGATCAGGGACCGGTAGCCGAAGTCCATCATCCGCAGGATGAACGCCTTGGTGGTCCCGGACTTTCCCATCCCCGGTTTCCCGAAGCACATGATATTCGGGTTGGTGATCGGCACGTCGGGCCGGACCACCCAGCCGAGCGGATCGCAGTGGAACGCGGCCCCGGAGGCGACGTCGATACCCATCTGCGCGCCGGTCGGGGGCAGCGCCGGTGTCGGGATGAACGGCCAGAACGCCGGCGCCTGGTCACTGGTCATCCGCCACGTCGCCACGGGCGCCCGCGCCGGTGCCCACCCCCGGCCCCGGGCCCGTGGGCCCCTGGGGCTGGTGGGCCGGAACACCCGCGGCTCTCGTGCTTCCTTGCCTACGGGTGCGATGGCCGGTGGGGCGTCGTGGCCGAAGTCGGCCAGCAGCCTGGCCACATCGCGGCCACCGGCTTCCCGCGGGAGGCGTGCGGTACTCACCTTCAGACCGCCTTCCGGGTCAGGCTGACGCCCATCGGCACCACCGACGCCGCGAACGCCACGTCGTGGGCCAGGTCCAGCCGCAACGGGGCGAACCCCGCCCGCCGGATCGAGGAGTCCAGCCGCCGGCCGGCCTCGGCCGCCCGTACCGTCTTGGGCACGGTGACCGTGGCCACGGCGTAGGGGACGGTCAGCGAGTTGCCTCGGGCCAGCTTCGACTCCAGGCGGCGCACCTTCTCCGACTCATCGACATTGCTGGTCCGCGCCTTGATTCGTGCGGCGACCCGTAGGGACTGCCCGAGGTCGGCACCAAACTCGCTGTTGGCCGAGGCCCGGTCGGCGCGCCCTGGCGGGACGAGGGGGTAGGCGACGACGAAACTGCGTCGTTCTCCGTCCTGGTGGGGGATGAGCACCGGCGCCAGGGCGCCCATCGCGGCACCCTGGACCGGGAGCTTGATCGTGGAGGAGACCGAGTTCCACGCGTCGTGGGAGTAGTGCCGCACGGCGGGGTCGGCCCCAGAGGGCCCGGCGATCTCCCACGGCACGTCGGTGTTCACGGCCTCGTCGCTCTGGGCGGCGGCCAGGGCGTCGATGATGGCGGCCCGGTCGCCGGGGGCGAACCCGGTCCGGCACGCGATTGCCAGCTGGGGGCTGGTCAACCATTCCACGCTGGAGACGCCCATCCCACCGCGCAGGTGGGACTCGATCTCACCGATCGCCCCGTACAGGGCACGCGCGCGGCCGTTCAGGCCGCCGCCGTACTCCCGGGCGACCTTGCCCAGCCGCGACTCGGGCACCACGACGGTGACGTACTCCTCGGTGCGCACGGTCGCGGCGGTCAACGACTCGTGCAGGTCCTCGTTGATACCGGTGACCTGCGGCGGCGCGTTCGGGGCGCGGTGTCGGCGGACCCAGTCCACCCGCTCAGCACCGTCCTCGGGGACGGTGCGCACCATGAAAATGACCTCGCATGCCAGCTCGGCCCGCACCGCGGCGTCGAGTAGCTCGGCGAGACCTTGACCGTAGACCTGGCGGTCATCGAGCTCGGCCAGGCCCAGGCCGGGGTGGACGATCGAGGCGGTGACCGCCCACGTCCGGGTGGAGTGGTTCTGGATCAGCGCTACCCGCCGGTGGTGGTGCCCGGCCGGTGGACCCTCGTGGATCACGATGCTGGACAGGATCCCGGGTAGGTCGGCCTGCCCCGCAGGTGTGGCCTGCCCGGCGGTGGCCCGTGCCCGGAACCGGGTCCACCCTGCCAGCGTCCCCGCGGCTAGCCCGAGCGTCGCGGTGATCCACCCGGTCATCGAGCGGCCGCGCACCGGGACGGCCACGACCAGGAACAGCAGACCCCACGCAACCGCTAAGAGGGTGACCTCGACCCAGTCCTGCTTGGACACCGACCAGGCCACCGGCAGTACCGCAGCGGCCAGGACTGCTAGCTGGAGGCCGGTCAGCCCGAAGAACCAGCCGATGCGGGCGCGGGTGTAGTCGCGGTAGACGGTCATCGTGGGTGCCTTCCTGCCTGCTGTGTCGGTCCCGACCCAAACGGGCCCGGGAACTGCCCGGTGCCCATCACTTCACCGCGCCCGCTGCCGCCCCGGCCGCTGAACCACCAGACCCCGCGGCACCACTGCTACCCGGGGTGGTGACCGACCCGGCGCCGGTGCTCGGGGTGGTCTGTGCCGGTGGGGGTGCCTGCACCGCTGCCCCACCGGTGTCCCCGCCACTGCCACCACCACCGGTGTCCTCGCCGCGTTGCTCGGGGTGGGTGACCCGGTGTCGGTCGCCGGTGGCCCTGGTCGGCTGGAAGTCAGGGACGTAGGTGTTGTGGCCTACCCCCATCTGGTTGGACAGGTCCGCGCCGATAGCGGCGCCCCGGGTACCGGCCGAGACCATCGCACCGACACCCACGCCCACCGCGGCGCCCACCACACCGGCGGCCGGGCTGATCAGGCCCCCGCCGGTAGAGGCCAGGGCACCGGTGGCCTTCGCGGCCCGCTGGTTCGCCTCCCCCTCGGCGGAGACCTCGCCGTTGGAGCGGCCGTGGCTGTCCACGGACGACGCGGCGTTCGAGGTCGACCCTGCCCGGCCCGCCAGTCCCCGCACCCCGCCCTGAGCCTCGTACCCGGCCCGCATCGCCGCCCCGGAGGAGGTACCCGGGTCCACGAACGCCAACAGCTTGAACAGGGCCAGCGGGGAGAACGCGGCGATGCAGATCAGGAACACCCCGGGGATGGCCGTGCCGATGGTTTTGGCCAGCCCGTCAGCCTCCCCGGTGACGACCCCAGTGGTCAGTGATGTCCCCAGCCCGAGCACCAAGACGACCAGGACGGGGGTGAACGCGGCGGCATGGAACCACCGGAAGGACTTCCAGAACCACGACCGGGAGAACCCGCTGGCCAGCCCCGCCGCGGCGATCGGGCCGGTGGCGACCAGGACCAGCAGGGCCCCGGCCCGGGCCAGCATCACCAGGAAGAACCCGATCGCCCCCAGCCACAGGAACAGCCCCATGAACCCCAGGACAGTGGCCAGCAACGTGTCGGTGACGTCCTCGGCAGCGATGAAAAAGACCTCCGAAGGCTCCCAGTGCGAGAACAGCTCGACGCCGAACATGGCCTGCATCAACGACCTGGTCAGGCCCTGCGCGGCGGCCAGAACCATCACCGCGTACCCGAGCCAGGCCGCGAACACCACGACGAACTGAGCCACCCCGATCCCGGCCTGGGCCAGGTCACCACCGTCGCGGCGCCATGCGGCCAAGCCCAGCTGTGCCATCGCCAGCATCAGGACCAGGGCCAGGGCCAACCAGAACGTGGTCCGGTAGACCTCGCCGGCGGGGCCGACCGCGGTGACATCTGGGGTGAGGATGGCGTCCACGAACCCCAGGGCGGTCCGCAGGAACCACAGGCCGCCCATCCAGATGGCCAGCATAATGGAAGTCCAGGCATCGGCGACCACCTCACCGACGGCCTTTCCCGCCAGGTACTGGAACGGGTTCGGGATATCCAACACGGCAACGCCTCTTTTCGTCTCAGTGGTCGCTGGACCAGGGACGCCAACCGGCCTGGGCGGCCAGCTCGGTCCCGGGCCAGGTCGACGGCGCCGCGGCCACCTGGTGGGTGGTGTCGATCAGCCACCGGTCGCCTGCCCAGGTCATCGCCTCGCAGTGCCCGTACGCGGCCCGGGCCTCCTGCACGAGACTCGCGTGCAGCTCCAGCAGGACGCATGCCAGCACCCAGTCGTCCCCGTCGATACCTTTGACCTGCCCGGCCACCGGGGCCGCGGTCACGACCAGGCCCGCCTCCTTCTGCTGCCCGCTCTGCCCTGCTGCGGTCAGGAAGTCGGTGACGTTGCCGGTCATCACCCACCGGGCCGGGTCCGCCTCCCCGGTGGACCAGGCCTGGTAGATCTCGTGGGTGGCCGGTACGGACATGCCCTGGGTGACCGCGACGTCGATCGCGGCCAGCTGCGCCAGCGCCCCCTCGGCGGTGGACGGGTACCCGGTGGGGACCTCCACGGGGCCGGTCGTGGCCGCCGGGGGGATCACCAGGGGTGGCAGGACCGTCGGTGCCACCGGTCCCCCACGAAAGGCCCGCGGGTCCTGGGGCGCCAGCATGGCCGCACCTGCGATCTGCTCACGCCGTGCGGGCCCACCGTCGGCCAGGGTGAACTCCTCCACCGCCACGGGCGAGGTGACTGGCTCCTGCCTACCGTCCGTCTCGGTGGTGTCGTCCTGCAGGACCTGCCAGATGAACAGGCCCAGGCCCAGCAACAACACCAGCCCCGCACCCAGCGCACTGGCCAGGATGGCCAGCAACCGGCCGCGGCCCCACATCTCGGATGTCTGCGCAGCCATTTAGACGCACCCGGTGCCCATCATGGCGTCGAGGATCCCGGGCAGGATCAGGTAGGCGATCACCGCGATGAACACGATGACGAGGCCGATGATGCCCCCGGTGCTGGCGTGCGGCATGCCGAACATCCGGCCGCCGGCGATCGCGCCGACCGCGATGATGACGCCGAGGAAGAACAGGATGCCGACACCCCACAGGACGTACCCGAGAATGTTGTCGACGTGTACCTGTGCACCGGGCGGGGCTTGAGGGCAGACCTGGGTGACGAACGTGGCGGCCTGCAGGCCGGCGTCCTGGACGCTAGTGAACATGCTGGGTGTTTCCCTTCTGGTGGGGTTTAGGACTGTTGTCCAGCCCGAGGAGTTGGGTGATCGTGGTGGCAGCAGCCAAGACACCGCCGGGAAGGGGGGAGGTGTCCAGGCCGCGCACGGCCAGGCCCGGGTCGTGCGGAACCTCCACCAACGCCACCTCAAGGAGGGCTTGGGTGCGCGGGCCGACGCAGGAGGCCACCTCACGGCGCCACCGCCGTCGCCGGGGGCCGTGGACCGCCACGGCCAGCCGTCGCTCGTGCGGGTCGAGTTCGCGTAGCGCCCCTTCCAGGCGGCGAAGGCCCGGAACGGTCGCCGTGGTGACCAGGATGAGAGCCTGCGCGTCCATCACGGTGGCGCGGACCCACCCCGGGGACAGCACGATCGTGTCCAGCCCCCACCCGGTGTCGAGCAGGTTCAGCGACGGTCCGCCTGGCGGGTCGTTGTCCGGGACAGGGACCTGCTCGGGTGAGGCGTACCCGCCCTCCAACCGGTCCAGGACCACCTGGTGCCGTCGCCCACGCACCCACCCGGTCCCGGTCTGGCCGAGCTCTGCGGTGGCGAACCCGGCCAGGCCACTGGCGGCGGCGGGACTGGACTCCACCACCCGGACCGGCTGTGCCAGGGCAGTCGCGACCGCCACTCCCACTGTGGTGCACCCGGCCGACCCGTGGCAGCCCAGGACCGGCAGCACGGGTGATCCGGGATCCCAGGCGGGTTGGGCCTCACTGGAGCAGGTTCGTCGCCGGGCGGGCCCCCGGGGCGGAAAGTTGGGGTCCCCGGGCCGGAACTGGCCGTCCTTGACGGCGTTCCAGGCGCGCTGCAGTTCGTCCACGCTGACCACGGTCACGACCCACTCCTGGGGCTGACCAAGTGCTGCTGCCGGCGTGCGATCGCCTGCCGCACGTCCTCGGTGGATAGTTGGGCCAGGGCGGACTTGGCGGCCTGGACCGCGCGCAGACGGCGGACACAGTCGTCCAGGTCCGCCAGCACCCGCGGGCCGGATGCGGACAGCGCGAGCAGCTGCTCGACGTCGTCGCCGACCTCTGATTGGGGGATCCTCATGCCTCCCAAAGCGCGGCGGTGAAGTTCTGGGTCTCATGCGACCCGAGTTCCTTTGGCGTAGGTGTCCTGGAGAGTCCGGAGGGCACGGTCAGCCCGCCGCGTCACCGTCGCGCGGGACACGCCACACTCGTACGCAACGTCAGCAGTGCTGGAGCGCGCGAACAGGCCTCCCCGGCCCCGTCCGCCGCGGCGAGTGCGCGCGTGCTGGGCCAGGCGCAGCAGGAGATGGCATTCAGACCTGCTCACCAGGCCAGCACGAGTGGCGTCCTCCAGCAGCCCGTGCAACAGATCCACGTCCGCCGCCGCGTCGCTCTGTGGCACACAGGTGCCGACCGGGTGTCCGGAGAAACCTGGCCCGGTGAGAAGCTCGGGGTCCGCTGATGGGAGTTCGACCCGGGCGGCCCGGGGGTCCATCGACAGTCCCAGGTCTGTCATCACCTCTCGCCGGGTGTTCATCAGGACCGTCGCCGCGACCGAGACGCCTTTGCGCCAGCTGACCGTGCGAGCGCAGATCCACAGCTGGGCAGCCACAAGCTCATCGATTCGCTGGGACAACGGCATCAGGGCGTGGGCAATGCCGACTGCCCCGGGCAGCAGCAGCCACAGCAACGCCGCCGTGGCCGCCGGGTCGTCTCCCCCATCGGCGGCTCCCAACTCGGCCAGGATCAGGAGGACCTGGTTCGTCTCATCCGGGGCCGCGTGCCTGACCCAATCCCGTAGCCCGAAAAGGTCGTCACAGACGGCCAGTACCGGATGGGCCCGTTGCCATCCCTGCCAACGGGCGCATGCCGAGACCCACAGGTCCCCCTGCGGTGGCTCCAGACCGAGTTGCGTCGCCAGGCTCATCTCGAGCTCCTCTCGTCGTGCGATCACGTCGAGAAGGTGTCCGAGCAGCGCTCCCGTCAGCGTCCCCACCGGAGGGAAATTGGCAAGCAACCAGGGCTGGGGGCGCGACAAACCCGCAGGTCACAGGGCGTCCCTGAACGTCCCTGGAAAGTCGGGTTGCGGCACGGAGAAATGATGTCGAAGAGATGGCTTGGCCATGCTTGCCCGGTGGGTTCTTGGGGCGGTCGTGCCGGCCGGTACGTGCCGGCATAGAGTGACGCCCACGATGAGGCAGACTGCGGGGAGAGCCGCAAAGGGTTGCTGTCGGGGAAGGCGGCTTTGTTAGACGGCTTTCTTGCCGCCCTCTAGCCAGCCGTGGCGGTCGAGGATCTGTTGGGTGCGTTCGGGCAGGTCGCCGGGTGGGAGGTCGGGGTCGTCGGTGCGGTTGCAGACGTCCTTCTGCAGCAGGCGCATGGCTTCGGTGGTGCGCCCTTCGCGTGCGGTGACGGCGGCCAGGTCCAGGGTGGGGATTTCCTCGTGGGGTGCGGCGAGGTAGGCGATTTCGGCGGCGGCGCGTGCGCCGGCCAGGTTTCCGGTCTGCAGGTCGTGGGTGGCAACGATGTGCGCGACGTCGACCACGGCGCAGGTCGTGTGGTGGTCCAGCCGATCTCCTTCGAACAACCATCCCCAGCCGCCGCGGCGCAGCTGGTCGAAGGGTCTGCCCTGGACGAGCCGCAGCGCCTGCTTGAGGTCCTCGATGCCTTCGGCGCCGTCTCGGGCGGCGGCGCGGGTCCGCAGCCGGCGGAAGAGGTCGAGGTCGACCCGGAGGCCGAGGACTTGGTAGACGTTCACGCCGCGCTCCCGAGCGGCCGGGCCGTCCTGAGCGTGCGGGATGTGCAGTTCTCCGCTGGCAGGGTCCTGGCCCAGCCACTCGCGGCACCGGCCGATGTAGTCCCGGGTCTTGGCCTCGGTGATCCCGAACGCCTCGGCCGTCTCCCCGGTGGTGACGCCCTGCGGGTGCAGCGCCAGGTAGGCCAGGAGCTCGGTCAGGTAGGCCTTGCGCTCGGCCAGGGGTTTACCCCATGTCTTGGCCTTCACCGGGCCCAGCAGGGTGAGCCTGGGGACGCGGGCCTGCGTGTCCCACCATGCGGTGAGATCTTCGTCGAGGGTGGGGTCGGCATCGAGCACCTGCTGGGCGACGTCAGGCTCCACGCGCGGGGACAGCGCTGACAGGTCCGCTGCCGTGGTGGCCGCCACCTCCTCATAGGCGTCGTCGTCCTCTGGCAGGAGGGTCACAGCCCCCGCGTTGGCCGCGTGACGGGGCACGGTGTGTTCCGGGCGGATCGCGCCGGCCTGATCGGTCCAGTCGCGCCAGGACTCCTCCTGACCAGGCGCGCCGCGGGGTGCTGATGGCATCGGCACGTCCGGGTCCTCCCGGGACTGGGCGAGCAGGGCTGCGCAGCCTGTGGCCTCGTCGGCGGTCAGACCGACACCGACAAGGTGCAACCCTGCGGCCGGGATGAGGATGCGGCCACCCTCGGTGGCCTCGATCTGGATCGCGGTCTTGGTGGGGGCACCTCCGCCGACGACGACGGAGGCACCCGTGCGGCCCGCATGATGGGCCAGCAGGTCCCGCACCTGGTCCGCGGCCAGGGACGCCGCGGCATCGGTGTTGAGCAGGACCATGCGCGCAGGCCACGTGTCCTCCCCGTCCTGGCGCGCCCGGGCGGTGGGCACGTCCCCTTCCCCTACCCGGTCGATCACCCCGACGACCTGGGCGATGAGATCCTCGACAGCCTCCGGGCCGGCGATGCGGACCCGGGCAGGATTCATCGGGGCGACCTCTTCGGCGATTCCGACGCAGTCCAGGCGGACACCGGCCGACCAGGGGTTGACCGCGATCTCGGCGGCCAGGTAGCGGGCCAAGTCCTCGACGTACTCCCCTGCCCCGGTCAGGGCCACCTCCAGGTCCTCCAGGTTCAGAAGCCACGCCGATCCGTCATCTCCGGCGCCGATGGAGACCAGCAGCGGGAACGGCGCCGGGCTGTCCGCAGGCAGCGGCCCCACCTGCTCCAGGGGCGTGCCGGCCGGGAGGAACCACTGCTGACCCTGCCCTGCGTCCTGCCAGTGGGCACCCAGGTCGGCCGGTTCGAGCAGGTGCAGCCGCACGCCGTCGTCGGCCAGTTGCACAGCAGTCACAGCGGGGACGGGCAGGCCGGTGGCGGCCCATGCCGCCCCCAACCTCCGCATGGCCTCGTCCAGGTGCTCGAGCGTGACCGCGGCCTGCGGCCCCTGCGTGTGAATCGTCTTCTCGACCGGGGCCAGGACAGGGTCGGCTGAGGCGACCGCTCGACCCGGCCGGCGGGTCCGGAACTGGGAGCGGCGGCGCAGGGTCAGGGCCAGAAGCAGGGCCCCGCCCAGCATCGCCCCGGAACCGGCGATGCCTTCCAGCAGCCAGGCCGGAGAGTCGTCTTCCTCTACGTCCCTAGCAGCGTCCCTGCCGTCCCCACCAACGTCCCCGGCAGCGTCCCCATTAGCGGTGCCGGGTGGGTTCTGGGCCGAAGGTGCGCCGTGCTCGCTGCCCGCGGGCGAGGCCGCACCGGACTCGGTGGCTGTGCGCGCCGGCCCGGCCGCAGTGGTCGACGGTGGTTGTTCGGGGTCTGGGCTGGTGACGCTCGGGGTGTCCTGGGGGGTGTCCGTCTCTGGTCCGAGGCCGGTGTCGGCCTCAGCGTCTGTCTGTGCATGCTGGGTGGCGGGTGCGCCCTGGAGGTCGTCCTTGGCGGTGGCGCTGGCGGGCAGGTCGAGGCGCCAGCCGGGGTAGATCACATCGGGGTCCTGCAGACGGCGGCCATCGGGCTGCACGGTGGAGGTGGAGGCCTGGTAGATCTCCGGCCACCGATTGCCGTCGCCGAGGTGTTCGGCCGCCAGGGCGCTGAGGGTGTCCCCTTCCCGGACGACCACCTCGCGCTCGGCACCCTCGCCGGTGCCTGCGGTGAGGGTCGGCAGCCGCAACCGCATCCCCGGGGTGACCCAGTCTCCACCCCTGTTCAGGCGCCCGGGGTTGAGCTCGACGATGCGTGGGTAGGCACGTCCGGCCCCCAGATGCTGCTCGGCAATGGACCACAGGGTGTCCCCGGGGCGCACCTCGTAGACGTCCCCCTGCTCGTGTTCCGCTGCCACGGCGGGGGTAGTGGTGGTCGCGGTCGGGGCCGCCGGGGGCGTTTCGGCGTCGGTGGAACTGGGTGCTGCTCCCACGGCTACCGGGGCGGACACGTGACCGGTGTGGGGG
>JBARVW010000051.1:0-14403 GCA_049646465.1 Ornithinimicrobium sp.
TCGGCAGGGGTCGCGCTGGTCGCCGACGGGGAGGTCGTGACCCGCAAGCGCGCGGGAAAGCTGACCAACCTCAAGTCGGCCCTGGCCGAGCACACCCTGCCCATGGCGGCCACCGGCATCGGCCACACGCGCTGGGCCACGCACGGTGGACCGACCGACGCCAACGCCCACCCCCAGCGTGGGGGAGCGGACGGCAAGCTCGCCCTGGTGCACAACGGGATCATCGAGAACTTCCACGGGCTGCGCACCGAGCTGGTTCAGGACGGTGTCGAGTTCACCTCGGAGACGGACACCGAGGTGGTCGCTCACCTGCTCAGCCGCGCCTACGACGCCACCGGGGAGCTCACCGAGGCGATGCGCACGGTAGTGAGTGAGCTCAACGGCGCCTTCACGCTGCTGGCCGTGCACGCGGACGTGCCCGACACCGTCGTCGCCGCCCGGCGCAACTCCCCCCTCGTGGTGGGCCTGGGCGAGGGCGAGAACTTCCTGGGGTCCGATGTCGCGGCGTTCATCGGCCATACCCGCCAGGCCCTGGAGCTCGGCCAGGACCAGATCGTGACGATCACCGCGGACTCCTACGCCGTGATCGACTTCGACGGCACCCCGAGCGACGGCAAGGCCTACGAGGTCACCTGGGACGCGGCAGCGGCGGAGAAGGGTGGGTTCGACACCTTCATGGAGAAGGAGATCTACGACCAGCCGCAGGCCGTTCGGGACACCCTGCTGGGTCGGACGGACGAGACCGGCGCCCTGGTGCTGGATGAGGTCAACATCTCCGAGGAAGAGCTCGCCGCGGTCAACAAGATCGTGATCGTGGCCTGCGGCACGGCGGCGTACGCGGGGATGGTCGCCAAGTACGCCATCGAGCGGTGGACACGGATCCCGGTCGAAGTGGAGCTGGCCCATGAGTTCCGGTATCGGGACCCCGTGATCGACGAGCTGACCCTGGTGGTCTCGATCTCCCAGTCCGGCGAGACGATGGACACCCTGATGGCGGTGCGCCACGCCATCAAGCTCGGGGCCAAGACGGTGTCGATCTGCAACACTCACGGCTCGACGATCCCTCGCGAGTCCGACGCGGTCCTCTACACCCACGCCGGTCCCGAGATCGCCGTCGCGTCCACCAAGGCCTTTCTGGCCCAGATCACCGCGAGCTACGTGCTCGGGCTCTATCTCACTCAGCTGCGGGGGGAGTCCTACGGCCGGGCGGCCGCCGACGTGATGCGTGATCTGCACGAGATCCCGGACAAGATCCAGACCTTGCTGGGGGCTATGGACCGGGTGCGTGAGATCGCGCACTTCATGTCGGACAGTCGAGCCGTCCTGTTCCTGGGCCGCCACGTCGGCTATCCCATCGCCATGGAAGGGGCACTCAAGCTCAAGGAGCTGGCCTACATCCACGCTGAGGGCTTTGCGGCCGGCGAGCTCAAGCACGGTCCGATCGCGCTGATCGAGCCCGGCCAGCCCGTGTTCATCGTGGTGCCCTCACCCACCTCCGAGCACGGGTTGCACGGCAAGGTCGTCTCCAACATCCAGGAGATCCGCGCCCGCGGTGCCCGCACCCTGGTCATTGCCGAGGAGGGTGACGAGGACGTCGTGCCGTTCGCCGACGAGGTCATCCGCGTGCCCACGAGCCCGGCGTTGTTGGCCCCGCTGCTGACCGTGGTCCCGCTGCAGGTCTTCGCGCTGCATCTCTCGACCGCCAAGGGCCTGGACGTCGACCAGCCGCGCAACCTGGCGAAGTCGGTCACGGTCGAGTGAGTCGGCAGACCGGATGATCATCGGGGTTGGGATCGACGTGGTCGACATCGCCCGGTTCGGCCGTCGACTGGAGCGCACTCCCCGCCTGATGGAGCGACTCTTCACCGAGTCCGAACGGGAGCTGCGGCTGGCCTCGCTGGCCGCCCGGTTCGCTGCGAAGGAAGCACTGGCCAAGGCACTTGGAGCGCCGGTCGGTCTGCACTGGGCTCACGCCACGGTGGTGCGCAACGACGACGGGCGCCCAGAGCTGAAGGTCATCGGCAGCGTCGCCGCACGCGCCGAGGACTTGGGGATCACCTCCCTGCACGTGTCCCTGTCCCACGACGCCGGGATCGCCTCGGCGGTCGTCATCGCAGAAGGGCCCTGACGTGGCAACAGCGACAGCGACGGTAGGTGACGGCCGATGATCTGCGCCTACGCAGTGGCCGACGTGCGATCCGCCGAGGACGCACTGATGGCCGACCTACACGAAGGCGAGCTGATGTTGCGGGCGGCTCGAGGCCTCGCGGAGGTGACGCGAGCCCGCGCTCAGCAACGGTCGGTCCGTCAGATCGTGGTGCTGGTCGGTCCGGGTCACAACGGTGGGGATGGTCTTTTCGCCGCCGTCGACCTGGCTGGAGACCACACCGTCCAGGTCGTCCACGTGGGGGAGGAGATGCATCCTGATGGACGAAAGGCGGTCGAAGCGGCGCATATCCCCCTGATCGGCGTGGAACGCTCCAACCCTGATCTCCCCGGCGACGTGATCGAGGCCCTCGCGGGGGCCGGAATCGTGCTGGATGCCCTCGTCGGCATCGGCGGCCGGGCGGGGTTGTCCGGCGCCATGGCCGCCCTGGTCGAATCCATCAGCGACGACAGCTACGTGGTGGCGGTCGACCTGCCGAGTGGGGTCGACCCGAGCGGTCATCGGATCGGCGCCGCGGCCGTCTTCGCCGACGAAACGGTCGCCTTCGCAGTGGCCAAGCCTGTCCACCTGTTGCCCAACACCGAGCCGGCCGTCGGCCTACTGACCGTGGTGGACATCGGCGTCACGCTGTCTGCGGCTCCTGCGGTCGAACGGATGGAGCACGACGATGCTGCCGAGCTCTGGCCGGTGCCGACCGCTCGTGACCACAAGTACTCCCGAGGTGTGGTGGGCGTCATTGCGGGCAGCGAGTCCTTCCCCGGAGCGGCGGTCCTGGCGTGCACCGCAGCGGTCGAGGCCGGAGCCGGGATGGTGCGCTACGTCGGACCCCCGACAGCTGCTCGGTTCGTCGTGCAAGCCGTCCCGGAGGCCGTGCCGGCCGAGGGGCGAGTGCAGGCCTGGGTGCTCGGGCCCGGGGTGGACGCCGAGGATCCGAGCGTCACCGCTCGAGGTCAGATCGACCGCATCTGTCGGGCGATCGAGTCCGACGACCCCTGCGTGATCGACGCCGGCGCGTTGGCCCTCTTCGACTACCCGCGGTCGGCGCCCACCCTGCTGACCCCTCATGCCGGTGAGCTGGCCCGGTTGTTGACCCACTGGCCCGGCCACCAAGAGGTCACCCGGGAGCAGGTGGAAGCCGACCCGGTGGCCTGGGCCCATGCCGCCGCGCACGAGACGGGTGCGACGGTATTGCTCAAGGGAGCCACCACGGTGATCGCCGAGCCGCAGGTCGGTATGCCGATCCGGGTCTCAGCGAGTGCGCCGCCGTGGCTGGCCACCGCGGGTGCCGGGGACGTGTTGGCCGGAGTGTGCGGCACCCTGCTCGCCGCGGGCCTCACGCCGCGCGACGCTGGCTCTCTGGCAGCCCTCGTCCACGGTGTGGCAGCTCACAACAGCAACCCTGGTGGTCCGGTGCGAGCGCTGAACGTGGCTCACAGCATCCCCAGCACGGTGTCTCAGCTGCTGCGTCGACGCTGACTCGTCTTGACCGATGCAACGGTAGGGAAAACCTCCCTCAACACGTCACGAGCCGTGTGCTGCATCCTGAGGCCCGTGCTGCTCGATCAGGCCGCCCGCGGCCCGGAATGCAGCACCCGAGCGACACGAAGCCGGAGGATCGCCTCAGCGACCGCGATTGAGGGCGCTGGTGATCCCACGCAGTGATGCCGTCACGATATTGGCGTCGATGCCGACGCCCCAGCGGACCTGGCCATCGATGGCGCATTCGACGTAGGCCGCGGCGACGGCATCGTCTCCCGAGGACAGCGCGTGCTCGGCGTAGTCCAACACCCGCACGTCGTGTCCGATCTTGGCCAGGGCGGCGACGAAGGCGTTGATGGGGCCGTTACCGAGACCCTCGATGACCTTCTCCGCCCCGTCGACGACCACGGTGGCGGAGATGAGGTCCTTGCCGTCGTCGGCGGTGCGGGTGTCGACCTTGCGTAGCAGGACCGGCGTCGTCGGCACGATGTACTCGTTCTCGAACGCGGCCCAGATGGCGGCTGCGGACATCTCGCCGCCCGAGTCCTCGGTGTAGCCCTGAACCACCCGGCTGAACTCGATCTGCAACCGGCGCGGGAGATCGAGGTGGTGCTCGGTACGCATGATGTAGGCCACTCCGCCCTTTCCGGACTGGCTGTTGACCCGGATGACCGCCTCGTAGGAGCGACCGACGTCCTTGGGGTCGATCGGCAGGTACGGCACCGCCCAGTCGAACTTTTCGACGTCGATGTCTGCGGCGGCGGCTTCTTTGTTGAGTGCCTCCAGGCCCTTCTTGATCGCATCCTGGTGCGACCCGGAGAAGGCCGTGAAGACGAGGTCGCCACCGTAGGGGTATCGCTCCGGCACCGGCATCTGGTTGCAGTACTCGACGGTGCGCCGGATCTCGTCGATATCGGAGAAGTCGATCTCCGGGTCGATCCCCTGGGAGAACAGGTTCATCCCCAAGGTGACGAGGCAGACGTTGCCGGTGCGTTCCCCGTTACCGAACAGGCAGCCTTCGATCCGGTCGGCGCCGGCCAGATAGCCCAGCTCGGCCGCGGCCACCGCGCAGCCCCGGTCGTTGTGCGGGTGCAGCGATAGCACCACATGCTCGCGGTGGTTCAGGTGGTCGCTCATCCACTCGATCGAGTCGGCATAGACGTTCGGCGTCGCCATCTCGACCGTTGCCGGCAGGTTCACGATCAACGGGCGCTCCGCCGTGGGCTCGAGCACCTCCATCACCTTGTTGCAGATGCGCACCGCGAACTCCAGCTCGGTGCCCGTGTAGGACTCCGGGGAGTACTCGTAGAAGACCTCGGTGTCCGAGCGCAGCTGCTCCTCGTACTTCTTGCAGAACCGGGCGCCGGTCATCGCGATGTCGATGATGCCGTCCATGTCGGTGTTGAAGACGACCCGCCGCTGCAGGGTGGAGGTCGAGTTGTAGAGGTGCACGATGGCCTGCTTGGCGCCTTCGATGGACTCGTAGGTCCGCTCGATGAGGTGCTCCCGGGCCTGCGTCAGCACTTGGATGACGACGTCGTCGGGGATCAGGTCTTCCTCGATCAGCATTCGGACGAAGTCGAAGTCCGTCTGGCTTGCAGCCGGGAAGCCCACTTCGATCTCCTTGTAGCCCATCGAGACCAACAACTCGAACATGCGCCGCTTGCGGTCCGGGGTCATCGGGTCGATGAGCGCCTGGTTGCCGTCCCGCAGGTCCACCGCGCACCAGCGTGGGGCTTGTGTCATGGTCTTGCCGGGCCACGTGCGACCGGGCAGGTCGATCGGCGCGAAGGGGGTATAGCGGCCGTACGGCATACCGCTGGGTTGCTGGGGGTTGGTCTTCACGGTCACTGGTCTTCCTCACTGGGTGTGCGTGGCGTCCGAGGCGCAGCAACTCCGCAGCGAGGGCCGGACCTAGGAGGTCTCGCTGCGGCAGCTGAGGAGGAGGAGGCGCGTCATCACTGCTGAGACTAACGCAGATGATCAGACAGCAGAAGACACGACCGGCTTGTATGCCGGGCGCTGGGCCTCGAAGTCAGCGATGACGTCAGCGTGGCGCAGCGTCAGCGAGATGTCGTCGAAGCCGTTGGCCAGTCGCCAGGCCACGTAGTCGTCGACGGTGAACCGGGCCACGATGTCGCCGGCCACGATGCGCCGGGCCTGCAGGTCCACGGTGACCAGGGCTCCTGGCTCGTTCTCCAGGAACTTCCAGATGAGCTCGACATCGTCCTGTGCGGTCTGAGCACAGAGCAGTCCCTCCTTGCCGGAGTTGCCCGCGAAGATGTCACCGAACCGCGAGGAGATGATCACCCGGAAGCCAAACTGCATCAGCGCCCAAACCGCGTGCTCCCGCGAGGACCCGGTGCCGAAGTCGGGGCCGGCCACGAGGACGGAGGCGTCGGCATACGCCTCGTGGTTGAGGATGAACGACTCGTCCTCGCGCCACCGGGCGAACAGGCCGTCCTCGAACCCGGTGCGACTGACCCGTTTGAGGAAATGGGCCGGGATGATCTGGTCGGTGTCGACGTTGCTCCGTCGCAGCGGGACACCGGTCCCGGTGTGGGTGGTGAACGCTTCCATCAGTGGACCTCCTGCAGGGAGCCGGTCGGGAGCAGGTCGGCGGGGGAGCCGAGGGTGCCACGCACCGCAGTGGCTGCGGCGACGACCGGGGAGACCAGGTGCGTTCGCGACTTGGCGCCTTGCCTGCCTTCGAAGTTGCGGTTCGAGGTCGAGGCGCAGCGCTGGTGCGGGGCCATCTGGTCCGGGTTCATACCCAGGCACATCGAACAGCCCGCCAAGCGCCACTCGGCCCCGGCGTCGATGAAGACCTGGTCCAGGCCCTCGTCCTCGGCCTGCAGGCGCACCGCGTGCGACCCCGGCACCACGAGCATCTGCACCGTCGGCGCCACGTGGCGACCCCGCAGCACCTCAGCGGCGATGCGCAGGTCCTCGATGCGCCCGTTGGTGCACGACCCCAGGAACACGACGTCCACGGGGATGTCGCGCATGGCGGTGCCGGGCTCCAGGTCCATGTAGGCCAAGGCGCGCTGGGCTGCGTCCTTGTCGTCCTCGTTGCCGAGATCCGCCGGATCGGGCACGACGTCGCCCAGTTGCACCGACTGACCGGGGTTGGTGCCCCAGGTGACGTACGGCGTCAGGGCGTCCGCGTCAAGCACGATCTCGGCGTCAAAAACGGCGTCGTCGTCGCTGCGCAGCTCGCGCCATGCCGCCACCGCGTCGTCCCAGTCCGCAGCGGCGGGGGCGTGGGTGCGACCTCGGACGTAGTCGAAGGTGGTGTCATCGGGCGCGACCATGCCCGCCCGGGCGCCGGCCTCGATCGACATGTTGCAGATGGTCATCCGGCTTTCCATACTGAGCGCCTCGATGGCACTGCCGCGGTACTCCAGCACGTAGCCCTGTCCGCCGCCGGTGCCGATGCGGTTGATCACGGCCAGGATGATGTCCTTGGAAGAGACCCCGGGTTTCAGGGTCCCGTTCACGGTGATCGCCATCGTCTTGAATGGTTTCAGCGGCAACGTCTGCGTGGCCAGCACGTGCTCGACCTCGCTGGTGCCGATACCGAAAGCGAGGGCGCCGAAGGCCCCGTGGGTAGAGGTGTGTGAGTCCCCGCAGACGATCGTCATCCCCGGTTGGGTCAGCCCGAGCTCCGGACCGATGACGTGCACGATGCCCTGACCGAGGTTGCCCCGTCGATGGTGCACGACACCGAACTCCGCGCAGTTCGTGCCGAGGGCGTCCAGCTGGGTCCGCGAGACGAGGTCCGTCACCGGGCCGAGGGTGGTCGGGACGTTGTGGTCCTCGGTGGCCAGCGTGAGGTCCGGGCGGCGCACGGGTCGGCCCGCGGTGCGCAGACCCTCGAAGGCCTGCGGGCTCGTGACTTCGTGCACCAGATGGAGGTCGATATAGAGCAGGTCGGGCTCGCCCTCGGCCCTACGGACCAGGTGGCTCCGCCACAACTTCTCCGCCAACGTGCTGCCCATCGACCTCTCCCGCGCTTGCCTGTGATGATGTGAGCGAAACTGTATCCGTACCCCTGGGCAATGCCCGACTCGACAGCACACGACCAACGGCCCACCCCGACCCACAGGAGCCTGCCGCACCGATGCCTTCCACGACCCGATCCCGGCCGCACCGCCTCGCGATCATCCCTGGTGACGGGGTGGGACCCGAGGTCACGCAAGCGTCCTTGACCGTTCTGGACGCTGCCCAGGAGGTCTTCGGCTTCCAGACCGAGCGAGTGACCGTTCCGTTGGGGGCCGACCACTACCTCGCCACCGGTGACCTGCTCACCGCCGAGCACATCGACACCCTGCAGGCTCAGGACGCGATCGTCTTCGGGGCCATCGGCAGCCCGAAGGTCACGTCGGGAGTGCTGGAGCGTGGGGTCATCCTTGCGCTGCGCGCGGCCATGACCCAAGCGATCAACCTGCGCCCGGTCAGGTTGTATCCCCACGTGCAGAGTCCGATCGCGGGGTTGACCCCCCAACGTTGCGACCTCGTCGTGGTCCGTGAGAACACTGAGGGTGCCTATGCGGGCACGGGCAGCATGGTGCACCGCGGCACGACTGCTGCGGTCGCCACCCAGGACTCGATCACCACCTGGTTCGCCTGTGAGCGTGCGGTCGACTTCGCCTTCCGGTTGGCGATGCAACGATCGAGGAAGGTGACGTTGTGTCACAAGACCAACGTGCTCGTGCAGTCCGGGGCGCTGTGGTTGGCGGTGATGGAGGAGGTCTCGGCTCGCTATCCGGAGGTCGAGACGGACTACGTCCACGTCGACGCCATGTGTATGCATCTGCCGGTGACACCGGAGCGGTTCGACGTCGTGGTGACAGACAACCTGTTCGGCGACATCGTCACCGACCTAGGGGCTGTCCTGCAGGGCGGGCTGGGAGTAGCGGCCAGCGGCAACCTGAACCTCGACGGCTCGGGCACCTCCATGTTCGAGCCCATCCACGGCTCGGCGCCCGACATCGCCGGCCGGGGCTGGGCCAACCCCACCGGGGCCGTGCTGTCCCTGGGGTTGTGTCTGGCTTCGATGGGTGAGGCCGCGGCAGCCTCAGCCACAGAGGCCGCCACGGTCAGTGTGCTCGGTGAGCTGCCGGCTATGGCCGGTGCGGGTATGGGGGCCAGCACCCAGGAGATCGCGGCGCGGATCGCGGCTCGTATCGGTGATTTCGCGGCGACGAAGCCGCAGGGAGACCCCACGTCCGTGATGACCCAGCTGGCCACGATGGGGGAGCGCCGGGGTGGAGCTCAGGGTGGCGCGGGGTCCGATCAGTTCGCCAGCTCCCGAAGCGACTTCTGATGAAGGATGCATCCACGACATCGTTCGACCCTGCAGTCCACCCGGCTTGGGCCACCATCGACCTGGCTGCCATCGAGCACAACGTCGAGGTCCTGAAGGGGCACGCGGGTGGGGCCGCGTTGATGGCCGTGGTCAAGGCGGACGCCTACGGCCACGGGCTGGTGCCGGCTGCCCGAGCGGCCCTGCGCGGCGGAGCGGACTGGTTGGGCGTAGCCCAGATGGCCGAGGCGCTGGCGTTGCGTGAGGCCGGCGTCACCGCCCCACTCTTGACGTGGCTGCATACCAGCGGCGTGGCCTACCGCCGGGCCATCGACGCCGACGTCGAGGTCGGGCTATCGGCGCCCTGGGCCATCGAACAGGTCTGCGACGCCGTCAAGGAGGGGGATCGCCCGGCGCGGGTGCAGCTGAAGGCCGACACCGGCCTGGCCCGCAACGGCGCCTACACCGGCTCCGCAGACTGGGAGGCTCTGGTGCAGGCCGCAGTGCGGGCCGAGCGTGACGGGCTCATCGAGGTGACCGGCCTCTTCACGCACTTCGCCTACGCCGACGCCCCGGATCATCCGACAGTGCGACACCAGGAAGAGGCGTTCGCCGAGGCGGTCATCCTCGCTGAACGCGCCGGGCTCACTCCCCAGGTGCGCCATATGTCGAACTCAGCCGCGACCCTGACCAACCCCGGAGCGGCCTGGGACATGGTCCGGCCCGGCCTCGCCGTGTTCGGTCTGTCACCGGTGCCCGACCTCGGCGACAGCGCGTCCTTCGACCTCGTCCCCGCGATGAGCGTCACCGCGAGGGCAGCCACGGTCAAAACCGTTCCGGCCGGTCAGGGGGTGTCCTACGGGCACACCCACATCACGACCAGCCCGACCACGTTGGTGGACGTTCCCGTGGGGTATGCCGACGGCGTACCCCGTCACGGGTCGAACGCGATCGAGGTCCTGATCGGTGGCCAACGCCGCCGGATCGCCGGCCGGGTCTGCATGGACCAGATCGTCATCGATGCCGGCGACCCCGGCGTACTCGGGGTCCAGGCCGGGGAGGAAGTGCTGCTGTTCGGCTCCGGGCAGCACGGCGAACCGACGGCGCAGGACTGGGCCGAGGTCGTCGGCACGATCAACTACGAGATCGTGACCCGATTCGGCCCGAGTCTGCCGAGGATCTACGTCGAGGGCGGTGCTCCATCCGGTCGGACGCCAGTCGGCGCCGATGACTAGCCTGGCGCTGTCGACGCCACCGTTGCGGAGCAGCCTCGAGGTGCTGGCTGATGATGGTGTCCGGTTGCACGTGGAGATCGACGAGCCGCAGCCAAGGCGTGACCCGCGTCAGGGTGAAGGCAGCCTGCCCCGGCCCACGGTCGTGTTCTGTCACGGCTACACGATGGACATGCGGGCCTGGGCCTTCCAACGGGAGGTGTGCGCCCAGGCGGGCTACCGTGCGCTGGCCTGGGACCACCGCGGCCACGGAGCCTCCGGCTCCGGGGAGTCGGCTCGCTACACCATCGAGCAGCTGGGGCGGGACCTGGCTGCGGTGCTGTCCCAGGTCGCAAGAAGCCAACCGGTGGTGCTCGTCGGGCACTCCATGGGGGGCATGGCGATCATGGCGCTGGCCGAGTCGTTTCCCGACGTGGTGAGCTCGCAGGTGGTGGGCGTGGCTTTCGTCAGCACCAGTGCGGGGGACATGACGGCGACGACAGTGCTGCGGGGGCGGCTCGGGGCGTGGGCCAGCACCCGCGGGGCGCAGGTCCTTTCAGCCCTGGCTCCGCACCAGCACCGGGTGCAGAGCGTGTGGAAGGCCATGCCCTGGATCGGTAACCGCGCGGTCGCCGCCTCGTTCTTCGGCTCCTTGGTGCCGCGCTCGACGGCCCGGCTCACCGAAGAGATGATGGTCCGCACGGACTTCTCCGTCACATCCGACTTCGTCCCGGGGCTGCGAGAGCACGACAAGAAGTCAGCGGTGCACCGCTTCGCCGGGATTCCCTCGCTCTTGCTGGTAGGGGACCGAGATGTGCTGACGCCGGCCGAGCGCAGTGCGACCGTGGCCGAGGCACTGCCTCGCGCCCAGCACATCGTGGTGACCCGCGCAGGCCACAACATCACCCTCGAGCACCCTGAGCTGGTCGGTGACTACATCCAGCAGCTCGTGCACCGTGTCGAGGAGGCACCCGAGCGGACCTTCTCCGGCCTGCGCGTTCGCAGCACGGACCTGCGGCCCGGTCGCGGACGACCCGGGCCCACCTTGGGGTCGCCGAGATGAGGACGCGGTCATGACCACGACGTGGAGTGGAGTCCTGTGCTCGCCCGGCGAGGCCCACGAGTGTGGGCGCGTGCTGGGCTCGATCCTTCAGGCCGGTGACCTGGTGGTCCTCAACGGCCCCCTGGGTGCCGGCAAGACCACGCTGACCCAGGGCCTCGCCGCCGGGTTGGGAGTGCGTGGGCCGATCACCTCGCCGACGTTCGTGATCGCCCGCGTCCACCCGTCCCTGATCAACGGGCCCTTGCTGGTCCACGTCGATGCCTACCGGCTCGGGGGTCACGCGGAGCTGGACGACCTGGACCTGGACACCGACCTCGAGCATGCCGTGACCGTGGTGGAGTGGGGGGCAGGGGTGGCAGAAGGGCTCGGCGACAGTCGGTTGGAGATCGTGTTGGGTGTGACGCTCGAGCCAGGGGATGGCGACAGCCACCCGTCGCTGGGCTCACCCTCGGCGCGGACGATCCGAGTGACGGCGGTAGGGCCGGCCTGGTCCAGCGGCAGGGCGGATGCCGTGGGCGACTGGCTCGCCGGCTTCGGCGGTGAAGGTCGATGAGCGATGGTGGTGAGCAGGAAATGGTGAACCCAGGACGGATCCTCGTGGTGTGCACGGGCAACATCTGTCGATCGCCGTTCATCGAGCACCTGTTGCGGGACCAGCTGGATCGCCTCTGGGGTTCGGGCCGGGTGGCGGTCGGCAGCGCTGGCACTCGCGGGTTGGTCGGCCAACCGATGGCGCCGGAGGCTGCGGCGCGGTTGGGTCACCTGTCGAACACGGCGCTGGGGTTCCGCGGCCGTCGACTCAGCCGGGCTGATGTGATCGAGGCGGACCTCATCATCAACGCGACCCGCGCCCATCGGTCCACAGCGGTGCAGATGGCCCCGGCGGTCCTGCGCCGGAGCGTGACCCTTGCGGAGGTCGCCTTGGCGGCCGAGGTTGTGCCGAAGGTCCCCGCGACCTGTCCCGACCTCTCCGCGTGGATGCGTGCCGTATCCGCCGCGGTGGTGGCTCATCGCCCGGCTCTGCTCGACGTGGATCCGGCGGACCTGGATCTCGATGATCCCTACGGCCGGGACGCGGCGGCCTACGACGCGATGGCGCAGCACGTGGGAGGCTGGATGCCTTCGGTGGTGGCAGCCCTCAGTCCCACCGACGTCGACAGCGACTCACGGCGCTAAACCCGCTGCGACGCGGCGACCAGAGTCGCAGCGCCACGACTGCGACCACGGCGGTGGAGTCCAGTGCGCCCACCGCCCAGGAGTCCACCCTGCCGGGGGCGCGCTGGTTGTCTGCTTCCACCCACGCTCGTCCGTCCGGCTCGAAGTGGGTCAGACGCTTGACGCTCAGGGGACGAGGCTGTCCTGAGGCCTCCGGAGGCAGCTGCACCACGACCAGCGCACCGGGGCGTGGGGCGACGGCGTATCTCACGAGCAGCAACTGACCCGCCCACAGGGTGGGCTCCATCGAGGTGCCGCGCACCCGGGCCAGACCGTATCGACGGCGCGCCACGATCGGTGGACTATCGAGCGCCGGGGTCACCCGGCCGGTGGACGTCCTCGGGGATGTGGTCCACGACCCCGCCGTCCTCCTCGTCCTCGGTGACGCGGCGCAGGAAGTCTTTCGTGCGTTGGTGCTGGGGGTTGCCTAGCACCTCGGCGGGTGGACCCTCCTCGACGACGACCCCGCCGTCCATGAAGACCACCTCGTCGGCGACCTCCCGTGCGAAGCTCATCTCGTGCGTCACCACGATCATCGTCATCCCTGACTCGGCCAGGTCGCGCATGACGGCCAGCACGTCACCGACCAGCTCGGGGTCCAGTGCTGAGGTCGGCTCGTCGAAGAGCATGAGCTTGGGGGACATGGCCAGGGCTCGAGCGATCGCGACCCGCTGTTGCTGCCCGCCGGAGAGCTGGTTGGGGTATGCCGACGGCTTGTCCGCCAGCCCGACCCGGTCCAGCAAGGTGAGCGCCTCCTGCTGGACCTGAGAGCGTTTCCGCCCTTGCACGATGACGGGTGCCTCGCAGATGTTGTCCAACACCGTCTTGTGCGGAAAAAGGTTGAACTTCTGGAAGACCATCCCGATCTCGCGCCGCTGGGCGGCCACCCGCTTGTCCGGCAGCTGGTGGAGCCTGCCTGCCTTGTCCTCATAGCCCATCAGGTCACCGTCGACGTAGATCCGGCCGCCGTCGATGGTCTCGAGCTGGTTGATGCACCGGAGGAAGGTGGTCTTGCCCGAGCCGGAAGGCCCGAGCAACGTGACGACCTGACCGGGGTAGACCGACAGGTCGATGCGCTTCAGGACCTGGTTGTCGCCGAACGACTTCATCACGTTGACCGCGGAGACCAAAGGCTCGCTCATGCTGGGTCCTTCGCTGTGGGGAGGCCGACGTCACCGAGCGCCACCGGATCGCCGGTGCGGGCGCCATACCCACGGTTGAAACGCTTCTCCAGGAAGTGCTGGCCGACCATCAGTATGCTGCCGATGATCAAGTACCAAAGGCAGGCTGCGGTCAGGACCGGCACGATCTTGAACGTCCGTGAGCCGATGGCGGTCAGCTGGAAGAAGAGCTCGTTGGTCACGGGGATGCCGAGCAGCAGTGACGTGTCCTTGACCATCGACATGAGCTCGTTGCCGGTGGGAGGGACGATGACCCGCATGGCCTGCGGAAGCACAATCCGCCGCATCGTCTTGGTGGGGGTCATTCCGAGCGCCTGTGCCGCCTCGCGCTGCCCATCATCCACCGAGGTGATTCCGGCCCGGGCGATCTCAGCCATGTAGGCGGCTTCGCTCAGGCCCAAGCCGATGGCGCCACCGGTCACGCCGATGAACACGGCATTGGCATCGAGCGTCAAGAACCTCAGGTCACCATCGAGGCCGGTGAGGTCGAAGAAGACGTAGTCGAAGGGGACGCCGAAATCCATTCCGCCTTGGAACAACACGCCCAAGGAGCCCATGATCGTCAGAAGCACGAGCCGGGGAACCCCGCGGAAGAACCAGATGAAGACGAACGCCACGTAGCTGAGGACGGGGTTCGGTGAGAGGCGCATCACCGCCAGGGCCACCCCCACGGTGACCCCGATGGTCATCGCCAGGACGGTGACCCACAAAGTGCCGATCAGAAGTCCTCTGATGACGGGTTCCCTTGTCATGGTTTCCAGAACGAAGGACCACTCGAA
>JBARVW010000052.1:0-2885 GCA_049646465.1 Ornithinimicrobium sp.
TCGCCGCGTCACCCCGTCGCCGAGCTCCGCCCCGTCGACCCCTCAGGGCGACCACCGCGCTCGTCGTCCCCCTTGAGGCGGTAGAGACCCTTGTCCGGAGAACCCACCAGCCGCGTCATTCTGGGCGAATTGACTCACCTACGGCTGTAGACCGGGCGCGAGCCCGAGTGGGTAGGACCGTGTACGAGGATGCTGGCTGCCACTGAGCAGTCTGGGGCCGGTGTAAGTGTCGGATCCTGCGAGTCTTGTGCCCTGGAACCGTCGCACGGTCACGCATACAAAGTGGAGGAGCGCCGGCACGGCCCCAGCGGCTGGCCGTCCACATGGTGCGGGGTACTGGGAAAAAGCGGTCGGGCTGTCTCGCAATCGAACACGCTGAGACGAGGCGGCGCGGCGTGTCGGTGACCTATCCGGTCGCCGAGGAGGAAGATGCTCGGCATCGCGAATGGCAGATGGCTCTCTGGTGCCCTGGCGCTGGAAGTCTTGACCCAGTGCGACTCTGCGGCAGACCCGGAGTCGTGTTGGCTCGCGCCGTCGAGTCTTCCTTGCAAGAGGTTTTCGTTAAAGGCTGCGGGCTGGGGCGAGAGGCACGGTAGGCGGTGCTGCCGTGCTGCTCCTTCGGCCCGCCTCTTCGACAGGGAAGTTGTCGAAATGCCCTTTGCGTCCTGTCGGGCTCCGATTGAGGCGTCCGGCCCCATAGGCTCGTCGGGTGCTCGTCCCCGTCAATCCCGATGCCATCCGCCATGCCCGCGAGAACGCGGGTTTGACTCAACATCAACTGGCGCGCGAGGTAGGAATTGCGGGAGGGGAACGGGTCTCGAAGTGGGAGCTAGGCACAGCTACTCCGCGGTTGGAGGTGTTGGCCAAGGTGGCGCGAGTGGTGGAGTCGGACCTTCCGGCGCTATTGGCGCCAGGGTTTCAGTTGGTCGGGGTGGTTCGCCTGCGAGCAGCACAGTTGCTGAGTGTGAGCGAGGCTGCCCGCCGATGTCACGTGTCGGTCGCGACCTACGAACGGTGGGAAAAGGGCAGCACCGTTCACGGGCCGACGGGGGCTTCGTTGGCTGTGTTTGCTCAAGTGATGCAGGTCAGCGAGGCAAAAGCGGAAGCGGCGCTGAGAGAAAGCAGACAGCTCAGGTAGCAAAGCCCTACGTCTACGCGGTCTCGTCACCAGCCGAGTGGGTGTCTGTCCAAAAGAGGCGGGATGATGGGTTACAACTAGTGTATATTCGTCATATCCCGAAGGGGATGCGCACCGGCGGCCAGGAAGCGTGTCCTAGATGAATGACAACGCGGAGGTCGAACTGTGCCTCGGTCATGAGGTAGTCAGGCCGAGAAGTCGGATGCGAGAAGGGATCACGTGATGCGCGTAGTGGCGAAGGCTCCGGTAGCGGCAGTGATGGCGGTGACCCTCCTTGCAGGGTGCGAGTCGGCCGAGGGCCCCGGTACTGAGACATCCGCTCCGGCAGACACCACAGTCACGACCGGCCCCGCCGAGACCGCCTCCACCACTGCGAAACCGACCGAGGCCGAGCCGGAGGGCCCGGGGCAGCAGGCCGCTGCAGACGCAGTCGTCGAATTCTGGGCCATGCTCGACCTGCTATCCCAGGACCCGACTGTTGAGATCACAGAGCTCGGCAGGGTGGCTCGTGGCCAAGCTGCGGACCAGTGGGTGTCCAACATCCAAGGTCGACGGGGTCAGGACTCGGTGCAAACGGGGGACACGGGGGTAACCGTGACCGACGTGAAGACGATCGAGGATGGGCGGCGCTATGAGGTCACGGCCTGCCTGGACTTTTCGGACGTGAAGTTCGACGGTGAAAAGCCCGATCGTGGCGAGGATGGCGATCGTCAACAGATCACCTATGTGTTGCGCCCGGATGCGCTGAGCGAGGGGGAGTTGTTCGTGACCGATGACCCCTTGGAGTACGAGCCGTGCGCGTCCTGAGCCTGGTCATGGTGGCTACCATCGGAGTTTCGCTACTTGCCGTGACACCTGCTGCGGCGGCTCCGCCGGTGCAGTGTGGACCAGGCAGCATCTGGGATCCCGTTGTCGGCCAGTGTGTGATCGTCGTGACCCCTCCGATGAGCCCGGGAAGCGCTGGGGAGCCCGAGCAACCAACTTGGCCGAGTGGGGGAGGGGGCGCATCCCCTCCCGTGAACCAGCAATGCACCGACTCGGTGGACAACGCTGAGGTCGCGTGTGAGGTGGATGGTGGATGGCATTGGGTGCCGGGATGGAACGCTTATGCCCGGACCGCTGACCCACAGCCGGGTAAGTCGAACCCTGTGTGGGAGGGCAATACCGATGGCGCGATCTATGAGATCGGCACCATGGTGGGATCCGTCTTGGGAGTGGGTTTGAGCTTGCCGCGATGGTCAGCAACGCCACCGTGGGTCGACGTGCCTGACCCTCGTGTCTTGGCTCAAGAGGCCGTGGAGCGAATGGATTTGCGGGCTATCACGATCGGCATTGTCCCTGACGACAGCCCGGGAAGTGTGGGCCTGGTGGGGTTGCCGACGTGGATGTGGGCACAGGCCCCAGAGGACAACACGATGGGCCCCATCACCCGTTCTGCCTCGGCCAGCGGATACACGGTGACCGCGACCGGTCACGTCGAGAAGGTCGCCTGGGAGATGGGGGATGGCGCCACGGTCACGTGCACCGGGCCGGGGAAGCCGTATGAGGACGTGTACATGGATTCCGATTCGCCGGTGTGTGGGCACCGGTATGAGGACCAGGGCGACCATCCCGTCACCGCGACGTCGTATTGGGCCATTGACTGGTCCGGGATGGGACAGAGCGGCACCATCGCGTTGCAACTTCAGGAATCCACCACCATCACGATCGGCGAGTCGCAAGTGTTGAACACTCGCCCCTGAGGGGC
>JBARVW010000053.1:0-34266 GCA_049646465.1 Ornithinimicrobium sp.
CCAGCTCCCGCTCGGGAGCGAAGCGCGCCAGCGAGACGAGCTCGTGGTTGGGGATCGGGTAGTAGACCCCGGAGCCGACCTGGTGCTCCTGACGCAGCGCCACCATCACCTGGTCCCGATCGGGCCCAGAGGCTCCCGGGACGCGGACCGTGTATTGGTGGTAGACGTGAGTGCAGTCCTCGCGCACGGTGGGGGTGGTCACGCCGCGAAGGTGCTCGGTCAGGTACGCCGCGTTCGCCTGCCGCTGGGCGGTCCAGCCGTCGATCTTCGTGAGCTGCACCCGGCCGATGGCGGCATGCAGGTCCGTCATCCGGTTGTTCAGACCGATGATCTCGTTGGCGTACTGCTTTTCCATGCCCTGGTTGCGCAAGAGTCGGACGCCACGGGCGATCTCGGGGTCGGCACACGAGACCATGCCGCCTTCGCCCGAGGTCATGTTCTTGGTCGGATACAGGCTGAACATGCCGAAGGTGCCGAACGAACCCACCGGTCCCCCGTGGTACGTCGCGCCGTGGGCCTGGGCGGCATCCTCGAAGATCTGCACTCCGGCACGTTGGGCGATCGCGGCCAGACCGTCCAGGTCGGCCGGGTGACCGTAGAGATGGACCGGCATGATGGCGGCCGTCCGGTCGGTCATCAGCTGGGCGACCGAGGCCGGGTCGAGGGTGAACGTGTCGGGTTCGATGTCGGCGAACACCGGGGTCGCGCCCGTCAGCGCCACCGAGTTGGCCGTTGCAGCGAAGGTGAACGAGGGCACGATGACCTCGTCGCCGTGACCGATGCCAGCGGCGATCAGGCCCAGGTGCAACCCGGAGGTGCCGGAGTTCACCGCCACGCAGGTCCGGCCACCGACCAGGTGGTCGGCGAACTCCACCTCGAACGCAGCGACCTCGGGGCCCTGGGCAATCATTCCGGAGCGCAGGACGGCGTCCACCGCGGCCCGTTCGTCGTCGCCGATCAGGGGCTTGGCGGGGGGGATCATGGCTCGTTCACTCACGTTGGTCGACTCCCTGTTGTGTGGACGATGGTGACGAGTCGCTGGACTCCTCGACGATGCGCAGCACGTCATTCTCGGCGCGATACCGGGTCCCGCTCGCTGGGCAGATCCACCCATGGTCCCCGCTGGGCTGCAACCGCACCCCGGAGCGGCCCACCCACCCGATCTGGCGCGCCGGCACGCCAACGACCAGCGCGTATGCCGGCACGTCCTGGGTGACGACTGCGCCAGCTCCCACAGTGGCCCAGGCTCCCACCCGCACGGGAGCGACGCAGACCGCCCGTGCCCCGATCGAGGCACCGCGCTCGATGGTGACTCCGACCGCCGCCCAGTCGTCCGCGCTCTTGGCCGTGCCGTCGGCGTTGATGGCCCGGGGGAACTCGTCGTTCGTCAGCACCGCAGCGGGGCCGATGAAGACGCCGTCGGCCAGCCGGGCCGGCTCGTAGACGAGGGCGTAGTTCTGCACCTTGCAGTGGTCACCCATCTGGACCCCTGAGCCGATATAGGCCCCCCGCCCCACGATGCACCCCTGGCCCAGCACGGCATCCTCGCGGACCTGGGCGAGGTGCCACACCGAGCTGCCGTCCCCGATGGTCGCATTGGCGGCGACATCGGCACTATCGATGATGCGTGCCGTCGACACAGGCCGATGCTCCTTTGGTCGTGGTGCGAGTGCTGCCCGTGCTCGGTGGCGCTTGCTGCGGATACCTACCCGGGGCCGTGCAGTGAGTGAGAATGCACGCATGACTGTATCGCCCGTGGCCCCAGATGCCGTGTTGGTGATACCGCTCTACAACGAAGCCTCGATCATCGGGGAGGTGTTGGCCGAGGCGATGCAGGTCTTCCCGAGCGTGATCTGCGTCGACGATGCCTCCACCGACGGGTCAGCGGAGCGGGCTGAACGCGCGGGAGCCCTGGTCGTCCGGCACCCCTTCAACCTCGGGCAGGGGGCAGCGCTTCAGACCGGGGTGGAGTTCGCGCTCCGAGTCGGCGACGCGGCATACCTCGTCACGTTCGACGCCGATGGACAACACCAGGTTGTCGACGCCGCCGCGATGGTGGAGCATGCCCGCCAACGAGACCTGGCGATCGTCTTCGGCTCGCGGTTCATGGACAAGCGCACCAAACCCGGCGTGCTGCGCAAGGTCGTGCTCAAGACCGCGGTGTGGATCACCAACCAGCAGACCGGGATGCGGCTCTCCGACGCTCATAACGGCCTGCGCGTGATTAGGCGCGACGCTGCGGCCGGGCTGGATCTGCGGCAGAACCGAATGGCCCACGCGACCGAGATCGTGCTGCAGCTGGGTCGCACCAAGCTGCCCTGGGGTGAGTACCCGGTGCACGTGCTGTACACCGACTACTCCCGAGCCAAGGGCCAGTCGCTGATCAACTCGGTCAACGTCCTGATCGACTCGATCCTGAAGTGAGGTGTCCTGGATGCTGGACCAACCGCTGATCAAAGCCATCCTGATCGGTGCCATCGTCGTCGTCACGGTGATGTTGACGCGGTCGACGTCAGGGGCCCGCCACCAGGCGGTGCGACGGCTGATGCTGATCGGCTTCGTGGCACTGGCCGTCGTGGCCGTCCTGTTCCCGCCCTTCCTGACCCAGGTCGCCCAGACCGTCGGGGTCGGCCGAGGCGCTGACCTGCTGCTCTACGGCTTGACCGTGACGTTCTTGGGTTACGTGGCCGCCAGCTACCGCCGGCTGCGGCAGATGGAGATGCAGGTGACGACCCTGGCGCGAGAGGTGGCCCTGCGGCAGGCTCTGCTCGACCAACGCCAGGACCCCCCTGCCCCCTGACCGATGTGCGCGCTCTTGCGCGTGGGGCAGCGTGCATCGGCGCGCAGATCGGTCAGCGGGTGGGCAGGTCGGCCACCCGGGGCAACACCAGGTCGTAGGTCGGCCGGTCACCACACACGAGGATGCCGTTCGGCTGTTCACGCGGGTCGTACGCCGTCCCCTGGAACGTGCCGACGTATCCCCCGGCCTCCTGGACCATCAGCGTGCCGGGAGCATGGTCCCACGGAAACGTCCCGCCGTAGATGACGACGTCGGCCGCTCCCTCGATGAGCCGGGGGTAGTCGACCCCACAACACACCCAGGTCAGCTCCAGTGGCGGGATGTCGCCCAGGGCATAGCCCAGCCACGGGCGCATCGACGTGACCGCGCGGATCGCACTGGGCGTGGCGGAGACCCCCACGCGATACAGCCTGCCGCCGTCAAGCCACAGCCCCGCGCCCCTCTCGGCCACGTAGGCCCGGCGGTGCTGCGGCTGCCAGATCCAGGAGCGCACACAGTCCCCGGCACGGAGCTCGGCCACCATCACGGCATGGTCGGGCGAGCCGTGCACGAAGTTCTTCGTGCCGTCGATCGGGTCGATGGTGAAGGCGTGGTCGGCGACGCGGTAGCGCTCGACGATCGTCGAGTCCGCTGCCGTCGCCTCCTCCCCCAGGATCACCGCATCGGGGTATGCCGAGCCCAGCGCCCTGGTGATCTCCTCTTCGGCTTCTCGGTCGGCGACGGTCACCAGGTCTCCCGGCCCCTTCTCCATCACCTGCTCGGCCGCTAAAGATCGGAAACGCGGGTTGATGAATTCTTCAGCGACATCTTGGAGCAGCATCAGCACAGCGTCGGTGTCCACCCGCCCAGCCTACGGAGACATCGAGTCGGCGACGTCAGGCCCTCCCGGTGCCCCGACCCCGCGCTGGCCTGCAACGTCATCGGCGATGGGGGTATCAGCGCGCCCGTCGACTGCTCTGATACGTGACCACCTCACCCCTTCAGGAGTCACTATGTCGATCCAGGTCCCCGGTCTCAAAGCACTCTCGGCCACCCTTGCCGTGGCCTTCCTCGCTGGATGTGGGTCTGATGATCCACAGGTCAGCGCAGCCGCGCCGACCACGTCGGACAGCGAAGGCACCCCCTCACCCACCGACGCGGAGCCCGCTACCGCCACCCCCGAGGACCCCGAGTCAGCGTTGACCGCGCAGGAAGTGGCGCTGGACTCATCGGTCTATTGGGGTCCGCACCGCTACGACCTCGGCACAGCCACCCTGGAACCCGCCGATGGCGGTGGCACTCTCACGGTCGACGCCATCGTGGAGAACCTGAGCGACGAGTCGTTCGACCCCAACGGAGGGGACGTCTGGCTGGCCCGAGACGACCTGGCGGGCGGCTACTCCGCCGACAACTTCGATCCGACGCCTCCCCAGGCCAAGGTGTCGGGCGATCTTGAATGGTTCGTCGACGAGGACTTCGAGATGGAGACCGCCGTGCTCCACTTCGGAGAGCTGACGAACAACTACTCCACGGTGCCTCTCAACGGCGACCCCGTCGCGACCCAGGAGCAGCAGGAGGTCACCGCACCCGAGGGTGGCTCCAACGACATGTGGGAGATCACACCATCGGCCGTGACGCTCTACCCACACGACATGTGGAGCGGCTACCCGGTCGAGGAGGGCAAAGCGTTCTTGGTGGTCGACCTCGTGGCTACGTTGACCGAGACCGACACCCGGTCCCTCAACGTGAGCACCAACAACTTCACCCTGACGCTGCCCGACGGCACCTCGGCGCCCGCACCGGGCGGTGGATACCCCGGGATCAACGAAGTGGTGGAGGGTGGCCAGTCGACCCCCCAGGTCTCCATCGCCTTCGCCGTCCCCCTGGACGCGGCCGGGGAGTACGTCCTGACCCACCAGGAGGGTGACCAGGACCCCATCCAGATGCCGTTCAGCATCGAATAACCAAGAGCAAGACCGGCGCTACCCCAGCCCCCAAACTGAGGTAGCGCCGCTGTGTCCGGCCAGGAAGTCGACTGTCAGGGCGGCCACGGCCACGAGGGCGGCAACCACCGTCACCACCAGGCGCGCGACCTTGTGGCCCACCCACGGGGCCCGCCGCTGCACGGCTGCCGACCAGGTCAGCCAGTAGACGACCGTGGTGCCACCCAGGACGACAGCCACCACACCAGCCCACCCGCCCCAATGCGTATGGTCGGCCAGCGCCTCCGTGACCTGGGACCGTTCCCCCAGAAGGTTCTCTCCCGCCAGTTTGGTGAGCCACGTCGCGCCCGCCGTCACCACCCCGAGCAGCGGCAGACCCCACCCGAGCCAGCGCCGAAACCGGGGCAGGGCTATGCAGGCCAGCAGGGCCGTGCCGTTGGCGGCCAGCAGGATCACTGCGGCGTGCACGAGCAACGGATGCAGGGGCAAGCCGTCGATCATCCATCCCATGAACATGCTCCTCGGTGCCGCGGTCGGTGATGCATCATCTGCTTCGAGGTTTCCGAGACAGGGCCACGAGCCCTCAGGCGTCGCGCGCCTGGCTGCCCAGGCGTGAGATGAGGGTGGTGGCGATGCTGTCCGGAGTCAGACCCACCCGCTCGAGGACCTGTGCCCGGGAGCCGTGGTCAAGGAACTCCTGTCGCACGCCGAAGCACCAGACCGGGAGGTGAGGTCGCTCCCCCGCCGAGATGGAGTGGCTGATCGCCGCACCCACGCCCGTGCCGACGACGTTGTCCTCGATGACGGCGACGGCTTGGGCCCGAACCCCCATGGCTACCAGATGGGGCGAGACCGGCAGAACCCATCGAGGATCGACCACACGCACGCTGACCCCGTCGGCACGCAGCTTGTCCGCCACCTCCAAGGCGGTCGGGACCATGGAGCCGACTCCCACGATCAGCAGGTCGTCATCCGCCTCGGCTCCACCGTCCTCGGACAGCACGTCGACGTCACCGTCCAGGCGCAACGCGGGGATCGGATCAGGGACCGTGCCCTTGGGGAAGCGGATCAGGCTCGGGCCATCATCGATATTGACCGACTCGCGCAGCGCCGCAGCCACCTGCGCCCCGTCCCTCGGGGCGGCCAGACGAAGGCCCGGCACGATCGCGGCGACCGACATGTCCCACATGCCATTGTGGCTAGGCCCGTCGCTGCCCGTCACTCCCGCACGGTCCAGCACGAAGGTCACTCCTTGCCGGTGCAGGGCACAGTCCAGGAGCAGCTGGTCGAACGCGCGGTTCAGGAAGGTCGCGTAGATCGCGACGACCGGGTGCAGGCCAGCGAAGGACAAGCCGGAAGCCATCGTGACTGCGTGTTGCTCGGCGATCCCGACGTCGAACACGCGATCCGGGAACCGTTCGGCGAAGGCCCCCAACCCGACCGGGATGAGCATCGACGCGGTCAGCGCCACGATGTCGTCGCGCTCGGCCGCAAGGAGGACCAGCTCGTCGCTGAACTCGTCGGTCCAGCCTCGTCCGGACACCTCCAGGGGGAGCCCGGTCTCCGGGTTGATGACCCCGACCGCGTGGAACCGGTCGGCCTCGTGCACCGTCGCGGGACGGTAGCCGTGTCCTTTCTCGGTCAGCGCGTGCACGAGCACCACGCCGTTGAAGTCTCGGGCGCGACGCAGCGCAGTCTCCATGGCGTCGAGATCGTGACCGTTCACGGGACCGAGGTACTTCAGGCCGAGGTCCTCGAACATCCCCTGCGGGCTGACGATGTCCTTCAACCCCTTCTTCATGCCGTGCAGCGCGTCGTACATCCGCTGCCCGACCACCGGGGCCCGGCTGATGTTGCGTTTCCCCCACCCCAGCACGTTCTCGTAGCTGCGGGTGGCCCGCAGCGAGGCGAGGTAGTCGGCCATACCGCCGAGGGTCGGGGCGTAGGAGCGTTCGTTGTCGTTGATCACGATGACCAGCGGGAGGTCGGGATTGGCGGCGATGTTGTTCAGCGCCTCCCAGGCCATGCCGCCGGTGAGCGCTCCGTCCCCGATGACCGCGACGGTATGGCGATCGCTCTCGCCCCGCAGTCGCCGTCCGGTGGCGATGCCAATCGCCCAGGACAGGGACGTCGAGGCGTGGGAGTTCTCCACCACGTCGTGCTCGGACTCGCCGCGGCTGGGGTAGCCGGACAGACCCCCCTGTTTGCGCAGGGTCGAGAAGTCCTGCCGACCGGTGAGCATCTTGTGGACGTAAGCCTGGTGACCGGTGTCGAAGACGACCGTGTCGCGGGGGGAGCTGAAGACCCGGTGGATCGCCATGGTGACCTCGACGACGCCGAGGTTGGGCCCCAGATGTCCCCCCGTCCGCGAAACCGAGTCGACCAGGTAGTCGCGGATCTCGTCGGCCAGGTCACCGAGCTGTTGCCGCTCCAACAACTTGAGGTCGGCGGGGCCGTTGATTGTGCTGAGCAAACCCACGAAGCCTGCACCCTTTCGGCAGTGAAGGAAAGACCCTGAGTCTACGGGTCATGCATGGACAGCATCCCAGGCATGTCTCAACGTTTGCTGATCGGCGCGCGCACCGACAGTGCCTCGAGCATCAGCTCCGCACTGCGCAAGGCTGCTCGCAGGCGCAGTCCCTCCGCCGTGAGCGCCTCGAGCACGTCACCCAGGCTGCCGGTGGGCAGCACGGGACCGAGCTCGGGGCGCACGTCGCGCCAGGCTCCACGCATGGCTGCGAGCTCCGCCTGCAGGTGACGCACCGTCACCCACGCCAGGGCGACCGGATGGCGCCGCCACGCCGAGTACCCCCGGTAGTCGGCCGGGCACTGGTCGAGCAGCCAGGAGACGGCGGACTGCTCCCACCCGGAGACTCCCGCCGGCGGCACGCGTTCCGGCCACCCGGGCGGTCCTGACGACATACGAACAAGTGTACGACGGTCCACCACAAGGTCGTGGTCTTTTCAGAAGCGGCAGCCGGCGAGAGCCTTCGCCGCGCCTAGACGAGCGAACGCAGGACGTACTGCAGGATGCCGTCGTTGCGGAAGTAGGACGCCTCACCCGGGGTGTCGATGCGCACGACCGCGTCGAAGTGCACCTCTTCGCCGCCCTTACGCGAGGCCGTGACGGACACGGTGTCCGGCACGGCGCCGCCGTCGTTCATGGCTGTGATCCCCGAGATCGCGAACGTCTCGGTCCCGTCCAGGCCCAGCGAGTCGGCGTTCTCACCCTCGGGGAACTGCAGCGGGAGCACGCCCATCCCGATCAGGTTGGACCGGTGGATGCGCTCATAGGACACGGCGATCACGGCCTTCACCCCGAGCAACCGGGTGCCCTTGGCCGCCCAGTCTCGGGACGAGCCTGATCCGTACTCCTTGCCGGCCAGCACCACCAGCGGCACGCCCGCGTCGGCATAGGCCTGCGCCGCGTCGTAGATCGAACTCTGCTCACCCTCAGCCAGGAAGTTGCGGGTGAACCCGCCTTGGACGTCCTCCAGCAGCTGGTTCCGCAACCGGATGTTCGCGAAGGTGCCGCGGATCATCACCTCGTGGTTGCCGCGCCGCGAGCCGTAGGAGTTGAAGTCCTTGCGGTCGATGCCGTGCTCCGAGAGGTACTTCCCAGCCGGACTGTCGGCTTTGATGGCCCCGGCGGGGCTGATGTGGTCGGTGGTGACCGAGTCACCCAGCAGAGCCAGCACGCGCGCACCGTCGATGTCCTGCAGCGGGTCGGGCTCGGCACCCATCCCGTCGAAGTACGGGGGCTTGCGCACGTAGGTCGACTCATCCGCCCACTCGAAGGTGTCACCTTCCGGGGTCGGCAGCGAGGTCCATCGCTCGTCGCCGGCGAACACGTCGGCGTAGTCATCGGTGAACATCTCCCGGGAGATGGACGAAGCGATGGTCTCCTCCACGGTGCCGGCGTTGGGCCAGATGTCCCTCAGGAACACCTCCGTGCCGTCGGTGTCGCTACCCAGCGGCTGGGACTCGAAGTCGAAGTCCATCGACCCGGCGAGCGCGTAGGCGATCACCAGGGGCGGCGAAGCCAGGTAGTTCATCTGCACGTCGGGTTGAATGCGACCCTCGAAGTTGCGGTTACCGGACAGCACCGCCGTTACCGCCAGGTCGTTGTCGTTGATGGCCTGGGAGATCTCCGGGTCCAGCGGACCCGAGTTGCCGATGCACGTGGTGCAGCCGTAGCCGACGAGATGAAAGCCCAGCTTCTCCAGGTAGGGCCACATACCGGCCTTCTCGAAGTAGCCGGTGACCACCTTGGAGCCCGGTGCCATCGATGTCTTCACCCAGGGGGCGACGGTCAGACCGCGGTCGACCGCGTTCTTGGCTAGCAACGCTGCGGCCATCATGACCGACGGGTTGGAGGTATTGGTGCAGCTCGTCACCGCGGCGACCGCCACGATGCCGTGGTCGATCTCGAATCGCTCACCGTCGACCGTGACCATGACCGGTGTGCTGGCCCGGTTGCCTGTGCCTCCGGCCGGCACCGCAGACCGGTGCGGCTTCGCGGCGTCCGTGGACGTGTCGTCGGCATCGGTCGATGGTGCATCCGAGGCTGGGAACGTCGAGTCGAGCTCGTCGTCCAGGTCGGATGGTCCGCTGGCGGAGCCTTCCTCATCGTCGACGTAGTTGCTCAAATCGGAGCGGAACTGCTCCTTGGACCGGGACACCTCGATACGATCCTGCGGACGTTTTGGACCAGCGATCGAAGGCACGACCGTGGACAGGTCCAGCTCGAGGTACTCGCTGTACCGGGCGTGCGCCTCATCGCCCTCAGACAGCCACATGCCCTGTTCCTTGGCGTAGGCCTCGACCAATGCCACCTGCTCCTCGGACCGACCCGTGAGCCGCAGGTAGTCCAGGGTGACCTCGTCGATCGGGAAGATCGCGCAGGTGGAGCCGAACTCCGGACTCATATTGCCGATGGTGGCGCGGTTGGCCAACGGCACGGCAGAGACGCCGGCTCCGTAGAACTCGACGAACTTGCCCACGACGCCGTGGTCGCGGAGCTGCTCGGTGATGGTCAGCACCACGTCGGTCGCCGTCGCACCCGCCGGGATCTCCCCGGTGAGCTTGAAACCGACGACTCTCGGGATGAGCATCGACACCGGCTGCCCCAGCATCGCGGCCTCGGCTTCGATGCCCCCGACCCCCCAGCCCAGCACGCCCAGGCCGTTGACCATGGTGGTGTGGCTGTCCGTGCCTACACAGGTGTCCGGGTAGGCCACCGTGATGTCCGGGTCCGATGTGCTGGCACGGGTCATCACGGTGCGGGCCAGGTGTTCGATGTTGACCTGGTGGACGATGCCCGTGCCGGGCGGGACGACCAGGAAGTCCTCGAAGGCCTTCTGGCCCCACCGAAGGAACTGGTAGCGCTCCCCGTTGCGCTCGTACTCGATCTCCACGTTGCGCTCGAAGGCGTCCGGGCGGCCGAAGACGTCCACGATCACCGAATGGTCGATGACCAGCTCGGCGGGGGCCAACGGGTTGATCTTGTTGGGGTCGCCGCCCAGGTCCGCCATGGCCTCGCGCATGGTGGCGAGGTCGACGATGCACGGCACCCCGGTGAAGTCCTGCATGATGACGCGCGCCGGGGTGAACTGGATCTCGGTGTCCGGCTGAGCGTCCTCATCCCACCGCGCGAGCGCTGTAATGTGCTCCGCCGTGATGTTCGCCCCGTCCTCGGTGCGCACCAGGTTCTCCAACAGGACCTTCAGGCTGTACGGCAGCGACGACGCACCCTCGATGCCGCCGATCCGATAGATCTCGTAGCTCGCATCGCCTACCTCGAGCGTTCCCCGTGCGTCGAAACTGTTGCTTTGGCTGGTGTCGTTGTTGCTCACGCCGACTCCTTCTTGGGTTTCGTATTTATCTTGACGTCAAGATAACTGACTTCACTCGGCATTTCCAGTCTCTCTCACCGGCTCGAAGTGGGCCAGACATTCGACATGGTGCGTCATCGGGAAGGCGTCGAACACCCGCAGCCCGACCAGCTCATACCCGAGATCCCTCAGGTATGCGGTGTCCCGGGCGAGCGCCGCGGGGTCGCACGCCACGTAGACGACCGCGCGGGTGCCGAGCAAAGCCACGTCCCGCAACACCGCTTTGCCGGCGCCGACCCGTGGGGGGTCGAGCACGACCAGGTCGACCCGGGTGTGGCTGCGCGCCATGTCCCGAACCGCACGGTCGACGCGGCCCGAGCGCACCCGGGCGTGCGGCCACGGCGCGAGGTTCGTCCTCGCGTCCTGGACCGCCCGGTGGTCAGCCTCGACCGCAGTGACCCTCCCCGTGCGGCCGACAGCCTGGGCCAAGGCAGCGGTGAACAGGCCCACCCCGGAGTAGAGGTCGGCAGCACGTTCACCAGGCGCCGGGGCGAGGAGCTCCAGGGCAGTGCGAGCAAACGTCTGCGCCGCCTCAGGATGCACCTGCCAGAACCCTCGGGCGCTGAGCTCGAAGGCGACGTCACCTCCCGGTAGCGGCACCTGCTCGGTCACCGTCGGCACCTCGGCGTCAGGCCCGGTCGCCGATCCCTGCCCGTGTGCTGCTCCTCTCCGGGCCGGAATAGGGACCCGGACCACCCCGCTCGCGGAGCTGATGACGTCGACCGCCTCAGTCCGGGGGTACCGGCGCGCCAGCACCGACGGGGCTTGGAGCCTCGGGTGGGCGATCAGGCAGTCATCCACCGCGATGACGTCATGGGAGTGGTGCCGGCGCAGACCCGCACGCTCGCGCGAGTCGACAGCGAACTCCACGCGGGTGCGCCATCCCAGTCCATCGACCTCGTGAGGCATCGGCTCGCAGGCCACCTCCCGGTTGAGATGGTCGGTGAGGTCCAGACCTGCCAGTCGTCTGAACTGTTCGTGCACGACTGACGTCTTCAGGTCGCGTTGCGCCGTCAGGCCCACGTGCTGGAAGTCGCACCCTCCACAGCGGCCCGGCCCAGCGAAGGGACAGGGCGCCTCCACCCGGTGCGGCGATGCCTCGAGGACGGTCACGGCGTCCGCCTGCACGAACCGCCCGCCCTTTCCGATGGCCGTGATCCGAGCGACGACCTGCTCACCGGGCAGGGCATGCCGGATGAACATGACGCGCCCCTGGTGCCGGGCCACGCAGTGCCCGCCGTGGGCGACCGCGCCCACCGTCACATCGAAGGCGTCGCCGACCGCCCACTCCACCGGGTCATCCACGGCGCACGGATCGATCCTGGACCCGCGCTGGCTTCAGCAACGGCGGTTCTGCCCCCGGGTCGGGCGGGGTGCTGTCGACGGGGTGGTCATGCGGGTTGGTGTCCGCGGGCCGCACGCCCTTGCCTTGCCAGGGCACGGTCACCACCATCACCCCCTGAGTGCGCAGGAGATCGGTGCGCAACCGGTCACGGACCCGGTCACGAGTCAGGAACCGGAAGCGACTGTTGCCGACGAACTCGGGCAGGTACACCACGATCACGTCACGGGGTCGGTCCCGATGCAGCCGACCCACGTAGTCCATCAGGGGACGGACCTGCTCCCGGTAGGGCGCCTCCAGGATCCTCAGGGCGATCGGCATATCACGCCGGTCCCATTCCTGGCGCAGCGCGTGCGTGCGCTCCGGAACCGTGTCCACCGTGACGGCCTCGAGCACCTGCGGACGAGCAGCGCGGGCGAAGGCCACCGCCTGGAGGGTGGGTCGGTCGAGCTTCTCGACGTAGACCAACGCGTGGACCCGTGCGGGGACGGGTTGCTTCGGCGTCTCGTCCGCGGGCAGCGCTGTCTCCTCGCGCACCTGACGGTGGTAGCGGTCAACCATGGTCATCACCATCCAGAGCAGGGCGATAAAGAGCAGGGAGAGTCCGGCTCCATTGGTAAAGCGGGTCAGGATCACCACGACCAGGACCGTGAGAGAGACGACAGCACCGACGACGTTGATCGCTCGGCTGCGCAGCTTGGCCCGACGCTGGGGCATGCTGAGCTCCAAGCGCATCTGCTGGTTCCAATGCCGGATCATCCCGAGCTGGCTGAGCGTGAACGAGATGAACACCCCGACCAGGTACATCTGGATCAGCTCGGTCACCGTGGCCTGGTAGACCAACACCAGCGCGGCCGCACCCCCCGCGAGCAGCAGGATGCCGTTGGAGTAAGCCAGTCGGACCCCGCGGCTGAGCAGAACGCTGGGAAGGAAGCCGTCGCGGGCGAGCCGGGAGGTCAACACCGGGAAGCCGTTGAAGGCCGTGTTGGCCGCCACGATCAGCATCACGCCGGTGCAGATGGAGACGAGCAGGGCACCGAGGCTCTCGGTGCCGAAGATGACCTTGGACAGCTGACCGAGCACGGGGTCCTGGACGAAGTCCTCGCCGACCGGGTTGCCCTCGAAGCTCATCTGCTGCTGCGGGTCGATCGCCATCTGGATGCCGGTCTCGCGGGTCAGGAAGATGACACTCAACAAGATGGTGATCGAGATGCTGGCCATCACCAGCAACACCGTGGCTGCGTTCTGGCTCTTCGGACGCTGGAAGGCCGGCACACCGTTGGCGACCCCCTGCACTCCGGTCAGAGCCACCGTGCCCGAGGCGAACGACCGCAACAGCAGCACCCCTACGCCCACGGCAGTCAGGGTCTCGAAGCCCTCAGCCGGCCGCAGCTCCAGCTGCGAGCTGGCGGCCCGCCCCAACGACCCGGTCACCCATTGGAACAACCCCACGGCGATCAGCGTGGCCATGGCCGCCAGGAAGGCGTAGACCGGAATCGCGAGCGCGCGGCCGGACTCGCGGACTCCCCGGAGGTTGATCAGGGTCAACAGCACGATCAGTCCGGTGGCTGCGGCCGGCTCGTACCCCCGGAGGAACTCCAACGCGCTGGCGGCGTTCTGCACCCCGGCGGACACGGACACCGCTACCGTCAGGACGTAGTCGACCATCAACGCGGCGCCGACCCCCAGCCCCGCGGTGGAGCCGAGGTTGACCGAGGCGACCTCGTAGTCGCCGCCGCCGCTGGGATAGGCGTGCACGTTCTGCCGGTAGGACGCAACGATGACCGCCATCACCACGGTGACCGCCAGGGTCACCTCCCAAGCGTTGAAGAACACCGCCGCGCCCCCGGCCAGCGCCAGGGTCAGGACGATCTCGTCCGGGGCGTAGGCCACCGACGACAGAGCGTCGCTGGCGAACACCGGCATACCCAGTCGTTTGGGCAACAGGGTCTCGCTCAGGCGGTCGGTGCGCAGCGCGCGCCCGACGAAGACACGCGACAACAGCCGCCGCGAATGACCCATGGTGCTTGATTCTAGGAGTCGACTCCCCCATAACGCCCAAGCACGCTAGCGTCGGGGTGTGCACTTCGTGATCATGGGCTGCGGTCGGGTGGGTTCGACGCTGGCCAGCAGCCTGCAGGCGCGCGGCCACGAAGTCGCCATCATCGACCGAGACGAGACCGCGTTCCGACGGTTGGCCAAAGACTTCACCGGCCATCGCATCAAGGGTGTGGGCTTCGATCGTGACGTGATGCGACGCGCAGGCGTGCCCGACGCCTACGCCTTCGCTGCGGTCAGTAGCGGCGACAACTCCAACATCATCGCGGCGCGAGTGGCCCGCGAGACCTTCGGGGTCAAGCGGGTCGTCGCACGCATCTACGACCCGGGCCGGGCAGAGATCTTCGAGCGACTCGGCATACCCACCGTAGCGACGGTGCGCTGGGCCGCCGACCAGACGCTGCACCACGTGCTGCCCCAGGGCTCGACACCGGACTACTTCGACCCCACCGGCAAACTGGTGCTGGCTCAGGTGCACGTGCATCAGGGTTGGATCGGCCGTCGACTCAATGAGATCGAGGAGTTCGCGCAGTCCAGGGTGGCTTTCGTCACGCGGCTCGGGGATGCCCAGCTGCCCACCACGCAGACCGTCTACCAGGAGGGTGATGAGGTGCACCTCATCACCGAACGCTCCACCCTGCCCGAGATCGAACAACGCCTCGACAACGCTCCCCCACAGGACTGACGATGCCGGTATCGACCCTCCGCTGCGGCGCCGCGCGCGCCAGCCTGCCAGCTACGAACGGGAGACCTTGATGCGTGTGGCCGTGATCGGTGCCGGAAGCGTGGGCCGCTCGATCGCCCGCGAGCTGATCCACAACAACCATGACGTGCTGCTGATCGACCGCGACGCGACTCCCGAGGAAACGGCGCGAGTGGCTGCGGCCGACTGGATCGTGGGCGACGCATGTGAGCTCAGCACCCTGGCCGAGGCCGACCTCGAGAGCTACGACCACGTGGTGTGCGCCAGTGGGGACGACAAAGTGAACCTGGTGGTCTCGTTCCTCGCCAAGACCGAGTTCGCGGTCACACGGACCGTGGCCCGCGTCAACAACCCCCGCAACGAGTGGCTCTTCACCGACGCCTGGGGGGTCGACGTCGCTGTGTCCACCCCCAGGCTGATGACTGCACTCGTCGAGGAGGCCGTGGCGGTGGGTGACCTCGTCCGGCTCTTCGAGTTCCAGCAGGGCAGTGTGCAGATGGTTGAGCTCACCATGCCGGACTCCAGTCCCTACGTGGGGCGGCGCGTCGGAGATGTCCCGATGCCGCCCGACACGTCGATGATCGCCATCCTCCGCGACGGCCGAGTCCTCATGCCCCTGCCGGATGAGCAGCTGGAGGTCAACGACGAAGCGATCTTCATGTGCCCCCCCGAGGCCGAGGAGGAGCTCGCGTTCACCCTCAACCCGGACGCCCAGCGGCGCTCGAGCGAGGACGCGGACGAGAACGGCTAGCTAGCGGGTGCCGTCCCCGGGACCCGGGCCTTCATGGTCGGCCTTCGAGGAGCCCCCGACATCGTGCAGGGGCGTCGAGCCGGTGTTGAGCAAGACCCCCATGATCAGGATGGCTACGAGGTAGGCGGGCCACCCGAGAGCGATCTTGGCGACCCCCAGCCACACCACCTCACCGGCGAGGTAGAGGGGGAGCATCAGCGCTACGCGCAGCACAAAGAGTCCGACCAAGACCCAGGTCAGCCGGCTGCAGACCCGGACCAGTGGACGGTCCTTGCGCCAGCCGGTCGGGTCTTTGGCGTAGTTCGGATCGGCCGCCGCCACCAGGAAGCCGATGATCGGCCACCGCCCGATGATGGATACCAGGGCCAGCACCCCGTAGGCCCCACTGAACAGGATCCCCGGCAGGAACGCGTCCTCGGCCTGACCGCTACGCAAAGCGAAGAAGGCGGCGATCGCGATCCCGGCCAAGGAGGACAGGACGTAGCGCACCGATCCTCCGATGTACATCCGCACGCCCAGCAGGATGAACGTCACGCCGACTGCGCACAGCACCGCCAGGCGTACGTCGTCGCGGACGACGTACATCACCACGAAGGCGACGGTCGGCAGCGCGGTCTCGATCGATCCGTACCAGCCTCCCAGCAGCTCGGAGAGGCGAGCCTTGATCACCGCCTCGACGGTCTTCTCCGCTTCGACCTCGGCCGGGGCCTCGGGTGCCTCAGCCACGGTGCGGCAGGAGGTCGTAGGAGGGGTTGTACATCACCAGGCGGTCGTTGCCACCGTTGCAAGCCACTCGGCCCTGCACGGTCAGGTAGGTCCCCGGCTCGATGCCGACGATGGATCGGCGACCGAGCCAGATGAGCTCCAAGATGCCGCTTCCGTCGTACAGTTCAACCCGGACCTCAGGGCGCTGGGACTTCGGCGGCACGGTCACACTGTGCACCGTCCCGGTGATGGTGGCGCGGTCGCGGCGGGTCAGCGTGCGGATCGTGACACAGCCTGGGCGGGCACATTCGGCCGCGATCTCCTCGGCCTCGACGTCACCCTGGCTGCGCAGCAGGCCATTCATCAAGGTGGTCAACCCGCTCACGACGATGCCATCCCGTCGGTATCGCCCGCAGGGCTGGAGCCACCTGCCGGAGCTGCAGCCTTGGGGGGTGTCAGCGCCAGGAGCTCACGAGGAGGCTTGGGCTCGTCCCCTCGATCGACGATGATCTGGCGCACAAAACCCAGCATCGCCCGTGCCCGCTGCTCCTCAACAGCCGCCGGCCCGTGCAGGACAGCACGCAGGAACCACTTGGGCCCGTCGATGCCGACGAAGCGTGCGGGTTGGAAGACGGTGTCGCCGCTGGGGGTACGACTGGGCAGACGAGTGTGCAACTCCGTGCCCATGCTGCCCTGCTGCTCGGTGACGCTGCCTCCAGCCTGCTTGATGGCAGCGACGATCTCACCGCGGATGTCGTCCCAGATACCACTGGACCGGGGCGCGGCAAAGACCTGGATCTGGACCTTACTGTCGCCGAAACCACAGGTCACACCGACGACCCGACGGGTGTCCTGCTCGATGTCGAAGCGCAGCTCCATGGACACGCTGGGCAGTGATAGAGCTCCGCAGTTGATCCGGTCCTCGTCGTCCGGCCGCTCGGAGAGGTCGAACGGACCGTCCACGCCCCGGTCCCAGTCCCGGTCGACTCCGGGCTCTCCCTGGGGCTCCACCGTCGTGGACTCGGAGGGGCCGTCCTCGTCACTGCGTCGGGTCGAGCGCTTGCTGAACAGTCCCACAGGCGTGTCTCAGTCCTTGATCTGGTCGGTCGGCGAGCTGGGGCGCTCGGCCGTGGTCTGGCCCGTGGGCCCCAGCGCGCTTCCTCCGAACCCCCCGGTGGAGCCGAAGCCCTGCTCGTTGCGGGCGCTGCCCGGGAGCTGCTCGACCTGGGTGAAGGCGATGGTGTGGATCGGGTGCAGCACCAGTTGGGCGATGCGATCACCGACGTTCACGTCGAAGGCCGCGGTTCTGTCCGTATTGAGAAGGGTCACCCGGATCTCACCGCGGTAGCCGGCGTCGATGGTGCCGGGGGCATTCAACACCGTGATGCCGTGGCGTGCAGCCAGGCCGGAGCGGGGGAGGACGTATGCCGCGAAACCATGCGGAAGGGCCAGCGCGACGCCGGTGCCGACGGTGACCCGGTGGCCGGGCGCGATCGAACAGGAGGTTTCCGCCCGCAGGTCGAGCCCGGCATCTCCGGGATGGGCCGGTGCGGGAAACGGGGCGTGGGCCGCCGCACCACTGACCCGGACCAGCACTGGGACGACAGGCGTACTCATCGCTGCTCCGGACTCAGGCCGCGCACTCGCTGCAGATCAGCAATCCGTTGGACTCGGTGGCCAACTGGCTGCGGTGGTGCACCAAGAAGCACTTGGAGCAGGTGAACTCGTCGAACTGGCGGGGCAGGACCCGGACGGAGAGTTCTTCGCCGGACAGATCCGCCCCCGGCAGCTCGAACCCCTCGGCGTGCTCGGTCTCGTCCACATCGACGGCACTGGCGGACTTGTTTGCTCGGCGGGCCTTTAACTCCTCCAGGGAGTCTTCGTTGACATCGTCTTCAGACTTGCGTGGTGCGTCGTAGTCGGTTGCCATGACAGCGTCCGATCCTCCCTGAGTTGTTTCATTCGCCCGGCCTGGTTAGCCGAATGCGGAGCATGTGCCTGTGAACGCTGAGCGGGCCGCTTTTGTGCCCGGCTGCTGTTTGCGATTTCAGGGTGCGCGGGGATTGTGCCGCATACCGACCCGGTTTGGCGAGCCGGGTCGCCACGCCGTGCTGTCGACGCAGCCGAGAGTCATCGCGACGGGGCGATGGCGAGCGCTCCTGCACCTCCTGACGAGCACCCCCTAGCCCTCTGCGTCGATCAACGCTTGTCCCAGAGCCGCGATCAGGTCCTTGTGGACTTCGGGCGCCGCCGCCACGATCATCTCCCGCGAGGGCGGACCCTCGGCCCCCGTGACCAAGGCGCCGGCCTCCGTCGCCACGAGCATGCCTGCTGCCATGTCCCAGGGCTCCAATCCTCGCTCGTAGTAGCCGTTGAGCCGGCCGCAGGCCACGGCACACAGGTCCAGCGACGCGGCTCCCATCCGGCGTAGGTCGCGGATCTGCGGCAACAGCGCCGTGACCACCCGGCCCTGCATGCCACGCAGCTCGGTGTCGTAGCTGAACCCGGTGCCCACGAGCGCGCGTGCGAGGGACTCCGGCTCCGGGGCGGTCAAGGTGCGCGGACGAGGGTAGGTCGACGCTCCAGCTGGGGCCAGTGTCGCGCCTCCCCCGAGGTGAGCCGCGAAGATCTCGTCGACCCCCGGGTTGAACACCGCGCCGGCAACGGGCATCCACGCCCCGGGGACGGTGGGATCGCCCACGACCACCGCGACGGAGACGGCGTAGGCGGGAACGTCGTAGAGGTAGTTCACGGTCCCGTCGATCGGGTCCAAGACCCAGGTCAGCCCCGTCGTGCCTTCGCTGAGGCCGCCCTCCTCGCCCAACACCGCGTCCTGAGGTCGCTCAGCGGCGATCGAGGCCCGCAACATCTCCTCGCACCGGGTGTCCATGATGGTCACGACGTCCAACGCGCTGGCCTTGGTCTTGCGCACATCGACGTGGTCGGGTCGCTCGTCACGGACGAACCGCCCCGCCTCGATCGCGAGCTCCACGGCCAACTCCCGCAGCCCCCCGCGCATGGCCTCGTCGGGGAGGAGGTCACTGGACACGACGCCCGTCCTCACCTCAGTCCTGCCCGCAACACGCTGGTTTGTCCATCCGCAGGTTAGGGCAGCACCCGGGGCGACAGACCACCGGCCGGGGCGTCGGGTCGGGCCAGGCAGGCTGCGCCGGAGCCTCCTGACGAGCCAGGGAGGCCCGTTCCACCACGAGGTCGACGAGTCCGCTGACGAACTGCGTATCGATCCCCACCGTCGGCACCCGGGTCATCTGCAGACCGAGCTCGTCCGAGGTCTCACGGGCTTCGGTGTCGAGGTCGAAGACCACTTCCATATGGTCCGAGACGAACCCGATCGGGGCCAACACCACCCGCTCTATGCCTTCGGCGTGCAGGGCGCGCAGGTGGTCGTTGACGTCGGGTTCCAACCAGGGCTGCGAGGGTGAGCCGGACCGAGAGCAGTAGGCCAGGTCGGCTTGCACCTCACGTCCCATCGTGGCGGACACCTCGTCCGCGATCGCGTTGGTCAGCTGCTGATGCTGCGCGCTGTAGAGGTTGCCCTCCTCGTCCCCCGGTCCGGACGTGTCATCCATGGGGTCGGGGATCGAGTGCGTGACACAGACGATCCGCGGCAAGGGCAGGGTGGGGTCGGCCTCGTGCATCTCCCGGACCGCGTCGGTGACGAGACGGACGTTGGCCGCGGCGAAACCTGGGTGGTTCCAATATGGCCGGATCTTATCCACCGCGAGCGCCATTCCCTCGTCGCTGAGTGTGCCCAGCGCGGCGGCCAGGTCCTCCCGGTACTGCCGGCAGGAGGAGTAGCACGAGTAGGCACTGGTGGTGACGACCACGACGTTGCGTATGCCGCTGCGGTGGGCGTCGCGAAGCGTGTCCGTGACGAAGGGCTCGGAGTTGCGGTTGCCCCACAACAGCGGGGTACTCAGTTCGCGACGGCTCAGCTCAGCGCGCAGCTGGTCCAGCAGGGCGCGGTTCTGGTCGTTGATCGGACTCTTCCCGCCGAAGTGGTGGTAGTGCTCGGCGACCTCGGCGAGTCGCTCGTCGGGGATGCCGCGGCCCCCGGTGACCCGCCGCAGGAAGGGCATAACCTCCTCGGGGGCCTCGGGTCCACCGAAGGACAGCAGCACAATGGCGTCGTAGGGAAGAAGCTCGTGATCAGGCTCGGCCACCGCCTGGTCGGCGGTCTCGGGCGACGTGGGCACAGCACTGAGGGGATCGACGGACTCGTCGTCGGCGGGCTCGGCCAGCGGCTGGTTCATGAGTGGTCTCCTGTGCGCAGTGCGGTTGGGGCGTTGAGGTCGAGCAGGACCGCCACGATACGAATGACGAAGACCAGGATGACGGATGACCAGACGCCCCATGTAGCCAGGTAGCCCGCGTTGAAGGCGAGGACCACGCTGCTGGCTCCGATCAAGGCGGGGATGGCGTACAGCTCGCGGCGCAGCACCTCGGGCACCTCGCGGACGAGCACGTCGCGCATCACGCCTCCGCCGACGGCGGTGATCACCCCAATCACCACGGCTGCGAGCGCGGGGCTGCCGAAAGAGATGGCCTTGAGCGCCCCGCCCACCGAGAACACCGCCAGGCCAGCGGCGTCGAGCACGCGGACCATCCGGGTGACCAAGGAGATCCTCACCCGGGATCGTGACCCACTTGTCCGGGCTTCCATCAACCGCCGGTGGAGTGTGAAGACCAGGAGCGCCGCGCACACCGCTGCGGCCAGCAACCTCCAGTCGCTGATCCCGACCGGTGGCAGGTCACCGAGGAAGACGTCACGGATCATCCCGCCCCCCAGTCCCGCGACCACGGCGAGGACTGCGACGCCGAGCAGATCGAGCTGCTTGCGGACCCCAACCAAGGCACCGGAGAGCGCGAAGACGAAGACGCCGATGAGATCGAGCGCGAGCTGGAGCTCGGTGCTGGAGGCGACCATGGTGGGCCAAACGTACCCGCCCGCTGCACGGTGCGCGGCGTGGCACCTGCGTGAGGCACACTCACAGATGGCACAGTCGTCACGAAACGCGTTCGGATATTCCCAGGACACCGCGAGGAGATGGTGGCATGGACCAGCTCCGGTTCACCGGGCTGCACGAGGACGGCAACCATCTGGTGGTGACGGCCGCCGACGGCTCCGACTTCGCCGTGCCCATCGACGACCGTCTACGGAGCGCACTGCGGCAGTCCTTCGGCGCGCCGACCATCCGAGCGAACGCGACGCCCCGCGAGGTGCAGACCCAGATCCGAGCCGGTCTGAGCAACGCCGACGTTGCGGCGCTGACGGGGTGGGAGGTGGAACGCGTTCAACGCTACGAGGGACCGATCTTGGCGGAGCGCGAACATATCGCCGGGCTGGCCCGCCAGGCCCCTGTGCGCACGCACGACCGGACCGGCCCCCCGCCGAGCCTGGAGTCCCGGGTTCGTGACCGTCTTCACGTGCGTGGGGTAGACCTGGACAAGATCCAATGGGACGCGATGCGACCCGACGGTGGCCAGTGGTCTGTCGTGGTCCGGTTCATGGCCGGTCAACGCATCCGGCAGGCGGCGTGGACCTTCGACCTCTCCACCCGTTCGGTGGACGCGATCGACGACGAGGCGCGGTGGCTCAGCGAGGACGAGCAGAGCCTGCCCGCAGGCGCACCGGCCTCGGCATTGTTCGGGGCGGGGATGGAGGCGCCGGATGACCTCATGTCGACGATGCGCGAACGCAGCCGCCGGCGAGGTCACGGTCAGGGTCGACCACGCAAGAACGCGGCCGCGGCAGAGCAACCCTCGGTAGGGCACGGGGGCGCGGACTCCGACCCCAGTCTGGACGACAGTGTGGACTTCGATGGTGACGCTGAGCTGGACGTCGAGTCTGCGGACGAGACCGACCTGCGCCACGACACCGAAGCGAGCGGAGATCCTGCCGCACTGCCTGCCGGCGTCACGGACCAGGCCCTACCCCTGGAAGACCTGCCCTACGACCCCGACACGATGGGCCTGCCACCGGCTGCCGGTCGTGAAGCTGCCAGCGTGTCCCGGGACACCGACGAGGCACGGGCGAGGTGGGACGACGATGTCGAGCCGCCGGATGATGACAGCCCCGCCGAGGAGGTCCTTGAGGACGAGGACGTCGAGGACGTCGAGGACGTCGAGGACGTCGATGACGGGGACGATCACCCCGAGGACTCCCGGGAGGCGACGTTGGCCGACTTCTTTGGTCGTGAGGACATCGATGATGACGATGGCGTCGACGAGGCTCCCTCAGCGCCTTCGCCCCCCCGTGGCCGCAAGGGTCGACCGAGCGTTCCCAGCTGGGACGACATCATGTTCGGCGCACGCGACAAAGACCGCTAGCTCCGAGCGATCCTCTATCGGTCTGTCCGGGGCCGCGCCGCGGAGACCCTGGCCCGGGGGCGCCGCAAGCGGGAGCTGCGCAGCACCCATACCAACCACACGAACAAGACGGCAGCGATCACCGACATACCCAGACCTGCCACGGCGGGCAGCGCGACGGCGAGTCCCCCGCCGAGCGCCCACGACAGTTGGATCAGGGTCTCTGACCGGCCGAAGACGCTGGTGCGCCGTTCATCGCTGATGTGCTCCTGGATGGTCGCGTCCAGAGCCAGCTTGCCGAGCTGTTGACACAGTCCGACCACGAAGCTCAGGATCAGCACGCTCGTCAGGCCGAACCGGACTGCTGTCAGTGCCGTCGCCAAGACGTCGATGACGAGCAGCCACTTCACCAGGGACACCGGGTGCAGGTTGCGCACCGATGAGCCGATGAACGTCCCAGCCGCGCTGCCGACCCCCGCAGCTGCCACCACGGCACCGAGCAACAGGGTGTAGTTCTGGTCCCAGCCCTGTGGTGGGTTGTTGCGGAACAGGAAGGCCAGAAAGATCGTCAGGAAGCCGGATAGCAACCGCAGTCCTACGTTGGCGCGCAACGCTGTGACGACCGCCAGCGGGACCCCTCGACCGTTCTCCGGACCGGCGAAGTCGCTGATTGGCACTTCCAGCTCGCCTTTGGTCGAGTCGACCTCGGGCGGCAGAAGGATCGCGAGCACCGTGCCCACGGCAAAGATGACGAACGCCAACCGCAGCGCCCAGGAGGCACCCATCGAGGCCACCAGGATGGCGATCGGAGCCGCCACGGCCGCGCCGACCACTCCCGCCATCGACATCCGCCCGTTGGCCGACACCAGGGTCATGCTCTCGGGTAGCAGCCGCGGGGTGGCGGCCGCCCGAGTGACGTTGTAGGCCTTCGAGGCGATGAGGATGCCCAGGGCTGCTGGAAACTGCCACCACAGTGATCCGTCCAGGGACGAGGCCAGGGCCCAGCACAAGAAGGCGCGCACCGCCATCATCGAGCCGATGGCCCAGCGCCGACCGTGCCGGAAGCGGTCGAGAAACGGGCCGACGAAAGGGGCCAGCACGCTGAACGGCAGCAGTGTCAGCAACAAGAACAGCGCGACCTGGCCGCGAGCCTCGCCGCTGGGCACCTGGAAGAACAACGACCCCGCCAGCGCGATGGCCACGACGGTGTCGCCGGCGTTGTGCAGGCCGTGGATCTCGATGAGTCGGGACAAGCCCGTCTGTCCCGCTCCTTGAGCCTGAGTGGCCTTGCGGGTGGCTCCGTAGGTTGCCTTGCTGGCCGCCGTGGTGCCGTGGCCCACGGCCCGGGCACCACGGCCCAGCCCCGTGCCGACGCTGCTGCCGATCCGTGCCGCCTTCGACGGGTGACGCCTCACGGCAGCCCCACGGATCGGGATCGAGTAGTCCTCCTCCCCCGCGCGGGGGTCCGGCGGGCCATCGCCGTCGGAGCCTCTCGCCTGTGCCGATCCGTCATCGGGCGGGAGCCGCCCGCCCTCGGTCACGGGATGCTCTCCCGAGCAGCACGGGAGCCGGATGTGGTCGGCACGGGGCATAGGTCGAGGTCGAAGGGCAACAGGTCCGGTGACAGCGACTGTGCCCGAGCGGCGCGGGCGGTCATCCGGCGCATGTAGTGACGCCGACACAGCACCTCGTACTCCACCTTCCCCGTGAAAGCCGTCGCTTCGACGTGCTCCTCGGCGCTTCGGTCGACGAGATCGGAGGTGTTTGTCGAGTCAGTGGGCTGGTCTCCCACATCACCGACGACGACCTGCTCGCCGTGCACCACCATGACGTCGTCGACGGTGCGGGCGTTGTGGGTGGCCGTGCGGCCACACCAGCACAACGCCCGAACCTGCAGGACCTCGGTGCGGTCGCAGAGCTCGATCAGGCGTTGCGACCCTGGGAAGAGCCGGGCCCGGAAGTCCGCGGTGATACCGAAGGCGTAAACGTCGATCCCCATCTCGTCGACCAACCGGGCCAGCTGCTCCACCTGCTCGGGCGAGTAGAACTGCGCCTCGTCACAGATGACGTAGTCGATCCGCCGCCCGCGGCTGGCGTGGCGGACCACGTCGTCCCAGAAGTGCGTGCCGGCGGTCACCTCAAGGGCCGCGTGACTCAGCCCGAGCCGGGAGGACAGCACCGAGTCACCGGCCCGGTCGTAGCGCGAGAAGATCAGACCTTGACGTCCGCGAGCCGCGTGGTTGTGGTTCATCTGGAGGGCCAGGGTCGACTTGCCACAGTCCATCGTCCCGGTGAAAAAGATGAGCTCGGCCACGCCGGAAGTCTACGGACCCGGGCGCGAATCGGCGGTCAGGCGGGTCGGTGCAGGAGGGGAACCAGCGTTTCGTCGTCGGTCATCGAGCCGTGGTGACCGACCAGCGCCAGGAAGTTCCGCCGGGAGACCCGGGAGTCCAACACGGTGAACGGGCCCTTCATCGCCGTCACGACGTCCCCGATCCGCGGCAGGACGTCGGCTCGGACGGTTCCGAACCAGCCCGCGTCAATGGCTTCTTCCCGGGTGGCCACCACGGCCTCGTCGCCGAGGATCTCGCTCCAGCGGGACAGCACCTCAGCCCGGGTTCCAGGCTCGCAGAACAGGTGACCCGCGCGGGGCTCACCACCGAGCATGACCACCCCCTCATCCAGCCCGGGATCATCCGCGAGGTCGCGTCGATGGCTGTGCGGCGCCTCGATCATGCCGTGGTCGGCTGTGACGGTGAGCGAGGTGCCCACCGGCATCCGGTCGGACACCTCACGCAACGTCCGGTCGGCCGTCTCCACCGCTTCACCCCACTGCCAGGAGCTCGGGCCGTACACGTGGCCAGCCTTGTCGACCTCGTCCAGGTACAGGTACACCACCGCCGGACCGGGATGAGCGTGCAGCGCAGCGATGGTCGCGTCGACTCGCTCCTGGGCGGAGCCCGCTCCCACGAACTGTCCTCCGTGCAGCGCGGCCTGGGTCAGGGCCGAACCGGCAAACGAAGGTCGCGACACCGTGGTCACAGCAGCCCCGGCCGCGGCCGCCTGGGTGAACAGGGTGGTCGCGGGCTGGTAGGTCAACGGATCCGGGCCCCCGTCCCACGAGAGGTGGCTGAAAAGCCGTTGGGCTCCTGGCACCGGCGCCAAGGTGCCGATCAAGCCATGCTCTCCGCAGCGCAGGCCGGTGCCGAAGCTGGCCAGGCTGGTGGCCGTGGTGGAGGGAAACTCACTGCGCAGCTCGGCCACCGGTTCGTCCAGCGTGCGCAAGAAGGGCGCGTGGCCGCTTCGCCGACTCAGCTGCCGAGCTCCCAGACCGTCGACCAGAGCGACGACTGCTTTGCGTGCCCGCGGGAGGGTGATGACCGGAGTGCGCCAGGCGCTGCCACCCACCGGGACCGGGAGGGACAACGAGGAGAGCACCGCCGGTAGCACGTCGATCAAGGAGACGGCATACGGAGGTGGCGTCCAGCCCTGCGGCGTGCTCACCGCCCCAGCCGAGAGGACAGCGCCGCCGCGAAGCCCAGTGCGTCCGCCAAGGCATGTTCCCCCTCGGAGTCGGCCGCGACCCGGAGCGAGATGTCGTCGCCGGCGACGCTCCCCTCGTATCCGTGGTCCCCCTCGCACTGAGGGTCGGCGCACGTCGCGGGCACCAGGTCCAGACGAGACACGGCGCCCCAGCCCAGAGTCAGCGTGGCGGCGCGCCCCCCCAGGCCCCCGGTGTACTTCTCCGGCTCCGGGATGACGTGGGTCACCATGACACCGCGCACTGCGCGCAGGGGCACGACCTCGGTCGTCACCGTGGCCATGTGCTGGTGATCCGGCTGGTCGGACTCGTGGTCGTCGGCGTGGCCGATGACCAACCGCTGCTCGGTCAGCACCAGCACGGTCATGTGCCGTCGGACCGTCTCGGCGTCGAACGTCATCTCTTGGTGCACCAGATGCGCTACCACCGGGTCGGGGCCCACAGCGGCGGCCACGACGTCGCCGACGAGCACCGGGAGGTAGCCGGCGTTTTCGATGTCGATGCGCAGCGCATCGGGGAGCACGGAGACGGGTGAGGGCGAGGCCATGGGCTTCATCTTCGCATCTGCGGGTCGGTGGCTGACGCCGCTTGCGGGCGCTCGCTGTCCCGGCTGAGAGCCCGGCGCTCTGACTCCGCCCGTCCGGCGGCAGGGCGCACTTCGATGGTGGCTCCGAGCACCGAGACGCCGGAGGAGTGTGCGATCACGGGGTTGAGCCGCGCGCGGACGATCTCAGGGTGGTCATCAGCCAGCGTTGACATCCGGGCGATGAGGTCGTGAAGGGCGGAGAGGTCCACGACCTCACTGCCGCGGTATCCCCGCAGCAGCGGCGCGGCTCGGATCCCCGAGATCATGTCGTCGATATCCGAGGTCCGCAACGGGGGAAACCGGTAGCTGATGTCGCCGAGCAGCTCGGCCGGGACGCCGGCGACGGCAAAGCTCACCACGGGCCCGAACAGGGGGTCCTCCGCCGTGTGCACCTGGACGGGGGTGCCCTGTGGTGCTGCGGCCTGGACGGCGATGGCGTGTCGGCCCTGGAACATCAGGTGGTCCAGGTCTGCGCTCAACAGGTTCGCAACCAAGTCGTGGTACGCCGCCGCGCACGCGTCCGGCGTGGACAACCCCGCGCGGACCCACCGTCGGCCGGGCTCGTGACGCAGCTCGCTGGCGATGGCCTTGACCACCACGGGTTGGTCCAGGCGGGCGGCCGCCTTCTTGGCCTGTTTGGCGGTGTTAACACGGACCCAGGGCCACAGGTCGACCCCGTAGGAGGTCAGCAGGGCTCGGGCTTGGTCATCGTCGAGCTCGCCGCCGTCGGCGTGAGCGCTCAGGTAGCTCTCGATGACGTCGTGCGCGGTCCTCCGGTTGAGCCCATCGGGATGCACGGGTCGGCCGTGGTCCCGTAGACGCCACTCAGCGTGCCGGGTGAACGCAGCAAGAGCTCGCACGGCATCCTCGGGCATCGGGTAGGTGGCCAGGACTGGGTGCGCGTCGCGATGGCCCAGGAACGTGACCGCACACGGCTTCTCGTGACGGGAGACGACGTCCGCCACGGCGTTCACCACAGCATCGTCGGCTACCGACGTGCCCACCGGCGGGGCGTGGAGGCTGATGACCGAGTCCACATCGGGATCACTGAGCGCCTGCTCGAGTTGGGCGGCGAACGCGGCGGGGTCCTCCCCCGGGTCCATCGGATCTGCGGGACTTCGGCTGCCGACGACATCGAGGTGCCACGACTGACATGCTTGAACGGCGAGGGCGGCCAGCGGCGGGGAGTTGCCCACGATGGCCACCCGTGGGCCCTTGGGCAGGGCCGAGCGGGTGACCAGTGCAGCAACATCGAGGAGATGGTGCACGTTTGCCACTTTGATCACACCCGACTGCCTCAGCATGGCGTCGAGTGCCTGAGGACGCTGGCGCGTGGTGCGGGTGCCCTGTCCAGGGGCGGTCGTGCCCGCACTGATGCCCGATGCGACCACCATGACCGGCTTTACCGATGCCAGAGCCCGTGCGATGCGGGTGAACTTGCGAGGGTTGCCGATGGACTCCAGGTAGAGGCCCACTGCAGTGGTGGTGTCGTCGTCCAGCCAATGCTGCATCAGGTCGTTTCCGGAGATGTCGCATCGGTTGCCGGCCGAGATAAAGGTGGAGATCCCCACCTCGCGACGCTCGGACGCGTCCAGCAGCGCGATCCCCAGGGCCGCAGACTGGGTGAAGAGGCCGAACCCGCCGGGGGTCGGCAGCCGCGGCGACAGCGAGGCGTTCAGGTTGTGATTCTCACCGGTGAGAATCATGCCGAAGCAGTTGGGTCCGAGTAGCCGCATCCCGCGTGCCCGGACGGCAGCCAGCACGGCGGCCTGCCGTGCAATCCCGGTCGGCGTCCCGGTGTCGGCGAACCCCGACGACAGCACGATGAGCGCTTTCGTCTGCAACCGGCCGCACTGGTCGACGACGTCGAGCACCTCCTCGGCGGGCACGGCCACCACCACCAGGTCCACCGGCGTGGGGAGGTCTTCCAGACTGGCGTAGATGGGGTCACCGTCGATCTGCTGGTCCAGGTTGGCGGCGTGCCGACCCACCGCATACAGGGCGCCTTGAAGGTTCCCGGCGCGAAGGTGGCCGTGCACGACCCGCCCGAGCGAGGCACCGCCCGCGGAGACGCCCACCACGGCGACGCTCTCGGGTCGAAGCACGCGACGCATGCTGCGTGACTCGGCGCGATGCTCGCGCGACATCCGCACCGCACGGGAGCTGTCGGTCGGTTCGATGTCGAAGGAGACGATCACGAGCCCGTCGTCATACTCGTGGCTGACCTCGTAACCAGCATCGCGGAAGACGCCGAGCATCTTCCGGTTCTGCGGCAGGACGTCAGCGAGAAAGCGCCGGATGTCTCGCTGAGCTCCGATGTCGGCCAGATGCTCCAGCAACACCGAGGCGATCCCCCGCCCCTGGTGTGCGTCGGAGACGTTGAAGGCCACCTCGGCACTGGTTTCCTCCGGGGCCGGGAGGCGGTCGAAGCGACCGATCCCTGCGATCCGCTCCTCGACGATGACGACGAGCGCTACCCGGTCGTAGTAGTCGACGTGGGTGAAATGGCGTAGGTCGCGATCGCTGATCGTCGGCAGAGGAGCGAAGAAGCGAAGGTAGATCGACTCCGATGACTGGGCAGCGTGGAAGGCCCGGATACCGTCGATGTCGGAGGGCGTGATGGGGCGTACGAGCGCCACGACACCGTCGCTGAGGACGACATCGGCCTCCCACGACCGCGGATACAGCTGCTCCGCCTCAGGCACCCGAGGATCGGCCTGTGATGTCATTCATCCGCCTGTCTCCCGAGGGGTCTCTCCCGTAATTGTCCCCGATGCCCTGAATGGGACCAACCGCGTTTGGGACTGCGAAGAGATCGCAGGTCGGGTACCTTCCTGGCAGGGCGCTGCCGGTGCGGCAACACTGCCACGAGAGGACTCGACGTGAAGCAGAGCAGCGTGAGTATCGGCACGGTGTTCTACGTGTCTTTGACCTTTGCGATCGGCTTCCTGGTGTGGGGTGCGTTGTTCACCGAGAACCTTTCCAGCGTCACTTCCGCCATCCTCAGTTTCGTCATCTCCAGTTTCGGTTGGCTCTACCTCATTGCCACGACTTTGTTCCTCGCGTTCCTGGCCGCCCTGGCGTTCAGTCGTTTCGGAAAGGTCAGACTGGGCAAAGACGACGAGGAGCCCGAGTTCGGACGGCTGTCGTGGTTCGCGATGCTGTTTGCTGCCGGCATGGGCACCGGTCTCGTGTTCTGGGGAGTTGCCGAGCCGGTCTCGCATCTCACCACCCCGCCCTACGGCTTGGCCGAGCCGCAGAGCGCCGAGGCCGCAGAGCTGGGCATGCGGTATGCGTTCTTCCACTGGGGCCTGCACCCCTGGGCGGTCTACGGCACGGTCGCTTTGGCGCTCGCCTACTTCAACTTCCGCCGCGAGGGTGGCGGACAGATCAGCTCCACCTTCCGCCCCCTACTCGGCGACAGAGTGGATGGCCCGCTCGGCAAGGCCATCGACATCCTGGGGATCATCGCTACGCTCTTCGGGGTCGCGGTCTCTTTGGGTTTTGGTTCCCTTCAGGTCAACGGTGGTTTGAACTTCCTCTTCGACGTGCCCAACACGGCCACGGTCCAGATCATCATCATCGCCGTGATCACCGTCCTGTTCATGATCTCGGCCATGACGGGCATCGGGCGCGGCATCCGATATCTGAGCAACCTGAACATGGTCCTGGCTGCCTTCCTGCTGCTCTTCGTCTTCGTGCTCGGACCTACGGTCTTCATCGTCGACACGTTCACCCAGTTGATGGGCGACTACGCGGGAGCATTGGTTCCGATGAGCTTCAACCAGAACGTGTTCGAGAGCGACGGCACCTGGGCGAGGAACTGGACCCTGTTCTACTGGGCGACGTGGATTGCCTGGGCACCGTTCGTGGGGAGCTTCATCGCCCGGATCTCCCGGGGCCGCACCATCCGGGAGTTCATCGTGGCCGTGCTCTTCGTGCCGAGCCTGGTGAGCTTCTTCTGGTTCTCCACGCTCGGGGGGACCGCCATCCGACTCGTCCGACAGGGCGGTGTGGACACCATCAGTACCGCCGTCGGGGACAACGTGGCCACGGCCCTCTTCGTGGCGTTGGACCAGCTGCCGCTGTCGCTGCTGACGTCCCTGATCGCCATCTTCCTGGTGAGCGTCTTCTTCATCACTTCCGCCGACTCGGCATCATTCGTGCTGGCCAGCATGTCCACCGAGGGCGCACTGAATCCGCCGACCTTCGTCAAGCTCATCTGGGGTGCGGTCATCGCGTCCTTCGCCGGAGTGCTGCTGTTGGCCGGTGGGTTGGACGCGTTGCAGAAGGTGGCGATCATCGCCGCCGTTCCCTTCGCCATCATCATGATCGCCATGTGCTTCTCGCTCTACCGAGCGTTGTTGGAGGAACCCAAGCCCGACGGCAACCAGAAGCCCGTGATCGAGGACCTCAAGGAGCAGGTCAAGGCGAAGATGCCCGGCAGGGCCACAGCGGGAGTCCAAGACTGATATGTCCGGGGTAGCGAGGGTGAGGACATCGACGAGGACCGAGCGTCGGCCGCTCGCCCTGACGTGTGCGCTTGCCGGCACCCTGGCGCTCTCCGCCGCGGGTTGTGGGGGCGGCATCACCGGAGGTCAAGGCAGCATCGCGCAGGACTACGAACTCAGCAGCCCCCAGGGCACGGTCCGACTGACCGTGGGTTCCAAGAACTTCACCGAGCAGCGGATCCTTGGTGACATCACGGTGCAGGCTCTCCAGGCCGCCGGAGCCGAAGTCATCGACAAGACCGATCTCGGCGACACCGAGCAGATGCGCCTCGCACTGGTCTCAGGTGAGGTGGATCTCTACTGGGAGTACACCGGCACCGGTTGGCTCGTCCATCTGGCTGAGCCGGAGTCGATCTCCGACCCCCAGGATCTGTACGACGAGGTAGCCGAGAAGGACCGGGAGCAGAATGGCATCGTGTGGTTGCCGCCGTCGTCGGCCAACAACACCTATGCGCTCGCCCTGCGGGAGGAGGCGGCTGACGAACTGGGCATGGAGGCCATCTCGGATCTGAAGCGCCTCATCGAGGAACGTCCGCAGGACGCGACGCTGTGTGTCGGGGACGAGTTCAACAGCCGCGCCGACGGCCTCCCTGGTCTGCAGCGGCACTACGGGTTCGAGTTCCCCGACGACAAGGTCTTCCAGATCTCTCCGGGCACGGTCTACGGGGCGGTCGAACGGGGTGAGACCTGCACGTTCGGCTCCGTCTACGCCACGAACGGACGAATCCCCGAGCTGGGTCTCCAGTTACTCGAGGACGACGAGGACTTCTTCGCCTCCTACAACCCCTCCGTGACCGTGCGGGAGGCGACCCTGGACCGATACCCGGAACTGGAGGATCTCTTCGGGGCGATCGCCGCCCAGCTGGACACCGAGACCCTGCGCCAGCTCAGCGCATCCGTCGAGGTGGACGGCGAGGATCCGGGCCGGGTGGCTGAGCGTTGGTTGAGCGAGAACGGCTTCACCGGCTAGGCGCCAGTCCGGACGGCGGACTGGGAGGATGGCGGGATGGAGTTGTTGGATGCGGTCCGCCGACGCCGGATGGTGCGCACCTTCGAGGCCGATCGCGCGGTCCCCGATGGCATCCTCACGCAGGTGCTGGACGCTGCCACGCGGGCTCCTTCCGCCGGTTTCACTCAGGGATGGGACTTCGTCGTGCTGCGCAGCGCAGCGGAGCGGGACGCGTTCTGGCATGCCACCGCCGGGGAGGGACGACAGGGCTCCCCCGACCGCTGGCTGCGCGGAGTCAGCTCTGCGCCCTGTCTCATCGTGTGCTGCTCCGACCCGCAGGCCTACCACCGTCGGTACGCCGAGCCCGATAAGGTCCGGGAAGAATCCCATCCCTGGCCGATCCCGTACTGGGATGTGGACACCGGCATGGCGGCGATGCTGATGCTGCTCACGGCCGTGGACCACGAACTCGGTGGGCTGTTTTTCGGCGTGCCAGCACCCGCCATGGGCGCCGTGAAGGAGGCGTTCGCGATCCCCACGGACCGCCGCCTGGTCGGCGTCGTCGCTGTGGGGTATGCCGCTGCGGGGGACGTGCGCTCGCCCAGCCTGGCTCGGGGACGGCGGCCTCTGGCGCAGGTGGCTCACGCCGGGTCGTTCGGCGTGCCCTTCACCGACGGCGACATCCCAGCCTGAGCTCTTGGCGGCTCCCGCGCTGCGTGTTCTGACCACGCAGCGGCGCACGCCCGGCATACGATCACCCTGGCCCGCTCCCCCGTCGCGCCGACTCCGTCCACAGCCAGGAAGCCCCGCATGCCCCGTAAGGCCCGCCCCACGACCGACGCTCTCGACGGCTTCGAAGAGAAGATCATCGACATCGACGTCGAGGACGAGATGCAGGGTGCGTTCCTCGAGTACGCCTACTCCGTCATCTACTCTCGTGCCCTTCCGGACGCCCGCGACGGCCTCAAGCCGGTGCAACGGCGCATCCTGTTCGGCATGTCCGAGCTGGGTCTGCGTCCCGACCGGGCGCACGTCAAGTGCTCCCGCGTGGTCGGCGAGGTGATGGGTAAGTACCACCCCCACGGTGACCTCGCGATCTACGAGGCCATGGTCCGGATGGCGCAGTCCTTCACCATGCGCCTGCCGTTGGTGGACGGCCACGGCAACTTCGGGTCGCTGGACGACGGCCCGGCCGCCTCGCGGTACACCGAGGCACGGATGGCCACCTCGGCGTTGCTGATGACGGCCACCTTGGACGAAGAGACGGTCGACTTCGTCCCGAACTACGACGACCAGCTGCTGCAGCCGGACGTGCTCCCCGCCGCCTACCCGAACCTCCTGGTCAACGGTGCCGCCGGGATCGCGGTCGGCATGGCCACCAACATGGCCCCGCATAACCTGGTCGAGGTCATCGGTGCCGCGAGGCACCTGATCGCGAACCCCCGCGCCACTCTTGATGATCTGATGCGCTTCGTGCCCGGTCCGGATCTGCCCTCAGGTGGCACGATCGTGGGCTTGGACGGCATCCGCGACGCCTACGCGGGCGGGCGGGGCTCGTTCAAAACCCGTGCCTCCGCCCGGATCGAGAACGTCACTCCGCGTCGCAAGGGCATCGTTGTCACGGAGCTGCCCTACCTTGTGGGCCCGGAGAAGGTCATCGAGAAGGTCAAGCAGCTGGTGCAGTCCAAGAAGCTCCAGGGCATCTCCAACATCAACGACCTCACCGACCGCACCACCGGGATGCAACTGGTGATCGAGGTCAAGAACGGCTTCAACCCCGAGGCTGTGCTCGAGAGGTTGTTCGCGCTGACCCCGATGCAGGACTCGTTCGGGATCAACAACGTGGCCCTGGTTGATGGTCAGCCGCGCACTCTGGGCTTGCGCGACCTGCTGAAGGTCTACGTCGACTTCCGGGTCGACGTGGTCCGCCGCCGGACGACCTACCGCCTGGGGCGCAAAGAGGACCGACTGCATCTTGTGCTCGGCCTCTTGGTGGCGATCGCCGACATCGACGAGGTCATCCAGGTGATCCGCACCAGCGACGATGCCGCCACCGCGCGGGACCGGCTGATCTCGATCTTCGACCTCTCCGAGCGGCAGGCCACCTACATCCTGGACCTGCAGCTGCGCAGGTTGACGAAGTTCTCCCGGATCGAGCTGGAGACCGAGCGCGA
>JBARVW010000054.1:0-2514 GCA_049646465.1 Ornithinimicrobium sp.
AGATGTACGTGCAGCTGATCACCAGGGGCAAGCCCGAGTGCGGCACGGATCTCAGCGGGGATGACGAGCCGGCCCTGCTGGCCAAGGACTAGGGTGGCATTCATTGGTCTAGTATGCCACGCGCCACTATTAGTGTCACAGAGTCTCCAGTTGAGGATCGGTCACTGACAACACTCTGTCTGCCCATGGTGTGTCGAGAGAGATAAGACCGGCGGGCTAGTTCTGCCTGGCTCCGGCGGCGCTGAGCAGGCGGGACGTGAACTAGCTATGTTCTCAAGCCTTTGGGGAGGAGCAAAGCCATGCGGGCATGATTTGCACTATGAGAATCGAACGGTCGACCTCAGGCGCGCTATGACGGTAGCGAAGGTTCGCTGGCGTGACGTCAAGCACCCGCGGCAGGTCTACGACTGCATGACCGCAGTCAGCATCCTCGACAACCGGTGGCACAAGCACCACTTTGGTTCCGACAGGTCCGAATTCACTGTTGAGGGCTTCTACCAACCTCACTTCGAGGCCGGCAGTCCTGGAGTGAGGGTTTCGACGGCGGACCTCGGCAGTACTTGCCTGACGCAGATCGCTGGCTTCGTGTGCCTCGTGACCTTGCCGTCCCTTCCCGAAAGCCTAGAACGCGATCAACCGATGTCTCTTCAACGGCCCCACCTCCACCACCAGTGGCTCCGCGAAGCCGATTGGACCGGGTTCGGACGAATCGAGTCGAAGTGGGGTACGGCGGACGTTCACGGGGGGCAGGGTTTCGTGCAGGCGTTCCGGTTGGCGGTCTGTCCGCAAGAGGCGCCCCTCGAGGAAGCCGGCCACCTGGTTCAGCAGGAACTGCCCTTCTGGTGGAGCAGGGTAGCGGCCTGGGTCGAGCTTCTGTCCGCGAGCCACTTACGAGCCGTAGACGACTTTCACTGGTCGCAGGGGAGTTCCGCGCTCTACATTCTGTCTTCGGGCGGAAGACCCCAGTCGGTTCCCGCGAGCTCGTGGATAGGCCGGGCGCCTCGGTTGACCTCGGCCTGGAGGACGCCGAGCTATTGGCCCAACGCTCTTCAACTGGCAGGTCTAGACCAGAGCCCGCCACTGCCCTGCACACTGCTCGTGGCCGCGGTCCGCGCGTTCCGGGAAGGTGAATACCGAACGTGCGTCGCTGAGTCGGGCACGGCTGCTGAAGTTGCTTTGCGCGAGGCGCTACGCCGGATCAGCAAGCCGGCGGGAGACAAAGACACTCTTGGGGTCCTCGCCAGCAACGCACGCAGATCGATACAGGGGCTGGTCCCGGCGGTCTTCCAACAGCGCATGGTCCAGGTTCGCAACCGCGTAGTCCACGATGGCGCACTGATTGACGCGGAAACTGCTGCTTTCGCGTACACGCTGGCACAGCATGTTGTTCATCTGGTCCATCCTCTCCCGCAGGTGGACAGCTCAGGTCTGATCGTCGAGCGGGTACAGTCCGACCCCTAACCGGCCACGACTCTTCAGTCCGGGACACGGCGATTCCTGGCAACTGATCCTCAACTGACACACCTGCGAGTGTCGAACGAAACTAGACAGAACTTATGCGTGGGCGTCTCGCATTGTCACGGTCAGCGTGGACCCCTCGACCAAACAGTGGTTGAAGCATGGCACCGCACTGCGCGGGAAGTCGAGTCGCTGGACGCGACGATGGGTGTCCGCTTGATCAGCGCATGTTCGTGATGTGTCCCTGTGCCGCATCGCCGCCATCCGGTCCGTCAGGTTGAGCCCGGCTCAAGGAGTTCGACTTCCTTGCCGGTCGCGTCGTCGATCACACTGCGCGTCCCCAACGGTTCCTGCAGGACGATATCAACACCGTCCGCACAGTCGCCGCTGCCGGTGTCACCTTCTCGTGTTTCGAAGACTATGGCGATCCGAACTTCGGTCTCTGTTTCAACAACCTCAGCCCGTGGGTTCTTGTTGCACGTGTTGACGCCCGCACCTATCTTCTTCGACCCTGGTTCACCCATCACCTCAAAAAGCATTGCCTCATCGGCTGGCGTGGTGGTTTGCTCGGGCACAGTGGTTGTCTCCGGTGAGTCGCCTATCGACTGCTCGCTACTGCACCCCGCGAGCAGGCAAGCAACTAGGACCAGTCCGAGTAGCGTCGGAATCCTTGTCACGATGTTCTCACTGTCACGTTGAGCGCGTCATCGATATAGGTCACACGTGAGTGGACGTCACAGGTGGCCCCGCACGCCCCGACCACTTCCCTCATCAGACACTCCTACGCATTGTCGTCAATTGAGGCTAGCAGCGACTGTAGTCATCACTCAGGGTTGCTGAATGAACAGTAGAGAAACGTCTTGAACCCGCCCGCCCGGATAGCCCGCGACGAATCCGGATCGCGATTCGACACACTGTTGCATATCTCGCTCCACACGCCGCCGAGTCGGTGACCAACACGAGAGATCCGGACATGTGACGATGCGCGAGCGGGTAACCGCGGACGAGTTCGTTACCGTCACGATTGGGGTTCCCCAGCTCTGTCAGTTGGGGAAC
>JBARVW010000055.1:0-19264 GCA_049646465.1 Ornithinimicrobium sp.
TGGGACAGCGTGTCGTCGGGGTTGTTCAGCCGGCACGACCGCAGCGACAGGCAACCGCAGCCGATGCACTCGTCCAGCTCGTCGCGCAGCCGTTCCAGCTGCTCGATCCGGCGGTCGAGGTCGCCGCGCCAGGCTCGAGACAAGCGTGACCAGTCCTTCTTCGTGGGGGACTGACCCACCGGCAGGGTGGCGAGAGCGGCGCCGATATCCGCCAGGGGTATGCCGACCCGTTGGGAGGTGCGGATGAAAGCGACCCGACGCAGCGTCTCGCGGGTGTAGCGCCGTTGGTTTCCGCTGGTGCGGCTGCTGGCGATCAGCCCTTCACGCTCGTAGAAATGGAGGGTCGAGACCGCCACGCCCGACCGCTCGGCGAGCTGTCCGGGAGTCAGGTCGGCCGGAGTCATTTGACCTCAACCTTACTTGAGGTTGTTGGGTGGGCTGGTGACCTCGACGGAACCACGCGCGCAGACTCCGGGAGTCTTCGACCACACCCATCGCGCCAGCACGGCGGGTCTGCTTGTTCTGGTGACGATGTTCGCCTTCGAAGCCGTCGCCGTCAGTCTGGCCATGCCTCGCATCGCCGATGCCCTCGACGGGCAGCGGCTCTATCCCATCGCGGTCGTGGGGCTGCTCACCGCCGCCCTTCCGGGGATGGTGGTCGGCGGCATCTGGGGCGACGCGCGTGGTCCCTCTCGACCGTTGGTGCTGGGCTCGTTGATCTTCGTCGTGGGCCTGTTGGTCTCGGGACTCGCCCTCACCATGCCGCTGTTCGTCGCAGGGCGCCTGCTGCAGGGTCTGGGGTCCGGGTTGGCCTTGACCGCCATGTACGTCGCCGTGGGGGATGCTTTTGCCCCAGAGCTGCGGACCCGGATCTTCTCCCTCTTTGCGGCCGCCTGGGTGTTGCCCTCGATCGTCGGGCCCTTCGTGGCCGGCGCGATGGTGGACCTCTTCGGCTGGCGGTCGGTGTTCCTGGTGGTCGCGGTCGTGGCGCTGGTCAGCACGGGCTTCGTGAGGGTGGCGATGGTGCCCCACCTCACCACTCGTCAGGCACCCATCGTGTGGGGCCGCCGACCCGGGCACGCCCTGGCTGTGGCCCTGGCCGCGCTGTTCTTGCACGTGGGTGGGCAGGCGACCGGATGGTGGGCCGCACTGCTCTTGTTGGCGGCGCTGGCCATTCTCGTCCTCGCGCTGCCACCCTTGCTCCCCGCGTCGACCCTGAGGGCGGGTCGGGGGTTGCCGGCGGTGATCGCGGCGCGTGGAGTCTTCGCCGCGGTGTTCGCCTGCGTGGAGATCTTCCTGCCGCTGGTCCTGCAGGACGAGAGCGGGTTGACCCCCACGGCCAGCGGCCTCGTCCTGATGGTCGGGGCGCTGGGGTGGACGGCGGGGTCGTGGTTCGCGGGTCGGCATACCTCCCCCGCGACGGTGGGCTTCGTGCTTCAGGTCGGGGCGTTCTGGCTCCTCGGGGGAGCCGCTGTGATGTTGGCCCTCGTGTCCGTCGATCACCTCACTTGGGCAGCCGTCCTCGTAGCCACGACCGGCTTCACGTGTATGGCGGTGGGAATGGGGCTGGCCACGCCGCTGCTGTCCACCCTCGCGCTGGACCTGGCCCCCGAGGGTCGACACGGCGAGAGCGGGGCCGCTATCCAGATCAGTGATGCGGTCGGCCAGAGTGTCGCGGCGGGGTTGATCGGGGCGGTCTTCGCCCGCTGGTACCTCTGGGACCCAGCCAGCTCCTACCTTTCGGGCTTCGGACTGGCCGCCCTCCTGGCCCTGATGGCCGTGCTGATCGTGGGTCGAGCCACTCAGCGCCGGTCTCCGGTCCAGTAGCGGAGAATCCGGGGCGGGGCCTGGTGTGACAGAGGAAGTGCCGAGGCCTTCAGGGTCCGGTCGCGACGACCAAGCCCCTGAGGCCCTGAAGGCCTCGGACCACCAACCCTAAGGGCATGACAACCAAGGTATGCACCCCGCAAAATCACAAGAACTGCGACAGATTCGCCGCATGTCGGAGAGGGGGCTCATCGCGTGCCTCGAAGCGTGGTGGGTCACACTGCTCGTGTGCTTTCCGGCCTTTCACCGCCACGGCGTCGCTCGGTGCTGGCGCTCGTTGCCGTGCTGGCTGTGTGCGCCGTGGCCATCGTCGGCCTCGGGATCTTCCGGGCGATCTCCACACCGAGTGTGGTGGCTCAAGACGACGTCGGACCCGTGATCGTGCTCTCTGGATACGGCGGCAACACCGACGTCCTCGAGCCCATCGTGGAGGAGCTCGAGGGCCTGGGGCGTGAGGTCTGGGTCTTCCCGCCGGTGGCGGATAACCGGGGGGACCTGAGCGAGCAGGCGCAGGCGTTGGACGACTTCGTCCTGGGGGTTCTCAACGAGACGGACGCCGGTGCCGTGGACCTCGTCGGATACTCCGCGGGTGGCGTCGTGGCCCGGCTCTGGGTTCGTGACTACGACGGGGGGCAGGTGGCTCGACGGGTGGTGACGATCGGGTCGCCGCATCACGGCACCGGGGTGTCGAGCCTGGCTACCGAGGCGGGTGGGTGCCCTCCAGCCTGTGAGCAACTGCGGCCCGACAGCGACTTCCTGCGACGGCTCAACGCCGGGGACGAGACCCCCGCCGGTCCCCGGTGGATCACCCTGCGCACGGAGAACGACCGGACCGTGACGCCCTCGAGGTCGGCGGACCTGGAGGGTGCTCTAACCCTCGCCGTGCAGCAGTACTGCCCGCAGGCGACGACGTCCCACGGCCAGCTCCCGTCCTCGGCGCCGGTGCTCAGCGTGCTGCCGCTGGTCCTGGCCGAAGCGGACCTTACTCCGCCGGGCAGGGACCAGGTCGCCTGCGGGTGAGTCTCAGCTCGTGACGTCCTTGGTGGCGAAGTTCGCCCACGCGGCCACGGTGAACACGACGAAGTAGGCCAGCTGGAGCAGCACGCCGCGGGTCACGTCGTCCCACAGGATGGGGTCGCGGAAGAGGTCGACGAACGCCAGCCAATACCGGGTCGGCAACCACGGCTGCAACGCCTCGGCAGCGTCCAAACCGAGCAGCACGGTGGATGCGATCAAGAAACCGATGGACCCCAAAGCGGCGCCGATGGCCGAGTCGGTCACGGTCGACAGCAGCAGCGCGAGGGCGGCCACCCCCAACATGGACAAGGTCACGTAGGCCAGAGCCAAGGCTGTCCGCTGTGCCACCTCGGCGCCGGACAGCGTGCTGCCAGAGAGGGTGGTGGAGGACAGGGTGGCCGCACCCTGCGGCGCTGTGCCCTCCCCCAGAAACAGCTGGCCCACGACATACCCCACAGCCGCCACGATGATGACGGTCAGCAGCACGAAGGCGACCACGCTGACGAGCTTGGCCAGGATCAGGTGGGCTCGACCCACGGGGCGGATCAACAGGTAGCGCAGGGTCCCGGACTGCGCCTCACCGGCGATCGCCTCACCGCCGACCACCGCCACAGCAATGGGGAGGAACAGCGGAAGCACGATGCCCAGAGCTGCGAGGGGGAAGAGCGTGGCGTCGGTCAGGACCGCGGACAGGAACGGAGGTCCGGTGCCAGGCGCCGGGCCGATGTCGGTGACCGAGACCAAGATCGCCACCAAGGTCGGCAAGGCGTTGAGCATGGCGATCGCCACCCAGGTCCGAGGACGCCGCAGGAGCTTGCTCAGCTCGACCCGGATCATCGCGAACCCACCGTGTCGCGTCCGCTGGTGGCGTCCAGCACCACGTGCTCCAGTGTGCGTCGCTGCGGTCCGATCTCGCTGATCCGCACCCCCGCACAGACCAGCCGGGTCACGAGATCCGCCGCCGATACCCCCGAGATGACGATGCGGTCACCCTCGACCTCCACGACCAGGCCTGCCAGCTCGCGGGTCGCCACAGCAACGTCCGGGGTATGCAGGATCGTCCGCCCGGTGGGTCCTCGTAGCGCGTCCATCTGGTCCTGAACCACCAACCGTCCACGGTCCAGAACGCCGACGCGGGTGCAGGTCTGCTCGACTTCAGCCAACAGATGGCTGGACAGCAGGACGGTGGTGCCCCCGGAGTTGAGAGCGAGCAACAGCTCGCGGATCTCGTGGATGCCCTGGGGGTCCAAGCCGTTGGTCGGCTCGTCCAGCACCAGCAGTCGCGGCTGGCGCAGCAGCGCGTTGGCCAGCCCCAGACGCTGACGCATGCCGAGTGAGTAGGTGCGCACGGCACGTCGGTCGCCGGGGTCCAAGGCGACGTGCTCCAACGCTTCGCTGACCCGACGGGAGCGCCCGCGCCGGGTGCCCGAGCCCGCAGCGTCGAGGAGGTTGAGGTTGGCCCGCCCGGACAGATGCGGATACGCGGCGGGGCCCTCCACCAGCGCTCCCACGGACGGCAGGACCGTCCGCGTGGAGCGGGGCATCGGCTGTCCCAGCAGCTCGATCTGTCCGCTCGTCGCCAGGACCAAGCCGAGCAGCATACGCACGGTCGTGGTCTTGCCCGACCCGTTGGCTCCGAGAAAGCCGTAGACGTCACCCGCCCTCACGTCCAGGTCGACACCGTCGACGGCGGTCACCGAGCCGAACCGCTTCGTCAAGCCGTGCGTGCGGATCATCGGTCGTCTCGATCCAGAGGTCGCAGGTCGACCAGCTCGACCGCTGCCTGCTCCAGGGCCTCGGGGGTCACCGTGCCGAGCAGGAGGAAACCACTACCGCGAAACCGCTCGGGGGTGACCAGCAGTGAGATCGCCCCGAGACCGACCGCGGTGCTTGTCGTGCCCGGGTCGGACGCTCCGGTCTGGCCCAACTGCTCCCGCAGGGGTTCGGCCACTCTCCCCCGCAGCGGGAGGAACAGCAGCACCGTGGGACCGCGCCCGTAGACACCGACAGCACCCGTAGGAAGATCGGGACGATCCTCACGCAGCGGCAGCCCGGCCAGTTGTGCAGGAGCCAGGTACGGGGCGAAAGCGTTGGACTCGCTCGCCAGGTCCGGGAGCTCCTCGAAGGTGATGTCAGCGCTCGGTGGTGGGTCGAACTGCAGGGTCTGAGGCTGGGGTGGGTCGAGGTCGAGCCGCTCGTAGGTGGTGCTCAGGATGGGTTGGGCGGCGCCGGCATACACCGCCACGTCGAGGGGGATCCCGGTCTGCGCGTCGGCCCAGACATCCACCCGGTTGATGCTGGACTGAGGGGCGGAGGGTTCCAACCGCAGGCCGACGGCCTCCCGCCCCGCGATCCGCTGGGAAGGCAGGGTGCTGAGCTCCCCGGGCTGGGCGCCCTGAAGCACCCGTCGAGCGAGGGTGTCCGGCAAGGCGTCCGAGGTGTCGGGAAGCCGCACCGGTGCGGGCAGGCTGACGCGGACCCGGCCGGACTCGAATACCCACCGGGTGGTGCTGATGGGGGTGCGGAACAGGTCGGTCTCGCCGGTCGAGCGGATGCGGTCCAGCCGCCAGTGCTCCTCGTCCTGCCAGAACACTCGGATGCGGTTCTCCTGCCCGAACACGGTGGTGATGGCGGTGAAGGTCTCGGCGTCCGGCACCTGCACCCCGCCGGCCGAGGTGACCAGACCGGTATGTGGGGTGCTCCCCGAGCTCATGATCGCGCGTACGGTGTCGGTGGGGGACGGGGGGACGACCTCGACCGGTCGGGCCTGACCCAGGTAGGGGACGCCGGCGACGAGCAGAGCGACGACAGCGGCCACCCCCCAACGCCAACCCAAGATCATCCGTGCACGGTAAACGGCCAACATAGGAGGTCATGGGCAGGGGTGCCGTTGACAGCCAACCGGCCTGCCCCACCGTGGCAGACCGGTGTCGGCGGACCGTCAGCTCCGGGCGGCTGGCGGGGTGGGGCCTTCGGGGGTGCGGGTGGTCTCGTCGGTCTCGTCGGTGCCGTTGGGAAGGACGACCGGGTCGTCCACGACCTTTGGTGTTCCGATGAGGCCCGATACCCAATGAGCTCGCGGGTCGACATCGATGAGCAGAGCGCGAGCCAACAGGGACAGAGGCACCGCCAGCACCGCTCCCAGGGGACCCAGGATCCAGGTCCAGACCACCAACGAGAGGAAGGTGATGCTCGCCGACAACCCGACCGCATCCCCCACGATCTTGGGCTGGATGACGGACTGGATCACCACGTTGATCACGCTGTAGGCGGCGATCACCGTGAGCATCAGCCCCGGCCCACCTTCCAACAGTCCGAGAATGGCTGGCGGCAGCAGCCCGAGCACGAAGCCGATGTTGGGGATGTAGTTGGTGATGAAGGCCAGCAGCCCCCAGAGCACCGGGGCGGGGACCCCGAGTGCCCAAAGGAGCAGGGTGTCGATAATCGCGACGATGAGGCCGAATCCGGTGGACACCAGCAGGTACGTCTTGGTCCCCTGAGCAAAGGACTCCATCGCCTCCACGAAAGCAGGGCGAGCCACGCGGATGCGGTCCAGATGTCGTCCGAACGAGGCGGCGTCGAAGCACACGAACAACACGAGTGCCGCCACGAACCCCAGGTTGGTCACCACCGCGAGCAGGCTGCCGAGCAGGCTGCCGATCAGTGCGGCCAGCCGACCGAGGTCGAAACTGTCCAGAAGCGTGGAGATCTGCTCGGGGTCCACTCCGAAGCCGAGGAGTCGGTCCCGGACTCCCGCGAGCACGCTGCGCAGCTCGTCCTGGTAGCCGGGAACCAGGGAGGCGAACCGGGCGAGCGCAACCACCGTCAGCCCGGCCAACAACAGGAGGGAGATATAGATCGTCAGGATGGAGACCACCGTGCCCACCCACCGCGGCACCCCACGGCGCGCGAGACCGGTGGCCAAGGGGGAGGCCGCGATGCTGAGCACCAGAGCCAGGAAGACCGGCCCGATGATGTCGGCCACGGCCTTCAGCCCCGCCACCGTGATCACGGTGGCGGCCAGACCCACCATAATCAAGACCCCGCGCGGCAATGCCGAGGGCGCAGCAAGCGCCGAGAAGGGACCGGCTGGGGCGTCCGATGGTTGCGCCATAGTAGGGCCAGAGTAGACCGACATGCCTAGGCGATGGGTGAAAATGACGGCGCGGCGGCACGCTGGACTCAGCGACCGGCTGTCTCAGGACCGAGAGAGGACGCCGTTCAGCGTGGGCGCAAAGGCATCGGCCAGCGCGGCATAGCCGGCGTCGTTGGGATGGAAACTGTCGCTGGCCAGGCGTCCCCGCCAGGACGTGGGTCCGGTGACCCGTAGGTCCTCCATGACGATGTGGCCGCTCGCCGACGCTCTCTCGACGTGCCTGTTCGCCCGTTGCGCCGCGTCCGGCGGCTGGGTCAGGGTGGAGACCACGGCCCCGGGGGGCACGTGGGCCATCAGCTCCCGATAGGCGTCAGGCAGCTGGTCACGCAGAGCGCGACCGCCGAAGAGGTCGTTCGAGCCGACCATCACGCTGCACAGGTCCTCGGGGTCGGGGGTCAGCGAGTGCAGGATCGGGATCTGCTGGTCCAGCACATCCCGGACCCGAGCTCCGGTGGCGGACAGGTTGATGATCGACAGCTCGCGACCCTCGTCGGCCAGGCGTCGACCGACCAGTGCGACCCACCCGGCGTCGAAGGCGGAGGCGCCGATCCCCTGCGACAGGGAGTCGCCCAGGACGAACCACCGGCGCCCGGGCTGATGCAACGCCTGGAGATTATGGGCCCGCCAGGAGTCGGCATACGGCTCGACCTGACTCCACACCCGCGCAACGCCGGGCAGGACGGTGCTCAGCACCCGGACCGTTCGTCCTGGCCCCCGTCCGGTGCGGTTGTCGTAGGTGAAGTCCTCCACCTGCTGCAGTGTGTCAACCTCGCCTGTCCACTTCCTGGGCGACCCGTCGACGGCGGAGCGGGCTCGCCTAGGTGGTCCAGGTGGCCACGGTCAATCCCGCACCGGCGACGGTCGCGCGGAGTTCGGATTCATCCGAGATCGGTACGAGCAGCAACAACCCTCGACCAGGCGGCGCCGCCAGCGCCTGTGCAAGGGCTGCCACGGTGACCTTCCGGCACCCCGGGGGCAGGCCCGGACCGGTCAGCTCGGCGTACGTGTCGGCCACCATCACCTCCTGGGGCTCCGGGTCGATTCCGCACAGCACGACGAAGTGCCCGACGTCCCAGCCGGGGTCGACGGGTGTGATGGGGCCGGTCCGGAGGTTGGCGACGACCCCCACGGGGCGCCCCGCGACGGCGATCGAGGTCAACAGCTGACCCAGCCGGTATGCCGTGAGGTCGGCACCCAGGATCGGGACGACACCGACGAGCGACCCCACGGTCGCCTCCAAGCCGGCGATGAGTCCGACCGCCTCGGTGCCTCCCATGTCTGCGGAGAACGCACGCGGAAGGTCGTCCCACCCGGTGAGGTCGGGCGGGGCATTGAGGGGGCGGCTGCTCGAGAGATCCTTCGGCCACAGGGCGGTGCCGGAGGCGGTGGCCAGGGTGAGCAGGTCCGGGACCTCGGCTTCGCCGAGGATCCCGTGCAGCGCCAGTCGGGCCGAGAAGGGACCGCACAGCTGGTCGGGCTGTGGCAGCGCTGGCCCGTGCACCGCTAGGACGCGGTCGGCCCCGGGCAGGGTCAGTAGAGCCAACGGTGCGCTTCGACGATCTCCTCCACGGACCGCTCGGCCGCCCACGCGGCGTCGGCGTCGCGGCAGGCGAGGAAGGCGCCCAGAGCCTGCTCGCCGAGCACCTCACGGGCGAGAGGACTCTGGAGGAGGTGGGCCCGCTGGTCCTCGTGGGTGCTGGCCAAAGGCTCGATGCCTGCGGCGGAGCGAGCGTCCTCGTCCCAGGTGCCGACGTCCTCCTGCACCGGCTCCGGCAGCTCGGCTGTGTCCGCGATCCCGGCCAATCCGGCGCCGAGCACCATAGCCAGTGCGAGGTACGGGTTGGCCGAGGCGTCACTGGCTTTGAGCTCGACGTTGGTGCGTTCCGGTCCCAGCAGGGCCGAGTCCGGCACCAGTCGCAGTGCCGCTTCCCGGTTCTCCACGCCCCAGAAACCGTAGGCCCCAGCCCAGTAGCCGGGACGGCGGCGCAGCAACGACCCGGTGCTGGGGGCAGTCACCGCCACGATGGCGGGGAGCTCTCTGAGCAGGCCGCCGAGATAGGCCCGCCCGTCGTCGGAGAGTCCGTGGGGTCCAGGGCCCGGCAGGATGTTGCGCCCCTCGCGGCTCATCGAGGTGTGCAGGTGCCAGCCGTTGCCAGCGCCGGCAACGGTGGTGACGGGGGCGAAGCTGGCTCGTAGACCCTCAGCTCGGGCTGCGGAGTGGATGGTCTGACGGGCCACGACTTGGGTGTCGGCCAACGTCAACGGATCCATCGCGGCGAGGGCGATCTCGACCTGCGACTCGCCATACTCCGCGTGGAGCTGGCCGATCTCGATCCCGTTGGCGGCCAGGTCTCGCAGCAGCCGGGCCACGAACTCGTCGACGTCTCGCAGCGCGTTGGGCCCGTACGCGGGGCCGCGATGGGCCGGCGCGTAGTCCTCACCCTCACGGCTCAGCACCATCTCGATCTCGTAGCCCGCCTTCATCTCCAACCCCAGTGCAGCCGCTCGCTCGACCTGACGCTCCAGGACGGCTCGCTGACAGTAGGGCCACAGGTTTCCGTCCGGACTGACCTGCCGGCCGTTCACCCAGGCCAGATGCGGCTGTCCCGCGAGCTGCACGACGTCGGCAGCAGCGCTGATCACGGGCACCAGACGCACGTCACCTGAGGGGGTCGACAACCCCTCGTAGGCAAACGTGATGCCGTCCTGGGAGTCGAAGACGGCGAAGGCTGCCGTCACTCCCACGCCCCGACGGCTGGCCGCGTCGAACTCGGCGGTAGGCACGATGCGCGAGCGGACGATCCCGTTGTTGTCCACCCAGCCGATCTGCACGCCGCTGACGCCGTGGTCGGCGAGTCGGGAGCTGATCTGCCGGATGTCTGCCGCCGGTGAGTCCGCAACGGGGTCGGCCGAACTGGCTGAGGTGGTCATGCGCAGACGCTACTGCGTGGGCTCAGCCCCTGCACTTCTGTCGTCATAGCGACACTTCTGCAGGGTCTCCGCCGGCGCGGGCTCAGCGCCAGCCGAGGCCTGGGGCGACGTGGGTGATCATCGACTCCATCAAGTGGGCGTTGTAGTCGACGCCCAGCTGGTTGGGCACGGTGATCAGGAGGGAGTCCGCTTCCGCGACTGCCTCGTCAGCGGCGAGCTCGGCGATCAGGCGGTCGGGCTCGGCGGCATAGGTCTTGCCGAAGCGCGCGATCATCCCGTCGATGAAGCCCACCTGGTCGGTGCTGCGACCTTGCAGTCCGAAGAGCTGACGGTCGACCTCGCTGACAAGGGGGAAGATGCTGCGCATGACCGACACCCGGGGGGTCCAGTGGTGCCCCGCCTCGGCCCAGGCCTTGCGGAAGATGCGGATCTGCTCGGCCTGCAGCTGGTCGAAGGGCACGCCGGTGTCCTCGGTCAACAGGGTCGAGCTCATCAGGTTCATCCCTTGCTCGCCCGTCCACTGAGCGGTGGCACGGGTCCCGGCTCCCCACCAGATGCGCTCGCGCAGTCCTTCGGAGTGCGGCTCGACCCGCAGCATTCCCGGCGGGTTGGGAAACATCGGGCGCGGGCTGGGCTCTGCGAAACCTTCTCCGTCCAGCACCTCCAGGAAGCGGGCGGTATGCCGTCTGGCCAGATCGGCGTCACTCTCACCGTCCCGCGGGACGTGCCCGAAGTGCTCATAGCCGGCGACGACCTGCTCAGGCGATCCTCGAGAGATGCCGAGCTGCAGGCGCCCACCAGAGATCAGGTCGGCGGCACCGGCGCTCTCGGCCATATAGAGCGGGTTCTCGTAGCGCATGTCGATGACCGAGGTGCCGATCTCGATCGTGCTGGTGCGGGCGCCGACGGCTGCGAGCAGGGGGAAGGGAGAAGCTAACTGCTGGGCGAAGTGGTGCACCCGGAAGTACGCCCCGTCGGCACCGATCTCCTCAGCTGCCACAGCCAGATCGATCGACTGCAGCAGAACATCCGAGGCGGAGCGCGTCATGGAGCGAGGAGAAGGGTTCCAGTGACCGAAGGACGAAAAGCCGATGTTCTTCATAGGTGGTTGAACACTCAAGCACCAAGGAGACATTCCGTGGCCGTCCCCACGCACGATCGCGGGGCGGTGCCCGTCAGCGTGCTCAGCGCCGCAAGCGGATCCGGATCGCGCCACGTGCCGTTGACGGGTCGACCACCTGGCCACCCTGGGTGATCTCTACCTCGCCCGCTGCGACCAGCCGTCGGGCCGCTCGACGGGCGGGCTCCATCAGCGCTCGCCATTCTTCGTCGCCCGTGCTCGCTGACGCGGAGGAGCGATCGGCCGAGACCACTCGAGCGGCCTCGGACGGGCAGATCGTGGCACCGCCCTTGCGAGCCGCGAGCAACGTCAGGATGGCCTTCTCGAGCGCGCCGTCCGTGTCGTCGACCCCGTGGCGGCGACAGCCAGCGGAGCAGTACTTCACCTGTTCCCAGTCCCGTTCCCACTTCTTGCGCCACTCGATACGCCGGCCGCAGGAGGCGCAGGCCTTCTCCGCCGGCGGAGGCGATGACGAGGAGGAACGACCCACGCCCATGAGTGTGACATCCGCCGTTTCGACACTCCGTGGTGCGGGTAGCCCAACCGTAGATTGTGGGGGCATCAAGATCTACACTCAGTCGGTGGTCCCCAATGATGCAAGGGCCTCGACGAAAGGTCCCTAGTGAGCGCTCAGATCGACACGGGCACGAGGGCGGACACGGTCCGCTCCATCGCTCAGGCCCACACCGGGGAGCGGGGGCCGCTCCTGCCGATCCTGCACGCGGTCCAGGCGGAGCTGGGGCATATCGACAGCGAGGATGTGCCGGTCATCGCGCACGTACTCAACCTCTCCGTGGCGGAAGTGCACGGCGTCGTGTCGTTCTACAAGGACTTCCGCACCGTGCCGCCACCCGCCCATACCGTCCACGTATGCCGAGCCGAGGCGTGTCGGGCCGTCGGTGGGCAAGCGCTCTACGAGCGGGCCCAGCGCACCATCGAGAGCGAGTCCGTCGAGGTCGAGGGGATCTTCTGTTTCGGCAACTGCGCGCTGGGACCCACAGCGATGGTCGACGGCAAGCTCTACGGACGCCTGACGGATGACCGGCTCGCCGCGCTGACGGGCGAATGGTCATGAGCGAAACCACGGTCTACGTGCCGTGCGACTCCAGCGCCGTCGCGGTCGGTGCCGACGAGGTCGCCGCGGCCCTGGCGACCGTGGACACCGTGACGGTGCTGCGCAACGGCTCGCGCGGGATGCTGTGGGCCGAGCCGCTGGTCGAGGTTGTCACCGACGCGGGCCGTATCGGCTACCCCTGCGTGCAGGCCGCGGACGTGGCGGCCCTCGTCGAGGAAGGGATGCTCAGCGGAGCCGACGTGGGGGGCTGCCTCGGTGTGGTCGACGACCATGAGTGGTTGGCCCGTCAGCACCGGGTCTCCTTCGCTCGGGTCGGGATCATCGAGCCCACCAACATTGCTGCCTACACCGAGCACGGAGGGTGGAAAGGCCTGGCGCGGGCGCTGGCGATGGGACCCGCCGATGTCGTCGAGGAGGTGGTGGAGTCCGGCTTGCGTGGTCGCGGGGGGGCCGGATTCCCCACCGGGATCAAGTGGCGCACGGTGCTGGGCGCGCAGAGCGACGTGAAGTTCGTCTGTTGCAACCTCGACGAAGGGGACAGCGGCACCTTCGCCGACCGGATGCTGACCGAAGGGGACCCGTTCACCCTGATCGAAGCGATGGTCATCACCGCGTGGGCGGTCGGGGCCAGCGAGGGGTTCGTCTATGTGCGGTCCGAGTACCCCGACGCCATCAGCACCTTGCGCCGCGCGATCGACATCGCCTACGCCCACGGATACCTCGGCGAGGACATCCAGGGCAGTGGGCTCAGCTTCAGCCTCGACGTGCGCGTGGGCGCAGGCGCCTACATCTGTGGTGAAGAGACCTCGATGTTGGACAGCCTGGAGGGCAAGCGCGGTGAGGTGCGGGCCAAGCCGCCGATTCCGGCGTTGACCGGGCTTTTCGGCAAGCCCACCGTGGTCAACAACCTCCTGAGCTTCGCCGCGGTCCCGATGATCCTGGCCGATGGTGCGGCGGCCTATGCGGCGCTCGGCACCGGACGTTCCCGGGGCACGCAGGTCTGCCAGCTGGCCGGCAACATCGCCCGCGGCGGCATCGTCGAGATCGACTTCGGGATCAGCATCCGCGATCTGGTGGAGGGCTACGGCGGCGGCACCCGCAGCGGCCGACCGGTCCGAGCCGCGCAGCTCGGCGGCCCGTTGGGTGCGTATCTGCACCCGGGCCAGTTCGACACCGCGATGGACTACGAGGCGCTCGCGGGCATCGAGGCCATGGTCGGTCACGGCGGGATCGTGCTCTTCGACGACACCGTCGACATGTCCGGGATGGCCCGCTTTGCGATGGAGTTCTGTGCGGCCGAGAGCTGCGGCAAGTGCACCCCGTGTCGGGTCGGCTCGGTGCGCGGCGTCGAGACGATCGACCGCATCCGTGCCGGTCAGGACCGCGACAAGAACCTCGTGCTGCTTCAGGACCTGTGCACCACGATGACCAAGGGGTCGCTGTGCGCCATGGGTGGGCTCACCCCCATGCCGGTGCTCAGTGCCCTCAAACACTTCCCGGAAGACTTTGACGCCTCTGAGCGGAGCACGACATGACACTGCAGATCGACCGACCCGCAGGACCCATCGGCATGCCGATCGGCACTACCGGATCCTCTCCGGGTGGAGCGCCCTACGCCCCGGAGGTCGACTACGGCACCCCGCTCGTGGTGGGCCCGGCCGACGCCACGGTCACCATCGACGGCATCGGCGTGCAGGTCGCCACCGGCACGTCGGTCATGCGCGCCGCCAAGCAGGCCGGGGTGGACATCCCCAAGCTGTGCGCCACCGACTCGCTCAAGGCTTTCGGCTCCTGCCGGCTCTGCCTGGTCGACGTCGAAGGCGGTCGCGGCACCCCCGCGTCCTGCACCACTCCGTGTGCCGACGGCATGGTCGTGAAGACCGACACCGAGGAGATCGCCGACCTGCGCCGCGGCGTGATGGAGCTCTACCTCTCCGACCACCCTGCTGACTGCGCAGGGTGTGCCCGCGGGAGCTGTGAGATGCAGGAGCTGGCTCAGCGCACCGGCCTCGTGGAGGTGCGCTACGGCATACCGGGCAGCGGTGGGGAGAGCCGTGGCAGTGAGGGCAGCGGTGGTGGAGCGCCGCTGCACCATCACGTGGACGAGGGCGCCGCGCTGGATGCCTCCAACCCCTATTTCGACTACGACCCTCAGGCCTGCATCGTCTGCTCGCGCTGCGTGCGCGCCTGCGCCGACACCCAGGGCACGTTCGCGCTCACGGTCCAAGGACGGGGGTTCGACTCCCGGATCACCCCCGGCCCGACGAACTTCCTCGGCTCGGAGTGCGTGTCCTGCGGGGCCTGTGTCCAGGCATGTCCCACCGATGCCCTGACCGAGAAGTCGATCATCTCCCTGGGTATGCCGACCCGCGTGGTGGATACCACGTGCGCTTACTGCGGGGTGGGCTGCAGTTTCCGCGCGGAGGTCCGCGACGAGGTTGTCGCGGCGTCCGAGGGGCGTGAAGGAGTCACCAAGACCACCGTGGTGCGGATGACCCCCAGCAAGGAGGGGGGCGCCAACGAGGGTCACTCGTGCGTCAAGGGGCGGTTCGCCTACGGGTACGCCAACCACGACGACCGTCAGATGCACCCGATGGTGCGGGACAGCATCGAGGACGAGTGGCGCGAGGTCTCGTGGGAGGAGGCGATCGCCGCCGTCGCAACGGGCTTCACGTCCGTGCAGGACCGGCACGGCCGGGGCTCCATCGGCGCCATCTCGTCCTCCCGCTGCACCAATGAGGAGGTCTACGTTGTCCAGAAGATGGTGCGGACGGCCTTCGGCAACAACAATATCGACACCTGCGCCCGGGTCTGTCACTCACCGACGGGCTACGGACTCAACCAGACCTTCGGCACCTCTGCGGGCACGCAGGACTTCGCCTCGGTCGAGGAGACCGACCTGGTCCTGCTGATCGGTGCCAACCCGACCGATGCCCATCCCGTGTTCGCCTCGCGGATGAAGCGTCGGCTGCGTCAAGGGGCCGGGCTCATCGTGGCCGACCCCCGCGCGATCGACCTGGTCCGGAGCCCGCACGTGCAGGCGCAGTTCCACCTGCCGCTGCTGCCCGGCAGCAACGTGGCCTTCGTGAACGCGATGGCTCACACCATCGTCACCGAGGGCATCTACGACAAGGCGTTCGTCCAGCAGCGCTGTGAGGACGCCGAGAGCTACCTCGCCTTCATCGCCGGGGAGGAGAACAGTGCCGAAGCCACGGAGTCCGCGACCGGCATACCCGCAGCGCAGCTACGGCTCGCCGCTCGCGCGTTCGCGGCGGCACCGAACGGGTCGATCTACTACGGGCTGGGGGTGACCGAGCACAGCCAGGGCTCCACGATGGTGATGGGTATGGCGAACCTGGCCATGCTGACCGGCAACATCGGTCGTCCAGGCGTCGGGGTCAACCCGCTGCGTGGTCAGAACAATGTGCAGGGCTCCTGCGACATGGGCTCCTTCCCGCACGAGCTGCCGGGCTACCGACACATCGCCCTGGACTCGGTGCGCGACATCTACGAGTCGCTGTGGGGCGTCAGCCTCGACCCCGAGCCCGGCCTGCGCATCCCCAACATGTTCGACGCCGCAATCGGAGGCTCGTTCAAGGGCATCTTCGTGCACGGCGAGGACATCGCCCAGTCCGACCCCAACCTCAACCACGTGCGTTCGGCCCTGGGATCCATGGAGCTCGTCGTGGTGCAGGACCTATTCCTCAACGAGACGGCGAAGTTCGCCCATGTCTTCCTCCCGGGCAGCAGCTTCCTGGAGAAGGACGGCACCTTCACCAACGCCGAGCGCCGGATCAACCGGGTGCGACCGGTGATGCCCAGCGCCGTGGGCAAAGACGAGTGGCAGGTCATCTGCGACGTCACTACCGCGATGGGCTATCCGATGGACTACGACAACGCCGGGCAGATCATGGACGAGATTGCGTCGACCACCCCGACCTTCGCTGGAGTGTCCTTCGCTCGGCTCGACGCCGAGGGCTCGATGCAGTGGCCGGTCAACGAGAAAGCGCCTTACGGCACTCCCACCATGCACGTCGACGAGTTCGTGCGGGGCAAGGGCCGCCTGATGCCGACCGTGTTCGTGCCGACGACGGAGAAGACCAACCGCCGCTATCCCCTGATCCTGACCACGGGCCGCATCCTGAGCCAGTACAACGTGGGGGCGCAGACGCGCAGGACCGCCAACTCGACGTGGCACCCCGAGGACATCCTGGAGATCCACCCGGCCGATGCCGAGCCCCGCGGGATCCTGACCGGTGACCGGGTCGAGCTGTCGAGCCGCGTCGGCACGACCGCTCTGCACGCCGTGGTGTCCGAGCGGATGCAGCCGGGGGTGGTCTACACGACGTTCCACCACCCCGTCACCGGGGCTAACGTGGTGACCACGGAGAACTCGGACTGGGCCACGAACTGCCCGGAGTACAAGGTCACGGCGGTGCAGGTCGCTGTGGCCAACGCCGGTGAGCCACGTCGTGACGTCGAGGGAGCTCACGCCGGGGACAGCGTCGACATGGGGCAGACCGAGACCTACGGCCTCCTGCAGGACGCCGGTCACTGATGGGCACGACCTGTGGTGACTGCGGATGAGCAACGAGCCCTCCGAGATCCGGATGAGCCACGACATCGCTCGGCACCTGAGACATCTCCCTCCCGAGGAAGCCGCCGAGCAGGTCGCGACCCATCTGCGGAAGTTCTGGGAGCCGCGAATGCGCTCGGCCCTGATCGCTCGAGTGCGTGAGGATGACGACCGCGTGGACCCGCTCGTGGTCAGCGCGGTGCACGACTACCTAGCTGGTGACGTCGACCGCGCTGAAGTTGCGGAGCCGTCCGGCGGCTGAGCCGCTGACGGGCCGGGTGACGACGGGCCGGGTGACGACTGGCTCACGGCGACAGAGTCAGCAGTTCTTCGCCGTCGAAGCGGATCAGGCCCTGCTCGGCGAAGGCGTCCAACCACCCGAGCATCGGCCATCGGCCCCAGCGCTGGTGGAAGAGGCGCGCATTGCGCACGATCGCGTCCAGGTGCTCGACCGGTGGAGAGGAGACCGGGTGGTGCTGGTGGTAGGCATCGGCACCACCGACCCACACCAGGTCGATACCGCGCGATCGAGCAGTCCAGCCGAAGTCCGTGTCCTCCCCGCCGTAGCCGACGTAGTCCTCACAGAAGCCGCCGATGCTCGACCAGGTGGCGGGCGTCAAGGCCGCGTTGAGCGACCAGAACAGGTTGTGGTCCCCGGAGGTCATGAGATCCCCGCGGGCCGGGTCGGGTCGGGCGGGGTGCGGTGACCGTAGGGCACGCAACCGGTGGGCGCCGACCGGGGGCACCGTGCCTTCGCTCAGATAGCTCACCGGGCCGCAGAGAAGAGCCGACTCCTCGACGGCCGCTGCTTCGGCATACTGACGCAGCGCGCCGGCCCCGAGCACACAGTCGACATCGAGGAGCACGACCAGGTCGGCCCCGCGGGCCAAGGCGTGGCGGACTCCGACGTTGCGCGCCGAGGCCAACGGGAGACCGAGCGGATGCGAGTCGACCGAGATCACGTCGACGTCTCGACCGCCCCGGTGGGCGTGCACCACGGGGGTGATCCCCCGGTCCGCGATGGCGACAACGACGTGGGAGCTGCCCGCGTCGGTCTCGGCAAGCAGTCGCAGCTGATGCCGCAGATGGGTGTGCCGCCCGTGGGCCACGGTCACGATGCACGTCTCAGCCATGCGCCACGTCTTCGATGAGGCCGGCCGCTCGCTCGGGCGCCGACTCGGTGCCCCATCGCTCCCACTGGCCCGGCCGAGCGACAGCAGCGTCGACGGCCGCGGACCAGTCGAGCGCTCCACCCGGCGAACTCGCGGTCGCTGTCGGAGGTCGGGTCAGGGTCAAGGAACGCTGAGGCGTCGCCATACCCGTCGGCGCAGCGACGCCGAAGCCCAGCCGGGCGAGCTCGGCACCAAGGTAGACCTGCTCGCGGTGGGGCCGAGCCTGAGGCGCCAGCACCGTGGGGACCTTGGTCGCGGCAATGTCGGCGATGGCGTTCTGCCCGCAATGGGTGACCACGACCTGTGCCGTGCTGAGCAGGGCACCGACGTCGGGGACCCAGTGACCCGGGCCGGCTTGCACCCACTGCAGCTGGGGCACCTGGTCGCGGACCTGGTCGATGACGGCGCCGTCCTCCGCGCCGCCCTGACCGCCGAGGACCACCCCGACCGTCCGAGACGAAGGAGCCAACCGGGCGCCCGAGACCCCGCCGACGTAGGTCACCTTGGCGGCGAAGGGCTCGATCGCCGGACACGGCCGAGCCTCCTGGGGCCACGGGGCGAGGATCGCGGTGGCGCAGCGGAAGGCCAGCGTATGCGCGTCGTCGGCTCGCTCACCGGGCTGGACGACCAGCACAGTGGCCACCCCGAGAAGCCGCAGGAACACCACCACCTCCGCCGAGACGTCGACCACCACGACTTCTGGGCGGTTGACGGTTACCCAGGCTGCCAGGGCTTGCATACGCCCGGTGTAGCCCTGATGGCGCAGCGGCGCCCAGTGCAGCGCGCCACCGGCCGCGGGGTCCTCGAACGCCCCGGTGTCGTCGTTGTCTTGAGGCAGGAGGACTCCCTCGCCGGAGCCCAGACCAGACCCCAGCAGCACGACCCGATGGCCTCGGCGTCGCAGCTGAGCGGAGAGGACCCGAGCCCGGGTCAGGTGTCCCTTGCCCTGGTGGTGCACGTAGTAGCCGATCACCATCGAGCCATCGCCTGCCGGTAGACCCGCTCGTAGTGCTCGATCATGCCGACCACCGAGAACCGACGGCTGGCGCTCGCCCGAACGCTCGACCGCGGCAGCGAGGCCACGTCGTCCACCGTGTCAGCGAGAGCCTGCGAGGTAGCGTCATCGTCGTGCCGCGGATCGACCAGGACGCCCATCTCCGGGTCGATGACCTCGGCTAGACCTCCTCTGCGCAGGGCCAGTACGGGCGTTCCGGTGAGCGCCGCTTCGACGGCTACCAACCCGAACGGCTCTTCCCATCGAGGAGTCATCATCAGCAGCGCCGCCTGCCCGACGGCGTGCGCGGTCTCCTCGTGCCTCAGGTGACCCTCGTAGGTGATGTGACCCGAGAGCATCGGTCGCACTCGATCGTCGAACCACGCCGGGTCACCC
>JBARVW010000056.1:0-3077 GCA_049646465.1 Ornithinimicrobium sp.
CTGGGCGCTGGGCGATCTCGATCGCACCGAGCCCATAGGCATGCTGCACGACGGCGGTCATGCTGTGTGACGGATGCTGGGTGTTGGCCGAGGTGTCGGAGGAGGGTGAGGTGTTGGGTTTCTTATCCATGAGACAACCGTGCGCTTGGGTGGTTGCCGATGGGTGGCAGGTCGGTGGAGGGGTGGTGGAACCGAGAAACGAGCTCACGATCGACGGAGCTCGGCAATCAGGACATCGAGAGTCTCCCGCATCATGCGTAGGGTGTCGCGCTGGTCGAGGTCACGGGATTGGGCCTGCTCGGCGATAGCCCGGGTTGTCGGGTTGTTGTCAACGCGCACTGCGACGTCGGCGATCAATGCAGCAAGGCCAGTGCTGGGGTCGGCCAGAAATCCTTGCGATCGCAGGTGCCCGACGACGATCGCGGCGGACTCCAGCCGATCAAATGAGCTCGTCATCGTGACGAATTCCAGACCCGCAAGAACGACGCCACTGTGGTTTCCGGCGTCGAGCAACTCCTGGACGTATGAGCGCAAGATCGAGAATGCTTGATCGGGGTGGCCCTCATTGAAGGCTTGCCGAGCGGCGAGCGCTTCTATCGGACTGTTAGTGCGCGGCGGTATGTCGAGTGACGCGGCTGCAAGGTACAACGTCTGCGCGCGTTCGTTATCGCCCCGCATCGAGGCGGTCGCACCAGCCAAATACAGAGCCCAGGTCATGTACGTCGGCGGCGCCGACTGGTGCCGAAAGCGCTCGATGAGATCGTCCAGGAACGTCGCGGCGGCGGCAAGGTTGTCGACCTGCAGCATGTTTCCGCCGACGAAGATCTCGAACAGCATGGCCAGCGACGCTTCGTTGCGCGAGCGAGCCGTTGCGATGGCCTCTGGGCCTAGATGGAGAATTCGCTGTCGATCGCCCTGAATGACTGCGATGCCGAAGCGACCGAGGACGCCCTGCGGCGAAGGGCGCGACTGAGCAATTGCATCGAAGCGAGCGACATCTTGGGTCATGGTGTGATGCAGCGCGATCCAGAGCAGACACAAGGCGTTCGTTTCGTCATCGGTCTCCTCGACGATGTCGAGGAGACGTTCTGCCCAGTCGGAGATCTCACCGACTCCGCGCCGCAAGAACACCTGGGTTGAGATGCGAGCAATCACGTGTGCCGTCACTGCGACTTCTCCGCGGGCGAGTGCCCCATCCACCGCAGCTCGCAGGTTTGGCCACAACTCACTGAGTTCATACACACCGCGTACCTCGTCGGGGCCATCGAGAAGCACCGAGATCCGGTCAACCTCACTCCTGATGAACGCGCAGTGACGACGCGCGATCTGATCGGCTTCTCCGCTCTCGGCGAGGGCCTCAGCGCCGAACTGACGGATGGTTTCCAGCAGTCGGTACCGACGTCCGGAACCGGTTGAGGTGACGCTCACCATGGACCGGTCGACAAGATCACCGACCAGGGCGGTGACATCGTCAACGCACAGAGTCTCGTCAGCAACAACGGACTCCGCTGCGCGCATGTCGAAGGGGCCAGCGAAGACCGACAGCCGGCGGAACAGCAAACGCTCCGCGTCGTCCAGCAAATCGTAGGACCACCGAACTGCGGCCTGCAGGGTGCGGTGCCGCTCGACACTTCCCCGTCGCCCAGCAGTGAGCAACCGGAAGCTGCTGTCGAGCCGGGCGACGATGTCTGCGGGCGCATGACTTCGAATACGCGCGGCTGCCAGCTCGATCGCGAGCGGGACGCCGTCCAGGCGCCGACAGATCTCAGCGACCGATTCAGGGTCGTCAGCGATGTCGAACGAACGGTCTGCTGCGAAGGCACGCTCAGTGAAAAGTTGGACCGCTGACGTGGTGACGTCGAGGGGACCAACAACCACAAGTTGTTCGCCTCGAACACCGAGACCTTCGCGCGAAGTGCACAGCACGGTCACGTCGAGCCCCGCCGAGGCGATCTCATCAACGAGTGTTGTCGCACCGTCGATGACGTGCTCACAATTGTCGAACACAAGCAGGCCACCAGGATGATCCAGCGCACGCACGACCGCGCTCGCAAGGGGACGCCCCGGGGCCTCCTTGACCTGGAGCACGTCGGCAACGGCTCGCTCAACGTCGGTTGATGATGACACGCCCGCGAGTTCGACGAACCACACGGGCGTGCGCTCGCGCCGATGTGCGAGCTCGAGCGCCAGACGCGTCTTTCCGATCCCACCGGGGCCTACCAGGGTCACCACAGGGGAGACATCGACCGCGGCCATCGCGACATCCATGGCGTCGGCACGGCCGATGAGCCGTCCATGGGGCCGCCGCGGACCCACCCATCCGGCCCGGACGCGCAGCGGGGGAAAGTCGGCGTCACCGAGTTGGTGCACGCGGTGCTCGTTCCATGAGTCCGTGAAACGGACCGCGCCAAGGTCTAACAGCGTCTCGTTCTCAACAAGCGCCGCAGCACTCGTCGAAAGAAGCGTTTGGCCACCGTGGCCGGCGCCGGCGAGTCGAGCGGCGAGATCGACAGTAGGGCCGACGTAGTTGCCGTTGCGTCCGTCTGCCTCGCCGACGTGCAAGCCGATCCTGACGAGTTGCTCACCTGCGGCAGTGACGGCATCAGCGGCAACCCGCTGGGCCTGCTTGGCCCAGTTGAGTGCATCGCTCACCTTGGCGAAGACGACCGACATCGATTCTGCGCCGGTGGCCCAGACCTGTCCGTCATGCTCGGCCGCCACAGTGCGGACGAGCCCGGCATGCACTTCTGCCGCTGCTGCCCACCCAGAACGATCGTCGCGCCAGCGGCGATGAGATGTGTCGATCTCAGAACATGCGAAAGCCATCATCCCCGTCGGAAACTCAACGTCAGAACGTCGCGGTCCCGCGGCAGCCAATACCGGGTCCTGAGATAGCACAGCGGTCTCGAGTTCCTTCAAGCGAGCGCTGGGTTCGACACCGAGGTCCTCGATGAGGTGCTGACGGGCTCGCCGATATGCCTCCAGCGCATCGCCCTGACGCCCGACGCGATACAAGGCGGTGATCAACAGCGCCCAGAGACCCTCGCGAAACGGATGGCTCGAGGTAAGTTCCGTTA
>JBARVW010000057.1:0-2277 GCA_049646465.1 Ornithinimicrobium sp.
GCTTGGGACTGCGCACCTTCAAGGCTAGGCCTACCGTCGAAGACGTCGACTTGCAGGCCAACCGGAACATCCTCCAGCAAGCGCAAGAATCAGGGGTATCCCGGTTCGTCTTCATCAGCGTCCTGCACGGCGCCGAGATCGCCACGAAAGCGCCGATCATCGCACCACGCGAACAGTTCGTCGCCCAGCTCAAGCAGTCGGACCTGAACTGGACCGTGCTGCGCCCAACCGGAGCTTTCAACGACCTACAAGAAGTCTTCCGGTTGGCCCAACGCGGCTGGGGAATCGTGCTCGCAGACGGCCACCATCGAATCAACCCCGTTCACGGCGCCGACATCGCCCAGGTCGTGGTCCGCTCACTGAGTGACCCGGGCCTGCAGAACTCCGAGTTCGATTTCGGAGGACCTCACACCTACACCCAAGCCGAACTGCCCCAAATAGCGGCGGACGCGCTTGGCGCCCAACTGCGCACCGTGCACCTGCCGCTGTGGACCATCACCGCGGCGGCAGGGCTTTTGGCCCCCTTCAACCCAAACGCCTCAGGCTTCCTGAAGTTCTTTGCCGTGGGTGCCGGCATTGAGCAGGTCGGCACGCCCGTGGGAACCCACAGTCTTGAGGACTTCTACGCCGCTCTCGCGCAGCCGACTCCGATTGAGGCGCGAGCGAACTGACCCACCTCGCCCCTCGCCGGAGGTCGTCAGGCTGATCCCTGTACGCGCGGCGACCGGCTTGGTTCCTCAGGCGTGCTGGGTGGATGCGGGAGAACCGGTTCTGCCGGTGTAGGCCACCCCAAGCCTGAACACGGCCCACAGAACCCCGGTCACCGCGGTTGCGATCAGCACCAGACCAAAGTCGGGTTGGAACAGTCTGATGGTGGTCAACGGAGATCCGAACAGGCGCGGGACTAGGCCTAGGATGACCCATGCTGCGACAAGCGTGGTGAGCAGCGGGAACCATAGGCTGAAGAGGCCGGAAAGGCCCGACTTTGCGCGTATCTCAACGCGGTGACGCCATGCCCAGATCATGCTGAGCAGGTACCCGATCGGTAGCAGCACCAGGCCGATGAACAGGGCCTTTTGCGGCAGACGAGATCCCTCGCCGTCGTAGTCCAGGTCTAGCGCTGTGGTGGCGATGCCGGCACGCAGGTGCGTGGTCTCCCCGAAGCCGACTCCGCTTCCGCCGTTGACGAGCACGATCACCGCCTTCTTTTCGTCGGGGAGCATTTGCGCCAACGTTTCGAAACCTGGGGTGGCACCGGAATGCCACACGCTCTCGTTGCCCGGGTCCAGGAACCAGCCGAAACCGTAGGAGGGTGATGCTGCGCTGGCAGGACGCATCATCTGCGCTTTGCCTTCTGCGCTCAGCACGTCGTCCTGGCCGTTCATCATGACCTGCAGGTAGCGCGCGAGATCGTGTGCGCTGGCGACGACCCCGCCCTGCGGAGCGGTCGCGCGGTCGGTCGAGTTCTCGGCTAGAGGTCGCTTGGTGGTGAACCACGGTGTGTGCCCTGTTGCCATCGCGTCATGCACTTCACCGTCAGCGACGAAACTGTCCTGCATTCCAACCGGTCTGAGGATGTTGGCTTCCACGTAGGTCTGGAAGCCTTGCCCGCTCACCACTTCCACAAGGCGACCAAGAACTTGGTAGTTCGTGTTCGAGTACTCCCACCTCTGCTCTGGGACGTAGGCGGGAGTGACCTCGACCAGTCCCTCGACCCGGCGCTGCAGCGCGTCGTTGCCGCCGCTGTTGTCGGTGTGTGAGGCGTTTCCTTGCAGGGTGGAAAAGCCGCTGGTGTGGCTGAGGAGCTGCCGGATCGTGATGGCGCCGGCAGGCTGCCCTGAGAAGCCGTCGAGATATTCAGAGACCTCGGTATCCAGGTCGAGGTAGCCGGCCTCCACCAGTTGCATCACGGCCAGCGCCGTGAAGCTCTTGGAGATGGATCCGGTCACGAACGGCGTATCGGGGGTGACTTGCTCCTCGCCTCCGGCTATGAGGACACCTCGGGCACCGGTCACTGTGATCTCGCCGTCGGACACGACGGCGTAGGCCAGGCCGGGCACGCCCGAGGCCGGCATCTCGGCGGCGACGAAGTCGTCGATGGACCCCTCCGAGGTGCTCGCGGGAAGGGCGAGACCGAGGCCAAGTGCGACGATCGCCAAAAGCCTGAGCACCGAATCACCATCCCAGGTAACTGTTCCCTTCACGGACAATGGGTAGAACTCGTCCACATCGTGGCAGGCCACCTACCTCTCAGCGCCTCGGATACACCCACATCAG
>JBARVW010000058.1:0-3019 GCA_049646465.1 Ornithinimicrobium sp.
CCACCAAAAGCACGTCGTTCTCCACGGTGTAGATGATGCGGTAGTCGCCGACCCGGACACGAAGCCCCGTTCGGCCCTGAAGAGCACGTGCACCCGGCGGTCGCGGATCGTGAGCGAGCAGGGCAATCGCGCCCTGCATGCGATGACGAGCCTGAGGATCGAGCTTGCGCAGGGAACGAGCCGCCGCTGGCCGCAGCTCGATGCGGTACTTGCTCACTCCCAGCCGAGGTCGGCCTTGACCTGCTCCCACGGGATGTTCGGGCCTTCCTCAGACATCGCCGCGTCGAAGGCTGCGACGTCTTCGGCATCTTCCAGCGCCGTCATCAACTGCTCATAGCGGTCGGGGCTCACCAGCACTCCAGCAAGGCGACCACGACGCTGCACGAACACGGCTTCCGTGCGCGCGGTCTCCATCGCGTCGGGAAGGTGGTCTCGAGCTTCGCTGATACTCATGGTGGCCATCCCTAGACTGTACAACTCGTCGCTCGTTTCGTACAAGTAGTCTTTCGGTAGGGGATCCTTGGGTCCTTGCGGTGGTCGCAACACCCCAGGATGTGAGGGTGTCGATGACGATCCGTTTCTCTAATCAGTTGGTGGCTGAGTTGGTCCAGCCGTTCTGGGCCGCGTGGCAGGCGGGTGAGTTCATGACCGACGCCTCGGCCGTCGCGGGCACTTACCGTCAGCGCGGTCTGGCGTGGGTGCGTGCTGCCGGTGGCGTGCGCCCGCGTCGTGGGCGCGACCTTCAGGGTCGGTACCTCTCGTTCGGTGAGCGAGAAGAGATCGCATTGGGACGGGCCAGCGGTGAGTCGATCCGCTCCATCGCCAGGCGGTTGGGACGCTCACCCTCGACGGTCAGCCGTGAGCTGGCTCGTAACAGTGACGGCAAGGGCGCGTACCGGGCCAGCTCCGCACACCCACTGGCCTATGAGCGAGCCAGCCGGCCCAAGGTAGCCAAGCTGGTCACCAACAGGATTCTTCGTGAGCGGGTCGAGCTGGACCTGGCAAAGAAGTACTCCCCGGAACAGATCGCTGGAAGACTTCGAGACGATCATCCCAACGACCCGGAGATGTGGGTGTCCACCGAGACCATCTACCAGTCCCTGTACGTGCAATCTCGTGGCGCTTTGCGGCGTGACCTGGCCATATGTCTGCGTACTGGACGCGGGTTACGCCACCCCAACCGTCAGGGCACCCAACGCAAAAACCGGATCCCGGACATGATCAACATCTCGCAGCGCCCCGCTGTCGCAGATGACCGAGCCGTTCCTGGGCACTGGGAAGGCGACTTGATCATCGGCAAGGCCAACGCCAGCGCGATCGCCACCTTGGTCGAACGCACCACGGGCTACACGATGTTGGTGCACCTACCCGATGGTTACAAGGCCGCGCAGGTCGCGCCTGCCCTGGCCGCGAAGATCCAAACGTTGCCTGCCTCGCTGCGCGGGTCGCTGACCTGGGATCAGGGCGTGGAGATGCGCGACTGGAACCAAGTTCAGATGGCCACCGACCTCGCGATCTTCTTCTGTGACCCGCACTCCCCGTGGCAGCGAGCGACCAACGAGAACACCAATGGGTTGCTGCGGCAATATTTCCCCAAGGGCACCGACCTATCCGTGCATAGCGAAGCCGACCTGGACTGGGTCGCCGCCGAACTCAACGACCGACCCCGAAAACGACTAGCCTTCAAGAAACCGATCGAACAGATCGGACCACTTCTGTTGCGTTGACCGCTTGCATCCGCCGAACCACAACCGGTGAACGGTGAACGGTGAACGTCAGGGATCTATGTCGCCGCAACCGCGGACGGGGTTCGTCCCGTTTACCCCATCCGGCTTGCGTCCCGGGACAGGGACGTCCTGCGGCAGGGCTTGCCTTCGCTCAACACAGCGCTTTCGTCACTTTGTCTGATCGCCGTTACCTAGCGCAGCTCTCGCAGCAGCACAGGCCAGCAACGGCATCAGGCCGTGTAGATAAGAGAGGGCGTTGGTGTATCCACTCGACTTGGAAGGCTAAGACCGGCCCCGGTCATGCGCCTGGCCAGGTTCGCGGCCCGGAGTGCTGACCTTCGCAGCCGTCTTCTTGACAGTGCTACGTACTCCGTCGACCGTGCGCGTTCCGAACGCAGGTGCTGTGCGCGAACGCGCCTCAGCCGCCGCCGAAGGAACGTGGCTCTCTCGCATCGCGACCTGGTCGACCCTGCTATCTGTGCCTGCCCGGTCAGCGGCCGCACCCGCTTTGGTGGTGTGCCTCGACGCCTCATCGTCGGCCCACGCTTGCCCAGCCCGCAGAGCCGGGGCGTCTTGCACGCCGGTGTCGGCCTTGGTGTCGAAGTGCTTCCCCTCGGGGTCACCCACCCGCTCTTCGGCTAGGTCGTGAGAGAACTTCCTCGTGAGGTTCTGTTCTGCACCGGCTCGGGCCTCTTCCCGAGTCGCCTGTGCCGTGTCAGAGGTTCGCTGCGTGGAGAGCCATGCCGCGTCACCGGGAACCGCCTGGTCCTCTTGCCCGCTCCGGACCTTGCGGAGGTAGTCCTCGACGTCGAGCCCGAACCGGGTGCCCATCGTGGTCTCTAGCGCTTCGCGGGTCCGATGCTCTCCTGCGGTGCTCGCAGCCTGCCAGGCGCCAGCGAGGTCGTCGGTGCTGGCTCTGTCTCTCCACCTCTCGTCGCGGGCACGCTCCAGCAGGCCCCGCGGAAGCTCCTTGGCTGCAGTCGCGGTGCTGGCGCTTCGCTCCGTGGTTCCGCTGGTGCGGGTGAGTCGGCGTGCGCTCACTCCCCAACGGTCCTCGCTCAACGCGTCGATCTGCTCGACCGCCGTCGCGGCGCGTGGATCGCGGTCGGACCACACCGTGGCCAGGGTGTACCCGGCGGCCACCGTTTCTGGCTCAGCTCCCGCGAACGTCCGGGGGTTCGTCAACGGGGCGTACACCTGGTGAGCCGCCTGCCGTGCCCGGTCCTGCTCTTTGCCACCGACCCGGCTCGCCTCACGAGTCGCGGAGCGGTCCTGACGTTCGAACCGGTCAG
>JBARVW010000059.1:0-12945 GCA_049646465.1 Ornithinimicrobium sp.
GCACTTACCGACACGTTCGCGCCTAGTGCCCCCAGGTAGGAAGCATTTGGCTTCTTTGCGCGTGCACGGTGGGCTCATGGCGCGGGAAGGCCACCGCTGATATGAACCATTCCTTACTGGCTATGACCCGAGCCCGAAACCTGGTTATCGCCGGGCTGGCTGCTTCGCTGACTCTGGTGGCTCCCGCTGTCACCGCAGGCGCCGATCCCGTCGCCCCACCGGGCGATGAGCACTTCCACGAAGAGGACCATCAGGGTAGCGGGGACCAGTACGTCGAAGAAGACCCTGATAGCGAGGTGGCCGACGTCCCGGCCGAGCCGTACGCGCTCGAGGGCCTGGCGCCGGACCCGGCGGACCTTCCGACGACGTGGCTGAAGGAGACCCCGGCCGAGGAGATCACCCCGTCGACGGTCGAAAGCCTGACACTGCCCAAGGACAAGCTGACCGCAGACGCCGGCGAGAGCACGATGGCCGTTCCGGCGCCGCCGTGGAAGTCCTTGCCCAGCACCTTGGACGCCGCTCCGGGTTGGCAGTACTCCTACTCCTGCGACCCCAACAACAAACCTGGCATGGTGGCTTTCGCTGAGCTGGTCAGCAAGCATTACAACCGTCCGCGGTACACGACGTCACGATCCTGCTTCGCCGGCAGCACCAGCCAGCACCACGAGGGTCGGGCCGTGGACTGGAACATGAACGTGTACAACTCCAGCGACAAGGCCATCGGTGATGCGGTTGCCTACTGGCTGACCTCGAACAACGGTGAGATGGCCCGCCGTTTCGGCGTCCAGTCGGTGATCTGGAACAAGCGCTCCTGGTACCTCTACAGCCCGGGATCCTGGAGGAACTACGTCGGTCCGAGCCCCCACACCGACCACCTCCACATCTCCTTCACGTGGGACGGCGCGATGAAGCGGACGTCCTGGTGGACCGGCCGAGCCGTGACCACCATCGACTACGGCACCTGTCGGGTGTACAGCGGGCAGTACGCTCCGCGCTACAAGGGACGCAACACCCGCAACTGCTCCACCAACCTGCCCAGTGCGCCGTCCTCGTCCTATCCCGTCACCTTGCCGCGGGCCAACAACAGCAACGTCGCCACCGCGCAGAGCTACCTCGGTCTGACCGGGTCGAGCGTCGATGGGTCCTTTGGCCCCAACACCCTCGCGAAGTTGCTGGACTACCAGGCCAAGCACAAGCTCCCGTGGACCGGTGTGCTGGACAAGGCAACCTGGGCCTTTATGGAGCGCGCGGGCGTGCCCACATCGAATGTCAGCCGTATGAACGGCGGAGACCGGTACGAGACAGCTGCGAAGATCGCCGCCCTGTCCCCAGCAGGCCGCGATGTCTACATCACCACCGGCGAGAACTTCCCAGACGCACTAGCGGCCGGTGCTCGGGCTGGGTCTGTTGGGAGTCCCATTTTGCTGACCAGCCTGAACCAGCTTCCTTCATCGACGATCAAACAGCTGCAACGCATCAGACCGAAGAGTATCTATATTGTCGGCGGCAAAGGTGCAGTGACCAGCAAGGTCTTCCGGGATCTTCGGGCCTACGCCGGATCCGGCGGAGTGCAACGCCTGGCCGGTGAAGACCGATACGAAACGGCGGCTGCGGTTGCCACGCACTTCGGAAGCCGGTCTTCGGTTGTCTACGTGGCAACCGGCACCAACTACCCCGATGCGCTGGGAGGCGCCGCTCGTGCTGGACTCAACGACGCACCCGTTCTTCTGACAGGTCGAAACTCCATTCCTTCAGCTACTCGCTCCGCCTTGCGAAGTGTTCGCCCGGACAGAATCGTCGTACTTGGCAGCACTGGTGCAGTTTCTGATGGCGTCGCAAAAGATCTCAAGAGTTATGCGACAAGTCGCTCCGTCCAACGGGTAAGCGGCACTAATCGCTATGAGACATCAGCAGACTTGGCGGGCTACTACCCCCGAGGGGTCAACGTGGTCTACCTGACCACCGGGGATGACTTCCCGGATGCGTTGTCCGGAGCCGCCCGTGCTGCCACGGACTCGGGCCCCGTGCTGTTGACCGGAAGTACCAGCCTTCCCGACGCCACGGAGAAGGTGCTCAAGGAACTACAACCGAAGCGCCTCGTCATCATCGGTGGGACGAACGCGGTCTCCACCTCCGTGAGACGGGACGTCGAGAGCATCATGGACTGATCCGGGCGGGGAGGTGAGCCCGACCGGTCCTCTCTGACCGGTCGGGCTCACGGTTGGTCACCCCCCTGACGCCGTACACCCGGCGGCGCGGTGGGCGATACTCTCTGGCATGGCCCCAGCCCTACCACCGGATTCGTCGCCTCAAGTTCTCACTCTGGGCGTCCATCCGGCAGGACCGTCGTGGTCCGCGCCGTGGGATGGTCTTCCGCATCTGGCCGAATGCGCGGTATCGGTGAACCATTGGTCACAGTTCGAGGACAGCTCGGCAATGCACGACCGCCAGACGTTGACGGTCCAGCGGATCAACAAGGGCTCTTCCACCCGTCGTGCGGCGGCCCGCGCCAAGACCTCCCTGGCAGCGGCTCGCGCCGGCGTAGCGGCAGAGTGGGTGTGGCAACTCAAGGGTGACCCCGTGCTGCAACAGGAATTTCGCCAGTGCGACACGATCTTGAGCCGAGACGTATCGACTGATCGAGCCCTGGCCTTGGTGGCCGATCTCACTGCTGGCCAGACCGTGATTCGCTCCGACGGTCGTGCGTCCGCGACCGGAGAGTCGGTGTGGACTGCCGCCTTGCGCTGGTACGAACTCGCGGAGGAGGTGGGGACGCTGCTGGAGCCACCGGTGGACCGGGAGGCGTTGGAGCAGTTCGTGCGGTCAGCCGACACTGACGTGGCATCCCTGGTCGAGGTGGGCGTGCCTTGGCTCTTCGCCCCCGTGGCCCACACGCTGCAAATGATGCACGACGGCTTGTACTGGGCACCTGGCACCGGAGCGGGCGACTCGGTGGTCGCGCGAGTCGGCATGCGGCTGCTTCGGGGTGGGCCGTTTTGGGCCAGCGGAAGCCTCGATGCGATCGACCGATGGGTCCGTCTTCGAACTCAATGGTCAGAGCTCGAAGAGTCCGATCTCCGCCAGGTCAGCGACCAAGCCCTCGCGGCGGCCGAGGCTGCCCGGTCAATCGGAAACCATGACGCCGCCCGCTGTCACCTGCTGGCGTCGATGAACGTCACTTTTCATCGGGCCCGGCACCCGCAGCGTCGGACATCGACGTTGGTCGATGACACCAGGGCTCTCCTCGACCCGCTGGTGAACAACCACACACGTCGATGCCTCACAGATGGGTCGATGCCACGGCCCGGTGAGCAGATCAGGGCCCGGGGTGGACTGCGGGATAAACCCCAAGTGGTCATCCTCCCCGGGCCCTATGGTCAGTTCCATACCGACCTGGCGGAGGCGCTGGAGCCGGTGTCGCAGGTGACGATCAGTGAGTTGCGTGCTCGTCGAGCACCGTTGCGGCGGCGGCGGCCGCTGCCTATGGACCTGTGGCTGCTTGCGGCTCTGCGGCAGGGCCGAGTGGACCTGGGCAAGGGGACCCTGGACGGAGCCGAGATCAACGATCCGGTGTTGCGCCATCTGGTCCGGAGCGTGATGCTGCTGAAGATCGAACTCAGCCACCATGATGTGGTGGTCGCGGACTGGGGAGCTGTGCAGGCTTTCTGGGCGTCACATGTCTGTCCCGCGGGCACCCGTCTGGTCATCAGGTGGCACAGTCTGGATCTCTTCGACAGCTGGCTCCATCTCCTCGACTGGCGGGGGGTCGACGAAGTCCTGGTTTCACATGGCGCGTTCGCTTCGCTCTTCCAGGATCTGACGCACGGCTTGGGCGCCCCGGCTCCCGCCATCGAGTGGCCGTACCTTCCTCGGCTCGGTGACTTTCACCAGCCCAAACTCCCCGACGCCAGGTTCACCCTGGGACTGGTCGGTTGGGGTCGGATGGTCAAGGACGCTTCCTTTGCTGTGGACCTGATGGAAGCAGACCCTCGGCGGCGACTGGTCCTGATAGGCCCCCCGTTTCCTGAGACTCGCGATCCGTCCGTCCAGGAGTACATCGACACGTTGATGGCTCGGATCCGCAGTCCCAAGCTGGCAGAGCGCATCACCGTCGTCGGTCCCACCGACGACGTACCCCGTCACCTGCGGGCTGTAGGAGTTATCGTGAGCTGCAGCTTCCGCGAAGGATGGCATATGGGTCTCATCGAGGGGGTGGCCTCAGGTGCCGTGCCCGTGCTGCGGGATTGGCCCATGCTGGCTCGTCGAGGCGCTGCTGCTTCCATATACCCGAAGCGCTGGATCGTGCAGGATGTAGCCGAAGCAGACGCAGCGATGGCAGCGGTTGCTGACGAAGCGGCGTGGTTCGCAGCGTCCGCGTCAGCAACCGCAGAGCTAGCGGAACGGCTGAACCCTGATCGCGCCAGGACCGCCTACCAACGGCGAGTGCTCGGTGACTAGCCGCTCGCCCTGGCGGCGAGGGAGGCCGACTCGACGGCCGGGACGAGCTGAGCTCGCAGGATCGGGGCCATCGTCTCGATGTAGGACGCCGTGATGTGACTGCCCTGACGGTAGACCAGGACCTTCCCGATCACCGCCGGGCACGTGTCGTCGGGACAGAGCCAGGGGGTCAGGTCGATGAACTCGGATCCACTCACTTCCTCCGTGGCTGACTCCAGGGAGGATGTGCCACCGCCGGCTTTCCGAGCGAAGTCGCAGGCCGTGAAGTCGTCGGGATGTTCGCCGACGCAGGTGTACACCTCGGTGCCGGGATGTCCGTTATCCGCAATCGCGATCACCCCTACCCCGGCGGACTGCAGCTCGGTCCAGAAGGCCTCGTATCCGTCGACCATGGCTTCCGACCCCTCTTCCGACCCCTCTCGGCTCGCACCTCCCCTCCCGGACGACGTGAGGACCACCGTCGGCCGGTCTTCCCCGGTGAGCTCCTCGAGAACGTTCTGACCCCACTCGGTGCAGGAGTCGTACGGCCCACCGTCCACGGAAATCTCGGCGTCGGTGAACGTACAGGCAGATTTGGTGTAGGTCCGGATGAGCCACCCTTCGTCCTGTCCGATGAGGTCCAGGGCGGGCAACCACTGTCCCACCTTGGAGTCTCCCACCACAGCAATGACGGTGTCGGAGCTGGTGTCCCCGTAGTCGCAGGAGAGTGCCTCGGACGTCTCAACATCCACCTGACAGTCGTCGGCATACAACTCTGGCACGTCTTCGGGCGCCAGCTCCGGGTCCGGGTAGACCTGTCCGCTGGACGGCAACGCGGCATCGATGTCTGCCCTCTGCTCAGGGTCCGCAGACGTAGGGTCCACCATCAGTGCCCGTGCCCCTACAGCCCATTCGGGGAGCTCGGTCTGCAGCGTCGGCGCACTCGCTATAGCCGCTACCCCGATCGCGGTGGATGTCGCCATGGCGACGCCGCCGGTCAACAGAGCTTTCGCAGGCTTCTTGGCCAAGGAGGCGTTGAATCTGATCGGGTCTTCGATGAAGATCTTCGAGGCGTAGGCGAGCGCGACGGCGAGACCAAGCACTGCGAGCCGTCCCCTCAAACCCGTGCCAGGGCGGAGCTCGTCCATGAAGACCAGGAGTGGCCAATGCCACAAGTACAGCGAGTAGGAGATTCCTCCTATGAATCTCATGGGCCGGACTCCCAGCAGGCGGCCCGTGATCGTGGACGGGTTGGCACATCCTGCCGCGATGACCGCAGTCGTTCCCAGGACGGGGACAAGGGCAGCAGAGCCCGGCCAAGGGGTCTCAGCCGTAATGGCGAAAGTAGCGACGACCAGAGCGACGATCCCCGCCGCTGCCAAGATCTCGGCAGCCGCCCTTGGGAGACCCCCTAGCCACACCACGGCGAAGGCCAGAAGGGCTCCGAAGCCCAGCTCCCAGACCCGGGTGGTTGTCACGAAGTAGGCCGTGCTCGGGTTCTGTTGGGTCTGGATGATCGACCATGCCAAGGACGCGAAGGTGATGGCGGCCAACGACAGGCCCATATAGCGGAACGGGCTTCCGCTTCTTCTCTTGGCCAGAATGACCGCCGCGATCATGAGGAGCGGCCAGAAGACGTAGAACTGCTCTTCGACGGATAGCGACCAGTAGTGCTGAAGCGCAGACGGGGTTGCGTCCTCGGCAAGATAGTCAACCGAGCGTGCTGCAAGAGACCAGTTCACGACGTAGAACGTGCTGGTGAGGATGTCGCTACCGAGTTGCGCTCGGCTGAGGGCAGGAAAGACGAGATACCCCACGACACCGGTGGCCACCAGCACCACGGTGGCTGCCGGGAGGAGCCGCCTGGCCCGGCGTGCGTAGAACCGTGGAATCGAGATGCTGCCTGAGCGTTGAACTTCGCGGACGAGGAGCGACGTGATCAGGAATCCGGAAATGACGAAGAAGACATCCACGCCCGCAAAGCCCCCGCTGATCCCGGGCACCCGTGCGTGATAGAGCAACACCATGCCGACCGCGATGGCGCGAAGGCCCTCGATATCGCCGCGTAGTGCGGTTGGTGCATGCTTGACGTTCCCGCTCACAGGGTTGGTTCCTCTCCATCATGCGTTACCCGCGGCTAGATCAAGGATCGCGCGAGACGAAGTCGATCCAGGGTACGCGGTGACTGGTTGCTCCCCGACATTGCGGCGTGGACGGGTGGGAACGCGCGCGACGGGGGGCCGTGTAACCCCACGTTCGTTAGGGTCTGGGATAACCAACGTCTAACTATCCCAAAGGTTTCACGATGCCATCGACCCCGTCCCGCCTGATCGCAAAAGTCCGACGACGTCTCAGCGTTGCGCAGGCGCAGGTCCGTACGGAGCGGCCAGAGCCTGGTGCGGGACAGGATCAGTCGACGGCACCAGCGTCGTCGATGGAGTCCGGAGGGATCCAAGCATCGTCTGACATGGTGGCCGATGAGATCGGTCTGGCTCCGCTGCCTATCACGGTTGCTGTCGCGGCACGCCCACGGTTGGCCCGTCTGCTGGCCCCCGAGTGGCAGCAGATGTCGTTGCGTCCAGGCACAGCCGTTGAGGACCTGGGGTGCGACTTCGTGTTGCTGGAGGTCCGTGGGGGGCGAGTGTCCGGGTGGGAACACACCCACCCAGAACTTGTCGACAGCATCCATCGGTGGATGCTGTCGGGCGTTCCAGTGGTGGTTTGGGTCACCAGCGGGCCCCTGACAGACGCAGCGTGGATCAAGGACGTGACATCGGTAGCAGCGGTCACCAACGCGCTTGCGGACGAGCTGCGCCCTCTTCATCACACGGTGATGGTGCTTCCCGCGGCGGCCCAACCGCGCCGACACCGGCCTTCTGGTCCTTATGGTCGTCGCCACGGTGCGGTCGTGATTGTGGACGGTCTGCAGGATCTGGCATCGAACGACGTGCTCGCAGCGGTCGTGTCTCCAGCACTGAAACCCCTGTCCTCAGATGACCTTCTCATCCAGCGAGTCAAAGGCAAGAGCTCGTCGGTGACCCTCCCCACGTCGCTGGGTGACCGCGTCGGACGGAGCATCGGGCATGAGGACGTGGCCGCGTCAGCCAGCCGGTCTCGCGTCGGGTTGGACCTCAGCGCCTGTGGTCCGGATGCTGCTTGGACCAGCATGGCGCTCGCCTCCTCGGCCAACACCTTGGTGGGCACGCCAGGGTTGTCGGGCAACCTGCCGGACGACGTTGCGCAGCTGATCGTGCAGGTGGAGGAGCCTCAAGATCTCCGAAGTGAGATGGTTGCGCGAGTCGTGCAAGAGGAACTGTTCGCGCGCGAAGGTCATCGGCTGCACCGAGCGGTGCTGAACGCGCACACTCTGGGCCACCGGGCCCGCAGTTTCGTGCACGCCGCTGGGGTCGATCTGGCATCAACCCCAGCGGAATCTGTCTCGGCGATTGTCCCGACCAACCGCCAGCATGAGATCTCGAACATTTTGGAGAACGTGGGCCGCCAATCCTTCGCGAACCGGGAGCTGGTCCTGGTGCTGCATGGCCTGGAGACGGTGGAGTCGGACCTGAGGGCCCGCGCCTCGGACGCTGGAATCGACAACCTGGCGGTCGTCAACGCTGACCCGGGCCTCACTCTCGGTGCTTGTATGAACTTGGGAGTCGATGCCGCCTCCGGTCGCTACATCGCCAAGATGGATGACGACAACTTCTACGGTGAGCACTACCTCGCGGACCTTGTGAACGCCTTCAGCTATTCCAGCGCGGGAATCGTCGGGAAGTGGTGTCACTACGTATGGTTGCGATCAAGCGGGGCCGTCGTGCTTCGGTACCCGGATAGTGAGCACCGTTCTGAGCGACGGATTCAAGGGGGGTCAATGCTCTTCGATGGAGACGTCGCCCGTGCTCTCCGCTTCAGCGACATTCCACGAGCGGTTGACTCTGACATCTTGGATCGCGCCAGGCTGGAGGGTGTGGGCATCTACAGTGCCGACCGGTTCAATTTTGTCTCGATCCGCGGCGCAGACCGGCACTCCCACACGTGGACGGTAGGAGACTCAACGTTTATGACCAAGACAGGACGCCTGATGTTCTATGGCGATCCCAGGCAGCACGCTTCGGTCTAGGAAGGCAGATGACCATGAGAGCTTCTTCAGTCACCACGAAAGTCAAGCGAGCAACATTTGCCGTGGTTCGACGTGCGCCCCTGGCGCCGTTGACGAGGCTGCCTGCCTCGGGAGGCCCTGCGATACAGAAGGCGGTGCTGGTCCAGGCTGACTACCTTCGCAAGACTTCGCGCCCCCAGGCAGCGGTGGACCTCCTCAACGCTGTGCCGAGATCCGAGCTCTCCAGCAACGGACTGAGGTTGCTCACCCAGTGCTACGAAAGCACGGGCGAGTTGCATCAGGCGCTTGCTACCGCCCGGCTCGCCACGGACGTGCCTGAACCGGGAGCCAGCGCAGTGTTGGCGAGACTGCGTATTGCCAGAGCCCTTGAGGATAGCCACGAGGAACGTCTGGCTCTGGCTGCGGCCCTGAAGGCGCAGCCGCAGTCGGCCTCGGAGGCCGAGCGACTCGCACGAGGATTCAGGAGTGAAGATCCTGAGGTCCTCAGCATCTTCATCGAACACAGCCGTGCCTGGGAGTTCCCGGTGCCTGAAGAAGTCCGCCTAAGGCTGGAAGCGGACCTCATGGTCGCCCACGGTGCTAGCACAGAAGACCTTGTCCGCCGCGCGATGGATGAGGCCGCTGAATCGCCTGAAGGCCGTGATCGCGCCGTTCGACGCATAGCCTCCACCGGGGACTGGTCGGCCTTGGCCGAGGTCGTTCACGATCACACCATCCGGGAGGATGTGGCCAAGGATCTATCGCGCTACGCCCAGCGAGCGCTCAAAGCCGGTCGACTCTCTGAGGCTGCGACCATGTCGGAGTGCGCAATTCGCTCCGGAAGTGGGATGAATACTGCTCGATCGGTCCATGTCCAGGCACTGGACCAGATCCAGGTCGTCCGATCCGGATGGCCGGTCGAGCCTCACCGGGTGCCGGAGTACGAGGTCGATCGGAGTTCGACTCTCTCGGTTCTGGCCCAGTCACTGCCCCATCGCTCTGGCGGTTACGCCACTCGTTCGCACGGCATACTCACGGGTCTCAAGCACCTGGGTTGGGATCCTCAAGCGGTGACTCGACTCGGATTCCCCTACGACCGTTGGCCGGCGCGGAGCACCGATGAAGTGGCGGACCTCGATGTGGTTGACGGGATCGCCTACCACCGGCTGTTGGAGCCCGGCGAGAGAATCTATGGAACAACGCCCATGGCTTCTTATATCGAGCGGTTCACTCAACGCATCATGGGCCAAGCTCGATCACAGCGTGCGGCCCTGATCCACGCCTCCAGCTTCCAGAACAACGGGCTCGCTGGCCTGGCCGCAGCGCGCCGCCTCGGGGTCCCCTTTATTTATGAGATGCGCGGACTCGAAGACCTCATGAAGTGTGCTCGCAATCCGAGATTTGCTGAAACGGCCTCCTACGACTACATGACCAGCTTGGAAAACCACATTGTGGCGCAGGCGGACCTCACCTTCGTGATTACGCACGCCCTGCGTGAAGAAATGATTCGTAGAGGAGGACCGGCCGACCGCATCGAAGTCCTCCCGAATGGGGTGCACACCAGCGATTTCGAGCCGCGGGAACGAGACGCAAGCTTGCTGGCTGAGCTCAACCTCACTGGACGCAAGATCATTGGGTATGCCGGGGGGCTTGTGGACTATGAAGGCCTCGACCTGCTTGTCGAGGCGGCGGATATCCTAAGTCAGCAGCGCTCAGACTTTGCCGTAGTGGTGGTCGGTGACGGCCACATGGAGGGCCGTCTGCGCCGAATGGTGCAAGAACGGGGCCTGGGAGATCTCGTGCTGTTCACCGGACGGGTCCCGCACGCCGAGATTCCCCGCTACCTGTCGATCTTTGACGTGACGCCGTTTCCCCGGCTGCCGTTGGAGGTGTGTGAGCTCATTTCGCCGATCAAACCCTTCGAGGCCATGGCTATGGGCAAAGCCGTGATCGCTTCCTCGGTCGCCGCCCTGACCGAAATCGTCGAGCCGGACGTCCGTGGTCTGATCTTCGAGAAGGGCAACAGCGCCGACCTCGCGCAGCAGTTGACCCGGTACCTGGACTCGCCCGAGTTGCAGCGCACCATGGGAGAGGCGGCGCGGGAGTGGGTGCTGGCCGAGCAGGACTGGTCAGACGTCGTCACGGTGGCGGATGCGGCGTATCACCGACTGATCAATCGGTCGGCATAGCCAAGCACGAAGTGGGAGAGGGCAGTGGGTACTCGCGACCTCACAATATGCGGGAACGTCGGATACCCTTTCGCCACGTGATCCTTCGTTTCGCCCCTCCGACGGCAATTGTCGCGGCCGCTGTCCTGTTGGCTGCCTGTGCCCCCCCGTCTGAAAGCGAGGTGGCGGAATCAATGTCCGCCACAGACGCTTCGTCAACGACTAGTGCGCCGCCAGGGCCATCAGGGGGTCCGGATTTCAACGAAGGCGCACCCGCTGATCTGACGCAAGCGGAGGTGCAGGGCTATCTCGATCGAGGTGCGGTCCCCCTCGCCCCAGCTCACGGGGGGGCATTCGAGACGATGGTGAACTCTTTGTCATCTGGGCCCACGCCGGACGTCGTCATCCTCGGCGACTCCATGGTCCAGCAGGGGGTGGACCCCGCAGTCTTTTCTGAGCTGCTTAGTGCGGAGCAGGGCGAACCGGTCAGTGTATTTAATGCGGCGAGTAGTCGGGCGCGTTGGGGCATCAATCGGATGTTGGCCCGCTACATCGTGGCCCGTGAAGCAGTCCCGAAGGTTGCTCTCATCGGGATCACGACTCGCGCGGGAGAGAATGATGTCTTCTATCGCAACGACGCCTCGATCAGTGCGTTCTCCGCTGTGGTGGAGGGTTGCGACCGGCCCGTGTCTGACGTATGGACCGAGGGCCGCGAGCGTGCATGCAAGCGATCACAGAGCGATCTGGTCTTTCGCTTCAGGAATGGCGGCGGGCAGATCGACTGGGCGCGCGCGGGTTACCCCCTACAGACCAGCCTGCAGTTGGACCATGACAGTCGACTGCGAGAGGACGGGATGATCCTGCACCCAGGCGTTGAGGTCGACGAAGCGAAGGCGGTCAGCGACGAGCGTATGAAGCGCGGCTTCCCCGGTTTTCCGCGCAACGATGATGTGGCAACCCAAGAATTTACAGAGATGGTGCGGATACTCGAGGAGGCGGGGGTTACGACCCTCGCTTTCGAGGTTCCCTACACCCCTGTACACCAAGACAATTTGGAGGACGCGGGCCGTAACTACGACGGAAGGCGACAGGAAGTAGCAAGGACTCTTGCTGAGTCCGCTCAGGTGCCACTGTTCCCGGTGGAACGCTTCGGTCCGTGGTGGGGAGATGGAGACAGCCGAGATGCAATCCACCTCTCGCCACAAGGTGCTGCATCGTTCACGAAACAGTTGGTCGACGTGCCGGAGCTCCGAACTGCACTGAAGAGCGGTCTTGAAGAGTAGTGCGTCAAGCCACGGATGATGTGGCCCGGCATAGGGTGGGCTTCGTCCCCGCTATCCTTCGAACTTGGACGGCCAATCCGGTTCGAACGGAGTCGAAGATGTCTCGGCCTACCACTGCGTTAAGTAGATGTAGGTCCGAGTGCCACACGCTTCCTCAAGGATGTTGCCTTCGTCATCACCGGTTTTGGCTACCCGAGTGACCGAAGAGAACGACGCGATGTCTCCCATTCGGTAGACTTCACCGCCTGCGGTTGTCACCACAAGCCGGTCTGCTTCTCGAGACACTGTTGTCCCTTTGGGAGCCACCATCGGCAACACCATCTGTGTGTCGGTCGGTTCGACATCTCCACGTACCCAGGAATCCTCTCGTCCGCCGAAGACTCCTATGCCAAGGCACCCGTTCGTGACGACGATGGGGCCGGTATGAAGGATGTCTGTGACGCCTGCTGGCGTGTTCCTCTCCACCACGAGCGTGACGTCATCAATGTCGAGCGTCTCGAAGGGCGCAACGAATGGCAGGGCGGTGCATGCGGTAGTCGACAGAGCGGTCATCACTGCGAGCGCTAAGGACGTCAGTGCAGTCCTCATGAAGTTCCATTCCTACGCCAGGGACGACAGTTCCCGCATTCTCACTCGCGAGCGTCGCTCACACCCTTTCCGGGGCCAAGAAGACCTCAATGGCAGCTACCACGCGATCGATGTTGATGGCCAAGGTCTCCGTGTACCGGACGACATCGGTCTCCACGGGCGGTCCTATGGGTGAGGTCTGTGGCGCGTCGACAGAACACAGAATGGCTTCGGTCAGTGGGAGCGAGCCAGCCTCGGACCGGACGGCATAGTCCTGGTTGAGGACCGGGGCCACGTAGTAGCGACTTTCAACCGGGCCGAACCCGTCCTCGTAGGTGTAACCCTCCCCATCAATGCGGGCCGTCACCACAAGAACGAGATTCTCACG
>JBARVW010000060.1:0-34631 GCA_049646465.1 Ornithinimicrobium sp.
GACGCTGTGCGGGAGAGTCCTCTTCCTGCGCGATTGGGTCGAGGCGCCGAAGGGGCACACTCCCCAGCAAGCTCTCAGGCGTCCAGGACCGCACGGGTGAGGCAACTCTGGAAGGGCACAGGAGGGATCATCCGATCCGTCCTCCGACAGAGGGGGAGGCATCGCCTGGACCGCGAAGGAGCCTCATGACCGAGCACCACACTGCCCCCACGGGTGGGCCCACCAACGACGCAGCGCCGACGGCGGAGTTCGTGTCACGACACATCGGGCCGCGGGACGCGGACATCACCACGATGGTCTCGGTCCTGGGTTACGAGAGCCTGGAAGACCTGATCTCCAGCGCTGTTCCCGCAGATATCCGCAGTGAGGGCCTCCTCGACATCGAGCCGGCCCCCAGCGAAGGCGCTGTGTCCCAGGAGCTGCGCGACCTCGGGGCCCGCAACACGGTGCTGACCTCGATGATCGGCTTGGGCTACTACAACACCGCCACACCTCCCGTGGTGCGGCGCAACCTGCTGAAGAACCCGGCGTGGTACACGGCGTACACCCCCTACCAGGCGGAGATCTCGCAGGGCCGCCTCGAGGCGCTCCTCAACTTCCAGACCATGTGTTCCGACCTCACCGCGTTGGAGACCTCCGGCGCCTCGCTGCTGGATGAGGCCACGGCCGCCGCTGAGGCGATGACCGTGATGCGGCGCGGCAGCAAGGTCGCCAAGGACGCGGTCCTCGTGGTCGACGAGCACTTGCTGCCACAGACGCACGCCGTTCTGAAGACGCGAGCCACCCCTGTCGGCATCGACATTGTCCGGGCCGACCTGAGCGACATCACGGACGCCCAGGCCCTGCGTGACCTGTGCTCGGACCGGGCGGTGTTCGGCGTGATCGTGCAGTATCCCGGCGCCGACGGGGTCATCCGGGACTTCCGCGCCCTCACGGACGCGGCCCACGAGGTCGGTGCCCTGGTCAGCGCCGCCTGCGACCTGTTGGCGTTGACCCTGCTGACGCCCCCGGGGGAGTGGGGTGCCGACATCGCGGTCGGCTCCGCCCAGCGCTTCGGGGTGCCGATGGCCTTCGGGGGACCCCACGCCGGTTACATGAGCGTGCGTCAGGGCTTGGAGCGGATGCTGCCCGGTCGGCTTGTCGGGGTCAGCAAGGACGTCGACGGCGCCCCGGCCTACCGGTTGGCTCTGCAGACCCGGGAGCAGCACATCCGCCGAGAGAAGGCGACGTCCAACATCTGCACCGCCCAGGTGCTGCTCGCCGTGATCGCCAGTATGTACGCCGTCTGGCACGGCCCCGAAGGCATCAAGGCCAACGCCCTGCGCGCCTACCACCGCGCTCACGTGCTCGCCGACGCCCTCCGCGCAGGCGGCTACGGCGTTGCGGACCAGGACTTCTTCGACACCATCACGGTCACCGCCACCGGGCGGGCCCGGCGGGTCGTGCAGCGTGCGGAGGGGCGCGGGGTCAACCTCTGGTGCCGCGACGAGGACACCGTCCTGCTGAGCACGGACGAGACGACCATTCCCGAGCACCTGGCCATCGTGTGCGACGCCTTCGCGGTCGAGCCGCCGCCGGCCGAGGTCAGCGCACCCGATGAGGTGACGTGGGCCCCCTTGCACCGCCGCACCTCGGCCTACCTGGAACACCCTGTGTTCCACCGCTATCGCAGCGAGACCTCCATGCTGCGCTACATGCGCACTCTGGCGGACAAGGACTTCGCGCTGGACCGCGGCATGATTCCGCTGGGCTCGTGCACGATGAAGCTCAACGGCACCACGGAGATGGAGAGCATCACCTGGCCCGAGTTCGCCGCGATCCACCCGTTCGCCCCCGCCAACCAGAGCATGGGCTACCACGAGCTGATCGACCAGCTGAGTATGTGGATGTGCGAGGTCACCGGATATGACTCGGTCAGCCTGCAGCCCAACGCCGGGTCGCAGGGAGAGTTCGCGGGTCTGCTCGCCATCCGCGGATACCACCTCGCCAACGGAGATGACCAGCGCACCATCTGCCTCATCCCCGACAGCGCCCACGGCACCAATGCGGCGAGCGCGGTCATGGCCGGGATGAAGGTGGTGGTGGTCAAGACCTTGGCCGAAGGCGACGTCGACCTCGACGACCTCGCGGCCAAGATCGAGACCCACGGTGACCAGCTGGCCGCCCTGATGGTGACCTACCCCTCCACCCACGGAGTGTTCGAGGCCACGATCACCCAGGTCTGCGACCGGGTGCACGAGGCTGGAGGTCAGGTATACGTCGACGGGGCGAACCTGAACGCCCTGATGGGTCTGGCCAAGCCAGGACGGTTCGGTGGTGACGTCAGCCACCTCAATCTGCACAAGACCTTCTGCATCCCCCATGGAGGCGGCGGTCCTGGCGTCGGCCCGGTGGCCGTACGCTCCCACCTGGCACCCCACCTGCCTAACCACCCGCTGGACTCCACCGCTGGCCCGGACCACGGCGTCGGGGCCATCTCCGCCGCCCCCTTCGGCTCCGCGGGGATCCTGCCGATCTCCTGGGCCTACGTCCGCCTGATGGGCGGAGCAGGACTGACCAAGTCGGCGCAGGTGGCCGTGCTCTCGGCCAACTACATCGCCTATCGCCTCCGCAAGCACTACCCGATCCTGTTCACGGGAGCGGACGGTCTCGTGGCCCACGAGTGCATCCTGGACGTCCGCCCCCTGACCAAGGAGACCGGAGTGACCGTCGACGACGTGGCCAAACGGCTCATCGACTACGGCTTCCACGCACCCACCATGTCCTTCCCGGTGGCGGGCACGCTAATGGTCGAACCGACCGAGAGCGAGGACCTCGCCGAGATCGACCGCTTCTGCGACGCGATGATCGCCATCCGCGCCGAGGTGGACGCGGTAGCCGAGGGTGGGGTCGAGGACAGTGTGCTCCGCGGCGCCCCCCACACGGCGTGGTCCATGGCCGGGGACTGGGACCACGACTACGACCGCAAGACCGCCGCCTATCCAGGCACGGTCGACCCGGCCAGCAAGTACTGGCCTCCGGTCCGCCGTGTCGACGGCGCCTGGGGCGACCGCAACCTGCAGTGCAGTTGCCCCCCACTGGAAGACCTCGCCGAGTAGCGGCTCAAACACTGGCCCGAGGCCACGCAGTGTGGTTAGGTCAGCGCATGGGTGCAGAGGTCAGTTCCGCAGCGTTCACGCGCGAGCAACGCGTCAACTTCCGACAGAAGGTCCTGTTGGACCTCGACGTCTTCGAGAAGATGCTCGAGGAAAGCCGGTTCGACTTCACGAGACCGCAGATGGGCCTGGAAATCGAGCTGAGTCTGGTCGACGATCAGCTGGACCCCGCGCTGGTCAACGACGCAGTGCTCAAGGACCTGCACGATGGCGACTTCACGTCCGAAGTAGGCCGATACAACATCGAGATCAACGTGCCACCGCGTCCCATGGCCGGTGACCAGGCCGTGCGTCTGGAGCGGTGGTTGGAGCAGTCCCTGCGTCAAGCCGGTGACGCCGCGCGCGAGCACGGTGCCCGAGTCATCGCCACCGGGATCATCCCGACCCTGCAGCCCGAGATCTTCGACGGTGACTGGCTCAGCCTGGGGGTGCGCTACACCGCGCTGAACGACTCCGTGCTGAACGAGCGCGGCGAGGGGATGCAGCTCGACATCGAGGGACCCACCGGTGAGCAGGTGGTCCAGTACTTCGAGACCATCGGGCCCCTGTCGGGATGCACCTCTGTGCAGCTGCATCAGCAGGTCACGCCTCAGGACTTCCCGATGTACTGGAACGCGGCCTCAGCCATCGCCGGGCTGCAGATCGCGATTGGCGCCAACTCTCCGTACCTCTTCGGGAAGAGGCTCTGGGCTGAGACCCGGGTGCCGCTCTTCTCGCAGATGACCGACACGCGTAGTGAAGAGCTGAAGCACCAGGGCGTGCGGCCCCGCGCCTACTTCGGGCGCAACTGGATCACCTCGATCTTCGACCTGTTCGAGGAGAACGTGAACTGCTTCCCGGCGCTCCTGCCCGAGGTCAGCGAGGAGGATCCGGTGCGGGTGCTGCAGGAAGGCTCGGCGCCGGAGCTGCACGAACTACGACTGCACAACGGCACGGTATGGCGTTGGAACCGGCCGATCTACGACAACTCCCAGGGTGTGCCGCACCTGCGGGTGGAGAACCGTGTCCTGGCCGCCGGTCCGAGTGCGATCGACATGGTGGCCAACGCCTGCTTCTACTACGGACTGTTGGAGAAGCTCACCTCCAGTGGCCGGCCGATCTGGACCAAGATGCCGTTCCTCGACGCGGAGAAGAACTTCTTCGACGCGTCCAAGCGCGGCATCGAGGCCACCTTGACCTGGCCGGGTCTGGGCAAGATCGGTGCGACCGAACTCATCTCCGAGCACCTGCTGGAAGAGGCCAACGAGGGCTTGGCCGCTCTCGGCCTACGGCGCCAAGTGCGCGAGCACTACCTCTCGGTGATCGAGGGGCGATGCTCCGCGCACCAGAACGGCGCCAGCTGGCAGGTCGAGGTCACCGAGAAGTACGAGGCGGCCGGGCACAGCCGCAACGACGCATTGCACCTGATGTTCGGCCACTACGTGGAGCACATGGAGCAGAACCAGCCGGTGCACACCTGGCCGGTCCCCGACGTCGCCGCGGTCAGCGGCGGCGGTTCCACGCCTCGATAACGGGGTCCTCGTGGTGGTGGCCGAGCACGGCCACCTTCCCGGTCTCGAAGGTCACGCGGCGGCCCCAGCGCGGGTTCTGTCGCAGGTAGACCCCCGCGAGGATCCGAAGGGCGTGGCCGTGACCCACGAGGGCCACGTCACCGTGGTGCAAGTGGGGGTAGATCTCCTCCAGCACGCGACTGGCCCGTCCGGCCACCTCCTCGACGGTCTCACCCGGGGTGTCGCCAGGGATGACGCCGTGCTCGAAGACGCTCCACAGGTAGCCCGTCCGCTGGCGGATCTCTTTGGTCGTGACACCTTCGTAGCCGCCGTAGTCCCACTCGAGCAGGTTCTTGTCGATGACATCGGGCTTCAACCCGACGAGCTCTGCCGTGCGCCGGGCTCGCTGCAGCGGCGAGCACCGGACGTGGACGAAGTTGAACTCCTCCAGCACGGGGCGGACCTCCTTGGCGGCATCCTCACCCTCCTGAAGAAGCGGCAGGTCGGTCAGCCCGGTGTGTTGCCCGGAGCGTGACCACTCGGTCTCGCCGTGGCGCACCAGGATGAGGCGACCGGAGGGAATCAGTGGTTGACCGTCTTTGTCGAAGTCCATTCGAGAGACCCTAGCGAAGTCTCACTACCCCCGATAGTGCAGACCACGTCCTCCACCCCGCCACCTCCCGGCCACCTGCGGATGTCAGGGTGAGGTCCATGTCAAAGGACGGCGGTCGCGCGGACGTGCTCCGCCGGACCTTGAGCCGGCGCGATGCCGTGGTCATCGGGATGGGGTCGATGATCGGGGCGGGCATGTTCGTGGTGTGGTCTCCCGCCGCGGAGTCTGCCGGCTCCTTCATGCTGTTCAGCCTGCTGATCGTGGCTGTCGTGGCCGCGTGCAACGCGTACTCCTCGGCGATGTTGGCCGCTCGCTACCCCACCGCCGGTGGAACCTACGTCTACGGCACCAAGCGACTGGGCCCGCTGCCGGGGTTCCTGGCCGGGTGGTGCTTCATCGTCGGCAAGAGCGCGTCCTGCGTGGCGATGGCCCTCACCCTCGGCGCCTACGTGGCGCCAGGCCATCAACGGTTCGCCGCGGTGGTGGCGGTGCTCGCGCTCACCGCCGCGAACCTGTCGGGTCTACAACGATCGGCGCGTATCTCCACCGCCATCGTGTCGGTGGTGCTCGCGGTTGTGCTCGGACTGGGATGCAGCGTGGCGTGGGCCTCGGTTGGCGGCGAGCCCGTGTTCGATCTGAGCGGAGGTCTGATGTCCACCACCGAGACCTCGGTCTACGGGGTCCTGCAGGGGGCGGGCCTGCTCTTCTTCGCCTTCGCCGGCTACGCCCGGATCGCCACGTTGGGGGAGGAGGTCCGCGATCCCGAGCGCACGATCGGCCAAGCCATCGGCATTACCTTCGTGCTGGTCCTCGCCCTGTATGCAGGCCTGGGGGTGCTGGTGATCGGCGTTCTCGGCAGCGACGGGACCGCGAGCAGCACGGCACCGATCGCGGACGTAGCGGAGGTGGTGTGGGGGAACGGCGGGGTATGGGCCGTGGGAGTCGCCGCCGCTGGGGCGGCAGCGGGGGCGCTCTTGAACATGCTGCTGGGCATCTCACGCACCACCGTGGCTATGGCCCGCGACGCTCATCTGCCCCGTCCGTTGGCCCTCACGAGCGGCTCGCACGGACTGCCGCAGCGCGCCGAGATCGCGGTAGCTTCGATCGTGCTGGTGCTGGTCCTCTTCGTCGACCTGCGTGGCGCGATCGGTTTCTCCAGCTTCGGGGTCCTGCTGTACTACACCGTCGCCAACGCCAGCGCATGGACGATCCGCGGCCAGCAGCGCTGGCAACGCGTCGTGCCGGTCCTCGGCCTGGTGGGGTGTCTCACCCTGGTGGCCTCTTTGCCCTGGGTGTCGGTGATCACCGGCTTGGTCCTGGTCGCACTCGGAATTGGGTGGTATGCCGTGACCCGCCGGTCCAGAATGGCGGTATGAGCGAGACCGGGACCGCCTACCGATGGGGCCACCTGAACACCCAGACCGCACCGCAATGGGCTGAGCTGCATAACCTGCTCGCCCGGGTGGACGACACAGACGAGTTCCTCGAGGTTGAAGATCTGCTCGAGGACCTGGACTCGGCAAGCTTCACCAGCACGCTGGACTCCTGGGGGGTCTGGTCGGGGGAGCAGCTCGTGGGTCTGGGCCGGGTGCTGGTGCCCGAGGCCCTGAGTCATGAGGGGATGGCCCGGACCTACCTCTTCGGGGGGATCCATCCGGACCATCGCGGACGCGGTCTCGGACGCACCCTCATCGAGCTTCAGGAGGCGCGCGGCGTGGCCTTGGCCCGCCAGCGGCACCCGGGCCAACCGATCATTCTGTACGCCGACGGGGGAGTGCCCGGGGCGTCCGTGCGGGGCATGCTGACTCGACGTGGCTACGACGTAGCTCGATACTTCGCGCACATGGTGCGGCCGGTCGCCACGGGTTCCGTTTCTCCCGGACGTGGGCTTCCTGCAGGCGTGACCCTGCATACCCCGACCGCGTCGATGTCCGAGCGACTCCGCCAGCTACACAACGCGGCCTTCGAGGACCATTGGGGCTCCGGGGTGCGGACCGAACAGGCCTGGAAGGAGTCTCAGGAGTCGCGGACCCACCGCCCGCAGTACTCCACGGTCGCCGTGACCGCGGACGGTGAACCGGTCTCCTACGTCTGGGCCGCGCAGTGGGTTCGCCGTGAGCTGTACATCGATGCTGTAGGCACCGCTCCGTCGGCCCGGCATCAGGGCTTGGCCGGCGCGTGCCTGGCCCGCACCTTGGACCTGGCAGCGCACAGCGGGGACTACGACGTCGTCGACCTAGGGGTGGACTCGGCCAGTCCGACGGGGGCGACGCGGTTGTACGAGCAGCTGGGTTTTCGAGTCGACCGGACGTTCGCGTTGTACTCCCGTCCCGGCTCTGCGAGTGACGGCGGACGGTGAGTCCTCAGGGGGCATACCGGTGGGACCACCTGCGTCTCGACGACGTGGTCGCATGGGCGGGCCTGATCGATGCGCTGGCCCTCGCCGACGACACGGACGAGCACTACAGCCCCCAGGAGCTCACCGAAGAGCTGCACGAGCATGGACTCGACCCGCAGCAGGACACCATCGCGGTCTGGGACGGCGACGCCCTGGTCGGCTTCGGACAGGTTCGGGCCTCAGCCGCTCTGAATGCAGACGGACAAGTCCGGGTGTGGCTCAGTGGTGGGGTGCACCCGGAGCACCGCGCGCGGGGGATCGGACGACGCCTGCTCGACCTCTCCGAGGCGCGCGGGGCCGCCTTGGCTCGCGAGCGTCACCCTGGTGCACCTGCCTTCTGGCGAGCGGACGGGAATCTCAGGGACACAGATCATCGTTCCCTCGGACGGGCAGAGCGAAGACCTTCGGCGTCTTCACAACCAGGCCTTCGAGGACCACTGGGGTTCGGCGCCCATCACCTGTGAGGCGTGGCAGGAGCACTGGGACTCGGTGAGCAGTCGACGGAGCATGTCGAGTGTCGCGCTGGGTGACGACGGTGAGCTCCTGGCCTACGTCCTGTATGGACAGCACCATGAGGGCGTCCTGTATGTCAACATCGTCGGCACCCATCGCGCTGCCCGTGGCCGCGGGCTGGCCAAAGCGTGCCTGAACGCGACGATCGTGCGCGCGGGTGCCGCAGGCAGCTACGACACGATCGAACTGCACGTGGACTCCGTCAGCCCCACCGGGGCGACGGTGCTCTACGAACGTCTCGGGTTCGAGGCGACGAAGGTGTTCGCGGCCTACCAACGGCCGGTACCGGTGGGATGACTCGGGTTGCGACGGCAACCTCTGGAGTTCACGCTAGAGAGCATGACTGAGAACACGACCCAAACGGCCCGTAGCAGTAAGACCATCGCCTTCCTCGTCGCCGCCGAAGGTATCGAGCGCGTGGAGCTGACGCAGCCACGCGACGCCGTCACGGACGCCGGAATGACCGCCCACGTGCTGAGCCCGGAGACCGGGACGGTCCAGACCTTCGACCACCTCGACAAGTCGGAGGAGATCGAGGTGGACCACGCCGTGGCTGAGGTGTCGGTGCAGGACTACGACGCTCTGGTGCTGCCGGGGGGAGTGGCGAACCCGGACGCCTTGCGTACGGACAAGGCTGCGGTCGCCTTCATCGCCGACTTCATGGCCAGCGGCAAACCGGTGGCGGCCATCTGCCACGCACCGTGGACCCTGATCGAGGCCAAGGTGGTTGACGGGGTGCGGTTGACCTCCTTCCCGAGCCTGGCCACCGACCTGCGCAACGCCGGCGCCGAGTGGGTCGACGAGCAGGTAGTTGTGGACGGCAACCTCATCACCAGCCGCAACCCTGATGACCTGCCGGCGTTCATCAGTGCCCTGATCGAAGCCACCCAGCACGGCCCCGACTCGGCGCGGCAGGCTGCCTCGTAGTCGCCTGACCCACCCATCCTGTGCCCGGGCAGGGGAGACGTTTGACGCTACCGAGCGCTGGTGCGTTCATCGACTCGGTGACCTCTCGTAGCGTGGGCTCCTTCACCGGCGGCAACCTCGTCGTTCGCGTCGGAGTCATCGTGTTGTTCTTCGGTGTTGCCTTCCTGCACCCGTACGCCAACGCCAAGCCAGTGGCTGCGGCCGGACTCATCTCCAGTTGGTGATTCGCGGCGCTGTGGTGACGATGGGCTTCGCTGCCCCGAGAAGGGGCGTCGAGGAGGCGGAGGAGACGGTGCGGGACTCGTCGGACTAGGGTGAACCATGGCGCGTTTCTACGACATCCACCCTCAGGATCCTCAACCCAGACTGATCGGCCAAGTGGCCGAGGTGCTGCGTAGCGGGGGACTGCTGGCCTACCCCACAGATGCCTGCTATGCCCTGGGAGCTCAGTTGGGCAACGCCGACGCCAAACAGCGGATCATCGACATCCGTCGGCTCGACGACAAGCACCATTTCACGCTGATCTGCCACGACTTCGCCCAGATGGGACAGTTCGTGCAGTTGGACAACGCGGTGTTCCGAGCCGTGAAGGCGGCGACGCCCGGGGCCTATACGTTCATCTTGCCGGCCACCCCGGAGGTCCCGAAGAAGGTGCTGCACCCGAAGAAGAAAACGATCGGGGTGCGCATCCCGGACCACCGGATCACTCAGGCGCTGCTCTCCGAGCTGGGCGAGCCGATGTTGTCCTCCACGTTGCTGATGCCGGGTCAGGAAGAGCCGTTGGCCATGGGGTGGGAGATCAAGGAGGAGCTGGATCTGCTGGTCGACGCCGTCATCGACGGTGACGAGACCGGATCGGATCCGACGACGGTGGTCGACTTCTCAGCCGGGTATCCGGAAATCGTGCGGGTGGGTGCCGGCGATCCCTCGCCCTTCGAGTAGCTGGATGGAGTCGGCAGACACACGCTCCACTGCTTCACCGCCTGACCGATGTGCGCGCTGATGCACGGTGCGGAATCGCACAGTGCGCGCACAACGGTCAAGGGAGAAGGGGTGACTTTACATAATGTCCCTTATCGGCGTTTCAGCCAGGAACGTCAGAGGGGCTCGGATCAGCTACCGAGATGCAGGTCGAGGTCGTCCCGACGGAAGTTGGCGTAGGTAGCCGGACCGAGCGTTCGCGATGGCCTCCGGGGCGGTTCGACGATTGATGCTGCGACCGGCACGGTGGGTATGTGTGCGCTCTTGCCCGGCTCGGGCTCTGCGCCCAGGATGGCGTCTTCGTCCGTGGAGTCCTGTGATGCGTCCGTGCGTGGGATCGCGACCTTCCAGCCCGCGGTGAGCGCTCTGGAGTCCAAGAGACGTCGCCCACCGGGCTGCACGATGTCTCGAGAGGCCTCAAGAATCTCGGGGTAGCGATGGGTCGCTCCGAGCCAGTCCCCGGCTATGCTGCTGAGCGTCTCCCCTTGGCGCACACTGTGAATGTGGTATCTGGGCTCCGGGGCCCGTCGCTCTTCTCTTTCGCTCCAGGAGCTGGGCCGCGGGGCTGCGGTGACGAGTGGAAGCACGAGGTCGATTCCAGGAGTCAGAAATCCAGGGCGGTCTCCGAGCAGGGACCGGTTCAGGCCAGCGATCTCATCCCAACGGCTTCCCTGACCCAACTCGGTCGAGGCGATGGACCAGAGCGAGTCTCCCGGGAGAACGCGATAGCTGATTCGGGATGCTGCTGATAAGTCGGCCTCACCGGATCCCCGATGATCCCTCGACTGCCCCATCAACGTCACCGGGACCGTTCTTCGCTTCTTCGCCGAACGACGCTCGGCACGCTGGGAAGAACCGTCCGCAGTGGCCACCAGCAGTCGCGCGGCATTACCGACCATGTGCCTGGCCACAGCTTGAGGCACCTGGAAGCCGGGAATGTTCGTCGAGGAGACGCCGCCCATCCAACTGATGACCTCTTTGAGGATCGATAGCACGAAGACGGCCCACGCGGTCCCGGCGATGACCAAGACCATCGCCAGCAGCAAACTCAAGGCGCCGGACCCGCTCAGCGCCGACCATATCGATTCTTCGGACCCTCCAGGCCACGGGAGCGGACGGTCGATCCCCCACGCGACGGCGACGGGGACCCCGAAGACCAAACCCAACAACGCAAGGACGTTGAAGGCCCCTGCAATCGGTCGATCCCGTTTCACTGCTGTGCCTCCGTAGCGCCTGAGCGACTCTTTGTGTCGCTTCCGACGACCCCGCATGGTCCAGGTCTACAAAAAGTCTAGCGGAAACCTTATTTAAGTCTGGAGATACCCCGCTGTGTATGGCAAATGTAAAAACGCCGACCCGTTGAGGCTGACGTTTGGACATCATCCGCAGCGCCCGTTCACCTAGGGTTGAGCCCATGGCTGAATTCACCGAACGGACCCTTCGCGCTGATCACAGCACGCTGACGGCCTACGACCATGGCGCCCATGTGGCGCAGTGGGTCCATCACGCCGTGCCGGTCGTGTGGGTCAGTCAACGCTCGAAGTACGCCGCCGACCAAGCCATCCGCGGGGGCATACCCGTATGTTGGCCGTGGTTCGCCAGTGGTCCCGGTGGAGATCGAAAGCCCAGCCACGGGCTGGCCCGGACCCAGTCATGGTCTCTGTCGGACCAGGCTCCGGGGCGGCTGGCGTGGGCTCTGTCCTCCGGCGACCTCTCAGAGACCTCGCGCCAACAGTTCCCCTATCCGTTCGACGCCACCATGGAAGTCACCCTGGATCCCGATGCTGTGCAGGTGACCCACACGGTGACCAACACCGGTGCCAGGGCGTTCACCTACGAGATCGCTCTTCATACCTATCTGCACGTCTCAGATGTGCGCGACGTGCAGCTGCTGGGCTTGGATGGCGCCGACTACTACGACAAGGTTGCCACGGCAGATGCCACCCAGTCGGGGCCGTTGCGGATCGACGGTGAAGTCGATCGCATCTATGACGTGGCGGGGCCGGTGCGCATCGAGGATTCCATCTTGGAGCGAGTCATCACGGTGACGTCGAGCGGCGGCGGCAATGTCGTGGTGTGGAACCCCGGTCCCTCCGGGGCCGCCACGATGAGCGATTTCGGGAACGAGGAATGGACCCAGATGGTCTGCGTCGAGACCGCGAACGTCGGTGATCACGCGGTAGCGCTCGAGCCCGGCCGCAGCCACGCAACGGCAGCCACGATTACGGTCAGCGCGTGAGGCGGCGTGCTGCGCCGGTCCGGTGACAAGATAAGGGCACTCGCCCGCCTGGGCACCGTCACTTCGTTTTGAGGGATCCTCTCTGTGAGCACGTCTTCTACTCCCCCTGCCTCCGTTGATCGCGGAGTTGTCATTGCCCGTTCGGTCAAGCTGTCGACCGCGTGGGCGGTGCGCTTCTTGGTGCTGGTGGCTACTGGCGCGGTCATCCTGTGGTTGATCGCCCAGGCCTGGGTTGCCATCTTTCCTCTGATCATGGCTCTGCTGGTGACCAGCGTCTTGTGGCCACCCACCCGGTTCCTCCGTAGCAAGGGCTGGCCCGGGGGCCTGGCCGCGGCGAGCACCCTCGTGGTCGCTTTGGCGGCCGTCCTGGGAATCTTCTCCTGGATCGCTCCCTCGGTGATCGACCAGGGTGGTCAGGTGGTGGACTCGGCCGGGGCCGGTCTGGCCCAGCTCCAGAAGTGGACGGCCGGTCCCCCACTGAACCTCGACAACTCCCAGCTGCTCGAGTTCGGCGACCAGGCACGGACCGCGCTCCAGGGTCGGGCCAGCGACATCGCCGCGGGGGTCTTCACCGGCGTGGCGGCGGTGGGTAACGTGGTCGTCACGACCTTCTTGGTCCTGGTGCTGACCTTCTTCTTCCTCAAGGACGGCACGCGGTTCCTCCCGTTCGTCCACCGCTGGTCCGGACGTCACGCCGGCCAACACCTCGTCGAAGTCAGCCAACGGGTGTGGAGCACCGTCAGTGGCTTCATCCGCACGCAGGCGTTGGTGGGGTTGATCGACGCCACGTTGATCGGCTCGGGGCTGCTGATCGCCGGTGTTCCACTGGCCTTCGCTCTGGCCGTGTTGACGTTCTTCGGCGCCTTCATCCCCGTCGTCGGTGCGTTTGTCGCTGGGGGCCTGGCGGTCTTGGTGGCGCTGGTGTCTAACGGCTTCGGGACAGCGATCTTCGTCTTCGTGCTGGTTCTAGCGGTCCAACAGCTCGAAGGCAATGTGCTCCTGCCCATCCTGCAGAGCAAGTCGATGGATCTGCACCCAGGGATCGTCCTGATTGCGATCGTGGCCGGGAGCACGCTCTTCGGGATCGTCGGCGCGTTCTTGGCGGTGCCGGTGGTCGCCTCCGTCTCCGTGATGTTGAAGTACTACAGCGAGCAGGTCAACATTGTCGCGGGGAAGATCACCTCAGACGATATCGCCCCGGAGAGCAAGGAAGGCAAGGTGGCGGCCCGGCGGGAGGAACGACGGGGCGCGGTGGTGCGGCAGGAGATTCGCGAGGAAGCCGCCCACGACGGTGACACTGATGTCGCGTTCTCTCCGACACCGCACCACCGCGGAAGTGTGCCTCGGCGGCTGTTCACCGCGGCGCGCCGGCGGCTCCCTCGCGGGCGCTAGCTACTTCTTGGTGACGTCGTTGAAGGCGTCCTTGACGTGCTCGCCACCCTGCTTCACGTTGGCCTCGGTCTGGTCGGCGTGCCCTTCGGCCTGCATCTGCTCGTTGTCCGTGGCGTCGCCGGTGGCCTCCTTAACCTTGCCCTTGGCCTCTTGCGCGGCGTTGCTGATCTTGTCTCCGATACCCATGCTGACTCCTTTGTTGGTCGAATGGTCCGAGTAGTTTACTGCGTACTCGAGTCCGTGTTCATGCCACGTCGACTCGAGAATCCACTGTTCTACCACGCCCGTATGGGACGCTGCTGACATGGCAGCACCGGGCGCCCAGATCGCCGATGTCACCCGCGAACGGACGAGGTCGCACCAGCGCGCCTGGTCCTGGTACGACTGGGCGAACTCGGCCTACGTCACCACGACTGGCACGGTGCTGATCGCCCCGTACCTCACCGCGCTGGCGCGAGCCGACGTATGCCCGAATCTGGCCGAGGGCCAAGTCTGCGCCGAGGACCTGTCCATCTTCGGGGTCCCGGTGGCCGTGGGCTCGCTGGCGCCCTACACGATCACGGTCGCCACCATCGTCTCGGCCGTTTTCCTGCTCCTCGTGGGTGCGGCGGCCGACCGCACCCAGACGCCCACCCGTTTGATGGGTGCCTTCGCCTGGGTGGGGTCCGCGGCCGCGATGGGCATGTTCTTCCTCAGTGGGTCCAACTGGCAACTGGGTGTGCTGTTGCTCATCGTGGCGAACCTGTGTCTCGGGTCCTCGATCGTGGTCTACGACGCGCTCTTGGTCCGGATCGCCCACCCCAGCGACCGTGATGCCGTCTCCTCCCGTGGCTGGGCGCTGGGGTACTTGGGCGGAGGGATCCTGCTGGCGCTCAACCTGGCCCTCCTACAGCTTCACGAGAGCGTGGGGGTGAGCTACGAGATGGCCATCCGGCTCAGCCTGCTCTCGGCCGGGGTCTGGTGGGCGGCGTTCACCATCATCCCGGTATGGGGCCTGCGCCGGATCCGTGGGACGACCCGTGTGCCGCTGATGACTCAGGCGGACGGCTTCATGGGCACCATCGCCCAGCTACGGAGCACCTTCCGGGAAATCAAGCTCTTTCCGCAGACACTCTTGTTCCTCTTGGCCTACCTGTTCTTCAATGACGGCATTCAAACGGTGATCTATTCTGCGAGTCTCTACGGCTCCGAGGAGTTGGGATTCGAAGCCGGACAGCTGATCATCACTATCCTGTTGGTGCAGTTCGTGGCGTTCGGTGGGGCGCTGCTCTTCGGTCGTCTCGCGGTGGCGTTCGGGGCCAAGCGCGTCGTCCTCGGAGGACTCGTGATGTGGACCGCGGTCGTGGCCTTCGCCTTCGTCGTTCCGGCCGGCGCGTATGCCGTGTGGTTGGTGTGCGCCTTCTGCATCGGGCTGGTGCTGGGGGGCACCCAGGCCCTGTCGAGATCGATGTACAGCCAGCTGGTCCCGGCGGGGCGTGAGTCCGAGTTCTTCAGCTTCTACCAGGCGATGGAGCGGGGCACGAGCTGGATGGGAACTCTGGCGTTCGGCCTGATCTTCCAGCTGACGGGCTCCTACCGCCTGTCCATCATCGCCTTGATCGCCTTCTTCGTGATCGGTGGATTGCTCCTGCTCAAAGTCAACATGCGTCAGGGCATCCGGGACGCTGGCAACGAACAGCCAGCCGTGGTGTAGTCCTCACGGGCGACGGGCGACGGGCGCGGGGTCGCCGAATGGCGCTTTAACCCGGGGGCCGCTAGCATCATAGTTTGGCTTCGCAGCATTTGACCATCCCCACCGTCGTTGATTTTCATCTGCTGCTGCGCTCGTCCGGGCACAGTCGTCGGTTCGGGCGGAACACTTCAGCGCTGCGAAGCGTTCCTCATCCGTAGTATCACCCATCTCATACCGTGTCATGGACACGAGGGGAGTTTGCACAATGGCTGAAAGGTCTTTGCGCGGCACCAATCTCAGTTGGCTGTCGTTCGAAAGTGATGAAGGGGTCACGTTCAGTGATCGCACCCTCACTCGCTACACCTGCCCCGACGGACACGTCAGTGAGCTTCCGTTTTCGGTTGAGGCTGAAATTCCGTCGATCTGGGAGTGCCGTTGTGGCTTGATCGCCAAGCTCAACGACGGTCCCGAGCCGGAGATGAAGGCCACCAAGCCGCAGCGGACCCACTGGGACATGTTGCTGGAGCGTCGTTCCATCCCCGAGCTCGAGGAGCTGCTGGAGGAACGACTGACCCTGCTTCGGCAGCGGCGCGGCGAGAAGCCGTCGCGGAAACGGACGGCGTAGCCACTACCTCTTGACGCCTCGCAGCGGCGTCCAACCACCCTCCGTGGTTGGACGCCGCTGCGCGTTGTCCGCCGCTGCTGCCTCGTCCTAGGGTGGATTACCCCCTCGCGTCGGGCCCCAGGCTCGATCGACCCCCGGGCGGCTTCGGATCGGGTTCCTGGATGACTTCTCCCTCGATGACTTCCCCCCGAGCCGCCCCCGCCGACCTACGGCCACGGCTTTCGCTGCCCGTCGGCGCGAAACTCCCCAGCAGCCGGCTCGCTACCACGGTCTGCAACCACGCCCGGGTGATCGGGCGGGTCAGCGGGAGGACGAAGAACAGCCCCAGTGCGTCGGTCAGAAATCCCGGCGTGAGCAGCATCGCTCCCCCCACGAGCACCAGACCGGCATCGGTGAGCTCTTTGGCCGGGGCCTGACCCTGGCGAAGGGCCTCGCGCAAGCGCCCCCACGTCCGTCGGCCCTCTCTGTGCACCAGCCATGCCCCGATCACGCTGAGCGCGATCAGAGCGCCGAAGGTCCACCAGGCTCCGATAGCCTGCCCGACCAGGATGATCGTCGTGATCTCCAAGAGCGGGATGAGCAGTAGCAGCGCGAAGATCCAACGACCGCGTCGACGAGTGGGGCTGCGCCCGGCACCCGGGGTCTGGTCGGCTGAGGTCGCCATCATGGTCCTTTCTGCGGTTCAGGCAGGGCAGTGGCGCGTGCACGCAACCGTCCCACATGTGATCGTGCCTGGGCGATCCGGCGCTGCACTCCCCACGCACTTACCCGGACCAACGCCTCGGTGACGATGCTGGTGCCCATCTTGGAGTTTCCGTGCTCGCGCTCGATGAACTCGATGGGCACCTCGACGATCCGCAATCCGGCGTCGTAGGCCCGCAGGGTGAGGTCGACCTGGAAGCAGTATCCCTGAGATGCGACATCCCGCAGGTGCATTGAGTCCAAGGCGTCCAGTCGGTAGACCCGGAACCCGGCGGTGGCGTCCCGGACAGGTAGTCCGAGGGCCACCCTGACGAAGAGGTTGCCCCCCAGGCTGAGGGCCTTGCGATGCACCGGCCAGTTCCGCACCGCTCCCCCGGGCACCCAGCGTGAGCCGATCACGACGTCGGCCTGGCCTCCGGCTCTGAGCAGGGACGGCAACTGCTCGGGCTGGTGGGAGCCGTCGGCGTCGATCTGGACCGCGGCCTGGTATCCGTGGGTCCGGGCCCACCCCATGCCCTGCATGTAGGCCGGGCCCAAGCCCTCTTTGCGCGGTCGGTGCACCACCCGGACCTGCGAGTCGGCAGTGGCGAGGTCGTCGGCTAGGTCTCCGGTGCCATCCGGTGAGCGATCGTCCAGGATCACGATCGTCGCTTCGGGCAGGGTCGCGCGGAGCCGCTGCACCATACCGGTCAAGTTCTGGATCTCGTTGTAGGTCGGCAGCATGATGCATACCGACTGCTCTGGGATCGTCGATGACAGCGCAGGCTCGGCGGCGCTCACACGGGCTCCGGGCGGGTGTCATCATCGAAGAAGGACGAGCTCTCGTAGGACTGCTGATCCGGGCGCCGTGACCGACGTCCGATCATGCTGACCACGACGAGCAGGCCCAAGGCCACCGCGGCACCTCGCTCCATCCAGGCCGAGAGCCGCACCGCCGGGGTGATCTCGGTCCGCCGGGTGACCTCCCCGGACAGGATCGCCCGCGTGAACAGCTCGCTCTGCTGGGTGACCGATCCGTCGGGAGCCACGAATCCGCTGACCCCAACGGTGCTGATGTGGACGATGGAGCGGCCCAGCTCCACGGCCTTGACCCGGGAGGCAGCCAGCTGCTGCACGGACTCGTCGGTGAAGCCGAAGGTCGCGTTGTTGGTCGGCACGGTGAGGACATCGGCCCCGGCCAACACGGTGTCGGCCATGACGTCGTCGATCACGACCTCGAAGCAGATCGCCACCCCCAGTTGGGCCGCGTCGTCTCCGGACGGGTCATCGTCGCCCAACGGCACCTCAAGGAGGCCAACCTCGTCGCCAGCTCCGAAGTTCGTGCTAACCAGATCGACCTTGTCGGAGAAGTTCCGGAAGAAGTCGCGGTAGGGGATGTACTCCGCGAAGGGCACCGGGCGACGCTTCACGTAGGACTGGACGGGGCCCTCGTCGGGCAGATACAGCAGGCTGACGTTGGCGAGGTCCTGCTCCGGTGGGGCCACGACGGCGCCGACGACGAGCGGTGCGTCGATCGCTTGAACCGCCTCGTCGATGACCGCGGCCGCATCGGCGTTGCGCAGCGGGTCGATGTCGGAGGAGTTCTCGGGCCACAGGACCAGGTCGGGACGCGCGATCTCGCCGGCCCGCACCAGGTCGGCCGCCTCTTTGGTCGCGTCGACGTGGTTGTCCAGGACCGCCCGTCGCTGCGCGTTGAACTCCAAGGTCATCTCCGGCACGTTTCCCTGGATCGCCACCACGTCCAGGGTGGGGCCGTCCGCCGGTCGCGGGATCAGGACCGGGGCCACCAGCACTGCCACCCCCAGGCCTACCGCAGTGATGGAGGTCAGAAGGCGTCGCGCCACCCCCCGGCGCTTCGCCCCCGGCGTTGCGCGCCAGGTGTGGATACCCAGGGCCAGGAACGCTCCGCTGAGGGCCACGATGAAGCCGAGGCCAGGCACACCGACCCAGCGAACGACGGCCAGGACGGGAGAGTCGGCCTGAGAGAACCCGAGGCGACCCCATGGGAACCCACCGAAGGGGGTGGTGGCCCGAGCAAACTCGGCCACCATCCAGGTGAGGGCGACCGCGACGGGCCGGACCCTGGAGTCTGGGTCGCGGCCCTGCAGGTAGGCGACGACGGCACCGAAGGCCGCGACGTAGAGAGCAGACAGGGTGGCCAGGGCAAACCACGGCACGGCACCGACGAAGATGCCGGACCAGGACAGCAACGGTATGAAGTAGGCCCACCCGGCCACCACCCCCAGCACGGTCCCCTTGAGGACCCCGACGCCGGTGAGAGACAGCACGATGAGGGCCATGCCGATGGGCGCCAGGAACCACATGTTGAAACTGGGAAACGACAGCCACAGGCCAAGGCCCCCGAGGGCTGCAAGGAGAAGTCGAAGCAGCACGTCCACACCCTAAGCGACGGTCCTGCGAGGCGGGTGCCGCGTGGCCGGTGGCGCAGAGAAAGGCCATCGCGATGATGCTGCCAGGGCCCACCGAGCCGGTGGGGCCAAGAGGCTCAGCCGCGCGCACGCGGCGTCACAACCCCTTGTTGTCTACTGGGCGCGGTGGGCCCTGGCGTATCCGTACCGCCGCGCACGACGTGCGCCGCAGAGATGCCTCCGTCAGCGGACTGACCATGGGCACCGGACTTGTTCCCATACTCAGTCGCTCGCTGAGTCATGTCAACTTGGCTCTGACCAGCAACGATGCACGAAAGTCCAGGTCAGCCACCCCCCAGCGGCCAGCTTTGAACCCGCTGAGTTCTGTCTGATCGGCGTGTCGTTGTGGACACGCCGACCTGAGTCGTCGGGTACAACTGACGCATGACCTCCCCCGTCGACCCTTCGACTACCCCTGCACCCATGGCGGAGCCTCGGCGCAGTGGCGGCTTGGGGCGCCTGTGGCGTCGCGCCTTCTCACCTTTCTGGATGGTGCCGGCGATGTGCTGCCTCTTCGCTCTCGCTGCCGGGCTCCTTCTGCCCCAGGTGGACGAGGAGCTGGGGCAGTACGTCCCGTTCCTCTTCCAGGCCGGCCCCGACGGTGCGCGGAGTATGTTGTCCACCATCGCCGGAGCCATGATCTCGGTCACCGGACTGGTCTTCTCCATCACCATCGTGGTGCTGCAGCTCGCCAGCTCGCAGTTCTCTCCGCGTGTGCTGCGGACCTTCCTCGATGACCGCACGCCCCAGCTGACGCTCGGGATCTTCAGTGCGTCCTTCGTCTACGCACTCACGGTGATGCGTGACGTGAGCGGCTCGTCCGACGGCAGCGCCGAGCCCGTTCCCCAGATCGCGCTGACCGTGGCATTCGTCCTGGTGCTGGCCTCGGTGGGCTTGTTCTTAGCGTTCATCCATCACATCACGCAGTCGATCTCGGTCGACACCATCATCCGGACGGTGGGCCAGGAGACCTTGGCCTTGGTGCGCCGAGGTCGCCCGACGTCGAAGGAGCACCCGGATGCCGGCGAGCGGGACGACTCCCCCGGCCCCGGGTCCGCGCGGGCACCCAGTGAAGACCCGGGCCAGGTGGTGGTGCTGGTGGAATCCAGTGGCTACCTGAACAGCGTGAACCACCGCGACCTGATCGCCCTGGCTTCCCGACACGATGGCTGCGTCACGATGCTGCAGCCGCTAGGCACCTACGTGGTCACCTCGCAGCCCGTGGCGCTGGTGACCTGCCCGGGAGGCCGTGACGATGTGGACTGGGGGGCAGAGGTGCGCAAGAACCTCAGGATCGCCTGGCGGCGTTCGATGGACCAGGATGTGACCTTCGGGCTCCGCCAACTGGTCGACATCGGCGAGCGGGCCCTGTCTCCGGGCGTGAACGACCCCACGACGGCCGTGCAGGTGCTCAACCAACTGCACACGATCCTGCACTGCATGATCGAGACCGGGGAGGTCTCGACGCGGATGCGCGACGAGGACGGACGGGTCCGGTTGGTGTCCAGCGAGTGGAGCTTCGGGGAGTACCTGGACCTGTGCGTGGACGAGATCGCCCACTGGGGAGCCGTGAGTGTGCAGATCCCGGCGCGCCTGAACCAGATGCTCGTCCAGCTGGAGCAGATCGCGAACCCGGCGCAGCGGGAGAAACTGCAGACCAAGCGGTATGCGGTGGAGTCCCAGGCTCGGCAGGCGCGCGAGAGGGCCTAGTCCGCCGGCACCACCACCACACCACGTGCGGTGACGGCGAGCAGCGGGGGTGTCAGCAGGTCCGCGGCCGAGGCGCCTCGGCCGGGGTTGCCCCGCGCGGTGACGTGCAGAGCGAACGTCATCTCGCGGCTACGTCGACCGACGCGGACCAACGTGGCGCTGACGTCGATGCAGTCCCCGGCCAGGATCGGCGCCAGGAACTCGATGGTGCTGTAAGAGGCGAAGAGCCCTTCATCGCCGTCGGTACGCACACACATCTCTGTGGCGACGTCCCCGAACAAGGCCACCCCGTAGGCACCGTCGACGAGGTTGCCAGCGTAGTGCGCGTGGTCGTAGGACACGTAGCGACGATGTCGGACCTGCATACCGACCCGTGCGGGGGCCATCGCGTCGATCACGGAGGGGGTGTCACCCTCGGAGCTGCTCGGGGTCGGTTCGCTCACGACGGGTGCCTTCCGATGATGGCGTGGACGAGGTAGGACGCGACGTCCCCGGGGGTCGTGCCGCGGCCGAAGATGCGATCCACTCCGAGCTCTTCGGTGCTGCGCTCGTCGAACCGTGGTCCTCCGGCGACCAGCAGCGGCACGGTGCCGGCCGGGTAGGCCTCGCGGAAGGCGGCGGACATCTCGGCAGTGTTGTGGAGGTGGGCATCACGCTGGGTCACCACCTGGCTCACCAGGACGGCGTCGGCCTGCTCAGCGATGGCGCGCTCGACCAGCTCCGGCACGAGGACCTGAGCGCCGAGGTTGATGACGGCGATCTCGGTGTAGTACTCCAGCCCCTTGTCGCCGGCGAAACCCTTGATGTTCAAGATGGCATCGATGCCGACCGTGTGGGCGTCGGTGCCGATGCAGGCCCCGACCACCACGAGAGGTCGGTGCAGCGACTCCTTGATCGTGGAGTTGATCTCCTTGGACGAGAGCAGCGGATAGTCACGCTCGACCACTTCGACCGCGCTGACGTCGATGAGGTGGGTGGTGGAACCGTAGACCACGCAGAAGGTGTGCTCAGGGCCCATGGCGGTGGCATGCACCAGCATGGCGGGCTGCATACCCATCTTGGCGGCGAGCTGCAGAGCTGCGCCCTCGGTGACCTTGTCGTGGGGCAACGGAAGCGTGAACGACATCTGCACCATCCCGTCGCCGGTGGTGTCCCCGTAGGGCCGGATGATGTGGCTCATTGTGCCCGCCCTCCCCAGCCGTCAGCTTCCAGCTGTTCGATCGCCGGGTTGAAGAAGTCGGGCGCCGTCAGGGCCACCCCGTCGCCGCCCTTACCCCGGTCGGCCGGCCGTTTCATGGAACCGAAGGTGCCACGGCCGATCGCGTCGAGCAAGGGGGTTCCACGAGAGGACTCGGACAGGGTCGGTGTCTGCTCGATGTCCTCCAGCAAGCTCACGGTCTCGGTGAGGACCTGGCGGGCGCGGTTCTGGATGAAGCCGTCGCGGGGGGGATGGAAGTCCTCACCCAACCCGCTGGCGGCGTTGAGCACGTAACGCACGTTGGACAGTGCGAGGCCGCGGTCGGACAGGAACGGGGTCACCACGGCTTCGGTCATCATCCCGACCAGCAGGATGGACTGGCCCGTCAGCACCCCCGCCAGGTTGAAGAACCCGTCCAACAGGTAGCCCTTGAAGATGTCACCCGTCATGTGCTTGGTCGGGGGCATCCACTTCAGCGGCGCATCGGGGAAGAGCTGCCGGGCCAGCAGCGCGTGAGCCAGCTCGAGGCGGAACGACTGCGGCACCTCGGGGTTGATCTCGAAGGCGTGACCCAGGCCCAGCTGCCAGTCGTCCAAGCCGGCTTCCTTGCCGAAGAACTCGTTCATCAGCTGGGAAGCCGTGACCGTGTGCGCCGCGTCGACCGCATCCGCCGTGGTGAGGTAGTTGTCCTCCCCGGTGTTGATGATGATGCCTGCGCGGGCGTGCACCTGCCGGGAGAAGCGCTGGTCCACGAAGGTCCGCAGCGGGTTGATGTCGCGGAAGAGGATTCCGTACATCGAGTCGTTCAACATCATGTCCAGGCGCTCCAGCCCGGCGAGCGCAGCGATTTCCGGCATGCACAAGCCCGAGGCGTAGTTCGTCAACCGGACGTAACGCCCCAGCTCGGCCGAAACCTCGTCCAGAGCGGCCCGCATCAAGGCGAAGTTCTCCTGGGTGGCGTAGGTGCCGGCAAAACCCTCCCGGGTGGCCCCTTCGGGCACGTAGTCCAGCAGGGACTGCCCAGTGCTACGGATGACCGCGATGACGTCGGCGCCGTCCCGAGCTGCGGCCACCGCCTGCGGGATGTCCTCGTAGATGTCTCCTGTGGCCACGATGAGATAGATCCACGGTCGCTGCGGGGGGTCACCGTGGGTCGCGATCAGGTCTTCACGCGCGGCTCGTTGCTCGTCGATGCGCTGCATCCCGGGTCGGACCGCAGTGTGGGCCGCGGCACGAGCGGCTTCCAGGTCGGGGCCCGCCGGCACCCGGAAGTCGATGGCGCCGGCGCTGGCCTTCTGCGCCAAGGTGAGCAGGTTGGGTGCCTGCCCGCGGATCAGTGCGTCCCAGACCGGACCGGCCACTCCGTGCTCCAGCCCGACCTGGCCACGGACGGCATCCATCAGGTGGTTCACCCACGGCACGCGTTCGTGGTCCGCCCCCGACAACCCGGCGAGGCGTAGCGTGGCGCGTTCCACCGACACGGTGGTGTGCGAGCGGGCGAGGTCCACGACCGGCTGACCGAGCTGAGCCGTCAACTGACGGGCACGACCCACTATCGCCTCGTCGAGGTCCAACATTGCGTCTCTCATCGTGGTCACGTCCTCACTGCGGGTTCTGACGGTCGAAGGCCACGTGCCCGTCGACCACGGTGCGTAGGGCCATCGGCGCTGGCTCGTCGGAGTTGCTCAAGTCCGGCAGTCCGTTCTTGTCCCACCGGCGTGCGCCTTCCAGGGGGTCCTCCCAGATCACGTACGTCGCGGGCTGCCCGGCGGCGATGACTCCCCCGCGCCGGTCGGCCAGCTCGTAGCCCGCTACCGTGTGAGCCGCGAACGCCTCGGCCACAGTCAGCTGCTGGGCGGGGTTGTGGTGGCGGACGGCGGCTCGCACCCCTGCCCAGGGGTCCAGCGGGGTGACCGGACTGTCGGAGCCGAAAGCCACCCGCACCCCGGCGTCGACCATCGCGCGTAGCGGCACGGCGGCGAGGGCTCGATCCGGTCCGAGTCGGGAGGCGTACATCCCCTGCTCCCCGCCCCAGGCAGCGTCGAAGGCGGGCTGCATCGACGCCCAGATGCCCAGTTCCGCCATGACCGCCAGCACGTGCGCATCCGGCAGCTCGACGTGCTCCCAGCGGTGGCGAGCGGCCCGGATCGAGTCCTTGCCGACCGCCTCGGCGGCCGCCTCGAAGCCCTCGGCCATCGTGTGCAGCGCGGCGTCACCGATGACGTGCCCACCCGCCTGCATACCGGCGCGGGTGCAGGCGATCACGTGGTCGCGCACCTGCTCCACGCTCAGGTAACCGTATCCCCGGTCGCCGCTGGGCTGGCCGGCATCGTCGAGGTACGGCTCGCGCAGGTGCGCCGTCCGTGAGCCGAAGGAGCCGTCCGCGCACAGGTCACCGGCCAGGCCGAGCACCCCCAGGTGACGCTGCAGCTCAGCGGCCTGCTCCGGGTCGTCCAGCAGCAGCCCCCAGTAGGCCACGGTGCCGGGTCGCCCGGGGCGGGCGCCTACCTCGAGGACGTGATGGATGTCGTCGAAGGAGGTCATGTGCTCGGCGCCGGTCTCGTGCACGAGCCCGATGCCTCGCTCTGCGGCCGCCCGCAACGCCAGGTCCAGGTAGTGCTCGCGGTCATCCGCCGTCATCGCGGAGGTGAACGCGTTGGTGACCGCCGTGAGCGCGTCACGGGTGACGTATCCGTCACCGTCCCACCCATCGAGACCGTGCACCCGGCCTGCGGCGGCCATCGCCGACGACACGCTGGCCGAGTGGGCGTCGATGCGAGGCATGTAGACCACCCCGCCGTAGGTGGCCCGGTCGAGCTCCCGGGCGGTGACCGGGCGGCGCTCCACCCAGCGCGTCTCGTCCCAGGAGTGGGCATAGATCGGACGGCCTCGGGTGTGCCGGGCCGCCGACTCGACCAGGCGCAGCGCCTCACCGACCGACTGGGTGCCGGACAGGTCGATGCCGTCCAGACCCTGCCCGGTCATGGTCAGGTGGACGTGGGCGTCGCAGAACGCCGGGGTCACCAGGGCCTTGCCGGCGTCGATGATCTGGTCTCCGGCGGTCTCGTCGAGGTCCTGCCGGGCGCGGGCTGCGTCGTCTTCGGTCCCTACCCACACGACGGCGTCACCGGTGGTCATCATGGCTGTGGCAACGGGCTGCGCGTCGTGGGGGTCGCGGTCCGGCTGCCCTTCTTGCCGCGGCGACCCGGGGTAGAGCCGGGCGTTGTGGACCAGCGTGCGCCGAGGGGTGCTCATGAGTCAGTAGTGTGCGCGTTCGGTCGCCGAGACTCGAACACGGCCCGCACCCCGGTGTCCGTCCGCACCAGGTCCAGGGCAAGTTCCGCATGGCCGGGCGTGTACCCGTTGCCGATCAGCATGGTGACGTCCGCGGCCAGGCCTTCGGCGCCCAGGGCGGCGGCAGCGAAGTGGGTCGCCATAGAGAAGAAGATGATGGTGCCGCCCTCGGCGGTGGCCAGGATCGCCGGCTGCTCACAGCCCGGGGCGTCCACACACACCACGGTGAGGTCAGCCGGTCCCCCGGCATCAGTGACGCTGCGGCTCAGATGGATGGGGTCGGTGGCATCGGCGACCACGACGCGATCTGCGACCGAGGCCGCCCGCAGCAGGTCGGCCTCCCGCTGGTCGCGCACGACGGCGATCCGGTGACCGGCTCCCGCTCGGCCGGCCACCGCGAGGGACAGCACCCCTGACTTGCCGGCGCCGCCGAGGACACACACGGTCGGTGCGGCTGCGCCTTCGTCACCGCGACGCCGTTGCACGAGCTCGGTCACGACGCGCTGGACGAGGGCGGGGGCCCCGCAGACGTCCATCACCATCAGCGCCAACTCAGGATTGAGATCGCCCGGCAGGGCCGCGGCGATGGAACGGCCGAAGAGGATGGCGTGTCCGTGGGTGGGCACGTGGTCGCTGAGGCCGTCCCAGCGACGCAGCCCGTCGTCGATCTGCAAGGGGGTCAACGACAGCGAGACCAGCGTGGCCACGGGCTCATCCACGCTGAGGCCGAGAGTGGACGCTTCCCCCACCGCCGCCACCCGACCGATCAACATACCTCCGGAGCCGGTGACCGGGTTCTGCATCTTCCCGCGCTCTTCGATGATGTCCAGGACCTCGGCACGCACCGCTTCGCCGTTCACTCCGGAGCCGACGATGGTGTGCTTCTCGGCCAGCTGTCGGTAGGACGCCGCGTCGAGGTGCAGGGCCCCGACCTCGATGACCACCTCATCGCTGGACAGCAGGCGTGGGGTCGGGTCGAGGCGCCACGCCTGCTGCGGCAGGACCGAGGCGTCCGACCCCAGCACCCGGTGCAGCCCGAGCGGCGAGCCAGTCGACATACATCCTCCTGTTTGGCGTTCTGACAAGAAATCATCCGGCGTGTCTTCCTTTTCGCCGGACGATCTACGTAGCATGGCAGGTATGGCCGCAAAGATCGAGCAACCGTACCGCTACCAGCAGCGCGAGCTGGTCGAGCCGGACTGGACCCGCTACCCCGGGTGGCGCGACGTCACCGCCGAGCAGTGGGCGGATGTGCAGTGGCAGCGCTCGCACTGCGTGAAGAACGTGGCTCAGCTCCGTGACCTGATGGGCCCGCTGCTCACCGACGACTTCTACGCCGACCTCGAGCGCGATCAGCGCGAACGGGCGACGATGTCGATGTTGCTGCCGCCGCAGATGCTCAACACGATGGTCAGCGAGATGACCTGGGGCTCTCACGGGGGCAGTGGTCGTATGCCGAGCGCCGGAGCGGACTTCACGGCCGCCTTCTACGCCGACCCGGTGCGCCGATACATGGTGCCGGTGTTCTCGGACCGTCGGGCGGACTGGCCCTCGCACCCGTTCGCGGCCCGGGACTCGCTGCACGAGCACGACATGTGGGCCACCGAAGGGCTGACCCACCGGTATCCCACCAAGGTGCTGGCGGAACTGCTGCCCACCTGCCCGCAGTACTGCGGGCACTGCACCCGGATGGACCTGGTCGGCAACTCCACTCCGACGGTGCTCAAGCTGAAGATGGCCGGTAAGCCGGTGGACCGTCAGCAGGCCATGCTCGACTACATCGCGCGCACCCCGACCGTGCGGGACGTCGTCGTCTCCGGCGGTGACGTGGCCAACATGCCGTGGAAGAACCTCGAGGCCTTCTTGGACAAGCTGCTGGACCTGGACCAGATCCGTGACATCCGGCTGGCGACCAAGGCCTTGATGGGTCTGCCGCAGCACTGGCTGGCCCCAGACACCGTCGCCGGTGTTGCCCGCGTGTCGGCCAAAGCCCGCTCGCGCGGGGCGGGTCTGGCCATTCACACCCACGTCAACGCCGCGCAGTCGGTGACTCCGCTGGTCGCCGACGCCACGCGCGCCATGCTTGACGCGGGCGTCCGCGATGTCCGCAACCAGGGGGTGTTGATGCGCGGCGTCAACGCGACGACCGAGGACCTGCTGGACCTGTGCTTCGCGCTGACCGACGGTGCCTCCATCACCCCGTACTACTTCTACATGTGCGACATGATCCCGTTCAGCGAGCACTGGCGGGTCTCGCTGGCCCAGGCTCAGCACCTGCAGCACAACATGATGGGCTACCTGCCCGGCTTCGCGACTCCGCGAATCGTCTGCGATGTGCCGTTCGTCGGCAAGCGTTGGGTGCATCAGGTCGACAAGTACGACACCGAGCGTGGCATCTCCTACTGGCGTAAGAACTACCGCACCTCCATCGAGTCCGAGGACGTGGACGTGACCAGCACCGAGTACGCCTACTACGACCCGATCTTCACTCTCCCCCAGAGTGGCCAGGACTGGTGGCGCGAGCACAACGACGTGGCGGCGGCCGACGAACGCGCCTCCGCGGTGGCCGAAAGCTCTCGCGAGGCCTCGGTAGCCCAGTTGGTCTGACCCGCCGGACGGCATACCCCTTGACCGATGTGCGCGCTCTTCGTGCCTCAGCGTGGCGCAACGGAGCGCAAATCGGTCATCAGGTATGCGGGTTCGCTCGTCCACATCGGAACCGGATGCGGCGTCCGTGTGATCATGACGTTGGGTCAGCCTTGACTTCTCAAGGGCGGCCCGCACGACTCCGGTGACCGAGGGAACGAACCTGTGAGCATGTTTGAGCAGACCACGGCCGATGTCAGCGTCCTGGTCGTCGGCGGTGGCCCCGCTGGAGTGAGCGCCGCACTGCAGGCCAGGCAACTCGGCGCGACGGTGCGCTTGCTTGAATCCCGGGACATCGGTAGCAGCACGCTCAACCGTGGTCCTGCGCCGTTGCGCACGCTGGCGCGCGCCGCACGGTTGGCTCGGGATTGGCGGTCCTGGTCCCAGTTCGGTCTGACCGGACCGGCACCGGTGCCGGACCTCGCTGCCATGTTGGCGAACAGCGAGCGTGTTGCTCATTACGCGAGCGACCGCCGCGATGTCGCCGGCGATCTGCACGATCGGGGGATCGACGTCGTTGATCATGCCGGTGCGGTGCACTTCATCGACCCCCACACCATCGTCACCGAAAGGGGACAGACGTTCTCCGCGGATCGCATCATTCTTGCCGTAGGCGGTCATGCCGGGCGTCTATCGATGCCAGGAGCCGATCTGGCGTGGACGTACGAAGACCTGCGGCAGCTCCGTGTGCTGCCCGATCGGATCGCGATGATCGGAGGCGCGGACACCGGCTGCCAACTCGCGTCCATCTTCGCCGATTTCGGGTCGGATGTGACGGTGTTGGAGGCGGGCCCCGTGCTGATCCCGGCGGCAGACCCCAGCGTGTCGACCGAGTTTGGACGCGCCCTGACGAACCGGGGGATCCGGGTGCGAACGCAGGCTCTCGTGTCGTCCCTGAGCCGCGAAGGACAGGGCCTTCGCGTCGACTTCAGTAGCGGCGGGGAACAGGACTGCGTCCACGTCGACGCTGCGTTCTTCGCGGTGGGATGGCCCGCCAACATCGGTCAACTGCATCTTGACGCTGCGGACGTCCAGGCCACCGCAGGAGCTATTCCTGTCGATCAGTTCCTGCGCAGCAACGTCGAGCACATCTTTGCGGTCGGCGATGTCAATGGACGATCGATGTTGGTGCAGACCGCCCGCATTGAGGGACGCATTGCGGCGCGCAACGCCGTGCTCGGCCCGGCTCGGCAGGCGTCGTATGACGTTATTCCGAGCGGGAGCTTCACCGACCCCGAGTACGGCAGAGTCGGAATGACTGAACCTGAGGCACGGCAAGAGCACGACGTCGTCGTCGGGATCGCTCACTACCGCGACCTGCTGCGTCCCATCGCCGATGGCCGCCCGAACGGCTTCTGCAAAATCATCGCCGAACGCAGCACCGGTGTCATCCTCGGGGCCCACGTGGTCGGGGAGTATTCGGCGGAAACGGTCCAGACCGTCGCGAGCTGTATGGCTGGCGGTCTCGGCGTCGAGCACGTCGCAGACTTGCAGTTCGCGTTTCCTACCTTCACCGAGGCCGTGAGCATGGCCGCGCAGAAGATCTGCCGCGAGATCGGCCTGGGCGACTTCCCGTACGTCTGGAGCTACCTGGGATCGCAAGAGTGACATCGCGGCGGAAAGTGACCTAGTGGCGAAACGCAAGAAGGGCGCAGCAGGCACCCCGGCAACCCTGGCGCTGGAGGCCGCCGGCATCGACTATGTCGTCCGGGCCTACGAGCACGACCCCGGGGCTGGGTCCTACGGCGGGGAGGCGGCCCGGGCGCTCGGCGTCGACCCGGCCCAGGTGTTCAAGACACTGCTCGCCCAGACCGACACCGGACTCGTCGTGGGCATCGTGCCCGTGAGCGGCACTTTGGACCTCAAGGCCCTCGCTGCCGCCGTCGGGAGGAAGAAGGCCGCGATGGCCGACCCCTCCGATGCGGAGCGCAGCACCGGCTACGTGGTCGGCGGGATCAGCCCCATCGGACAGCGCAAAGTCCTCCCCACCGTGCTCGACGACTCCGCTCGAGGACACGCCACGATCCTGGTCTCCGGAGGCCGCCGCGGCCTGGACCTGGAGCTGGCCCCGGGCGCCCTCGTCGAGATCACCCGAGGCCAGTACGCCCCGATCGCCCGAGCCTGACCTCCGGCTTGTGGTCAGCAGCGGGTCAGGCAGGCGGACTGTGGGTCAGACTCGGTCGCGCCAGTCGTGGTTCTGGCGGAAGCCGAGCACCTGGCGGGCCTTGCGGTTGGACATCAAACCTTCGAACTCACCCAGCTCCCCGTTCACCGGCACCCCGGGGAAGAACTGCTCGGCGAGCTCTGCTGCGCGCAGGTGCGACACGTTCGTGTCGTTGGTGGCGTTGAAGACCTGGTAGCCCAAGCCGTCGGTGTGCAGCGCCCGGTCGACGATCTGACCGAGGTCGCGCGCGTCGACGTAGTTGAAGGCGTTGCGACGTCTCATGCCCGGGTCAGCGAGGTAGTCCGGCAATTTCGCGTAGTCGCTGTCGTCCCAGACGTTCCCGATCCGCAGCGCGTAGATATCGGCGCCCGTGCGCTCGTGGAACGTCCGACCCGTCGCCTCGTTGCAGACCTTGGATAGGGCGTAGGCGTCCATCGGAGGACGCTGCGGGTCCTCCTCCCGCAGCGGAAGGGACGGCGGGTCGACGATGCCGTCGGCGAAGCACACGCCGTAGGTCGTCTCCGAAGAGGCGAACACGATCTTCTCGACCCCCAGACGGGTCGCCGCCTCGAGGACGTTGAAGGTGCTGACCGTGTTGGTGCGGTAGCACTCGCAGTCCGCGCTGAGCATGATGGCCGGGATAGCGGCGAAGTGCACCACTGCGTCGATCTTCGGCGGACCATCACCGGCGTCCAGCTCCGCGTTGCCGGTGTAGCTGAAGAACGAGCTCCACACCTGCCCCGGGTCGGTGAGGTCGGCCCGGATGTCGTGGACGTCGTCGTGGCCCAGCGGCACCAGGTCGACGTTGAGCACGGTGTGGCCCTGGGCGGCAAGGTAGGGCGCGACGATGCGGCCGGCCTTGCCAGACCCACCGGTAAACAGAATGCGCACGGGACTCTCCTTCGATCGGTGAACGGACGGCAAACTCAGACGTCGTGTGGGACTTCGGGCAGCAGGGCCGCCCGAGCCTCCCACGGCGTCGACAAGACCACGGTGGTGTTGGTGCTGCACTGTCCTCGAGCACGAATCGTAGCCAACAGCTCTTCGAGATCCTGGGGACGGCCCACCCGGATCAGCAGGACGTAGTTCTCATCGCCCGCGACGGACCAGCACGACGCGATCTGCTCGATGTCGGACAACCGCTCGGGTATGTCGTCCGGAGCCGAAGGGTCGAACGGTGCCACCGAGATGAGGGCGGTCAACGGCAACCCGACCGCTGCGTGGTCGATCGTCGCGCGGTAGCCGGAGATGACCCCGGCCTTCTCCAGCCGCTTGACCCGTTGATGCACGGCTGAGGTGGAGAGTCCGACCGCCTTGCCGAGGTCGGTGAAGCTCATCCGGGCATCCTTGGACAACAACGTGACGATGTGGCGGTCCAACGGCTCCATGAAGCCCTAGCCTAGTGATCTATGAGCCCGTCTCAGCGCCTGGTCCTTCTCGATACCGCTTCGCTCTACTTCCGAGCGTTCTACGGCGTCAAGGAACCGCAGCCGGGGCCGGACGGCACCCCCACGAACGCGATCCGCGGGCTGGTGGACATGATCGCCACGCTGGTCACGCGGTTCGAGCCGACCCACGTGGTCTGTTGCTGGGACAACGACTGGCGGCCGGCCTTCCGAGTGGCGGCCATCCCGACCTACAAGGCCCACCGGCTGGTGGAGGGCAGCGACGTCGAGGAGGAGGGGCCGGAGGATCTCGGGGTGCAGGTGCCGATCCTGCGCCGAGTGGTCGAGTCGATCGGGCTACCCGTGCTCGGAGCGGACGGCTACGAAGCCGACGACGTCATCGGCACGCTCACCCACCTGCATCGTGGGCGGATGCCTATCGACATCGTCACCGGTGACCGTGACCTGTTCCAGCTGGTCGATGACGAAGCGCAGATCCGGGTGGTCTACACCGCCCGAGGCGGGGTGCGTAACGCGGATCTGATCACCCAGTCCGAGCTGCACTCGCGGTATGCCGTGCCCACCGGCCAGGCGTATGCCGACATGGCCTGTCTGCGGGGAGACACCAGCGACGGGTTGCCGGGCGTCAAAGGCATCGGCGACAAGACCGCCGCCCAACTGATCGAGACCTATGGCTCGCTCGCTGGGGTGCGACAGGCGGTCGACCGCGGTGACCCAGCCATCAAGGGGGCCAAGCGCGCCAACCTCGAGGCCGCTTCGGACTACCTCGACGTAGCGCCGCTGGTGGTCCAGGTCGCGCTGGACGTGCCCCTGCCCGACCGGCCGCTGACGCTCCCCCGCGAGATCGCCGACCCCGGCACGCTGAGCCAGGACATCGAGGCCTACGGCATCGGAAACTCCGTCCGGCGGCTGCTCACCGCGCTCAGCATCAACGGTTGACCGCCGCTGCTGTTCGGAGTCAGGGCGTCAGTCGAGGCGGTCGGCCGCGACGACCCCGCGCAGCATGGCGGTGCTGGCCCGGTGGGCGACGTCGGCCACAGCCGAGTGCTGAGACTGACGCGCGGCCTGCCGCACTTGGCCCAGTAGGTCGACGATCTGCTTGCATCGGCGCACGAAGTCCCCTGCCGTCAGGTCACTTCCCCGCAGCACCTCCTCGAGGCTTCGGCCGGAGGCCCACTTGTGCACCATGGACGCGATGCCGGCGTCGAGCTCGCGGGTGGTGGGAAGCCGGTGGTCGGCTTCGTTGGTCTGCAACTGCGACCAGATGGCCACCATCTCGTGGTACGCCTCAGCGGTCTCGACGTTGGGCATGATCACCTCCGAGGTCTCCTCGGTGCGCGGCTCGTGGATGAGCATCGAGATGACCGCGGCCAGCGAGGGGGCGTCGAGCCGCTGCCACGTCCCGGCCTTGAGACTCTGGGCCGCCACGAGGTCGTGCTCGGTGTAGATCCGCCGCAGCTGCTGCCCCTGCTCGGTCACCGACTGACCGTCGCGGCTCAGGTAGCCCAGCTCGCTGAGCAGGTCACAGATCCGTTCGAAGGTCCGTGCGACCGTGTTGGTCCGGGTGCCGATGCGCCGCTGCAGATCGTCGGTCTCCCGGCGGAGCCTCCACCACCGGTCGGACCACCGAGCGTGGTCTTCGCGCTCGGGACACGAGTGGCAGGGGTGCCGCTTCAAGGCCGTCTTGAGGCGGTCGATCTCGGCGGCCGTCTCAGGATCGGCCTCGGCGTGGGCCTTGCGAGCGTTCTTGGGCCGCTTGTGGGCATCGGCCGGGACCCGGGCTCGCACCGTCGCGGCCAGGTCTCTGCGGGACTTGGCGTTGCGCGGGTTGAAGTTGGGCGGGATGCGCACGGTGTCCAAGGCGGTCAAGGGTTCCTCGAGCTCCGCGACCCCGACCCGGCGGACCTGTCCTTCACTGGTCAACACCGTCGGCTCGGGAGCGGAGGTGGCTTTGCGAGGGCTGCGCAGCACGATAGCCATCCCGCGTCGACGGCCACTGGAGAGGTGAACGACCTGCCCGGGCTTCAGCTCCTGCAGCGACTGGGCGATGGAGGAGCGTCGGTTGGCGCTGCGTCGTCGAGCGCCGGCCTTCTCCGCGGCGGTGATCTGCTGGCGGATCTGGGCGTACTGCGTGAAGTCACCGAGGTCGCAGGTCATCGCCTCGGCATATCCCTGGAGTGCCTCGGTGTGGCGGCGGACCTGGGTGCTCAGGCCGACCACTGCGCGGTCGGCCTGGAACTGCGCGAAGGAGGCCTGCAACAGCTCGTGGGCTCGGTCTCGACCGAACTGCGCGACGAGGTTGACGGCCATGTTGTAGCTGGGACGGAAGCTGGACTTCAGCGGGTAGGTGCGGGTGGAGGCCAGTCCCGCGACGTCGACCGGGTCGACCCCGCGCCGGTGCAGCACGACGGCGTGGCCCTCGATGTCGATCCCCCGTCGCCCGGCCCGCCCGGTGAGCTGGGTGTACTCCGCGGCGGTGATCGGGGCGTGCTGCTCGCCGTTGAACTTCACCAGTTTCTCCAGCACCACCGTGCGCGCCGGCATGTTGATCCCCAGCGCCAGCGTCTCGGTGGCGAAGACGGCGCGGATCAGCCCCGCGGAGAAGAGCTCCTCCACGATCTCCCGGAAGAGCGGGAGCATCCCCGCGTGGTGCGCGGCGAAGCCCCGGGACAGTCCTTCGGCGAACTCCGCGTACCCCAGGACCGCGAGGTCGGGCTCGCTCAGCGCGGCCACCCGGTCCGCCACGGTATGCCGGATCTGCCGACTGAGCGAGTCCGGCACCAGCCGGGTGCCGCGCTGCAACAGCTGGGTCACGGCGCCGTCGCAGCCCACCCGGCTGAAGATGAAGGTGATCGCGGGTAGCAGGCCGGCTCGGTCCAGCTCTTCGATGACGTCGGCCCGGCTGGCGCCGTGCGCGGGGGGACGTCCCGAACGCACCCGCGAGTCGTCGCCGGAGGAGCGGTCGGACGGGCGGTCGTGGGACCACCGGTCGGAGCCGCGGGACTTGCCTTTGCGCCCGCGGGGACCACCGGCGTCGTCGCGGCGCCAGTTCGAGGCTCGCTCGGCCACCGAGATGC
>JBARVW010000061.1:0-9365 GCA_049646465.1 Ornithinimicrobium sp.
GTCTCCGAAGTGCTCTCGCCGGGCTGCCCGGCTTCCCGCAGAATGCGCTCGTCATCCGGCGTCGGACGGAAACCGATCGATGTAGGCATAGCACCCATCCTACCGCGTGTTCAACAATTGTTGAACATTCGGTAGCCCGCACGATCCCGGTAGCCGATCGTCTATCGGGGAACCCGTCGGCATCGTCACAGCCCCCGTGCTGCCCTCGCTTGTTCTTTGATAGCGAGGATGACGTCGGTCTTGGCGTCGGCATAGTCGTTCATGTCGTCCCACCGCTTGCTCAGCAGGGTCCTCTTCGTGGCCTCGTAAAGCGCGCGGTCTTTGGCGTTGGATCGAAGGTGATCGCGAAGAAGCAGGTAGTCATCCACGGCAGGGTCACCTCGCTCGAGGAGGTGTACATGGACGTCCCGTTCTGGGGTGCGCACAAGGCGATGACCCGGCTCGCGGACCCGTAGTTCGTATCCAGCGGCCAAGAGTGCGTCGAGGTAGTCCTCTTCAGCTGTGATGTCGTCCACTGTGACCACAATGTCGATGATGGGCTTGGCTGCCAGTCCGGGAACAGATGTAGAGCCGATGTGCTCGATTTCGATTCCTACGGGTGTGAGCGCGTCGCGTATCCGCCGCTGGTGATCGAAGTAGATACTCGCCCATCTCTGGTCATAACTGTGGAGCTCGAGCTCGAGTTTTTCTGCGCCTCCTAAGAGGTTAACGGTCGTGACATCCGGTCGGCGATGCTCGCGGCTCGTGCTCATACAAACATCCTCCCAGCGCAGCCCAACGCCACCGCCGTCGCTTCTCTTCATCATGGTCTCGCGGAGCCACCCGGTACGGGATCCTCTGCCGGTCGTAGGCGGGGCGTGGCCAGCGCACACCAACCAAGTGGCATCGCGACGCTACCCGTCAGCCGCCATCGTCACCGGGGACCACGTCGTCGGGGACAACGTCGTCGGGCACTACGTCGTCGGGGACAATGTCGTCAGGGATCACGTCGTCCGGCACGATGTCGTCCGGGATCGGGCTATCTTCCGGGACGATGTCGTCGGTGCCGGGCGCTTCAATGCCGGAGCCTTTGACCCCTGGGATGGAAGTGCCGACGCCGGTGTTGTCGGTGCCCCCGGTGTAGGTGGACACGGCCCGTCCAGTGGTCAACTCGAACGCCAAAATGATCGCCATCGTCAGCGCGAACAGGGCCGCCGCCAAGCCGATGATCCGCTTCCACGGAAGGCCACGCAGTACCTGGCCGCGGGGCTCCTGAGCGAGCGGGGTCTCCAGCGGTTCCGGGGCCTGCCCCGACTTCGGCGCATCCACCCTTTCGGGCTGGCGCGGCTTGGCGAGACGCGAGGCGGCAGCACCGGCCTTCTCCTTAGTCACATTCATCGAGTGCGTATACAGCGCTCCTCCGACGGTGATGACCAAACTACCCAACGCCGCACCTAGCAGGGTCCCCACAACCCCGAGAGTTGAGAGCAGCACCGCGGCGGACACTGCCCCCAGGGCTGATCCTGCGGAGTTGGTCCAGTTGATATCCAGACTCTGCTTCTCGGCCACGCTCATGCCTCCATCCTGGGAGTCGAGCGGGTCACGATCAAGTTGCCAAACGCCTCCCGGCCACAGGAGTGAGCAATGTCATACGAACGAGGTTGACGCACGTTTCAGCCGTGAAGCGTGCCCACTGAGGTTGTACATAGTCGACAGAACGTTGCGGGCCACCGATTGATGATCGCTGACCGGTGCCGGTCGCCTCAGGACCAGAGCCCGACCGTTTCGCGGAAATCGTCGACTACCAGGTCGGTGATGGCCCCGGGAGACAACGCTGCTTCTAGTTGGTCCCAATCGGCGATGGTCCGGCCTTCGCTCCAACTGAGCAGTTGGCTCAGACCGTCGTCCTGAGCGGGTCGAACCCGGCCCCAACGTCTCGCCGCGAGACCCCGATCCGTTGTCCAGGTGGCGTCGTGAACACTGACCAAACCAGCGACCGCCAAGAGTGTCTTGCGCGCAACTCTGCGTCCCAGCCTCCCCGGCTCCGTAGCGCCACCGACCGTCGCGTTTCGCGCCGAGTCCCGCCAGACATCACGGCAAGATTGAATGTCACCGTTGAACCCGCGCGCTGCCCGGGCGTCAGCAGGGAACGCACCCGTTCCTATGTTGAGCTCTGGACCCGCCAGAGGGACGCAGTAGTGGCGCAGGAAGACCCTGGCGCCATATGCCTCGTTGCCGGCACCAAGAAAATCCTGCCGACTGCCGACTGCAATCTCAACGCCGCGGCACAGTTCGCCAAACTGCTCGCTCAACTCGCACTGCAAAGCCCTCGCTGGCTGCGGGGGCAGACCCACAGCAAGAACATCCACGTCTGAGGTCCCCACACGCGCCATTCCGGTCGCGACCGAGCCGTACAAAAATGTCGACGCGGAAGCCTCAGCGTCCGAGACACCCCTCGCGCAAGCGGCAAGCACCGGCGTGAAAACGTCAGCAACCCTGCCCCGGTCGGCACCCGTGCGGATCTCGCCACCGGGGCCGACACCCTCCCGAGGATCAAACACAACACCAATAATGACCGAACCATGGACCCAGTGCTGACTGACGCCACCCCACCCCCGGCAGTCGTGACATCCTGCGCTGCAGGGCCCGGACTTACCTGTCCCTTCTGAGTAGCTGCACTGACTCGACGTCCCACAGCCGAACGGTCACCGCACGGGAATCCGGTTGCGGACAACGACATCAACGGTTGCGGGAACATCCGCAACGGTCACCAGCAAGGGGCAGATCACCATCCCGGCTGATGTGCGGGCCAGGCTTGGCCTACGGCCCGGGTCTCGGCTTGCCATCGTGCCAACCGCGGGTGGATACGAGATCCACCCCCAGCCCGCGTCGATCAAGGATCTCAAGGGTGCTGTGCCACGGCCGGCACGCGACGGTGCCATGCGCATCCTCCGACCTCGCTGACAGTCCAACTCGTGATACCTGCCCCGTGACGGGATCGTCAACTGGCACGCTGATCGCTCGCGCAGGTCGCTGGCGCGCGGCTGCCGGTACGTGATCCACGACAGTCTGTGTTGCTCATATATACTGTGTGCCACTCACGTATATGGAGGCTGAAAGTGACGAAGCGACTAATCGAACTCGACGACGATCTGCTGGACGATGCTCAGCGCGAACTGAACACCACCGGGGTGTCGGACACGGTGCGCACAGCGTTGAAACAGGCCGCATCCGCCGCCGCGCGAGCGCGCCAGATCGACTGGCTTCGCGATGGCGGACTTGAGTCGCTGGCAGAACCGGAGGCCCGGGCCGCAGTGTGGCGTTGATCGCCCGCTACCTGATAGATACCAGCGCCGCCGCTCGGATGCGGCACTCAGTGGTCGCCGCGCGGTTGGCTCCGCTCATGGAGGCAGGCGTGGTGGCTACGTGTGCTCCTTTGGACGCAGAAGCGCTCTACAGCGCACGCAGCGCGACCGAGTACGAGCAGATTCGGACTGACCGTCGCAGCGCCTACGAGTACGTGTCCACCGAGGACCAACACTGGCAAGCTGCCTTCGAGGCTCAACGCGGCCTCGCCCGGACGGGCCGTCACCGCGCAGTTGGGATCGCCGATCTACTCACCGCAGTACTCGCCGGGGAACATCAACTGACTCTCGTGCACTACGACGCCGACTTCGATATTGCTGGCGAGGTAATCACGTTCGAGAGCCAATGGGTGGCGCAGCGCGGCAATTTGCCCTGACCAGCGAGCCAAGAACGCGTCGCTCTGACATGTCCGCAAGCCGATCCCCGACCGGGTTAGCCTTGGTGGCCGCGGTGTTGAAACTGACGCCGTCTTAGGTCGGCGGTGGAGGGGGGCGAGTGTGGATTCTGTCGTATTAATAGGGCTTGCTGGGTTGGCACTGATCGACTCGACTAGCTTCGGCACCCTGGTCATCCCGTTGGTCTTGTTGGTCCAGCCAAGAGTCCAGGCAGCTCGTATAGCGGTGTACCTGGCCACTATCGGAGTGTTCTATCTCCTTCTGGGGCTGGCGTTGTTTGGCGGGACGACGTGGGCGCGGACGTCACTGTCTGGCGTTAGTGATGCGCTCTCGAGTACCACGGCGTACATCGTCCAGGCCGCGGTTGGCGCTGGTTTAGTAGCGCTTAGCTTCCGCTACGACGCCAAGCCAGTCGCGCGCCGCAAAGCCGCCAGGCAAGGACGACCCACCCGCCTGGAACGTTGGCGTGAGGCTGCGATGAGTGAGCGCGCCTCGCTGGGTGCTGTGATCACCTTGGCCCTAGGGGCCGGAGTCATTGAGGCAGCCTCGATGTTGCCCTACCTGGCCGCTATCGGAATCATCACGACCGCGGACGTGTCTTTGGTGACTGGGGCGGCCGTCTTGAGCGGGTACGTCCTGGTGATGCTGGCACCGGCGCTGCTCCTTCTTGTCGCGCGTCTTGCAGTCGGCAGCCGTTTGGAGTCATCGTTGACCCGTTTTCGGGATTGGGTGGTGCGACACACTGCAGGGGCCTTGGGCTGGGTCATCGGTATCGTTGGAGTGCTCTTGATCCTGGACGCTGTCCAGGTGCTAGGAGAACGCGGAGTCCTCGGCGGTTGATCCCGCCTCGGACTCACCTCGCGGGGTGCCTCAGATGGGGATCCCCTGCGGGACGATTCGCTGACCTTCCGATCCGTCCCGTCAGCGAGGCTGAGTTTGCTTCGGTGAGCGTTCGCTAAGTGACAAAGCGTAGGGAGTTCTGGAGAACGGAGGTCCCGGATGTTCGCTTGAGCTCCCGCCACGTGAGGCCTTAGCGTTCGTCGTCACGGACGACAGTTCGCACGCTGAAGACGACGCTATTGAGCCCGCTCTGGCAGCCTTGGTTCATCCGGACAAGGACGTCCGCCAACGTGCAGCCGTCTCTCTGAGGCCACCAGACGTGGAGGTGCTGCACGCCTACACGGTCAAAGAAGACCTACGGTCCTTGCTGTCGCTGGCCGGCACCACTCCCGACCGGGAAGTGATCTCCCACCTGCTCTACCGGTTCTATGACAACGGCGCCGCCTCACGCTCCCCGGAAATCCACCGATTGGCTGCCACCATCGAGACGTGGTGGCCAGCAATCGAGGCAGCCATCACCACCGGCCACACGAACTCCAAATCAGAGGGCTACAACCGGCTACCGAAACACCACGGACGCAACGCCTTCGGCGTTCCGCAACCCCACCAACCAAACCCGCCGCATACGCTGGTCCTGTACCCGCCAGCACCGGCGAACCACGACCAGAATCACCCAGGTGCCTGGCTAAGTTCGAAGAGTCGCTTTGCTGCAAACAGGCGACCCGCGATTTCCAATGCTCTACACATCACCCACATCCAATTAAAAAGTGCCTTCAAGCTAACATGCAATTCATCACGCTTTTATATGACCTCTTTCGAGCCCCATGTTTTAGGGAGTGACAGGAAACAGAATAGCGAGTGTTTCAGACTGACAAGTATTTCCTTCGATCGTGCCTCGAACCTTCGTAGTCGGAGACCACATACCGTCCATTCTTATGTCGTCTCCTGGCACTAGTTTGTCGCCGCTAGGTAGTGAGATTACGTCACCGCGTAGTGTTGAGCCAAAAGGGAACAGTACAGTGGCAACGCTCCCGGTTTCGCTGCGTAAACCGATGCACCCATCTTTTACAACGATCTCACCGGCTACCGCACTGCCGAGCCGCGCGTCGTCGGGGTTTGGAGGGGCCGCCCGGACCAAAATGGAAGGTGATTCACCCTGCAAAACCCAGGATTTAGTTTTCTCGTGCTCGGGATCAACGTCAGATGCCTCGCTTGCGGATTCATCAGCGACCTGCAAAGAAGATGACACCCCCAAATCTCTGACGTCGTCATTTACATCAGTACACGCGCTCAATGTCAGGAGTAAAGTCGCTATTGACAACACTCGGGTCATCCGGAGCGCCTGCATTATCATCACTGTTCCCACTCCTATAGGGACTGATAATCGGAATTAGCGACGCTCTGGTGAAAGCACTTCCGCCGCAACTGCCATAGTGAACACCGTAGGCCACGTCGCCGTCGTACCACGGGCCACCACTGTCGCCACCTCCGCTGGCAGTCGACCAACCGACGGCGATCCCACTTACCGTCCAACCTTGCACCGTGCATGTTGTACTCGGTGTAACGACCTTGGACGGGAATCGATCCCGGCTGGCGTGCCCGTAGTGCCAGAGCCACTGGTTATCGCCAGGAAGGCCTACATCATCGACATACCGTTCCCGGAGCGACCGCTGAGCTCCTGACGTTCGGCTCCATGGCCGGCACTCCGTTGCTCGCGCTGCTGGTGCTGTGGCGGGTGTTCCCGCTCGCTGTCCGCGGGGAGCGGGCCCTCATGCAGCACATGCTCGCGCCCGAGGTCGCCCGCGGTGTGGTCACCGACGAGGAAGCAGCGGCCGCGGCCGGCGACCGCAAGGCTCGACGGCGCTTTCGGGCGTCAGGTCAGGGCCACGGTCACCGCCACCACAACCGCCACGTCCTCGAGGCCGTCTTCGACCTCGCTCGCGAGCTCGGTCGCGCCCGTGGCGCCGACACCGAGCGGGTCGAGCACGCGCGGGCCGAGGTCGGCCGGATCCGAGAGGGCTCCTCGCCGCCTGCGGAGGATCCGGCCTAGGACCGTGGCTGGTCCGGCTCAGGTGGCCAGCCCGGTCTCTATGCCTTCAACCCAGGGGATCGTGTTACGAGACGATCAAACCGATAGACGCAGGCGCCGCTCGGCGAGGCGGCGGCCTCGATCGATCGGGTCCGGGTCGAGACTCAACGCCAACGTGTTTTGCGTGCCTTCGTAGATCAAGAGCAGGTCGTCTGTGAGGTCAGCGGGGTCGGTGGCGGTCGTGGTTGTGCAGAGTTCGGCGAGGCGGGTTCGAAGGTGGTCTTTGTGGTCGGCGGCGGCCTGGATTCCGGGATGGCCGTGGGGAAGTTGCACGATCGCAGCGAGGTGGGCGCAGCCACGACTCGCGCCCGGGCCAGCGCTCCATCGCTCCATTGCGGTGAAGATCGCTGATACCCGGTCGACGGGGTCGGTGTGCTCGCCGATGCAGTCCTCCCAGAGGGATCGCCACCGTGCGTCGCGGGCCTGTAGGTAGGCCACGACCAGGCCGTCTTTTCCCCGGAAGTTCTTGTAGAGCGACCCCGTGGCGACGCCCGCGCGCTCGATGACTGCGTCGACGCCGGTCGAGGCGACACCCCGGGAGTAGAACAGCTCGTCGGCGGCGGCCAACAACCGCTCGCGCACAGGTTGTCCCGCCCGCAGGTGTTGCGTCGTCGTGGGCATGTACGTACTGTACCCGACAGTAGATGTAACGTTCGTTCTACTCGCTCCATTCGCTGAAGCGCGAAGAGTGAAGACAACGTCGTCGATGCCCATGACCCCCTGAACAGCGTTTCGTTCAAGGACCACAGCGGCAGTTCGCGGCCCCCAACTACACGCAAGGACATCACTATGGACTGGGCACTGAACAACTCGCTCGAGCTCGCGGGGGGCGTTGTGCGCTGGGAAGCCTGGGGTGACGGGCAGCCGGTGGTGCTCGTCCACGGGACCCCGTACTCATCGTTCCTGTGGCGTGACATCGCCCAAGCGCTCAGCCGGCATGGACGCCGGGTTTATGTGTTCGATCACCTCGGGTACGGACAGTCCGACAAGCGTGAGGGTCAAGACCTCACGCTCGCCGCGCAAGGGCGCAATTTCGCGGAGATCCTGAGCGGCTGGGGTCTTGTTCGGCCCAGTGTCGTGGCCTGCGACATCGGCGGGGCGATCGCGCTGCGCGCGCTCTTGCTCGAGGGCGCGCAGTACTCTGATCTCACGCTTTTCGATGCCGTCACCGGTGGCGAATGGGAGCGGGGTCTGTTCGCGCAGATCCGCGAACACCACGGCGTATTCGAGAACCTTCCCGCCTACGCCCATGAAGCACTGGTGAGGGCGCACTTGGGTAACGGAACCAGCCGCGGGTATAGGCCTGGAGTGCTCGAGACGTATCTGGAGCCGTGGCTAGGTGTTGAGGGGCAGGCCGCGTTCTATCGGCAGTACCGACAGCTCAGCCAGGCCGATACTGCCGAATACGAACATCTTCTGCCCACTGTCGATATCCCCGTCACCTTGCTATGGGGACGCGATGACCAGATCCTTCCGGTCCCCTACGGACAATGGATCGAGCAACGCATCCCTAACCAGGGCCTCACCTGGGTCGACGCCGCCGGACACCTCCTGACCGAAGATGCGCCCGCCCAACTTCTCGAGCGCCTCACGCGACAGGGCTGAACACCCACCGCCCGACGTGAACTCACTGGCTGCGCGTCTCCGCCCGCAATGTCGCCTCGTTGGACGATCGGTGACCGGGGCGGTCCTGCCGGCTGCAGTTAGTTGCCGATGATCGCCATGTAGTGCACGTCGATCCACGCGTCGTCGAAGAGCAGTGCGTCCCGGCCGGTGCCCTCGTGCACGAAGCCGACCTTCTCGTAGACGTGCCGCGCCCGTGGGTTGAAGTCGTAGACCTCGAGGGAGATGCGGTGCAGCCCCATCTTCCGCAGTCCGTGCTCGACGGTCAGCCGGGTGGCCTCGGTGCCCAGACCCCGGCCTCGGCCGGCAGCGCCGATGAGCGTGCGGAAACTGCACGACCGGTTGCCCTCGTCCCACTCGTTGAGGACGACCTCACCGACCAGGTCACCGATGGCGTTGTCGACCACACCCAGGACGAGGCGGTCCTCCGCGGTGGCCCACCCACTGTAGATCTCCCGTAGCTGCTCGATCGGCAGGTTCACCATCGGGTCCTCGTCGCTGCGGTGTACTGAACCGGTGAGCCGGGCGATCTGGTTGTCGTCGCGGATGATGCGATCGAGGAGGTCGGCATCCTCAGCCTGGATCGGCCGTAGGGTTACCAACTCCCCGACGAGTGTCGGCTTGGCCAGGAAAGGCGTTGTCATGGGGGTCAGGGTCCCCCGCCGGCCTGGTCCAGAGCAACCGGTATATGCGCCCGCTCGAACGCGCGCTCTTGACCATGCAGCGCGAATCGTCAAGTCTGCATCCGGGTGGTAGCCAACCCCGGTTACGCAGACTCGCAGGCTTTCCCCAGCAAGATCGGTCATCGACGCACCGCGCGCCGTCATGACGGCGTCCGGTAGCCGAACCTTCACCGATCACCGACCGCTGACCGGTGACGCATGCCTTACCGGATGAGACGCACCTTCACGGGGAGATCGAGGTCGGCCCATGCGCGGTCGGCGGTCAGCACCTCGGCAGGTTTGCTGCGGACCGTTAGTGCTAAGCAACACCGATCTCCGAGAGAGAGGGTCTTGCCCCCCTGCAGTGACCGCATCGCTCCCGCCAGTTCCGCGTCCTGTTCCAAGACCGGT
>JBARVW010000062.1:0-1712 GCA_049646465.1 Ornithinimicrobium sp.
GGGTGAAGACCGGCACCCGACGCTTGCCGAGCACCCCGAACCCCTGGGGCTTGCCCGGCTGCATGGCCACTTCGGGGAACTCCATGGAGCCCTGACCCTTCAGCACCGCCTTGACCGCGTCGTAGGCTCCCTTGCTCACTCCACCGCTGGTGACGATCGCGTCGGCGTGCGAAAGGTGATGGCGGATCTCGGTGTCGATGGTCTTCGCGTCGTCGGGAAGGTGCCCGACGTGCACGGCGTAGAACCCCGCCTCGCGGACCGCCGCAGCCAGCATCGGACCGTTGGAGTCGACGATCTGGCCGGACATGACCGGCTCGTCCAGGTTTCGCAGTTCGTCGCCAGTGGACAGGATCACCACACGCACCGGGGCCGTCACGAAGACGTGTCCGACACCCGCCGAGGCGATGACCGCAACCTCAGCCGGCCCGATCGTGGTTCCGGCGTAGACGATCACGTCCCCCGCCCGCACATCTCCCCCGGCCCGGCGGATGTGCGCGTTCTCCTTCGGGGCCGCGAAGATCAACGTCTCCCGCGGTCGGTCGTCGGTGTCCTCGACGGGCACGATGGCGTCCGCGCCGTCGGGCACGGGTGCGCCGGTCATGATGCGCCAGGCGCGACCAGCCAGGTGCACGCGCTGCTCGGTGTCACCGGCCGGGATGTCCCCGTTGACCGTGATCGACAGCGGGCTCTCGGCGCCGGCGCCGGCGACCTCACTCGCCACCACCGCGTAGCCGTCCATGGCCGAATTGTCGAAACGCGGGAGGTCCACCGCGCTGACGACGTCCTGGGTGGTGACCAGGCCCACAGCTCGGTCCAACGGCAGAAGGACCTCGGGGTTGCGCTGGACCTGCGACAACACCGTGGAGCGGTGCTCCTCGACGCTGATCATGAGCCCTGCCCGTCGGTGCTGGACACGAATTCGTGCAGCCACAGGCTGAAGTCCTCACCGAGCTCGGGGTGCTCACTGCCGAGCTGCACGACGGCCTTCATGTAGTCCAACCGGTCCCCCGTGTCGTAGCGCCTTCCGCGGAAGACCACCCCGGTCATTCCTGACCCTTCTCCGGTGTCCGTGGCCAGGGTGAGCATGGCGTCGGTGAGCTGGATCTCCCCACCGCGGCCGGGCTCGGTGGACTCGAGGGCCTCGAAGATCCGGGGGTGCAGCACGTAGCGACCGATGACGGCGAGGTTCGACGGGGCCTCGGTCGGGTCGGGCTTCTCGACCAGGCCCACGATGCGCACCACCTCCACGTCGGCACCGCCGTCCGCATCTGCGTCGGTCGGCACGATCTCCGCGCACCCGTAGCGGTGGACGTCCTCCGGCGGGACCTCCATTAGGGCCACCACGGACCCGCCACGTTCCTGTTGCACCGCGATCATCTGCTCGAGCAGGTGGTCGCGTTCGTCGATCATGTCGTCACCGAGCAGCACGACGAACGGTTCGTCTCCGACGTGGGACTTCGCACACAGCACGGCGTGACCCAGGCCCTTGGGTTGGCCCTGGCGGACGAAGTGCACCTCGTAGTTACTACTCCGGGCCACCCGCTCGGCCCGGGCAGTGTCGCCCTTCCGCTCCAGCGCCTTCTCGAGCTCGAGATGCCGGTCGAAATGGTCCTCGATCGCCCCCTTGCCGCGCCCGGTCACCATCACCACGTCGGTCACACCGGCCCGGGCAGCCTCCGTCACGATGTACTCGATGGCCGGAGTGTCCACCA
>JBARVW010000063.1:0-3738 GCA_049646465.1 Ornithinimicrobium sp.
GTCTCCGAAGTGCTCTCGCCGGGCTGCCCGGCTTCCCGCAGAATGCGCTCGTCATCCGGCGTCGGACGGAAACCGATCGATGTAGGCATAGCACCCATCCTACCGCGTGTTCAACAATTGTTGAACACGCGGTAGGATGCACGATCCCGGTAGCCGATCCTCTGCGGGACGGACGTGGCCGCTGCCGTCACTGGCCCAAGAGAGGCTGAGCTGCTCCGGTGGTCGTTCCTGTTGTGGCACGCTCCGCGTGCAATGCATCATGCGCAACCTACTCACCAAGGACACACTCGCCGTGGCGACCTGGATTCGCACGATCTTCGCCACGGGCAATCAGAAAGCCGTCAGCTCGTCCACGTCGCTGACTCCCTCACCAGCAGCCACTCGCGCGTGGCCGAGATGCTCCGCGACGCGATGGCAAACCTGACCGCGTTCTCCCACTTCCCGCTTACGCATTGGCTCAAGATCTGGTCGACCAAACCACTGAGCGACTCAGCAAAGAGGTAAAGGACGCGTCGGCATCTTCCCCAACACCGACGCTCTCCTCCGGCTCTCGGCCTGGGCGCTGATCGAGACCCTTGGCTTTGGCAGGACCCGTAGTTATCAACAACTCAGCGAACTATGCTCAGTGCGCCAGATCGAAAGCTCGTGTGTGGACAAGGTGGCCCGAATTGGACCAAGCACCAAGCATCCTGTTCCGTAATGTTCGCGTCTTCGACGGCGTGAAGCCTCGGTTGTCTTCCGCGAAGGACGTCCGGGTCGAGGCCGGTGTGATTGCCTCGATCACTGCCACTCCCCGCCAAGTAAGTACGGAGACGAGCACCGGTTCTCCTTCGACAGACGTCGTCATCGATGGGGTTGGGCGTACGTTGATGCCGGGGCTGATCGACATGCACACGCACCTGTCCTTTGCCGGGATCAGCCAGGTGGCTGCCCTGACTGGGAACGCGTACTTCTTGGCCATCGCTGCTGCAGCGGGTGCCGAGCAGTCACTTCTTCGCGGATTCACGTCCGTGCGTGATCTCGGTGGGCCGGTGTTCGGGATCAAGCAGGCGATCGACACGGGCCTGGCGCGAGGGCCTCGGATCTTCCCTTCCGGGGCGTTCATCTCTCAGACCGGGGGGCACGGAGACTTCCGCCTGCCCTTCGAGGTGCCTCGTGGCTCACACGGCCATCTGAGCCATTCGGAGCTGCTCGGCGGCGCTGCCATCGCCGACGGGGTGCCAGAAGTCCTGCGCGCAGTGCGGGAGCAGTTGATGCTCGGGGCCAGCCAGATCAAGGTGATGAGTGGCGGCGGGGTCACCTCTCACTATGACCCTCTGGACGTCACCCAGTACACCGAATCTGAGATGCGGGCTGCGGTGGAGGCGGCCGAGAACTGGGGCACCTACGTCACCGTGCACGCCTACACGGCACGCGCGGTGCAGCAGGCGCTACGGGCGGGTGTCCGGTGCATCGAGCACGGTCAGCTGATCGACGACAGGACCGCCGCCCTCATGGCCAAGCAGGGTGTGTGGTGGTGCCTGCAGCCGTTCATCGACGATGAGGATGCCACACCTACCCAGGGTGCCAATCGGCTCAAGCAACTGCAGGTGGCTGCTGGCACCGACACCGCCTTCGAGCTGGCCCGGAAACACGGGATCAACGTGGCTTTCGGCTCCGACGTCCTGTTCTCGCCGGCGTTGTGGCGACGGCAGACACACCGGCTGGCAAAGTTGGTCCGATGGATGTCGCCGGCCGAGGTCCTGATCATGGCCACCTCGCGCAACGCCGAGCTGCTTGCTCTGTCCGGACCGCGCAACCCCTATCCCGGCCGGCTGGGAGTGGTCGCCGAAGGAGCACTGGCGGACCTATTGCTCGTGAAGGGCGATCCTTTGCAGGACATCAGCGTCATGGCAACACCTGAGCAGACGATGCCCGTCATCATCAAGGCCGGTGCGATCGTCAGGAACGAGAGCTAGGTGGATGTCGAGGGCTCCCGCTGACGTCCTTGTTCTAGTATCGGCCGAATCCTGCCGCCTTCTCGCATCTCGTCAAGGCAGGCGCCCTGAGCGACCACGACAGCTCGACCACCAAGTTCATCACTGAGTGTGTCCAGCCCGTCGAGCGAAGCGCTGACCTGACCCTCGAACTAGGCGTCGAACCGCCCGCAGGGCCGCCCAAAACCGCCTTCGCATCCGCGCAAGTGTCAGGGCGAAAATTCACTTCGGCTGGTCGACCGGTGCGCCGACCCATCGGCGCATTCCACATCGCGACCGAGGCTGGCGCCGAAAAGGCCAACGCGGCTCTTGAGCATTTGATCAAGGGTGACTCTGTCGAGCCATAGATTCTGGGGAGCTGCTGGACAGTCAGCCTCTAGCGGAGCCGCATGCCTTCATGGTGCTACAGCGCACTTTCATCCGGCCTCTGGAGGTGCACGACCGCGACCGGTGCCGCCCGCCCTCGGGGCCGGTTGCTGGCTTCCTAAAGCCAGTCACCTCGCCACTGGTCAGGGTGTTAAAGATGGCCATCTTTGAACTCGTACCAGAAGCGGGTGGTGCGGGACGTGCGACAACTGTACGTGCTGCGCGAAGCGAACAGCCCGGTCGGCACCATCGAGCATCGGATGCTCTGCTCGGCCCGCCGCCAGCTGGCCGCATTGACTGTGGTCCTGGACCGCATTTTCTTCATATCTGTCTTTCTCGTCGGTGGCGTCGTCCTCTCGGCGCTCGCGGAGCGCAGGGGTGCAACGAACCTCGGCATGTGCGTCCGGAGACGTGGGACTGCCCCCGCTGCGGGACGAGACGACCATAGAGCCAAAATGCCTGAGCAAGGTCGCCGCGGACCGATCGGTCATTGGCACGCTTCGCATGCCGATCGCTGACGGGTGACGGTTCCCTTATGAGGAACGCCTGGCTAGTCGCGATACATCGGGGACGGCTCGCCGTAGCGCGCCTGTCGGACTGCGCCGGGCAGGGCCCTTGCCAGGGCGTGGGACGCTTCGACGGAACATCCCACGGCGAACTCGATCTCCTCATCGACCTCGCAGGCCAGGCACCAGGCCTGGTCCTCGGGCCACACGAGGTGCGGTTCTTGATACCTGCCCTGCGCCGAGCCAAACCATGCCAGAGCTGGCGCATCTCTGAGATCGACAACCGGGCCGGTGAAGAGCAGCATCGTGCGATGCGGTATCGCCACTCGCGGGGCCTTGAGGGCAGGTTGTTCACCGGCCCAGCCCTCCCAGATCGCCGCGAATCCCTTAGCGGGCGTAGTCGTGAATCCCGCGAGGGTCGTCAGCGCCTCACGCAGAGCAGGTTCTTCACCTTCCAGATGTTCTTGGTCACCCCCACGCGCAAGAGCGATCCGTACGTACACATCAAAGCCCGGTGGGCCGTAACGCACAAGGTCCTGCCAATGAACATCAGAGTTGGTTAGCCACCGCGCTGGGTCATCGTTCGCAGCAGGCCGTATCCCTGTCATGTCTTCATCCTCGCGCAGTTCACCAATCAGCACCGCGACCGCACAAGGCACCCGGCCCGATCACCGATCGTCAACCGGCGTCAGTTTCCTGACTGAGGTGCCATGACGGGTCGCTGTCAGAAGTCAGAGGGGGCATCAGGTGTGGACTCCAGGATGGCTGTGTTGGTCTCACCAGGCACAGTGCACGTGAACGTGTAGGTCTGCTCGGTCGTGATGAGCTCGCCAGCTCCCCCTGAGACGACATCGAGCACCACCTCACCGTTCTCGTCCGTGACCACTACA
>JBARVW010000064.1:0-4335 GCA_049646465.1 Ornithinimicrobium sp.
GTGCGTGAGGCGCTCTTCGCCTACAACCACGCCGACTGGTACGTCAACGACGTCCTCTTCTACGCCCACACCTACGGTGGGGGACTGGTGCTGGGCGACCCGCTGCACTGCGACGCCCAGGGCGGCAATCCCGACCTGCCGCCGGTCAGCAACCAGCGGGTCGCCCGGATGCTGCAGTTCGCCGCAGCGGAGGAGGGCGACGCCTACGTCCTGGGGGCGGGCGGACCCGACGCCTGGGACTGCTCCTCCCTGACGCAGACCGCAATGGCCCAAATCGGGATCACCTCACCGCGCACCGCCCAGGCCCAACGGGACTGGCTGGCGATGGGCAACGGTCTCCGGGTGCCGGTCGAGGCGGCCCAGCCCGGTGACCTGTTCTTCTTCGACTCCTACCTGGGGCCGCACACGATCGGGCACGTCGGGTTCGTCTGGGACCCGGCCACCTACACCTCGATCGAGGCCGCCAACCCCACCAAAGGCGTCGGGCACTTCAGCTACGAACACGCCCTGGACAACAACATCTTCGAGATCTGGCGTCTCGGCAACATCAACGACAACCCCAAGGCACCCGGTTGAGACCCTGGCTGGCCCCCGGCCGCTTCTGGTCACAGAGCACTTCCCCCGCCAGACGATGAGGAACCATGCAGCAAGACAGACTCAAGAACCCCCACCCGTGGACCTACGAAATCCCCCTAGCGATCGTGCTGACCCTCGTGCTGCTCACCGTGTTGGGAGTGCACGCTGGCCGGGCCGTGGCCAACCTCCTCGCCGGCGGCGACTGGGGTTGGCCCCCGGCCACCGAGCTCTTCGCCAGCCTGCCCGGCCTCCTGCGCGGGGACGCCGGCGCCGGACTGACCGACCCCGGTGTTCTCGCCGGCCCGGGCGCGTTGAGGACCTGGGTGCTCATCACGACTGCGGTCAACCTCATCGGGTCGCTCGTCCTGTCCGTGGTGGCCCACCGGTCCTGGGGACCGGGCCGGTTGCGTGGCATGGCCACCCGGGCGCAGGCCGCCACCTTGCTGGGTCTACCCCGGCTCCGCAAGCACCAGGTCGTCATCCGACCCGACCGCTACGGACAGGCCCCACGATGACCAGCACAGCCAGACTGTGGCGCCGGCTCGACCACCGTCTGGATCCGCGGGACGTGGGGTGGAACCTCGGACGGTCCACCGCCCCCGCCGGGGTAGACCTGTGGGTGCCATGGGACCGCACCGCCGGCGTCATCGGACCCCAGGGCTCCGGCAAGACCCTCGACCTGCTCACCCCAGCCCTGCTGGGAGCCCCCGGCGCAGCCCTGGTCACCCTCACCAAACCCGACGACCTGCTGCTCACGTTCACCGCCCGCTCCACCGACGGACGCCCCTGCGTCGTGCTCGACCCGTTCGGCCTGGTGCCCGGGCTGCCAGAGCTCGTCTGGGACCCGATCGCCGGGTGCGTAGACCCCATCGTCGCCGAACGACGAGCCAAAGCGTTCACCGCCGGCACCATCAAGGGAGCCGTCGCCGAGGGGTACGGCGACCAGGCCGCCCGCTTCTACGCCGCCGAGGCCGCCAAAGTCATCCAGGCCTACTTCCACGCCGCCGCACTGACCAACCGCACCCTGGACGACGTCCTGGAATGGGTCGCCGACCCCCAGTCCACCGTCGAACCATCCGAGATCCTGCGCACCCACCCCCAAGCGGCGCAGTTCTGGCACGGTCTCCTCGGCGGGGCCCTGCACGGCGACGAACGGACCGCCGGCAACACCACCACCACCGTGCAACAGGCGCTATCACTGTTCTTCCAAGAACCGATGCGCAGGCGGTGCGTCCCCGGCCCCGGACGACCAACCACCAACATCGGCAAGGTCCTCGCCGGGGGCGGCACCATCTACATGCTCGGCCGGGAAGACCCCTACGCCTCCGCCTCCCCGCTCATGACCGCCCTAGCCGAGCACGTCCTAGACACCGCCCTGGGCATGGCGCAACACTCCCCGTGGGGCCGGCTGTGCCCGCCCATGCTCGCCTGCCTCGACGAACTGCCCTCCACCGCACCCCTACCCACCCTGCGCACCCGGATGGCCAACGAACGCGCCCTCGGACTCTCCTTCATCTGGGCCGCGCAGAACCGCGCCCAGCTCGACTCGATCTTCGGCCAGGCCGAAGCCCGCGCCGTGCTCGGGCTGACCAACAACCTCGTCCTGTTCGGCGGCTCGAAGGACGTCGCCTTCAACCAGGAGGTCTCCGACCTCCTCGGCAAGGTCCGCGTCGGCAGGGTCACCTGGAACACCGGGCACCGCGGCGGGCGCACCTACACCGGAGAAGACATACCCGTCCTCACCGGCTCAGAGATCCGCCAGATCAAGGAACGCCACGCCCTGGTCATCTCCGAAAACGGCAAACCAATCATGGTCCGGCTCCACCGCTGCATCGACGGCCACGCCGGCAACCGACTCCTCGCCGACCAAACCAAACTGCGCAAGCAGGTCGGCGGGCGCCGGCGCGCGACCATCACCCCCGAGGCACGAACCACCGCAGCCCTGGCCACCGCCCGCCAACACGGCCTCATCGTGCAGGAGCACGACCAGTGAGCACGCCCCACCAAACAAGAGAACGAGGAAGGGGCTGCTACCCGCTCGTCAAACCCTTCCCCGGCCCCGGACCCCTAATCGCCCACGCCCACCGCGAGCTGGACACCGCCCTCAACGGCGACGACGCCCACCGCGAGGCGATCGGCGACCCCGGCCGCCTGCCCAGACCGTGGGACCCCGGATCCATCGAAGACCCGCCCATGAGAGCCGAACTGTGGGAATGGCTCGAGGTCGTCGTCGAATGGGTCAACACCGAGCATGTCTGGGACCCGTCCTACCTCATCCCACCGTGCTGGCCCGCCCACCCCCACCTGGTCCACGAGATCGCCGTCCTGGCCGACCAACGACACAAAGCCGGCCAAGCCATCGCCAGCGACGGCCTCGAAGAATGGCACCGCTATGCCCTCCCCGCCTTCTTCGACCGCCGCAAGACCCGGCTCCGCACAGCCTGCGACAACCGCCACCACGACTGGCCAGCCCGACCCGCCCACAGCCGCTTCCAGGACGCCCATGACCACCGGGCCCAGCACTACACCGGCGACGTCGACCACCACCGCCGGCTGCTGCAACAAGTCGACCAGACGCAACAGATGCCGCGACTGCAGGTCGTCGACGGATACCGGGTAGACATGGAGACGGGCGAGATCTAATGAGTGGACAGATCAGAGGCGCTGGGGATAGCGCCCCGCTCAGCTGTCCATGTCCGAATCAGGAGCGCTCATCTAAACCTTGCCGCCGCACAGGCGACGCCGTGAGCCTTCGACAGATCACGGAACCTTGCGGAAGGGCGTTGTATTGCTGAGCCAGGGTGGTCGCGTGCGCTTGGCGTCTACCACCGGATGGCCGCCGGATGCAGGGGGACACGTGAGGCAGACTCGTTCGCTCGTCTTGTTGGGTTGCTCGGCGCTTTGGGACTGGGGGCTTGGGAGGTGACGAAGCCGAGCAACGCGGAGCCGACCACGGTGACGGTGACGGGTGACACGTTCACCGCCGGTGACGAGGCTCGAGGAGACACGAGGCACCGAGCCCAGTGGTTCGGCCGCAGACCTGCTGGCGACAATCCAGGTCAAAAAACGAGCGCAAGACGGGATACGACCGTGACCAGTTCGGTTCAGCCTGGACCGATGACGTCAGCGTTCAAGGTGGTCGGAACGGCTGTGGCACGCGCATTATCTGCATCCGAGAAGCCAGCCAGAGCTGACTGAACCGCACTGGGTTTGATGGAGGCTCTGGTCTGGCCCGGGTTCCGCGGAGTCGAGAGCGGATGTTGAGGTGATGCAGGGCCGGCCCCGACGAGAGTGACTCTATGTCGTGCGTGTGATCGGACAATGCGCTTGTGTCCGCAGCAGACGTAATCCTTCAGTGGAGCATGAAGACTGCGCCGAAGCACGAGAGGGCATACCGTACTGGGGTATCCACCTGCCGTGCCGCGGGTTCGCTTTTTGTCTCTGCATGAGGAAAGAGAGATGTGGTGTTTCTCGGGATCCTGGCCATGGTGGCCGTGGCCGTTTCTACGGTGGCCGCGGTCTACGGTCTTTGCCGTCTCACTGTGGTGTCGCCCGATGCCCTGATCTCGCTTCCGTTCCAGTCGGGGTGGGCACCACAAGAGCACGCCCTGTCGAGATATCACGCACGGTGGTACGTCGCGACGCTGCTGTTCTTGGCTTTCGACGTTGAGATGCTCTTCATGTACCCATGGGCCGTCGTTGTTGCCAACCTTGGATTTTCGGCGGTTTTAGAGATGTTCCTTTTCCTCGGAGCCTTGC
>JBARVW010000065.1:0-7450 GCA_049646465.1 Ornithinimicrobium sp.
CGAGACCGGACATCCGCTCGGTGATCAGGGCCGCGGTCTCATGCTCGACGGAGGACAGCTCGGGGTGGGCGTGCAGGTGCCGATACAGCTCGTGGAGGTCCGCACGCAGGGTGTCCGGAACCTCAACTTCAGCGCTCATCGTCATCGCCGCCTCGCCTGTCGTCGGAAGTGTCGTGACCATCTTGCCCGGGTTGACGGCGAAGCCACGTTAATACGGGTCGGTCGGAGTCTCGTGGCGGTGGGCCCCGGGGGCGATGGCGCCGCCACGGACCCGACGTTAGAGTCGGCCGGTGATCGAGATCACCTGTCAGGCAGGACGACCGGCATGCAGTTGAGCCGGTTGATCGATGCGTCGACCGCCGTGAGCGAGACTTCGTCTCGCTCCGCGAAGGTTGTGACTCTCGCGCACATCCTGCAGGAGACGGTGGCCGACTACGGGCGTGGCCATCACTGCATCGAGGTGGTCGCTGACTACGTAGCCGGCACCCTGCCGCAGCGGCGGGTGGGCGTCAGCTGGCGTGGGTTGCGCGATCTGCCACCGGCCGCAACGGCAGCCAGCCTGACCATCGAGCAGACCGACGCAGCGCTGTCCTCGTTGGCGGCCCTCTCCGGGAGCGGTGCGGCAGGTCGGCGACGCAAGGCTGTTCGGAGCCTGTTCTCCCAGGCCACAACGGCGGAGCAGCGGTGGTTGGCTGCCATCATCACCGGTGAGCTGCGCCAGGGGGCCAGTGACGGCGTGCTGTTGCAGGCGATCGCGGCCGCGGCCGGTGTCGACAACGCCATCGTTCGCTCCGCGGTGATGAGGGCAGGTTTCGCGGGGCCCGTGGCGCGGGTGGCCTTGTCCGCACCGGACGCGGAGTCGGCTATGGCGGCCCTCACGGCGATGACCTTGGAGGTCGGACGGCCCCTGCGGCCCATGTTGTCCGGGTCGTCACCGACCGTCGAGGAAGCCATCGCGGGTGGACCTGAGGTGGCGGTGGAGCGCAAAGTCGACGGCATCCGCATCCAGGCCCACCTCTGGCAGACCCCCAGCGGTTCCGAGGTCCACGTCTTCACACGCACCCTGGAGGAGATCACCGACCGGGTGCCCGAGGTGGTGGAGGAGCTGGCCCAGCTGCCCACCCGAGCGGCGGTGCTCGACGGTGAGGTCATCGCCTTGCGCCCGGATGGTCGTCCCGAGCCGTTCCAGGTCACCGGCGGCCGTACCGCGAGCAGCGCGAATCCCGGGGTGTTGCGCGATGAGATCCCGCTCACGACGTACCTGTTCGACGTGATGCACTTCGACGGCACCGATCTGATCGACGTGCCGAACGCCGGCCGGTGGTCGATCCTGAGCGAGCTCGCGCCCCACCTGCTGGTCCCCAGGGTCGTCACCGGAGAGCCTGCGGCAGCGCGCGCGTTCTTCGACGAGCAGGTGCGGATGGGCCATGAGGGCGTCATCGTCAAGGCCGTCGAGGCGCCCTACACGGCCGGACGCCGCGGCGAGGGCTGGATCAAGGTGAAGCCCCGGCATACGCTCGACCTGGTGGTCACCGCCGTCGAGTGGGGCAGCGGCCGACGTCAAGGACTGCTGTCCAACATTCACCTGGCGGCGCGCAACGAGCACAGCGACGAGCTGGTCATGCTGGGCAAGACGTTCAAGGGCATGACCGACGAGATGCTGCGCTGGCAGACCGCCCGGTTCCTGGAGCTGGAAGCTCGTCGCAGCAGCCAGGTCGTCTTCGTCCGGCCCGAGCAGGTCGTCGAGATCGCGGTGGACGGGGTGCAGCGCTCGCGACGCTACCCGGGTGGGATCGCCCTCCGCTTCGCCCGGGTGCTCAGGTATCGCGACGACAAGGGTGTGGGCGACATCGACAGCCTGCAGAACATCATCGCCACCCTGGGGGCAGGCCTGGGCCCGGGTGTTCCCGAGCCACCGGGGTCCTGAGGAGCGCGGTGCTGGGCCATGATGAGAAGGTCTACATCAGTCCGTAACCACGGTCCCCGCATAAGGAGTCAACGATGACCAACCTGGCGCACCATCTCAGCGACACGGCTGAGCACCACCCAGACCAAGCCGCGATCATCCTGGACGACCACCGGCTGAGCTATCGCGAGGTCGATGACGCTGCTCAGCGACTGGCGGCGTGGCTGCTTCAGCAGGGGGTGCAGCCGGGTGACCGTATCGCGCTGATGCTGCCGAACCTGCCGGCCTTCCCGGTGATCTACTACGGCGCCCTGCGCGTTGGTGCAGTGGTGGTCCCGATGAACCCTCTCTTCAAGAGGCGGGAGATCGAGTACTACCTCAATGACTCCGGCGCCAAGATCCTCTTCGCCATGCCGGGCGAAGAGGCCCAGGCCGCAGCCGACGTCTGCGGTGCCCAGCTCGTCCCGGTCGGCCCCGAGGGATTCGGGGACCTCCTGACCGACGTCGAGCAGCACGAGCAGATCGCTCAGCGTGGCGACTCCGACACCGCGGTCATCCTTTACACCTCGGGCACCACCGGCCGACCCAAGGGTGCCGAGCTGACCCACCACAATCTGGACAGCAACCAGCGCAGCACCGCCGAGACGTTGTTGCATCTGGACACCAAGGACGTCGTGATGGGGTGTCTGCCGCTGTTCCACGTGTTCGGGATGACGTGCGGGATGAATGCCGCCTTCGCCAACGGTTCGACGCTGACCCTCATCCCCCGTTTCGATCCCTCGAAGGCGCTGGAGGTCATCCAGCGCGACAAGGTCACGGTCTTCGAGGGCGTCCCCACGATGTACGGGGCGATGTTGGCGGCGGCGGGGCGAGCAGAGAGTGCGCCCGACCTGTCCAGTCTGCGCACCGCCGTCAGTGGCGGCTCCTCAATGCCAGTCGAGGTGCTGCGCAAGTTCGAGGAGGCGTTCAGCTGCGTCATCCTGGAGGGCTACGGACTGTCCGAGACCAGCCCTGTCGCCTCGTTCAATCATCCGGACGCGGAGCGCAAGGCCGGATCCATCGGCACTCCCATTCGGGGTGTGGAGATGAAGCTGCTGGACCCCACGGGCGACGACGCCGCCGAGGGCGAGATCGGCGAGATCGCGATCCGGGGAGAGAACATCATGGCCGGCTACTGGGCCAACGAGGAGGCCACCGCTGAGGCGGTGGTGGACGGCTGGTTCCGGTCCGGCGACCTGGCTCGCAAGGACGAGGACGGCTACTACGTCATTGTGGACCGCAAGAAGGACATGATCATCCGCGGTGGCCTCAACATCTACCCTCGTGAGATCGAAGAGGTCCTCTACGAGCACGAAGCGGTCGCCGAGGTGGCGGTCGTCGGCGTTCCTCACGACGAGCTCGGTGAAGAGGTGGCGGCATACGTCGTGCTGGCCGACGGTGCCTCAGCCACCGAGGACGAGCTGCGCGAGCACGTGCGCTCCCAGGTCGCGGCCTACAAGTATCCCCGCCAGGTCCATCTGATCGACGCGTTGCCCAAGGGGGCCACCGGCAAGATCCTCAAGCGCGAGCTGACGCAGAAATGACCCCGCGACGGTGACCTCGCTGGTGGTGCGACCGTGGCGTCCCGACGACGCCGTGTCCCTGCTGACCGCGTTCGCCTCGGACGACCTCGACAGCCAGGGCGGCCCGTTGGCCACCGAGCAGGAGGCGGTTCGCTGGATCGAGGGCTGGCAGTCCGGCCGCGATGCCGGTCGCGCGGCCGCCTTCGCGATTGCGGTGGACGACGTGCCGGTCGGAGGCGTGGCGCTCAGCGTGGTCGAACGCCGAAACGACACGGCCCAGGTGACCTACTGGCTCGCCGAGTTCACCCGGGGACTCGGGCTGGCGTCGAGGGCGACGGCTGCAGTTGCGGCCTACGGCTTCGAGGGACTGGCGCTGTTCCGACTGGAGCTGGAGCATCGGGTGAATCATCCGAAGTCGTGTCAGGTGGCCACGCGAGCCGGCTTCGTCGCCGAGGGTCTCGAACGACAGAAGGTGCGTTTCGACGGCGAGCGCTTCGACGTCGAGATCCACGCTCGCCTGGCCACCGACCCGACCCCCGAGATCGACCGCCTACCGATCGACCCCTAGCTCTGCTCTTTCGCCACCCCCAGCCACCAACGGCACCTCCAGCGCCTTAAACAGCGCTGTCAGTGCGACTAAGTGGCTGGGGGTGGCGGGAAGAGGGAGGGGTTAGAGCCATCCGCGGCGTTGGGCTACCTGAGCCGCTTCGCCGCGCGTGGCGGTGTGGGTCTTGCCGATGGCGCTGGACAGGTAGTTGCGGACGGTCCCCTGTGAGAGGTGGACCTGCCCGGCGATTTCGCTGACGGCCACTCCGGTCAAGGCGAGCCGCAGCACGTCCTGCTCCCGCTCCGTCAGAGGGTTCACACCATCGAGCAGCGACTCGGTGGCCAGGGTGGGGTCGATGACGCGTATGCCGTGGTGCACGGATCGCACGGCGTCCGCGAGCTCACTGGCGGGTGTGTCCTTCACCACGAAGCCACCGGCCCCGGCCTCGACGGCACGGCGCAGGAAGCCCGGCCGCCCGAACGTGGTCACGATCAGCGAATGCACCTCCGGCAGGTGCTGGGTGAGTTGGCGGCATACCTCGATGCCATCCAGGCCGGGCATCTCGACGTCCAACAACGCCACGTCGACGGCGTGGGTGCGGGCCGCGGCGAGCACTTCGTCACCCCGGGCGACCTGGGCCACGACCTCCAGATCGGGCTCGAGCCCCAGCAGCGCTGCCAACGCCCCGCGGACGAGGCCTTGGTCGTCGGCCAACAGCAGCCGGATCACAGGTCGACCCTCAGCCGCGTGCCTCGACCGTTCAGTCCGCCGGTCATCTCGAGCTGACCACCGACCGCGTCCACGCGCTCGGCCAGGCCACGGAGTCCGTTGCCGCCCCGATGGCCGGCGCCGCGGTGATCGCTTGCAGTGCCCACGGGCAGACCGCGACCATCGTCGGTGACCGACACGCTGGAAAAGCCCAGCTCGACGTGGCAGTGGGTGCCCCGGCTGTGCCGCACCACATTGGTCACCGCCTCCCGGAGGACCCACGCAGCGACCGTGCGGTGCCGCGCGGAGACCGTGTCGGCGTCACCGGTGATGGTGGTCTCGATGCCGGCGTCGGTGAGCACCGCTTGTGCGGTGATCAGCTCGTCTTCGAGCCGAGCCGATCGAAGTCCCCCGACGGTGGTGCGCACTTCGCTGAGCGCCTGGCGGCTCAACGCACGGATCGATGCGAGCTCTTCTTTGGCGCGATCGGGATCGAGGTCCATCAGCCGCTCGGCCAGCTCGGCCTTCACGGTGATGACGGTCAGGGAGTGACCGAGCACGTCGTGCACGTCTCTGGCCACCCGGCCGCGCTCGGCTTCCAGGGTCATCTGGGTGCGGAGGTCGCGCTGCTCGTACTGTCGCCGGTCGAGGTTGGCCACCAGCAGCGTGCTGACTCCGACCAACAGGATGATGCCGGGGAAGACCCATAGCTCCGGACCGGCGAGCCAGATGCCCACGCCGGCGAGCAGCAACGACGTGACGATGGTCCCGAGGGCCGCACGGGGGCTGAAGAAGAAGGATGCGAACGAGACGAGGAAGGGCGTCAAGCCCAAGGCTTCCCACCGCAGCACCGGGATCATGGCCAGGCTGAGGACCAGCAGGATCGCGAAGCGCGAAAGGCCCAGGGAGTGGTGACGCGCGGGGGTGTTGTCGTGGCTGAGCCGGACGAACGCCTCGGTGTAGACCAGGGCAAACACCCCGAGCCCGGCAATGGTGGCGAGCCGCCACCCCCAGCCGGTGGGAGCGTTCACGGCGGCGAAGAAGGGGAAGAGGAGGAAGACCAGCCAGATGGTGCTCATCAACCACCCCCACCGTTCCCAGGGGTCCCGCGACGCGGGCTTCTCGTTCACTGACGACCGCGCCCTCGGCGCACGAGCGCTGTGGCAAGCATCGCGAAGATCATGGTCCATACGACCACGTTAGCCACCGGGATCCAGGCGGCTTCCTCGATCATCGCGCCGGTGCTGGTGTCGAGGTTGAAACCCTCGGTCAGGGGGTAGCGCGCCAGCTGCACGTAGCCGTAGAGCGGGGTGAACTTGGCCACGGTCAGCAACCAGCCCGTGAGCGGGAAGAAGATGTTGCCCATGAAGCCGAGGATGACCAGAGTCCCGCTGGCCGCGCTGACCGCCGCTTCGGAGCGGAAGGCCAGGCCGAAGCACAGGCCGTAGAGCGAGAACGTCGTCGCCCCCAGCAGCAGGATCACCGCGCTGAGCACCCAGACACGAGCATCCCCTTCGGCGCCGGTCACGGCGCCCAACAGGAAGACCAGTGCGATCGGGATGGCGGCAATCACCAACGCGATCGTGGACTTGATGGCGACGTAGGAGCCGTCGCTCATCGGGGTCAGGGCCAGCTGACGCCCCCAGCCCTGCATCCGTTCGACGGCCGCCATCCCGCCGATACCGGTCGTGGCGACTACCGCGCCGTAGGCGGCCATCGAGATCATGATGTACATCGCCACGTTGCCGTTGCCGGCGGGTTCGCTCGAGTACTCCTGTGCGGCGCCGAAGATCAGGAAGAAGAACGCCGGGAGAACGGCGGTGAAGAACATCGTCACGTAGTCACGTGTGATCCGTTTGGTCTCCAAAGCGAGGTAGGTCGTGTTCATGCGCGGGCCTCTTCCGTGCTCGTGTCCCGAACCGCGGTCTCTGCGGTGATGGTCATGAAGGCGGTCTCCAACGAGCCCGTGGCGATCTCGAGGTTGTGCGCTCCGAGCTCGGTCAGGAAGACCCGTGCGATGGCGTCGGAGTCGCTGGAGAGGACACGGACCCGGTGCCCCTCGACGCTGACGTGGCCGACCTCCGGTATGCCGCGGAGCTGCGCCGCCACCGTGGCCGGGTCGGTCTCGAACGGCAAGGTGGCGCTGACCGAGCGGCCGGTCGCGCGTGCCCGGATCGCCTGGGTGGTGCCGTCGGCCACGATGGATCCGCTGGCGATCAACACGATCCGATCTGCGAAGGCGTCGGCTTCTTCCAGGTAGTGCGTGGCGAAGACGACCGTGCGGCCCTGCGCCGCTTCGGCTTGCATCGCGGCCCAAAACTCGCGACGGGCTGAGACATCCATGCCAGCCGTCGGTTCGTCCAGGATCAGCACGTCGGGATCGGGCAGCAGCGCGAGCGCGAAGCGAAGGCGCTGCTGCTCACCACCGGAGCACTTGGAGACTTTGCGCTCGCCCAGCCCCTCCAGACCCGCGCGAGCCATGACGTCATCCACCGTGCGGTGCTCGGAGAACGTGGAGGCGATCATTCGCACGGTCTCGCGCACCGTCAGGTCGCGCAGCAAGCCTCCGGTCTGCAGGACCGCGCTGACTCGCCCCGAGGACACCGCCTCACGTGGCGTCAGTCCTCCAACGGTGACCGTTCCCTGGTCCGGGACCGTGAGACCCAGCATCAGGTCGATGGTGGAGGTCTTCCCGGCACCGTTCGGGCCGAGAAAGGCCACGATCTC
>JBARVW010000066.1:0-7216 GCA_049646465.1 Ornithinimicrobium sp.
GCGGGCCGGCGGCCCGGTCCCTCAATCCCGGCGCGCCACGAGGAGATCACCAGCCCCTCGTCTTCGAGTCGGTTGAGGATCGGATGGAGCGTGCCTGCCTGGGCCACTCCTGCCCACTTCGGCGCACCCCTACGTTCGGCGCGGCAGGCAGAAGTGCACCGAAGTCGGAGCAGTCCCGCGGCTCCCGGCGCGAGGCACCCCAGGCGCGGTCACGGCACGGCCGGCGTCAGCACTAATGTGGGTTGGTGCCCGCAACCCCCGACCGCCCCTCCGCTCCGGCGGCCCGTTCCTTGGCCGATGACCTGCGGCACCGCACCGACGACGAGCTGGGCCTGCTGTTGGCGGCCCGCCCCGACTTGGCCCGGCCCGCACCCCACGACCTCACCACGCTCGCTGCCCGCGCCAACACCCGGGCCAGCACGGAGCGAGCACTGGACGGCCTTGACCTGGCCCATCTGCATACGCTCGAAGCCGCCCTTGTCGCATCCCCCGCCGACCTCGCGTCCGTGGCCGAGCTGTTGGGCGAGCCGGCAGAGTCGCCGTTGGTGAGCGACCACCTGGACGATCTCGTGTCCCTCGCCCTGTTGTGGCGCAGTAGCGACGGTCTGCACGTGGCTCGTGCCGCAGCCGATGCCATCGGGGACCCGGCGGGGCTGGGTCCTCTCGTGCCTGGTGCGCCGGAGGGCACGACCGTGACCGCCAGGACCGACGATCTCGACCGCCACTCGCAGGCGATCTTGGCTGCGCTGACCTGGGGTCCCCCGACCGGCGTCCTCTCCCACGACCCCCAGGCCGCACCGGGCTCGCTCGGCGCAGCGGGCCGCAGCCTGACCGAGGCCTCGTTGCTTCAACGCGTCGACTCATCCCACGTGGTGATGCCACGGCAGGTGGCCCTGGCCTTGCGCGGGGGACGGTTGCACGCAGAAGCCGCGCTGAGCCCGCCGTCGCCACCACCGGCTCGAGCATCCGTCGACCCGGAGGTCACCGACGCAGCGGTAGGCGGGCGTGCTGCCGAGCTGATGGTGCTCACCGGCGAGGTCATCGACTCCTGGGGGAGCAACCCGCCCCGGGTCCTGCGCACCGGCGGTCTCGCCGTGCGCGACCTCAACCGGTTGGCGACGCACCTGGAGGTCACGACGGCTCAGGCCGCGTGGCTGCTCGAGGTGATGCACGCGGCCGGTCTGCTGGCCCGCGACGACGGCGGCGACCAGGGCGCCGATGCCTGGATGCCCACCGGAGACGCCGACGACTGGGCCGAGGAGCCACCGGAGCGGCGCTGGGCCCAGCTGGCTCGTGCCTGGATGACGACCTCGGCCGCGCCCTCCCTGGTGGGCAACTCCGACGGGGGACGGATCAACGCGTTGTCCACCGAGACCTCCTGGCCGGCCGGACGGCAGCGGCGGCGCGACGTGCTCAGTGCCCTGGCAGCACTTCCGGTGGGCCACGCACCCGATCCTGACGACGTGGTCGATCTCCTGCGCTGGCATCACCCGCTGCGTATGCAGCGCGCCTCCGCCGCGGGGAACAGCCCGGCGGTCGCCGTGGTGCTGCGCGAGGCGGAATGGGCCGGGCTCTTGGGTCGTGGTGCGCTGAGCAGCCCTGGGCGGGCCCTGGCCACGGGTGACGACGAGCACGCCCTGACCTCTATGGCTGCGCACATCCCCGTCGCCGTCGACCACGTGCTCCTGCAGGCCGATCTCACCGCCGTCGCCCCGGGTCGTCTCGATGGGCCGGCGCAGTCGGTGATGCGCATGGTCAGCGACGTCGAGTCACGAGGTGGGGCCACGGTCTACCGGATCACCGAGACCACCCTGCGGCGGGCCCTGGATGCGGGCTGGTCGGCTGACCGGCTGTTGTCGGAGGTCACCTCGATCAGCCGAACGGGTATCCCCCAACCGCTGGAGTATCTGGTGCGGGACGTCGCTCGGCGGCACGGCGTGGCACGGGTCGGTGCCTGCTCGGCCTACATCCGCTCCGACGACGAAGCGCTGCTCGACCGGGTGCAGGCCGACCGAGCGCTGGCATTGCTGCAACTGCGCAGGATCGCCGCCACCGTGCTGATCAGCCCGGTGCCCGCGCCCACCGTGCTCGACCTGCTCCGGGAGGGTCAGTACGGTCCCGTGGCGGAAGGCGCCGACGGGGGTGTCGCTTTAGCCCCTGGTCGCTACCACCGGACAACTCGTCGGTCGAGGCCTGGGGTGACCGTCACCACAGTGGATCCCCAGGTGGCGGGGCAGATCGTCGCGTCGATGCGACACGGCGAGAAGGTCCGCGCCGTGCACGACGAGGACGACCGAGGTGGGCAGGTCTCCACCACCGATCCGGTGGTGACGGCTTCGCTGCTGCGCGAAGCAGCCGCCGACGGTCTGGCGGTATGGGTCGGCTACGTGGACGACGTCGGCGGTGTGCAACGGATGCTGATCCGACCGCATCGGGTCGAGGGCGGGCGGGTGCGAGCCACCGTCGCAGACGGCGACCAGCCACGCACGCTGTTGCTGCACCGGATCACCGGGGTCCGCGCCGCTACCTAGGTCACACTCAGAAGATGCGGACGCGCTCTTGCGGGTCCAACCACATGCCGTCCCCGGGCTCGGAGGCGAACGCGAGGTGGAAGGCGTCGACGTTGCGCACGGTGTTGCCCCTCAGGTCGGCGGGCGCGTGCGGGTCGACCGCGATGAGCCGCTTGGCTTCCTCGACGCGCGCCGTGCCCCGCCAGACCTGGGCCCACCCGAGGAAGAAGCGCTGCTCGCCGGTCCAGCCGTCGATCTCCGGAGCCTCGCCTCCGTGGGAGATCCGGTAGGCCGAGAGCGCCAGCTCCAGGCCACAGAGGTCCCCGATGTTCTCGCCCACGGTCATCCCACCGTTCACCGTGTGGTCCGGGGCTTCGCGGGGGGTCAGCGCGTCGAACTGCGCGATCAGACGCTGCGCGCGGTCGTCGAAGGCGGTCCGGTCTTGCTCGGTCCACCAGTCGGTCAGGGATCCGTCACCGGCAAACCGGGAGCCCTGGTCGTCGAAGCCGTGCCCGATCTCGTGGGCGATGACACCGCCGATTCCGCCGTAGTTCACCGCGTCGTCGGCATCAACGGTGAAAAACGGCGGCTGCAGGATGGCCGCCGGGAAGACGATCTCGTTGAGCATGGGGTGGTAGTAGGCGTTGACCGTCTGCGGCGTCATCAGCCACTCGTCACGGTCGATCGGCTGGCCGATCTTGGCCAGGTCACGGTCGCTCTCGAACGCGTTGCCACGGCGCACGTTACCGACCAGGTCCGCCGGGTCGATGACGTAGGCCGAGTAGTCGCGCCAGGTGGGTGGGTGTCCGATCTTGGGTCGGAACGCCTCGAGTTTCTGCAACGCCTCCTGCCGCGTCTGCGGCCCCATCCACTCCAGCTCGGTGATCCGGCGGCGGAACGCCTCGATGACGTTCTCGACCAGGGCCTGCATACGCTCGTGCGCTTGCGGCGGGTAGTGCTTCGCGACGTACAGCTGGCCGGCGGCCTCCCCGAGGAACGACTCGACGAGGGCGACACCACGCTTCCACCGCTCCCGGATCTGCGGGGTCCCGCTGAGGGCCTTGCCGCGGAAATCGAAGTTGGCGTTGACGAAGTCGTCACTGAGGTATGGCGCGCGCGCCTCGAGCAGGCGGACAGCAAGCCACGCCTGCCAGTCCTCGATGGGGACCTCCTGCAGGGCCACCCCGACCGCGCTCAGCACGTCGGGTTGGCGGGCTACGACGTGGTCCAGAGCGTGCTCGGGGGCGCCGAGCCCGTCGGCCCAGGCTGCCCAGTCCCACCCGGGGGTGGCTTCGGCCAGCTCCGCCGCGGACATCTTGGTGTAGGCCTTGATCGCATCGCGAGTGGCGACGCGGTCCCAGTGGTGCGAGGCGATCCGCTCCTCCAGGGCGTAGACCCGTTCGGCCGGATCCTCGCCCAGGTCCAGACCGGCTTCGGCCAAGGCCGGGGTCGCCAGCTTCAGCATGGTGACCAGGTAGTCCTGGTAGGCCGAGCGCGCCTGAGCGTGCTCTTCCTCGCGGTAGTACGCCTCGTCGGGCAGGCCCAGTCCGGCCTGATGCAGATAGACGATGTAGTCCTCCGGGCTGCCGGCATCGGCGGTCACCCAGAGATGGGTCAGACCCTGGGCCCCGGTCCGTTGCAAGGCCCCCGACACGCGGCACACGTCGCGAGCGGAGGTCACCCCGGCCACCTCAACCAAGTCCTTGACGAGCGGGGATGCACCCAAGGCGTCGATCAGCTGGGTGTCCATGAAGCTGGCGAATAGGCCACCCACCTTGCCCTCGGGACTGTCCAGGGGCGGCTCCTTCGAGGCGGCCTCCTCGATCAGGTCCCGGACGTTCTCCTCGGCGTTCTCACGCAGGACGTCGAAGGCACCGTAGCGGCTGCGGTCCTGCGGGATTTCCGCGCTGGCCAGCCACGTCCCGTTGACGTGGGTGAACAGGTCGTCCTGTGGTCGGACATCGTGATCCATGTGACTGCGGTCGATCCCAGAGAGCATGAACCCACCGTATGCCTTCGGCAGGCCGGCGTCCTGCCGCCCCCACGGTCGGTGGATCAGTCGTCGGTTGCGGAAAGGTCGGTGGACGGGGACAGGACGCGCACCACCCGGCTCGGCGAGGGCCGGCCCAGCTGGGCCGCCATCCACACGCTTGTCTCGACCAACGTGCCGAGGTCCACCCCGTGCTCGATCCCCAGTCCCTGCAGTGCCCACACCAGGTCCTCGGTCGCCAGGTTGCCGGTAGCCGACTGGGCATACGGACAACCCCCCAGCCCCCCAGCGGAGGCATCGACCACCGAGACCCCCCGAGCCAGCGCCGCCATGGTGTTGGACAGCGCCTGCCCGTAGGTGTCGTGGAAGTGAACCCCGACCTGATCGACCCCGATACCGGCGTCTTCCAGGGCGTCCAACAGCTGCTCGACGTGCCCAGGCGTCGCCACACCGATCGTGTCTCCGAGAGAGAGTTGGTCGCAGCCGAGATCCATCAGCGCGGAGCAGGCCTCGACCACGGCGGCCACCGGAACCGGGCCCTCCCAGGGATCGCCGAAGCACATCGACACGTAGGCACGCACCCACGCGTCAGCGTCCAGGGCCCGCTGCACCACCGGAGCGAACATGGCGACGGACTCGGCCATCGAGCGGTTCAGGTTGCGCCGGGAGAACGACTCGGTGGCGCTACCGAAGATGGCTACCGCGCGCACCCCGCTCTCCAGCGCACGGTCGAGCCCTCGTTCGTTGGGCACCAGAACCGGACGGTTGGCGCCGACCGCGGCCGACCCGAGGGCAGCGACCACCTCCTCGGCGTCCCCCAGCTGCGGCACCCAGGAGGCGGGGACGAAGGAGGTCAGCTCGACCGTGTCGAGGCCGGACCGCAGCAGGCGCTGCACGAACTCGACCTTGGTCTCGGTCGACAACGCCGCTGACTCGTTCTGCAACCCGTCGCGGGGCCCCACCTCGTAGATGGTCACTCGTGACGGCATACCTTCGCGTGGCTGCACCATCGGTAAGGACGACATGCCCCCACCCTGCCATTTCGCCGACGTAGGCCCCGGGGTCCTGCCTGAGGAGTTCTTGGGTATCCGCCCGAGCCGGGCGTGTTAGCGTCGCTCGCTTCGACAACCCAAGGGGAAATATGACGCACGGTGTCCTGACGCGGCTGGCTCACGTCGCCGTCTCTGTCGTGGCGGTGGCTGCTCTGGCCGCCTGCAGCGCAGACAACGATGGCGCGGACGACGCCGCATCGCAGACTGCCGGGGATGCCGCGGCGGCCACCAGCGCTGCCCCGGGCGCCGAGGGGGCCGGCGCAGCTGCCGAGCCCGACCTCACCGGCCTTCCCGAGGTCGTGGCCACGGTCGACGGCGAGGACATCAGCCAGGACGACTTCGTCAGCGCCTACGAGCCGCAGTTCGAGCAGGCCTCGGCCCAGGCTCAACAAGCCGGCAGTGAGGTCGACCAGGCGGACCTGAAGCAACAGACGCTCGACTTCATGATCAACAACCTGCTGCTGCGCCAGGCGGCGAACGATGAGGGGATCGAGATCAGCAACAGCGAGGTCGACGCAGACATCGAGGAGCTGGCCGCCAGCAACGGAGCGGCCTCAGCCACGGACTTCTTCGCCACTCTCGAGGACCAAGGCTTCACCGAGGACGAGGTGCGGGACGAGGTGGAGAACCAGCTGAAGATCGAGAAGTACCTCACCGAGGCCGCCGACATCGAGCAACCCAGCGGCGCGGAGATCCGCGACCTGTACGACCAGCTGTCCGCTCAGCAGGAGTCCTCGGGTGAGGACCCGGCGGCCGCGACGATCCCCGCCTTCGACGAGGTGGAGAGCCAGCTGGAGCAGCAGCTCCTGCAGGAGGCACAGTCCGAAGCCGTGGACGGAATACTGAGCGACCTGCGAGCCGACGCGGAGATCTCCAGCAACCTCTGAGCGGCGGGGTCGTAAACCCCTGTTCGGTCGCTCGGGTCAGTAGGGGCGCAAGGCGATGGCGGTCGCCATCGCGGCCGAGGCGGCTTCGTCTCCCTTGTCCTCGATCGAACCCTCCAGACCGGCCCGGTCCAGGGCTTGCTGCTCGGTGTCGCAGGTGAGCAGACCGAATCCGACGGGCAGACCCTCCTGCACGCTGACGTCCGTCAGACCGTTCGTGGCGGCTTGACACACGTACTCGAAATGCGGGGTCCCGCCGCGGATGACCACGCCGAGCGCCACGATGGCGTCGAACTTGCCCGACCGGGCCATCCGCATACACGCCACCGGCAGCTCGAAGCTGCCCGGCACCCGCAGCTCGTCGACACGAGCCACGCCCGCCTGCTCCAACGCCCGCGCAGCCCCGGCACGCAGACCGTCCATCACCGGTGTGTGCCACGAGGCGGACACGACCGCCACCCGAAGTCCGCTGCCGTCGACCCGCACCGTGGGTGCTCCAGAACCGCTCATGACAATCTCCTCGACGATGCTGGTGGTGACGGTTGCGCCGCACGGTAGGCGACGAGCTCGGCGACGGTCAACACCGTCAGATCATGGTTCTGGGCCAGGGCGCGGACGGCGTCCCCGCGCAGCATCTCGCCGGTGTCGTCAACCAGCTCGGCGATCGCTGCCACCGGCGTGAGGCCGGCCAGCTGACACAGCTCGACCGCCGCCTCGGTGTGCCCAGGGCGCTCGAGCACCCCTCCGGCGCGGGCCCGCAGCGGGACGACGTGGCCGGGC
>JBARVW010000067.1:0-7290 GCA_049646465.1 Ornithinimicrobium sp.
CACCCCAGCCGAGCTCGCGGCGAAGGGCCACCGCGTCCTTGACCGCGTCCTCGAAGAAGTCCACCTCACGCTCATCGGGTTCGTGCGCGTGGGCGCCCTCCCAGGACTCGGTCACCCCAGCGTCGAGCAAGACCTCCGCGCCGGGGAGCCCCAGCAGGTTCACCACCGCGCTGAGCAGGCGCTGGGGTGGGTGGTGACGCTCGGCCAGCATGTCGATCAGCTCGTCACGGCGTCCGCCCCTCGCTACGCTGAGGATCTGCTGGGGAGAGGCGATGTCGACTCCGGGTGGGCGCATCATGCCGACCTGCGGATCCCAGATGACCCATCGGATCTGTCGCCGCCACTGCTTGGACTGCACGGTGATCACTGCGCGATCGTCGATCACCCAGAACCCCATCGCCGGCGAGAGCTTGACCGGCGCCGGCCTCGCGGCGCACATCATCGTGGCGTCGTCGTACGGCGCCCCCACCACAGAGCGACCACGAGGCACCAAAGCGGTGTGTAGACCGAGCCGGTGCACCAGGACCGGCACCACGCTCTTGGCGGCCCAGGCGTCAACGTCGGGCATCATGGCTCGGGTCAACCACAACCCGACCGGCGGCACTCGGGTCGCCCCCGCAGACGAAACAGAAGTCACGGCGCCATTCTAGGAACGCCCGGACCTAGGGGCGTCGACGCGGCGCGGATCGCCGTGTCGAGGAGGGGCCTACCCCCGCCGGTCCCGTGGTGCTGGCAAAGCCGGTGGACGAGCTCGGCCCGCCTTCTCCATAAAACAGCCGCTCGACCACGAAGCGGGAACGCCGCGCGCACTGGCGCCACTCCTGGGCGAGGCCGCCCCCGCTGCCCCGTGGACGCTGCAGGATCAAAGAAATACCTTCGGCGTCCCGGTGATCGCTGGGCACCGAGTCCACCGGACGGCCACGCCAGAGCACTCCGGCATCGCGCAGTCGCGAGGCCAAGGTCCACGCCGCGCTCAAGATGTGCGCGTCGCTACTCGTCAGGAGATCAGCACCCACGGCCCCGTCGAGGGCCGACTGCGTGCTCGTCGTGCGCAGAGCGGGCACCCGGTGCGCGTGCTTGAGCTGAAGGCTCTGGACGACCCACTCGACGTCGCTCAGGCCGCCCAGGCCCAACTTGAAATGCGTGCGCGGGTCGGCACCTCGGGGCAGCCGTTCGGCCTCCATCCGGGCCTTCAGTTTGCGGATCTCGCGCATCCCCTGGTCGTCCAGGCCCTTCTTGGGCCAGCGCAACGGGTTGATCAGCTCGGTGAAGTCGCGAGCCAGACCGGGCTCACCGGCCACCACTCTGGCTCTCAGCAGAGCTTGGGCTTCCCACCCGGCCGACCAACGCGCGTAGTAGGAACGGTAGGAGTCGAAACTGCGCACCAACGGTCCCGAACGGCCCTCCGGGCGCAGATCGGCGTCGAGCTCCAGGGTGGGGTCCGGCCCGTGACCCGACAACCCTTTGCGTAGGGCCGCGATCGCGTCGGCGGCGCGCTGAGCTGGTGCGGGAGCGTCCTGGTCCGGCGAGTCCCGCGGCACCGCGGCCCCGTCGGTCCCGACCGTTCGGGCCCGGTAGCAGAACATCACGTCCGCGTCGCTGACGTAGCCCAGCTCCCGGCCACCCAAGCGGCCCATCCCGATGATGATGGTGTCGATCGCGTCCTCGCAACCCCGCATGGCAATAGACAATGCGGCGTCGAGGTAGGCGTCGGTCAGGTCGGTCAGGGCCTTGCGCACCTCCACATCGCTGAGGTCGCCGACCAGGTCGGCGATCACGATGCGCACGAGCTCTTTGGCCCGGACGGCTCGGACGGAGGCGAAGGCGTCCGAGGAGTCCTCGTGTCGTGTCTGGGCAGCAGTGAACCGCGCCTGCAGCTGGTCCCTGGTCTTCGGCACCAACCCCGAGGGATCACCGAGCAGAGCGACCGACTCCGGCGAGCGGATGAGCAGATCCACGGCATACCGACTGCTGGACAAGATCATGGCCAGGCGTTGCGCCGCGCTGCCCTCGTCGCGAAGCATCGCCAGATACCAGTGCTTGGTGCCCAGGGTCTCGCTGATCTGCCGGAAGGCCAACAACCCGGCGTCCGGATCAGCGCCCTCGGCGAACCAGCTCAGCATCACGGGCAGCAGGGTCCGCTGGATGGTGGCGCGACGACTCACCCCCTCGGTCAGCGCCTCGAGGTGGCGCATCGCTCCCGCCGGGTCGCGGTAGCCCAGGGCCGAGAGCCGGGTGCGTGCCTGCTGCGGCGAGAGGCGCAAGGTGTCCGAGCTCAGCTTCGCGACGGCCGCCAGGAGGGGGCGGTAGAACAACCGCTCGTGAAGCCGCCGGACCTCACGCTGCTCGGCTCGCCAGCGCTGCACGATGCTGCGTGAGGCTTCACCGCGCTCTCCCAGGGACCGGCCCAGCTGACGCAGCTCCTGCTCACCCGTGGGCATCATGTGACTGCGCCGCAGCTTGGCGAGCTGGATCCGGTGCTCGAGGGAGCGTAGGAGGCGGTAGGCCCGGTCCAAGGCAGCCGCGTCCTCGCGTCCGACGTATCCCCCGTCGCGCAACGCTCGCAACGCCTCCAGGGTGGTGCCCGAGCGCAACGAGTCGTCTGCTCGCCCGTGCACCATCTGCAGCAGCTGCACGCTGAACTCGATGTCCCGCAGGCCACCGGGGCCGAGCTTGATCTGGTGGTCCGAGGAGGCCGCGGGCACGTTCTCCTCCACCCGCCGGCGCATCGCCTGCACGTCGTCGACGAAGCCCTCCCGGCTGCCCGCATCCCAGACCAGGGGGCGGACGATATCCAGCCATTCCGCACCGAGGTCCTCATCCCCCGCGATGACCCTGGCCTTCAGCAGGGCCTGGAACTCCCAGTTCTTGGCCCACCGTTGGTAGTACTCGCGGTGGCTGGCCAAGCTGCGCACTAACGGCCCGTTCTTGCCCTCGGGTCGCAGCGCCGCGTCGACCGGCCAGAGCGATCCCTCGGCGGTCGCCTCAGCGCAGATCCGCATCACGGCGCTGGCCAGTTGGGTCGCCACCTTCATGGCGGTGACGTCCTCGACCCCCGAGGCTGCGGCCGCGAGGAAGATGACGTCCACGTCGGAGATGTAGTTGAGCTCCCGTCCACCGCACTTGCCCATCCCGATGACCGTGACCCGGGCTTGGTGGGCGTCGGCGACCTGGGCGTGGGCGAGCAGGAGCGCGGCCTGGATCGCGGCCGATGCCAGGTCGGCCAGCGCCTCGGCCACCTGGGGCAGGACCTCCAACGGATCCTGCGCACTCAGGTCGGCGGCTGCGATCCGCACGATCTGTTGCCGGTAGGCCACGCGGAGCGCCTCAGCACCGGCGCGGCCGCTCAGCCCACGGACAGCGTCGACGACGTCCTGGGGCTCATGGGCGGCTCCGCTGGCTGCATCGTCGAGATGCTCGGGGTGCTTGACCAGATGATCGGCCAAGGCGCTGGAGGCCCCCAGCACTCTCAGCGCCCGTAGGCGGGGATCCCCCGGGGCAGCCAGCGCCTTCGCCGAGCCAGGATCGCGTTCGATGAGCCGCACCATCGCCAGCGCCGCCTGGTCCGGATCCGCGACCGAGCCGAGGTCGGCCACGAGTTGGTCGAGGTCGACCCGGCCCGGCAGCGCCTGCACGATGGCGCCGATCACCGCAGCCGAGTCCTTGGGCCTGGTGAATCCGGCCCGGGCCAGGTCAGCAACGGGTAGATCCGGGCGTTCGGTCACAGGCGCACCAAGTACCGATCAAGCTCGAAGGCGGTCACCTGAGAGCGATAGTCCGCCCACTCCTGCCATTTGTTGCGCAGGAAGAAATCGAACACCTGCTCCCCCAACACCTCCGCCAGCAGTTCGCTCTCCTCCATGATGGCCACTGCTTCGCCCAGCGACTGCGGGAGCGGGTCGATGCCCATGGCCCGCCGCTCGCCGTCGGTCAGGCTCCACACGTCGTCCTCGGCCTCCTCGGGCAGCTCGTACTCCTCCTTGATGCCCTTCAGCCCTGCCGCCAACACCACGGCATACGTCAGATAGGGGTTGCACGCCGCGTCGATGGAGCGGATCTCGACGCGACGGGAGTGTCCCTTCCCGATGGAGTACATCGGCACCCGCACCATGGCGCTGCGGTTGTTGTGCCCCCAGCAGACGTACGCCGGCGCCTCACCCCCGCCCCACAGGCGTTTGTAGGAGTTCACCCACTGGTTGGTCACCGCGCAGATCTCGCGCGCGTGCACCAGGAGCCCGGCCATGAAACGGCGCCCAGTCAGCGAGAGCTCGTAGTCCGCCGATGGCTCGTAGAACGCGTTGGTGTCGCCTTCGAACAGCGAGATATGGGTATGCATCCCCGATCCCGGCTCGTTGGCCAACGGTTTCGGCATGAAGCTGGCCAGCGATCCGTGCTGAAGGGCGACCTCACGGACCACCGTCCGGAACGTCATGATGTTGTCGGCCATCGACAACGCATCGGCATACCTCAGGTCGATCTCGTTCTGGCCCGGGCCACCCTCATGGTGGCTGAACTCCACCGAGATCCCCATCTGCTCCAGCATGGTGATGGCCGAGCGACGGAAGTCGTGCCCATCCCCCCGGGCCACGTGGTCGAAGTAGCCCGCGTTGTCGACCGGGACCGGGATGGTGCCCGGCTCATAGGGCTCCTTGAACAGGTAGAACTCGATCTCGGGGTGGGTGTAGAAGGTGAACCCCAGCTGCGCCGCAGCATCCAGGGCCCGCTTGAGCACGTGTCGCGAGTCGGTCATGGCCGGGGTCCCGCTCGGCATCTGGATGTCGGCAAACATCCGCGCCGTGCCCGGGTTGTCGCCGCGCCATGGCAGCACCTGGAAGGTGCTTGCGTCCGGCTGCAGGATCATGTCGGCCTCATAGACCCGGGTGAAACCCTCGATGGCGCTGCCGTCGAAGCCGATCCCCCCGGCGAAGGCCTGCTCCAGCTCGGCCGGTGCGACCGCAACGGACTTGAGCGCACCCAGGATGTCGGTGAACCACAGCCGTACGAAGCGGATGTCGCGTTCCTCGATCGTGCGCAGCACGAATTCCTGCTGACGGTCCATGGGCCCATCCTGCCTTACTGGGCCGCACCCGGGCCCGGCCTGCGAGACTGTCCGCCGTGGACTTCTACAGCGCCTACGACCAGGGGTTCGCCCGGGTGGCAGCCTGCACCCTGCCGGTCGCGCTGGCCGACCCGGCCACCAATGCCGACCGGACCCTCGAGCAGGCCCAGGCGTGCCACGACGACGGGGTCGCGCTCGCAGTCTTCCCCGAGCTGGGGCTCAGTGGCTACGCCATCGATGACCTGCACCTGCAGGATGCGCTGCTCGATGCGGTGGCAGCTGCGCTGGAGACGGTGCGGCGGGGCAGCACAGAGCTGCTCCCCGTCCTGGTCGTCGGAGCACCCGTCCGACACCGTGATGCGGTCTACAACTGTGCGGTCGTGGTGCACCGTGGTCAGGTTCTTGGGGTGGTGCCCAAGTCCTACCTGCCCACCTACCGCGAGTTCTATGAGAAGCGGCAGTTCGCACCGGGTGCGACCGAGGACGGCGGCACCCTGCGGATGGGTGGTCAGGTGGTGCCCTTCGGACCCGACCTCATCTTCCGGGCGGTCGACCTGCCCGGGTTTGCCTTGCACGTCGAGATCTGCGAGGACGCGTGGGTGCCGGTCCCACCCAGCAGCGAGGCGGTGCTTGCCGGAGCAACGGTCGTAGCCAACCTGTCGGGCAGCCCCATCAACATCGGCAAGTCCGCGCAGCGGCACGCCCTGTGCGCCCAAGCCAGTGCCCGCCAGCTGTGCGCCTACGTCTACACCTCGGCGGGCGAGGGTGAGTCGACCACTGACCTGGCCTGGGACGGTCAGAGCATGGTCCACGAGCTGGGTCAGCTGCTGGCGCAGAGCGAACGATTCGCTCGCGGTCCGCACCGCTGCACGGTCGATGTGGACCTGCACCGGATCAGGCAGGACCGGGCCCGGCAGGGCTCGTTTGGGGACAACGCGCGGGCTCTGCGTCACCGGGCCCGCGGTTTCCGGACCGTCGAGCTCACCCTCGACCCACCCCATACCGACATCGGGTTGCGGCGAGCCGTCGACCGGTTCCCGTTCGTACCCAACGACCCGGCCCAGCTGGTCCAGGACTGCTTTGAGGCCTATGCGATCCAGGTGGCGGGGCTGGAACGGCGGCTCAGCTCGATCGGTGAGCCGAAGGTGGTGATCGGTGTGTCCGGGGGGCTGGACTCCACCCAGGCGCTGATCGTCGCAGCCCGGGCGATGGACCGGCTGGGGCGGCCACGCAGCGACATCCTGGCCTACACGCTGCCCGGGTTCGCCACCACAGCGCACACCAAGGACAACGCGACCGAGCTGGCCCAGGCCCTGGGTGCGAGCTTCGCGGAGATCGACATCCAGCCCGCGGCGCGGCGGATGCTCGCCGACATCGGCCATCCCTTCGCCGACGGGGAGCCGGTCTATGACGTGACCTTTGAGAATGTGCAGGCCGGGTTGCGTACCGACTACTTGTTCCGTCTGGCGGGTCACCACGGCGGCATCGTGCTCGGCACCGGTGACCTGTCCGAGCTGGCGCTGGGCTGGTGCACCTACGGGGTCGGTGACCAGATGTCGCACTACACCGTCAACTCCGGTGTGCCCAAGACCCTGATCCAGCACCTCATCCGGTGGGTCATCGACGCTGAGCTGTTCGACCATCGGACCGGTGCGGTGCTGGGCTCCATCATCGACACCGAGATCACGCCCGAGCTGGTGCCGACCACACCGGGCGAGGACCCCCAGCGGACCGAGAGCGTGATCGGGCCCTATGAGCTGCAGGACTTTCACCTGCACCAGGTCATCCGGTGGGGGTTCGGGCCCAGTCGGGTCGCCTTCCTGGCCTGGCACGCCTGGCACGACGCCGACGCGGGTGCCTGGCCCCCGGGGTTCCCCGACGATCGGCGTACCTCCTATGACCTGGCCACGATCAGGGGGTGGCTCAAGGTCTTCCTGCAGCGGTTTTTCGGGTTTAGCCAGTTCAAGCGTTCCGCGTTGCCCAACGGGCCCAAGGTGTCGACCGGTGGGGCACTGTCGCCCCGCGGTGACTGGAGAGCGCCGTCGGATGGCACCGCCACCGCTTGGCTCGCCGAGCTGCACGCCAACGTCCCCGAGGCCTGACCCCCCCCCCGACTCCCCCCACCCCCAGCCACCCCCAGCCACTTGTCGTCACTACGGGCCGGCTACAACCGGCTGGAGGTCACATTGGTGGCTGGGGGTGGCAGTCAGCAGTCCCTCTCGGGCGTTACC
>JBARVW010000068.1:0-21721 GCA_049646465.1 Ornithinimicrobium sp.
GGCGTCGGAGGGACATGATGGTGCCATGAGCGAACTTCACGTCATGGCGACCATCCCCGCCCGAGCCGACGCGGTCGATGAGGTCCGTGCTGCCCTCCGGGAGCTGGTGGCGGCCACCCAGGCCGAGGAAGGGTGTCACGCCTACGACCTGTATGAGTCCGGAGCTGCTGCCGGCACTTTCGTCACGCTGGAACGCTGGCGCTCCCAGGCCGACTTGGATGCCCACCTGGGGAGTGAGCACGTGGCTGCAGCCTTCGCCGCGGCCGGGCCGTTGTTAGCCGGTGAGGTGGCGATCCACCCGTTGACGCCGGTCGAGTAGGCGATGCGGATCTTCCACCTGACCGAGGCTGCGCAGTGGGCCGCATCCGCGGCGAAGGGGCTGCACGAGCAGTCCACCCGTGGCCGATCCTTGGCTCAGGTCGGCTTCATCCATTGCTCGAGCTGGGATCAGGTGCCCGCAACCGCCGAGCTCGTCTACGCGGGGGTGAACGAGCCGCTGGTGGTGGTAGAGATCGATGTGGATCGGGTGGAGTCGGTGGGGGCCGAGGTCCGCTACGAGCACGGGGATCCCGATGATTCCTCGTCTCCGCTCTTCCCGCATCTCTACGGTCCGCTCTCGACGGCGTGTGTGTGCCGTGTGCTCACCGCAGGATTCGACGACGCTGGTTCGTTCGTGGTGGACACGGCAGATGACGAGCCCCAGCAGGCCGGCTAGCCGGCGTTCGCCGAGATCTTGCCGAGAACCTCGGGCCACCGAGCATCGAGGCGTGCCCCACCCAGACGCACGCCCCAGCGCAACGTCAGCACTCCCCATACCGGACCGAGCACCAGGGCCACCCAACCCAGGGCCGGTGCCCAGATCGCACCGACGACCAGCGCGATGACCGGCACGGCGACCACCAGCGACATCACCATCCCGAGGACGACGGCGATGAACGACTCGAACGAGGTCCCGCCACCGGAGGAGAACGGGCTCGCCCCGGGCGGTGGCGCCGGGCCCTGCCAGTGGGCCGTGACCCAGACCCCCACGCCGACACCGCCACCCAGCATCGCGGTGCTCAGCCCGAGCGCGCGGGGCAGGAGGCTCCACGCGTCGGTGAGAGCAGCGATGCCGAGCACGGCCGCGATGGTCAACGGGGCGGACCACACCAGGACGGCCAACCCCCGGCCCGCCAGATCCACCCGGCCCGGGATTCCGGAGGAGATCTGGGTCCAGAAGGCCGACCCGTCGTAGGAGATGTCCTGGCTCAGCGACGTGCCGACCACGAAGGCCAGCAGCGCAGGCATCCAGATCAGCCAAGGCCCCATCCCGGTGGTGAAGACGTTGGCCAGGACGATCGCGACGGGCGCGATGATGACGCCGGCGATCGAGGCGATGTATCGGGGATCGCGCCTCCAGTAGCGCAGACATTTCATGGCGCTCGCTCCCACCGCGTTGGTCGGCAGCAGGCGGTCCAACAGCGTGACGCGTTCCCGCACGTGAACGGAGGAGGAGCCGGTGGTCACCGTCGAGGTCAACCGCACCCCGAGGAAGTGGTGCCATAGGACGGCCAGGGCCACCACCAAGGCCAACGAGAGCGCCAGCTTTGCCGCGGCCGCGAGCGCGTCCCCCGAGGCTGCGTCTACCGGGGCCGACCAAGCCCACCCCAGGGGGGTCCACCCCACGACGGCGACGGCCTGGAGCAGGTTGGCCTCGACGTCCTCCGCCTCACCGAGAGCCAGGGCGCTGAGCGCGTTCGAGCCCAGCGCAAAGCTCATGAAGAGGGCGAGCAGGGCCACGCTGGCCAAGTCCTTGAAACGACGGGAGCTCAGCAGTCCGGCCAGGGCCGAGGTGAGCACCCGCGCCGACAACAGACACAGGAGGATGCCGAGCAACGCCCCGAGCAACGCCACGACCGCCGGGCCGGTGCCACGGCTCCAGGTCACCACGGTGGCCAACGTCACCCCGATGGTGACCACGCCGGGCACCCCGACGGCCCCGGCGACCAACAGTCCGGGCAGGAGCTGGCGCGCCGACAGCGGCAGCAGCGCGAAGCGGCTCGGATCGAGGGTCTCGTCGGTGCCGAAGAGCAGGACGGGCAGCACCGTCCAACCGAGGACCAGGGCCGATCCCCCCAGCACCACCACGAGACCGGCCTGGTCGACGGGCAGCAGCCGCGCTGCAGCGACCCCGATGACGCCGACAATGAGGAAGCCCAGACCTGCGATCATGGCCAGGACGACCCCGACGAGTCGCCATGCGGACTGCCGCATCGTGTTGCGCAGCAGCGACAGCTTCAGTCGGACGAGGAGCGCAACCACGCCAGGCCTTCCGGGTTGGTCTCCTTGGTCCCGACCAGCGTCAGGAACCGCTGCTGGAGGGACATGCCGTCGCGCACCTCGTCCAACGGCCCCTCGGCCAGCACGCGTCCGGCAGCGACGACGGCCAGGCGTTGACACAGGTTCTCGACCAGCTCCATGACATGGCTCGACAACACCACGGTGCCACCCCCCGCGACGTACTGCCGCAGGATCGAGCGGATCACCTCACCGGAGACGGGGTCGACGGCTTCGAACGGCTCGTCGAGGAGGAGGAGCCGGGGGGCATGGATGAGGGCACAGGCCAGGCCGACCTTCTTGGTCATGCCTGCGGAGTAGTCGACGACCAGGGTGTTGGCATCCTCGGCGAGGTCCAAGGTGCTCAGGAGCTCCTCGATCCTCGGTGCGAGGTCGGCGGCGGGCACACCGCGCAACCGGCCCACGTAGGTCAGCAGTTCGTGACCGGTCAGTCGGTCGAACAGCCGGAGTCCGTCGGGCAGCACCCCCATCAACGCCTTGGCTCGTTGCGGGTCGGCCCATACATCGTGACCGAGCACCATCGCACCGCCGTGGCTCGGTCGCAGCAGCCCGGTGGCCATCGAGAGGGTCGTGGTCTTGCCCGCACCGTTGGGTCCGACGAGGCCGAACATCACCCCGGTGGGGACGGTCAGGCTCAGCCGGTCCACGGCGCGTTTGGCGCCGAAGTCCCGGACCAGGTCGGTGAGCATCAACGCGGGGACATCAGCCATGAATCGCACGCTACAGCCACGTGGTCGTGAGCTGCCGCACTTGCCCAGGTGGCCCCAGCGGGTCAGAGTCGGGGTCATGACGACCTCCGTGACGACCGTGGTGTTCGACGTCAACGAGACCCTGTCGGACCTCAGCGTGATGCGCGGGAGGTTCACCGATGTCGGGGCTCCGGCCGATCTGGCCGCAGTGTGGTTCGCCTCGGTGCTGCGGGACGGTTTCGCGCTCTCCACGTGTGGGCACCAGGCCCCCTTTGCGGATATCGCACGAGGGGTCCTGGCCTCGTCGCTGCCGACGGCATCGCTGGATCGTCCGGTCTCCGACGCCATCGACCACGTCATGGAGGGCTTCATGTCCCTGGAGGTGCATCCCGATGTCGCTGCGGGCATAGAGGCGCTGAGCGATGCCGGTCTGCGCCTGGTGACGTTGTCGAACGGTTCCGCCGGGGTCGCCGATGCGCTGCTCACGCAGGCAGGTCTGCGGGATCACTTCGAGGCGCTGCTGACGGTGGAGGATGCGGGCGTCTGGAAGCCGGCGCAGGCGGCATACGAGTTTGCCGCACACCAGTGTGGTGAAGAGCTGTCGCGGATGGTGCTGGTCGCGGTGCATCCGTGGGACCTGCACGGCGCCCGCGCGGCCGGTATGCAGACCGCCTGGATCAATCGGACCGGTAGTCCCTACCCCGACCACTTCAGCCGCCCGGACCTGGAGGTCAGTGGTCTCGCGGACCTTCCCGCGGCCATGGGCGCACGGAAAATCGCTCGTGGGCGGCCTGAACCCAACGCTACGGTCTGAGCATGACCGAGTCCTCGACCGATGAGACCGTGTTCGACGAGCAGGGCCGGCCAGAGCCACCGCTGCACGCGTCGGAGATCGACACGCTGACGGGCTTCCTCGACTTCCACCGTGCGACCTTGGCGTGGCGGTGCCGAGACCTCAGTGATGAGCAGCTGCGCACGGCCCTGCCTCCGACGTCGATGACTCTGGCCGGTCTGCTCAAACACCTCGCGTTGGTGGAAGACGACTGGTTCACCGCCAACGTGGGCCAGCAGTCGATGCCAGAACCGTGGGCGAGCGTCGACTGGGGGGCCGACTGGGACTGGGATTGGCATTCGGCCACGGATGACGCGGGAGATGACCTGCGCGCCTTGTGGCGGCGGGCCGTGGAGCGTTCTCGCGCGGTGGTGCAGTCGCGGCTGGCGGAGGACCCCGCGGGTGCGCTCGACCGCCTCTCCCCGGCCTTTGGCGGTCGAGGGGAGGTATCGATGCGGTGGGTATTGGTTCACATGATCGAGGAGTACGCGCGGCACAACGGCCACGCGGACCTGCTCCGTGAGTCGATCGACGGTCAGACGGGGGAGTAGCCGCGGTCGGCGACAACGGATCGGCGGCTGCCACACTGGGTCGCATGAGGACGTCAGCAGCGGGGATCGCTCTGGCCGCAGCCGCGGCATACCTGGTCCTCGTCGGCGGCCGACTTCGCACCTGGGGCACGCGGGGTGACGAGTCCACGCGGGAGCTGCCGAGCGAGGCCCTGATGCCGCAGCCTGGCGCAGCGCTGACCCATGCCATCACCATCGACGCCCCACCCGACCGGGTTTGGCCATGGGTCGCGCAGCTCGGTCAGGACAAAGGCGGCTTCTACAGCTACGCCTGGCTGGAGAACCTCAGCGGTGCCGGGATCGTCAACGCCGACCACGTCGAGCAAGCGTGGCAAAACCCCCAGCCCGGTGATGTCTTGCGGCTGCATCCCACCATCGCCCTGGAGATCGTCCGGGTCGTGCCCGAGGAGTTGCTGGTCGTCTCCCGTCCTGTCCGCGCGGGTCTCGGTTTCCACTGGATCTTCCTGTTGAGCCCCGACGGGGAGGGGCGGACGCGGTTCCTGGTGCGCGAGAGGTATGTCGTTCCGTGGGCCCCGGCGCGCGGGGTTGCCGCCGTCGTCACGGTGGGCAGCGCCGTGATGTCGCGCCGGATGCTCTTGGGCATCAAGGCGCGAGCTGAGGGCGCTCGCTATCCGCTATCCGCGGCGACGGGAAGGTCCCGGTGATGACCATCCAGGGTTTGCGTGCTCCGACGTGGCAGTCTCTGGGTGGCGATCACCGGGTGATGCGCCACTTCATGAACATCTGGCCCCCCTTCGCAGGGTCCGGCATCCACATCGAGCAGCTGGGAGCGGACTTCCGCACGGCGCGAGTGGCTTTGCACCATCGCTGGTGGGCGCGAAACTATGTGGGCACCCTGTTCGGCGGTGCGATCTTCGCGATGACGGACCCCTGGTGGATGGTTCTGGTGCTCCGCAGCCTGGGTCCCGACTACGTCGTGTGGGACAAAGCTGCCGAGATCGAGTTCGTCGCCCCAGGTCGCTCGACGGTGCGGGCCAGCTATGTCGTCACCGACGAGCTGCTGCAGGAGCTGCGGGAGGCCGCGGCCGGGGGAGCCAAGGTGCTGCGATGGTTGGAAACCGACGTGGTGACGGACGACGGCACCGTGGTCGCGAGGGTGCGCAAACAGCTCTACGTGCGGGAACGTCGGAAGGCGGCTGCCACCGGGAAGGCCTAGGGACTGCCGTCGTCCGTCGTCTGGCGTGCGGCCCGCGGATGGGACGGCGATGCTCCCTTACGATTGAGGGCATGACCACGACTTTTCCGCGGGCGAGCAACGATGGGAGCCGGCGCCCTGATGCTGCCGTGATCCTGTGATCACGACCTTGCTGCTGTTGCTCGCGGGCATCGTGGTGATCGTCCTGATCATCGCCGTGAACGGATACTTCGTCGCCCAGGAGTTCGCCTACATGTCGGTCGACCGCAACCGACTGGCGGCGCGGGCGGAGGCTGGTGATGCGTCGGCCCAACGCGCCCTGAAGGTGACCAAGCGCACCTCGTTCATGCTGTCCGGTGCTCAGCTCGGCATCACCGTGACCGGCCTCCTGGTCGGATACGTCGCGGAGCCGCTCGTCGGGCGACAGTTGGGGAGCCTGCTCGATGGGGCCGGGGTGTCGATGGCGGTCAGCATCTCGGTGGGGACCATCGCCGCCCTGGTGGTGGCCACCGGGGTGCAGATGATCTTCGGGGAGCTCTATCCCAAGAACCTGGCCATCGCGAACGCCGAGCCGATGGCGCGCTGGATGGCTCGGTCGACTCTGATCTATCTCGCCCTCTTCGGTTGGTTGATCGCTCTCTTCGACCGGTCTGCCAACGCCGTGCTGCGACTCGTGGGCATCACCCCCATCCACGACCTCGACTCCACGGCGAACGCCCAGGACCTGGAGCGCATCCTGGCTGACTCCCGCGACAGCGGGCACCTGCCGCAGGAGCTGTTCCTGCTGCTGGACCGCATCATCGACTTCCCGGATCAGGACGTCGAGCACGCCATGATCCCCCGGGCCCGCGTCGACACGGTAGGTACCGAAACCGAGATCGGCGAAGTCCTCTCGTTGATGGCTACCGGTCACACCCGATACCCGGTGGTGGGGGACCAGGGGGATCCGCTCGGGGTCGTCCAACTGACCGACATCTTGCGCGGAGAGGTCGAGGAGGGAGTCGCCGTGGGTTCGATCATGCGCCCCGCGGTGATCGTGCCGACGCTGATGTCCCTCCCGGCGGCGGTCGAGGAGTTGACCAGAGCCAAGCAGAACATGGCCTGCGTGATCGACGAGTACGGCGGGTTCGCCGGTGTGCTCACCATGGAGGACCTGGCCGAGGAGCTCGTGGGCGAGATCACGGACGAGCACGACCAGGAGATGCCCGAGCTCATCGTGTCCGACACGCAGGACATGTGGCGGATGGACGGCGACGTGCCGGTCGACGAGGTCGAACGCGCCGTAGGACATCGGCTCCCGGAGGGCGACTACGAGACCATCGCCGGCCTGGTGATCGCGGAGTCGGGAGAGCTGCCGGAGGTCGGGCGTGCGATCACGGTCGCGCTCCCCCAGGACCCAGCCGAGCTGGTCTCCGATGAGCCGCACAGCCACGCCTTGGAGATCGAGGTGCTCGAGGTCGACCGGCACGTGCCCAGCCAGGTGCGCGTGCGGCTGCTGACCTGGGAGACCGACGACGAAGAGGATGGCGAGGGTCATGCCGAGGATGGGCCGGGCGCCCCGGACGACGGTCCATCCGAGCGTGGGGGTGACCTGAGATGAACGACCCCTTCGTGGTGATCGCGGTGACGACACTGCTCATCGTGTTGAGCGGCTTCTTCGTGGTGATCGAGTTCGGGATGCTCGGTGCCCGTCGCCATCGGTTGGAGGCTGAGGCCACCGCATCGCCGACGGCGCGAGCCGCCCTCCGTGGGGTCAACGAGCTGACCCTGATGCTGGCCGGCGCCCAGCTGGGCATCACCGCCTGCACGTTCGCCCTCGGCGCGGTGACGAAGCCGGCCGTGGACGAGTGGCTCGAGCCCGCGTTCTCGGCGATCGGTGTGCCGGGATGGATCGCGGGGGGCGCCTCGTTCGGCCTGTCACTGCTGCTGGTGACGTTCTTGCACCTCGTCGTGGGCGAGATGGCACCGAAGTCCTGGGCTATTGGTCACCCGGAGACGGCGGCCAAGCTGGTGGGCATCCCCGCTCGAGCGTTCATCACGCTGGTCCGCCCCTTCCTGCTGGGCGTGAACGCCCTCGCCAACCGGCTTGTCGCGGCCAGCGGCGTGACCCCTGCGGACCGTGCCGCAGTCGGTGGTCAGGACGCCGAGACGATCCGTCACCTCGTGGAGCAGTCGGCCGCCACAGGGGAGTTGGACACCACCTTCGAGGCGCACATCACGCAGGCCCTGGCCCTGGAGGAGCTGACGGTCGGCGATCTGATGGCCGAGGGAAGCCGACCCGTCTCCGTCCCGGTGGGGGCGTCCGTGCGTGAGGTAAGGGAGGCAGCCGCACACTGCGGGCACTTGCGCATCCTGCTCGCCGACCACGATGGACACCTCACCGGGGTCGTGCATGTCCGGGACACGTTGAACGAAGAGGCTGACCGCTCCGTCGCCGGACTCGGTCGGCCGACCCTGATGCTCACCCCCCAAACCCCGGTGTACCAGGCACTGACGGTGATGCGACAGCACGGGGAGCAGCTGGCCGTAGTCACGACCGACACCGGGGCCATGGGCGTGATCACCGTGACCGACATCCTGCGCCGCGTGCTGCCCCCGGCGCGGACCTCCGGCGCCAGCGATGGGGCACCACGACCCGCCTGATGACCCAGTACGACGTCGTCGTGGTCGGGGCGGGCATCGTCGGCTTGGCCGTGGCTCGCGAGGTCCGCCGAGCTGACCCCGGTGCCACCGTGGCCGTGCTCGAGCGCGAGGCGGAGGTGGCCGCTCACCAGAGCAGCCACAACTCCGGAGTGATTCACAGTGGCGTCTACTACCGACCGGGGTCGCTGAAGGCGCGACTGTGTGTTGAAGGCGCCGCCGCGCTGTACGAGTTCTGCGACACCCACGACATACCCACGCGCCGATGCGGCAAGCTGATCATCGCGCGTCGCCCCGACGAACTGGCCCGACTCGACGAGCTCGAGCGTCGGGGCCGCGTCAACACGGTGCCTGGTCTGACGCGGGTGACCGCCCAGGGCATACCCGAGATCGAGCCCCACGCCGTTGGCATGGCAGCCCTGCACATCGCCTCCACCGGCATCGTGGACTACGGCCGTGTGGCCCGCGTCCTGGCCGACGAGCTACGTGCCGACGGCGTCGACATCCACTGTGGCGTTGCCGTCGGCCGAGTCGCCCCACGGCGATCGGTGGCCGCGATCGAGCACGGTCAAGGGGTGATCGAAGCCAGCCGTGTCATCGTCTGCTCGGGTCTGTGGTCCGACCGTGTTGCGCGCAGGTCCGGGGCCGGACCCGATCCGCGGATCGTGCCCTTCCGAGGGGCTTATCTCCGGCTGCATCGGGATGGCCGGCCCCTGGTGCGGGGCATGGTCTATCCCGTGCCCGACCCTGCGCTGCCGTTCCTGGGCGTGCACATCACGCCGACGATCGATGGCGATGTGCTACTGGGCCCGACGGCGCTCCCCGTCGCCAGCCGGACGGCCTACCAACTGGCCACGCTCGACCTGCGCGACGCCCTGGAGACCGTCACCTGGCCCGGATCGTGGCGCGCCGCCCGGAAACTCTGGCGGACCGGGCTGGACGAGGCACGGATGGCTGCCAGCAGGCGTGCTGTCGTGCGGGCCTGTGCCGACTATGTGCCGTCGCTGTCGCTCGGTGACGTTGCTGGGGCCGGCCCGGCGGGGGTCCGAGCCCAGGCGATGACACGTGACGGCAGCCTCGTCGACGACTTCGTCATCGAGCGGGACGGTCCGGTTGCCCACGTCCGGAACGCTCCGTCGCCGGCTGCCACGTCGGCCTTCGCGCTGGCCGCCGAGGTGGTTCGGCGTCTGGGTCGGGGTGCGTAGCGGTGCGTGGGACACCCTCTCGCAAGGGCGGGCCGTGGGTCAGTCACACTGGGCCGCATGCCTGAGTTGCCGGAGGTCGAGAGCGCTCGCGCGATCATCGAGGAGAGCGCCCTGGGACGGCACATCACCCAGGTGGACGACGCGGACACCTGGGTATGTCGACCGCACGCGGAGGGGGACCTGAGCAGCGCGTTGGTGGGCCGGACGTTGACTGCGGCGCGGCGTCAAGGCAAGTCCATGTGGTGTGAAACGTCGCCGCTGGATGGTGGGCAGCAGGCCGGTCCGGATCTCGGCATCCACCTGGGGATGAGCGGCCGGATCGTGGTCAGCGAGCCGGATGGGAACGACACCGAGGGTGGCGACTGGCAGGGCGGGCGGTACGGGCGAGGAGCCCACGGTGCCGACCGCAAGCCGGAGTGGGACCGGTTCACCCTCACCTTCTCCGACGGGGGGACGCTGCGGCTCTTCGACAAACGGCGTCTGGGCCGCGTCCGGCTCGACCCGCCCCTGGAGGCTCTCGGACCCGACGCCGAGCGCGTAGGCCAGGCGGAGTTCATCGAGCGGATGGGGCGGGGCCGCTCGGCAGTCAAGGCGCGGCTGCTCGACCAGTCCGTGGTGGCCGGGGTGGGCAACCTGTTGGCCGACGAGACGCTATGGCAGGCCAGGCTGTGTCCGACGCGCACCGTCGACCTGATGTCCGCTGAGGAGCTCCTCGCCCTCCATGCGGCCCTGGGGAAGGCGACTCAAGCGGCGATCCGTCAGGGTGGGGTGCACACCGGCGACGTCATCGCCTTCCGCACGCCGGGCGCTCGATGCCCTCGCTGCGACGGCGAGATGGTGCGCGACACAGTCGGTGGCAGGACCACCTGGTGGTGCGCGCAGGAACAGGCCACCGGCTGACTGCGTCCCGCACCTCGACGCCGCCGGTCAGAGCCTCAGACGATCGAGTAGCCACCGTCGATAACGATGGATTCGCCCACGACGTACTCAGAGGCGTCAGAGGCCAAGAAGGTGACCAGACCGCGTAGGTCCGACGGCTCACCCATGCGCCCGGCCGGAATCCGTGCCCGCCAGCTCTCTCCGAGGTCGGGGTTGGCGTCGATGAAGTGCCGGGTCATGTCCGAGAGGAAGTAGCCCGGGGCGATCGCGTTGACGCGAATCCCTCGCGCGACCCATTCGGCGGCCAGGGAACGGGTGAGCTGGTCGACGGCCGCCTTGGAGGCGTTGTATGCCGACTGGTGTTGTGGCGTGTTGACGACGAAGGCCGACATGGACGAGATGTTGACGATCGTTCCGGAGCCCTGGGCCTCGAAGAGGCTGTGCGCGAAGGCTTGGCAGCTGAGGAACGTCCCGGTGAGGTTGACGTCGATGACCCGGCGCCAGTCCTGGGCCGCCATCGACTCGCCGTCACCCCAGGTCGAGATGCCTGCCGCGTTGACCAGGACGGTGGGCGTGCCCAGACTCTGCTGCATCTCTGCGTACGACCGGGCGAGGGCGTCCGCGTCGGTGACGTCGCAGGTCAGCCCGATTGCGCGGACACCTCGACGGTGCGCCAGGTCCTCGGCTGCGACGTCGACAGGGCCCCCCACGTCGAGCAGGGCGACGTCAGCGCCCTGCTCGGCCAGGGCATCGGCCATCTCCCACCCCAACCCGCGGGCTCCGCCGGTGATCACGGCCACGCCACCGCGCAGGTCTTCGAACATGATGATCTCTCCTCGGTCCTTCGATAGGGGTGGCGACTGGATCGGGCTCTCAGTGCAGCGCGGTGGTCGCGACAGCGTCCAGGTGGCCACGGATGAACTGGTTCGCGTGCGCGGCGAGATGCTCGGAGTCCTGCCAGAGGTTGCGCCAGATACCAAGGGTGTTGCTCAGGCTCGGTGACACCACCGCAGACGAGAAGGACTCGAACACGATGGGCCCGGTGTAGCCGATCCGGCCCAGAGCCTTGAAGCACGATTCGAAGTCGACCGAGCCGGTGCCCAGGTAGCCCCGGTGGCTCTCTCCGATATGCACGTATCCGAGTCGATCAACGCAGTCGAGGAAGGGACTGAAGAGGTCCACCTCCTCGATGTTCATGTGGTACGTGTCGAGGTGAACGGTGGTGTCTCGGTCGAGCTCATCGATGAACGCCAGCGCCTGCCGCCCGGTGTTGAGCATGTTGGTCTCGTAGCGGTTCACCACCTCCAGGCCCAGCGTGATCCCGAGTTGTCCAGCCCGGTCGGCGAGGTGACGCAACGCCTCTAGGCTGTGGTCGCGTCCGCGTGCGGTCAGGGGCGCGGAGTGCTTGGCCATCGCCCCGTACAGCACGCCGGTGAGGTGGGTCCCACCCATGGCCGCGGTGGCCTCCAGCGCGGTGGTCAGCAGCTCACGGCCCGCGGCGACGGCGTCCGGTTCGTCGCTGCTGATGTCGGCATGGGTCGGCAGGCCCAGACTGGAGGTGACCGCCAGCCCTTCGTCATCGAGTGCTCGGCGTGCCGTTGCGCTGTCGAAGCTCTTCGGCTCCATCAGCGGGAACTCGACGAGATCGAAGCCGGCTCGACCGGTCCGGCGGACCGAATCGACGATGCCCTGCCGGTCGAACGTGCCGGTCCAGACCAAGGCATGACAGCCAATCGGGGGTCTGCTGTTGTCCATATCCACCAAGCTGCCCTTCACGTGATGCGATCCAGCCACCGTTGACCGGACGCGCTGAGCATCATCTCTCACCGTCCTCGGGAAGAGAACTCTGTGGCCGTGAGAACGCGCGCCACTCGCATCACCGATGAAACCTCGGGCTCAGGTGCGCGCGGTCAACACGATCGGGTCGCCGTCGGTGATTGCCACCGTGTGCTCGACGTGGGCCCCACGAGAGCCGTCCCGGCTGCGCAGCGTCCACCCGTCGGGGTCGGTGAACAGCTTGTCGGTCGTCTGCAGGAACCACGGCTCGATGGCAATGACCAGGCCCGGGCGCAACGGGTAGCCGCGGCCCGCCTTGCCGTCGTTGGCGATATGCGGCTCTCCATGCATCGTGCGCCCCACGCCATGCCCGCCGAACTCCGTGTTGATCTTCAGGCCGGCGCCTTTGCCGACTCCGGCGATGGCGGCCGAGATGTCACCGATCCGGTGGCCTGGGCGCGCGACGGCGATCGCGGCGTCGAGGGCGCGGGTCGCGGTCTCGATCAGCGCCAGGTCCTCATCGCGTGGGGTGCCCACCACCAGGCTCACCGCGGAGTCGCTGACCCAGCCGTCGACCGAGACGGCGAAGTCCAGGGTCAGCAGGTCTCCGTCCTGCAGTGCGTAGTCGTGCGGCAGTCCGTGCAGCACCGCGTCGTTGACGGAGGTGCACAGCACCTTGCCGAACGGCATCGCCCCGAACGAGGGGTGGTAGTCGATGTAGCAGGACTCGGCGCCGCGGTCACGGATCAGCTGGTGCGCCAAGGCGTCCAGGTCGAGCAGGTTCACACCCACCTGCGCGGCGTCGCTGAGCCGGGTCAGCGTGTCCGCCACGAAGCGACCGGCCGGGCGCATCTGCTCGACTTCGGTCGGCGTCTTGAGTTCGATCATGCGCCCAGGGTATGCAGGCATCATGGCGGTGCCCTCATCGCTGCCGCCTGCCCCCGACGCGCGTCGTCGAAGGTCGACCCGTAAGTTCGAGGGATGACCTTCCCTTTGAGCCGCATCCTCTCTGCCGCCACCGCCGCCTACGGTGTCTTCGCCCTGGTCAAGCCCGACCACCTAGGGTCCGCCTTGGAAGCGCCGAAAGACCAGATGCCCGCCTTCGACCTGATGGCCTACACCTACGCTGCACGGGACATCCCCGTCTCCGCCGTAGGCATGTTCGCCTCCTCCCCTCAGCTGGTCACGGCTTCGATGTTGATGAGGATCGTCAGCGACTTCAGCGACGCCGCGATCTTGGGCATCACCACGGACGACCCGAAGGTGCGTAACAAGGCTCTGGGAGTGACGCTGGCCTGGGGTGCGCTGAACACGGCGGCTCTGCTGATCGATCGCCGTCGGCAGGCCTGAGGACCGGCCAGGCTACGAAACAGACACGCAGCCGCTTCCAGAGGTGCTGGGACGTCTGGGTCGGCGACCCCGAGACCACCACATCAGCGTGCAGAGGCCGGCGACGAGCCACTCCACCCGCGAGGTCAGTCGGATTGCGGCGTCGATATCGGAGGCGACCGGCCTGGGACCCACGCCCAGTCGCGGTCGGTCCTCGACCCGAGCGTCGTAGCGCAACGGCCCCCCCAGCTCCACTGCGAGCGCCGCTGCCATCGAGGCCTCAGCGACCCCGGCGTTGGGCGAGGGATGATCCGGTGCATCACGCCGCACCGCCGCCCACACCGCGAGAGCCCGGTGCGGTTGCGCCATCGCGACCAGCAGGGCGAAGACGCGTGCCGGCACGTAGTTCGCGAGGTCGTCGGTGCGGGCAGCTGCCCAGCCGAAGTGCTCGTAGCGCTCGCTGTGGTGCCCCACCATCGCGTCCATGGTGTTCACCGCCCGGTATGCCGCGACGCCGGGCGCGCCCGCCAGCACCGCCCAGCACAGGGGCGCGATGACGGCGTCCACGCTGTTCTCGGCCAGCGACTCGACCACGGCTGCCGCCATCCCCGAGGCGTCCAGAGTGCTCGGGTCGCGGCCCACCAAGGAGGGCAGCAGGACGCGGGCGCCGTCGAGGTCCCCGGCGCTCAACCGTTCCTGGATGCTTCGCGACACGCGTCGCAGCTCGTTTCCGGCGACACAGAGGGCCACCGCGGGGGCGGTGAAGCCCACCGCCGCTCCCGCCGCAGCTCCCAGGGTGGTGCCGGCGGCGGCATACCCGATTCCGGCTCCACGACCGTCAGCCCAGGCAAGCCGCTCGAGGTGACCCATTGCGGTGCCGAACCACGCCACGGGATGCCAACGGGTCGGTGGCTCGGCCACGGCGCGGTCCAGCAGCAGTCCGAGGGCGGCCCCACCGGCCCGGTTTCTCCAGCCGCTCATGGCGCCACCGCTCACTGCTGCGTGGCCCCGTAGGCGGCGGGGTCGAACGTCGTCAGCGAGGCGACCCGGCCGGCCGCCACGAAAAGCACCTGGTCGGCCACTGCGGCGACGTCCTGGTTCAGCGTCCCGACCGCGTCGACGTATCGGCGACCGACCTCGGTGGGAGGGTGGACCGCCAGGCCCACCTCTTCGCTCACGACGATGACATGACCGTCGTGGCCGGCCAGCGCCTCCAGCAGGTCTGCAGAGTCGATGGTGAGGGTGTCATGGCAGGCCACCCAGGTCCCAAGGGAGTCGACCAGGACCACGCCGACCGAGCGCCGCAGATGGGTGACCAGCTCTCGGGGGTGCACACAGTCGAGCGTGGACCAGGTCGCGGGCCGTCGGGCCCGGTGCACCTCGATCCGCGCCGCGAAGTCGGCATCCACGGCCGGTGGTGCGGTCGCGATGTAAGTCACGCCTGGTCGACCGTGACTGGCCGACCCCCGCGTCGCCGACTCGGCGGAAGCCAATCGCTCGGCCACTTCGGACTTGCCCGACCGGGTGCCGCCGAGCACCAGCGTGATCATCGGGGCTTCGACCCCGACAGCACCGCGGCGTACACCGCGAGCGCCGTCCGTCCGCCCCAGAGCGAGCGCGGCCCGCCGAAGACCTCCGGCAGGCCCGACATCGGACAGGTGATGGCCACCGCGTCGGAGGCCGTCCCGGTCCCCGGAACCCCGGCGTCGCACAATGCTTGAGTCTTCGCCTCCGTCACGGTCATCACCATGTTGATCAGCGCCGCCTCGGTCAACCGCACGGGCAGCTGCACCACGATGTTGATCGTCCCCGGGGCCCACGGGGTGAAACCGCCACTGCGGTCGGCGGCCCAGGTGGGGGAGGTGATCCCTACGGTGGCCTCGACCAGGACGCCTTCTTCGACCGCGGTCTTCACCCGGGCGACGTCGGCCGCGGTGAAGAACGTGGCACCGGGCCCGGCCAGGTCAAGGCCGGAGGCCACCTCCGCAGCGTGCTCCGCCAAGTCCGTGCGGTCGTAGCGCTTGGGCACCCCCACGTTCATCAACCACCCGCGCGGGCCGAGTCCGCCGCCGACCGACGCCGAGGTCATCATGGTGACGGGCTCCGCGAAGCGCCAACACAGCACACCTCGGTGCCCCGGGGCCGGCGGCACGGCCTCGTGAGGTCTCACGCTGCTGGACCGTCCTCCACCTCAGGAGTGGAGGCAGGCCACCAGCCGGGTCCGTGTCCCGGAGGGGACGCTGCCGAGGCCAGCGCAGCTAACTGCTCGGTGTCCAGGTGTGCCTCCGCCCAGTCGGCGAGCTCGTCGAGGTGCTGGTCGACGGCCTCGGCGTACGAGCGCGAGCTGCCGACGAAGTTGCGCCTCCGGGCTGTGGCGACTTCCCCCAGGAAGGCATGGCGTGCAGCGTCGCGGTCCAAGATGCTGTGGACACTGGTGCCACGCACGCGGCCCGAGGGGTCCACGGCGCCCTCGGGCTCTCCATCGATCTCGAGCCACGGGGATGAGCTGAAGACCGGGCGGCCCCACCGGATCTGGTAGCCATCGACCGGGTGCCCGCCCCACGAACCGCCGGAGCGGCAGACCACTTTGGGAGCCTCGAAGCGGGTCTGGATGTCGAGCATGCCCAGCCCAGGCACCGTCCCCACCCCGGACTCCAGGTCGTCGTGGAGCAGCGTGCCCAACATCTGGTAGCCGGCGCACAGCCCGAGCACGAACGAGGAGGTGGATCGCGCGATCCGATCGGCGAACCCGGTCTCGCGCAACCACGCCAGGTCGTGCACCGTGGCGCGGCTTCCCGGGATGATGATCAGGTCGGCGACGTCCAGGTCTTCGGGGCGATCGGCCCAGCGCACTTCGACGTCGGGCTCGGTGAGAAGCGGGTCGAGGTCGGAGGCGTTGGCCAGGTGGGGCAGGCGCACGGCCACCACCCGGACCGGACGCGGCGAACGGGATTGCGCCACCGGCCCCGACGTGACGTCGAGGGAGTCTTCGGCCCCCAGTCGGGGGCGGGCGCCCAGATGCGGCAGCACGCCGAGCACCGGCATGTGGGTGCGTCGTTCGAGCTCGACGAGACCGGAGTCGAGCAGCGAGGCGTCCCCACGCATCTGGTTGAACACGATGCCGACCAAGGGTGCTCGCAGGTGCGGGGGCAACAGGTCGACGGTGCCGTGCGCGGCGGCGAAGGCCCCGCCGCGGTCGATGTCCACCACCAAGATCGCCGGTATGCCGGCCGCCGCGGCGAGCGGCAGGTTCACCAGGTCGCGGTCGAAGAGGTTGATCTCGGCGGCGCCCCCGGCGCCCTCGGCGACCAGCCAGGCGTGGTCGGTCCGCAGCGAGTCCAGCGCCTCCAGGACGACCGGTCGCAGGCTCCGTGCCGTGTCGCCGTAGGCGTGCGGCTCGGCGGGCCCGCCGGGCTGTTCGTCGCCGAGCACGACCACGTGACTACGGCCCCGAGAGGGCTTGAGCAGGATCGGGTTCATCCGCCGGTCCAGCTCGACCCGTGCGGCCAGGGCCTGCATCGCCTGGGAGCGGCCGACCTCACCACCATCGACGGTGACCGCCGAATGGTTCGACATGTTCTGCGCCTTGAACGGAGCGACGTCCCGTCCCGCTCGGGTCCAGGACCGGCACAGCGCAGCGGCGACCGTTGACTTGCCGGCGCTGCTCGTGGCTCCGACCACGAGCAATGCGCCCGTGTCCGGTGCGGTGGAGCGCGCTGACCCGGAGGGCGATGAGCCGGAGCGCGGACTAATAGTCGATGCCCTTGCGCGCACGGATGCCCTCGTCGAAGGCGTGCTTCACCTTCACCATCTCGGTGACGGTGTCGGCCACCTCGACCACCTCAGCGGCCATCTCGCGGCCGGTCAGGAACACCGACGTCTCTGCGGGTCGCTCTCGCAGGACGGTCGCGACCTCGATGGGGTCGATCCAGCCCCAGGACATCGGATAGCTGATCTCGTCCAGCACGATCAGGCGGTGCTGCCCGGAGGCGATGAGCTCGGCGGAGAACCTCCACGCGGCGACCGCTTTGGCTCGGCTCTCGTCCAGGTCGTCGGACTCCCAGCTGAATCCGTCGCCGGCGGAGAACCAGTCGACGCCGATGCTGCGACAGACCTTCTCCTCGCCTGTGTTCCACTTCCCGCTCTTGAGGAACTGCACCACGGCGGCCGGCCAGTCCCGGGCCACGGCGCGGATAACGGTGCCGAAGGCGGCGGTGGACTTGCCCTTGCCATGACCGGTCGAGACCAGCACGAGCGAGGATGCCGAACGCAGCTCACGACGGTCGTAGGGACGCTGGGTCCGCGGCTCGGAGTGGTCCGTGGATTCCGTCATGAGACCTGCTTTCGGTGGGTGCTGGATCGGGGGCTGGGCAGCACCACGCGCTCGCCGTCGAGCACTCGCACGGTGAGGTCCGTCGCGTAGACCTCGCTCAGCAGGTCGGGGTTGAGCACCTCGGCGGGCGTGCCGACGGTGACCTTGCGTCCGTGATGCAGCAGGAGCAGGCGGTCGGAGAATCGTGCGGCAGTCGTCAGGTCGTGCATCGCCGCGATCACGGACAGCCCATCGGTCCGCCGCAGGTCGTCGACCAGCTCGAGCACCGCCATCTGGTGGCCCAGGTCGAGCGCCGAGGTCGGCTCGTCCAGCAGCAGGATGGGGGCTTGCTGAGCCAGTGCCCGCGCCACGACCACGCGCTGTCCTTCCCCTCCGGAGAGCGCTCGCACCGGGCGATCGGCGAATCCGGCGAGGTCGAGTCGGCGCAGCACCGCCACGGCGATATCGCGGTCGGCCCTGGACTCACTGGCCAGCCAGCTCAGGTGCGCGGTGCGGCCGAGCAGGACGTATTCCATCACCGACATGCCCTCGGGGAGCACGGGAGACTGAGGCATCAGGGAGATCTCGGTGGCCTTGGGGGGGCCGTCCTGCGCGTGGATCGTGCCCGCGTGGTCGGTCAACCCGGTCAAGGTGCGCAGCAGCGTGGACTTGCCGGCTCCGTTCGGTCCGATCACACCCAGCCACTCTCCGGGCTGCAGGTCGACATCGACACGGTCCAGCACCGTCTTGCCGTGATAGGACACGTGTAGGTCGCGGGCGGAGAGCACCGTCGTGTGCGCCAGGACGCTCATACGTCGATCCGTCGGGATCGTCGCAGCACGAAGGCGAAGAACGGAGCCCCGACGAGCGCGGTGATGATCCCGACCGGCAGCTCCGAGGGGGCGACCACCGTGCGGGCGCCGATGTCGACGGCAGCGAGGAAGGCGGCGCCGACCAGCGCCGACAGCGGGAGGATGACCCGGTAGCTGTGACTGGTGGTGAGGCGCACGATGTGGGGGACGACCAGGCCGACGAAGGCGATGAGACCGCTGACTGCCACGGCCGCCGCCGTCAGCAGGGTGGCCGCCACGATCACGATCAACCGGGAGCGGGCCGGGTCCATCCCCAGGGCACGGGCCTCGTCGTCGCCCATCCGCATGACGTCGAGATGGCGTCGATGCGCGACCAGGATGCCGCCGCAGACCACGACGTACGGCGCCAAGATGCCGACCTGCTCCCAGCCGCTGGTGCCCAGTCGCCCGAACAACCAGGACAGCACCTCCCGGGCCCGTGTCTCGTCGAGTTTCTGCAGCGCGTAGGTCTGCGCGGCGGAGAAGAGTGCCGCCATGGCGACCCCCGAGAGCAGCAGGGTGGCCGGGGAGCTGAACGAGCCCTGGGCCACCAGGGCTGAGGCCGAGACGGCCAGCAAGGCGCCCAGGAAGGCTGCTGCCGGCACCGCGCCGAAAGGGCCCCAGCCGAGATCCAGACCGAAGCCGAGCGCCAGGACGGCGCCGAAACCTGCACCGGCGGATACGCCCAGCAGATACGGGTCGGCCAGTGGGTTGCGGAACACTCCTTGGAACGCGGCTCCGGCCATCCCCAGCGAGGCACCCACCAACATTCCCAGCACCATCCGCGGTAGTCGGATGCGGAAGAGGATGGCTTCCTGCTGGGTGCTCAGCCCGGAGTCGAGCCGGATGCCGGGCACGACATCCAGCAGGGCCAGCACCACTCCGCGCAGGGGAAGACCTGCTGCCCCACTGCTGGCGCTGAGCAAGCCCACCACCACCACCATGGCCACGGCCCCGACCAGGGCCGGGGTCGTCAGGCTGAACGCTTTGGCCGCGGCCCGGTCGACCGGGTCGAGGTCAGCGCGGCGGGCGGTGGTGAGCATGGGTGAGTTCAGCCTCGCTGGTCGTGACTAGCTGGCCGGGACGGCGGCGGCGGAGAGTGCCTCGGCCGCGGTGCTGACGAACTCCGGCAGACGCGGCCCCCAGCGGGAGGCGATGTCGGCGTTGACCGTGATGATGTTGCCGTCGCGGACCGCAGCGACGTCTTCCCATCCTGGGCGGTTGGCGACGTCCTCGGCGGTGTAGTCGACCTGGTCGGTGATCACGATCACCTGGGGGTCCGCTTCGATGACGGCTTCTTCGGTCATCTGGGGGAAGCCGGTCTGATCGGTGTCCGCCTCATCGCCGATGTTGACCGCGCCCATCTCGGCGTAGACCGATCCGACGAAGCCGTACTGGCTGGCGGTGTAGTACGTGGCGTCGAGCTCGTGGTAGACCCGGATCGGCTCGTCGCCTGGCTCCGGGGTCTGCGCCAGAGCGTCGTCGACCTGGGCGCGGAGGTCCTCGACCGCCGCCGCCGTCTCGTCGACTCTCCCGGTCGCAATACCGAGCTCGGCCATGCCGGCATACCCGGCTTCGATGTCGGCCGGAGCGGGGTTGACCAGCACCGGGATGTCCAGCTCGGTGAGGGAGGCCACGAGGTCGTTGGCGTCGTTGGAGATCACGACCAGGTCGGGGTTGTATCCGGTGATGGCCTCGACGTTGGGGTCGAAGCCGGACAGCTCCGTGGTCGGGGCCTCCTCCGGGAACGTGGAGTAGGCGTCCGTCGCGACAACCTGGTCTCCAGCCCCGATGGCGAAGAGGATCTCGGTGGCCGACGGGGACAGCGAGACGATGCTCTCGGGTGCCTCGTCGAGCGTGAACGAGCCGGCGTCCGACTCGATGGTGACGGGGAAGTCCCCGTCACCGCTCGAGCCTTCGCTCGCGGCCGCCTCATCGGGGGAGCCCTCCTCCTGGGAGCCGGAGTCGCTAGGGGTGGCTTCGTCATCACTGCCGCACGCCGAGACGGTGAGCAGCACGGCGAGGCACAGGGCCATGGAACGGGGGATCTTCATAGATGTCCTCCTGTCGGTCGAGGAGAGAATGCTCGAACGACAGCGGCTGTCGACCGAACCGACCCTGGTCCTCGAGGGTGTGTGGTTCTGCGGCAGGAAGTTCGACCGGACTGATCCACCCTGAGGAGGGTGGCTTCACCGTTGCGGGACAGTGCCGGGCTTTCACCGGACTTCGGCTTCGTGTCGCTGGGGAAGCATACGCCCATCGCCGCACGGGCGACAGGGATTGAGGTGGGGTCAGTCGAGGCGATCGAGGTGGGGTCAGTCGAGGCGCTCAAGGGCCCGGGACAGGCGCTGCAGGCCGGAGGCGTCGGGGACGGCGATGCGGTAGGTGCCCGGCATGCCGAAGCTGGCGCAGTCACGCACCAAGACTCCCTGGATGGCCAGGCGGGTCCTCAGATCGCCGTGGGCCCGGACCAGGACCCATGGTGCATCGGAGACCTCGACGCCCATCCCGTGCGCGCGTAGCAGCGTGCCGAGATCCTCGCGCGCCGATGCGATCTGCCGCGCCCACTGCGCGAGGTCGGCCTGGTCGAGCAGCTCGGGTAGCGTGGCCAGCGCGAGCGAGCTCACCGACCAGTGCGGCTGGCGGGTGGCGAATGGCTCGATGTCCTGCGCCAGGATGTAACCCAACCGCAGCCCCGGGCAGGCGAAAGTCTTGGTCAGCGATCCGACCACGATCCCTTCTCGACCCGCCGTCCAAGCTCCGGTGGCCAGCGGGTAGAAGGCCTCGTCCCAGACGTCGGCATGATCCTCATGCGTGGCCAGTCGACCTGATGGGCTGTGGGGGTTGCTGCGCCATCGCGGACCGCCGTCGGCCCGCGGGTGAAGGGCGAACTCGGGCTCGGAGCGTGCACCGCCTCCCTGGACCTCGGTGACCAGCGAGATGGCCTCGCTGCCTCCGTTGGTCAACAGGAGTCGTTCTGGATCGACCCCCATGACATCGGCAAGCAATGCGGTCGCTGCGCGGGGGTCGGGGTAGTGGCCGACGCTGTCGAGATGGCGGCGAAGGATCGCCGCGACGTCGGGTGCCCACGGGTTCATGGTCTGCGAGAGGTCCAGCAGGTCAGCGGGCTCTAGACCGAGGGCTCG
>JBARVW010000069.1:0-4372 GCA_049646465.1 Ornithinimicrobium sp.
TGAGATCCCCCGGTATGAGGTCATCGGCACCTTCGAGACTGAGTACGAGCTGCATCTGCACGAGATGCGCCAGCGACACCCCTACGTGTTCGCCTGGGAGGCGCGGCCCGGGTCCGGCGAGGTCGGCGCGGACGGGCACCGGGCGGGGGAGTTCACCCTGGATCAGGCGTTGCACGGCAGTTTTCGGATGAACCTCAACCGGCAGATCGTCGGTGAGGTCCGTGGTCCGGAGGCGGCCGCGATGCTCAAGGCCATGCAGTCCGGGTCTGGGTCGATCTCCACGACTCACGCTGCGCACGCGGTCGGCGCCATCGACAAACTCGTGACCTGTGTCATGGAGTCGGGCCAGCATGCCACCCACGACTTCGCGCTGCGTTCGGTCGCCTCCGGCGTCGACGTCGTGGTCCACGTCACCAAGCAGACCCAGGCCAGCCAGGATGGGAGCGCGCAGGTGTCACGGTTCGTCTCCGAGATCATCGCCGTGTCCCTGGGGGAGGAGCAGACCGGGTACGCGGTCACCCACGTGTTCCGCACAGGCCCTGGGGCCACCGCGGCTGACCCGCACGTGCTGCCGGATGAGTACCGGGACCTGGCCCGGTTCGGTTTCGACCTGGCCGGCTTCACCGACCAGCAGCATGGGACGGGCGCGTGAGTACCCTGCTCGTGGGCCTTGCCGGTGCCCTCGTCGCCGGCGGGTTGATGGCCCTGTCCTTGGGTTTTCTGGCCCGGCCGGTGGCCCCTGCCCGCCCGCGGCGCTCCGGTACGCGCCGTCAGCGGCTGGGGCCGCGCACTCAGATGCTGCTGGGCATCGGCCTGGGCGCCGGTGCCCTGGTGGCGGTGCTGACTGGTTGGGTGATCGCCCTGGTGGTGCTGCCGTTGGCGGTGGCCGGGATCCCAGTGCTGCTGGCCGCGCCCCCGGCGCAGCGAGAAGTGCAACGGCTGGAGGCCATGGAGGAGTGGGTGCGAACGGTTTCCGGGACGCTGGGCGCCGGGGTCGGGCTCGAGCAAGCCCTACTACGCTCGCTTCGCTCCACCCCGGAGCCGATCCGGCCCGAGGTGACCCGCCTGGTGGGCCGGTTGCGTGCCCGGTGGGCCACCGAGGACGCGCTGCGCGCTTTGGCCGATGACCTGGACGACCCCACCGGGGATCTGATCGCCGCCAACCTTGCCCTGGGTGCGCGCCGTCGCGGCGGCGGGCTGGCCACGGTGCTGAGCGCGTTGGCGCAGTCCGTGGGAGAGGACGTGCGGGCACGGCGTGAGATCGAGTCCGACCGGGCCAAACCACGCAGCAACGCCCGCCTCATCACGGGCATCACCTTGATGGTGCTGGTCTTCCTGTCCCTGTCGGGGAGCTACATCGCCCCGTACGGGACCCCCATCGGTCAGGTCCTGCTGGCGGCCTACCTGTCCATGTACACCGGGATGCTGATCTGGCTGCGCCAGATGGCGCAGGGCAAGGCGATGCCACGTTTCATCGGCACTGCCGTCCGGGAGGGTGGGGCATGACCCCCGTGCAGTTGCTCCTGGCCGCCGGCGGGTTGGCCGGGCTCGGGCTGGCCCTGGTCCTGTCCCACTTGGCCCCTTCCCAGCCCGACCTGGCCCAGGCCCTGACCAGGCTCTCACCGGCCGGCGCCAGAGCGGCGCAGGCCTCCCGGGCCGGCGGCCAGTCCGGGCCGGGGGGTTCGGGTGACGTGCGGGACGTGTTGGGTGCCTGGGGTGCGCGACACCTGCCGCCGGTGGTCTGGGGCCAGGTGCGGGCCGCCGATCTGGCCGTGTTGGGGATGACCCCGGTCCGTTTCTACGGGGAGAAGCTCCTCTACGTCTTCATCGGCCTGGCTGCTGGTCCGGTGCTGGCCTGGGTCGTGTTGTTGTTCTTCGCGATCCCGCTGTACGTCCCGGTCGCCGCCACCCTGGTCCTGGCGGGGGTCCTGTGGTTCCTCCCGACCTACAACGTGGTCACCGACGCCCGGGACGCCCGGGTGGAGTTCGCTCGCGCCCTGGGAGCGTTCGTGGACCTGGTGGCGCTAGAGATGGCCTCGGGTTCGGGGCCCCGGCAGTCGATGGAGGCCGCGGCCGCGGTGGGGGACTCCTGGGTCTTCCGACGGTTGCGGGAGGAGCTGGCGCGGACCCGGTGGTCCGGTGTCACCCCCTGGGACGCGCTGCGCCACTTCGGGGATGAGATCGACCTGCCTGACCTGCACGAGCTGGCCGACATCATGCGCCTGTCCGGTGAGGACGGTGCCCGGGTCTACCTCCAGCTGAAGGCCCGCGCGACCAGCATGCGCTCGGCGATCCTGTCCGCGCATAAGGCCCGGGCGAACGAGGTCAGCGAACGGATGACCCTGCCGATGAGCTTGCTCGGGATGATCTTCCTGCTCATCCTGATCACCCCCCAGATGCTGCGCCTGGTGGGGAGCTGATCGACACGAGGAAATCCGACGTGACCACCGCAGGCGCTACTGGCCTGACCGACCTGAGAGTCGACCACCCACACCTTGAAGAAGAGGAGCAACCATGAAGAAGTCCACCATCAACTACAGCACCTGGGCCGCCGCATACCCGCAGCGCGTCCGCGACCAGCTGCGGGCCCGCCAGGAGCAGGGCTCGATCTCCGTGGAGACCGTCGTCATCGCCTTGGGCCTGTTCGCCCTGGCCACCGTGATCATCGGCCTTCTCACGAGCTGGGCGACCGGCAAGCTGGGCGGACTGGGCTGATGCCAGGCACCCCCGCATCGCGGTCCCGGGGCGTGGCGCGATCCCTGCGCGGCAGCCCCCGGGACCGCGGTGCGGGGTCAGTGGAGGTCGTCGTCCTTCTCCCGCTGGTGTTCCTGCTGCTGTTTGCGATGGTGCAGGGCGGGCTGTGGTTCCACGCCAGGGCCGTTGCCCTCGGGGCGGCTCAGGAGGGTGCCCGGGTCGCCGCGGCCGAAGACTCCTCGGCCGCAGCCGGCATCTCGGCAGCATCAAGCTTTGTGGCCGACGCCGGCAGCGGGGTCGTGCTGAACCCCTCGGTGAGCGGGTTCACCACGTTGACGTCGGTCACCGTCACGGTCACCGGTCAGGCGCAGAGCCTGGTCCCGTTCATGAACCCGGCCGTGGCCCAGTCGGCCAGCTTCCCCACCGAGAGGATCACCCCATGATCGGGTCGCTGACGGCCAGGCAGGACCGGGGGTCGGCCTCGGTAGAGATGGTGATCCTCGCTCCGGTCTTGCTGTTCTTCGTCCTGGCCGTCTTCTTCGCCGGGCGCTACGCCCTGGCCCAGCAATCGGTGCAGGCGGCCGCCGCCGAGGCCGCCCGCGCGGCCTCGATCGCCCGGTCCGGCGCCGATGCCTCCGCCGCGGCCACGACAGCCGCGACGGCGTCTTTGTCCAACCAGGACGTCCGCTGCACCACCCAGTCCGTGTCTGTGGACACCAGCGCCTTCGCCCAGCGCCCAGGCACGGCCGGGGCCGTGGCGGCGACCGTCTCCTGCCAGGTGGACATGTCCGATTTGGCCTTTCCAGGCATCCCCGGCAACCCCACCTTGGAGGCGACCATGTCCTCGCCCCTGGATACGTACCGTTCGAGGCAGGGGTGAGGCACGGGTGAGCACCAGAGCGAAGGGCCTGGGCCTGGACCCGGAGCGGGGATCGGTCGGGGTGTTCGTCATCGTCATCGCGACCTCGTTCCTGATCATGGTCGGCGTAGCCGTCGACGTGGCAGGCCACCTGCACGCCATGCAGGAGGCCAGGGCCGTGGCCCGGGAGGCAGCACGGACCGGCGGGCAACAGGTGCAGATGGCAACCGGGGTCCGCGGCCGCGGTGCCCTGGCAGACCCAGGTTCGGCGGCCGCCGCCGCCCAGGCGTACCTGTACCAGGCCGGGGTTGCCGGTTCGGTGGCCGTCACGGGCCCGGCCAGCATCAGCGTCAGCGTCACCTCGACCTACCCGACCAAGTTTCTCTCGATCCTCGGGGTGGGAAGCCTCAGCGCCAACGGCACGGCGCAAGCACGGATCACCCGGTCCGTGGAAGGAGTAGAACAATGAGACTGCGTCAACGACTGCTCGGGCTGGCCGCGTTCGTGCTCCTGGCCGGCATCGTGCTCGGCCTGCCCGCGCTGCTGCTGGCCCTGGGAGGCAGCCCGTGGCCCGACGCGGTCCCGAGCCTGGACCAGATCCGTGACAGCCTCCTGACCCCCGATGACGGCACCCTGGCTCTGGCGGGCGCCAAGATGCTCGGCTGGGTGGTGTGGGCCGCGCTGAGCGTCAGCATCGTCGTCGAGGCCGTCGCTGCGATCCGGGGGGCCCGCGCGCCGTCCCTGCCGGTGCTCGCCCTGCCCCAGTCCGGGGTGCGTCCCCTGGTCGTCGCCGCGTTGGCGTTGTTCATCGCCGCCCCC
>JBARVW010000070.1:0-3217 GCA_049646465.1 Ornithinimicrobium sp.
GCGCGACGCCGCGCGGCACCTGTCGTTGTTGGCGATGACCGGGTCACCGTCCAGCGCAAGAGGAACTCTCGCCGTGGTGGAGCAGATGATGCGGATTACCGAGGCGGTGCGCGCCGCTCAGGAGGCACGGGGGGAACGGGTCCGCGCGCAGCGAGTAGCCACCGTCCAGAGCCAGCGGTTGGCCCAGGTGCAGCTGCAGTTGCGAGGAAAAGCAGAGACGTTGGGTGTCGCCGGTGGCGCACCCATGACGACGTTGGGCCGGCCGGGCCAACGGGACCGGGACCTGGACGATCGGGGACGATGATGGCTGAGCACGAACTCGACGAAGGCGCGCAAGCCCTGACTCAGCAGGCCCGGATGGCGATGATGATCGCCGGACGGATGGTGGAGATGGTGGCCCGCCGGCGCGCAGACCAGGACCGGGCGGCAGCGGATGAGGCACGCGATCGCGCGGCGACTGCCTCCCGGGCGGCTGACCGGTTAGAACGTCAGGATCGTTCCGCGACCCGAGAAGCCACACGCGCTGGCGGGCGGGAGCAGGATCGGGGTAGGCAGGCCGCACACCAGGTGTACGCCCCGTTGACCAACCCCCGCACCTTCGCTGGTGCCGAGCCGGAGACGGTGGCCGCTGGGTACACCCTGGCCACAGTGTGGGCTGACCGCGATCCCCGCGCGGCTACCGCTACCGAACAGCTCGATGCCCTCTGTGAAGACCGTTGGGGCGTGCCAGCTCGCCGGCTCACCCGCGCCACCGGATCCACGGAACGAGAATCTGAGGTGGCGACCGCAGCCAAAGAGGTCCCGCGGGACCTGCTGGAACGGGCCCGCGATGACCGGTGGCGCGAACGAGGAAGCAGTGAGGATCTCGCGGCGGCATGGCAGGCAGCGAGCATCGTCGGCGACAACACCACCCGCGAAGCGTTGGAGACCACGATGGGCACCCGCTTCGGCTTCGACGTCGAGGACTACCTGCGCAAGGTTCGCAGCGGGCAGGAAGATCAAGCAGTCCCCGGGGATGCTGCATGGTTGACCACCCAGAACGGGTCAGACCGGGCACTGGCCGAACGGGAAGCGACCACCGCTGCCGCCGAGCAGAGCCTCGTCAAGAAGTTCTCTCATGACCTGGCCGAGGAGCGCGTGAACGACCCCGAGGGGGAACGTTTCAACAGCAAGCCAGACACGGGCCTGCAGGACACCCCGGCTCTGCGGGGCGGACAAGCACGAGCAGACGACGAAGCGGCACGTCAAAGCCAGGCGGCCGCCGCTGCGAGGACACGAGCAGACAGCCGCGCCGATCAGGCCGCCATGCGCGAACACCAGGTGCCTGCGGCAGCAAAGCTGGCGCGGGCAACGACCGCGCCAGCGTTCGGCACGCGCACCGTCGACGGAGTTCGCAGCAACGTGGCGAAGGCCGCTGTCAGGGTAGGCACGGGCGGACGTGAGTCCAACAGGGTCAAGGACCGAGGTCGGTCATAGTCTTTCCAGGGTTGGGCAAGAAGACTCTGGCGAAGCGTTTTGAAAGCCCGGGGAGGCTGGCGTTTGGATTTGCGCCGACGATGTCCCGGCCGAACTCGGCTTCGCGCAAGGGGACGCCCCAGTTCCAAAGTCCACTTTAGGTGGTTCTTACCGATGGGATCTCGGTCTGCTCGACCGCGACGTCCTCGTTGAGGACGGGCTCTGGGGCACTCGAAGCGGGAGAAGGAGTCCGGCGACGCGGGTTGGCGGGGGGCCGGCAGTGGGGCGTCCAGATGTTGGGTTGATGCCTAGGAGGACTCCGTGGCTAGGTTGGTCGCCGTGAGATCTGACAACGAAAACTGTCTCTGGTTGGCGCGAGTCGCCACGCAGTCCGCAACACGAAACGGCTAAGGAGCCCCTACCGTTCGGGGTCTCCCAGCGTGTGGAAGATGTCGCGTAGAACGAGCACAACGCCCGCTGCAGTCGCCAACCAATCCATGTGTTTTACCGGCTCTTCCCAATTGCGGTGAGGTTGTCGTGACACCTCGAGAGCGGATGTTGAGGTGATGCAGGGCCGGCCCCGACGAGAATGACTCTATGTCGTGCGTGTGACCGGACAAGGCGCTTGTGTCCGCAGCAGACCTACTCCTTCACTGGAGCATGAAGACTGCGCCGAAGCACGAGAGGGCATACCGTGCTGGGGTATCCACCTGCCGTGCCGCAGGTTCGCTTTTTGTCTCTGCATGAGGAAAGAGAGATGTGGTGTTTCTCGGGATCCTGGCCATGGTGGCCGTGGCCATTTCTACGGTGGCCGCGGTCTACGGTCTTTGCCGTCTCACTGCGGTGTCGCCCGATGCCCTGATCTCGCTTCCGTTCCAGTCGGGGTGGGCACCACAAGAGCACGCCCTGTCGAGATATCACGCACGGTGGTACGTCGCTACGCTGCTGTTCTTGGCTTTCGACGTTGAGATGCTCTTCATGTACCCATGGGCCGTCGTTGTTGCCAACCTTGGATTTTCGGCGGTTTTAGAGATGTTCCTTTTCCTCGGAGCCTTGCTAGTGGCGGTGCTGTGGGTATGGCGTGAAGGCGGTCTGCGATGGGCTTAAGCGACGTGCTCGCCCGGGTCGCAGCGCGTCGCGCTCATGTACTCATTGTCGAGTCACCCGGCTCCTGGCTTGTGAGGGCCCGATTGGAACGGGACCTCATCGAGCGTGGCTGGTGTCTGGGCCTCACCCCGGCCGACGCTGACGTGCTAGCTGTGTGTGGCATGCCTGGCCCTGACCTGAGCCGTGTGGTCAGCCGACTGTGGGAGGAGATGCCGGGGCCACGTGTGCGGACAGATCTCGACGAGACGACCGACATCGTCCAAGCGTTGGACGCAGTCGCGGATCAACTTGTCGACACCGAAAGCCACCGCAAAGACGGGGCTCAGCGGGACCACGAGCGCCAATCAACCAGCGATGACAAGGCGATGGACCGCGGGGACATGGACCACGGGGACATGGACCACGGGAACATGGAAATGGCGCCGGACGGGATCGCGCTGGCTGAGGGAGAAGAGGATCGGGATGGTCTCGAGATGGATGTGCTCCATCTGCGCCTAGGACCTGTCTTGCCGCACTGGCCAGCCGGGCTCGTGTTGAGCTGCACCGCGGGTGGCGACGTCATCTTGCGCGCCGAGGGATCGATCATCGATGACCCCGAGACGGGTGCTTCCACCGTCTCGCAGGCACCCAATTCGGCCTGGCGCGCCGACAACCT
>JBARVW010000071.1:0-10558 GCA_049646465.1 Ornithinimicrobium sp.
CCGCGCCGGCAGATCAGCACGATGAGGTCGAGTCAGGGGAGCATCACCAGGACGAAACGGTCATCGCCGACGAGCATGAGACCGCTGAGCGCCACGACGACCAGAACGACCAGAACGACCAGAACGACCACGGTTTCACCGACAGCGACCGGAACGCTGGCGACGTGAACGACGAAGACCGGCAGCACGATGACCGGCAGCACGATGAGCCGGACGGCGACCAGCCGGAAGTCGCCATGGTCGACGCCGGCGACTTCCCGGCCACCACCAGCGACGACCACGAAACGGCACCGACGGATCGTCAGGAGACGCAGGAAGAAGCGGCTACTGGGGAAGACCAGATCGTCGAAGAGCGCGTTGACAGCAACCTCGCCGATCCGGCCGATACCGAGCACGACGTCGCCGTTGAACGCGACCACCACGACGGAGACCAGGGATCGGCAGATATGGACGCCGACTCCAGCGAGACCTCGGAGCCACAGGTCGTCGAGAGTCCGTACGGACCCGGTTCCGTCTTTGCTGACGACGACGGCTCTGTGCCTTCGGGCTACGACATCAAGGGCAACGCCGGATCCATGTTGTTCCACACCCCGGAGTCGCCGAGCTACGAGAGCTCCGTGCCGGAGGTGTACTTCAACAGCGAGGAAGCAGCTCGCGCTGCTGGCTTCGCGCACTGGGACCGCAAGCGACGGTAGACCGTCACCCCATGAACCCCGCCGAGCATTGCTCGGCGGGGTTCTTTGCTTTCGGCGACGCCCTAGGACGCCAAAAGAGCCCTTCCGCACAAAATAGGAGCCACAAATGTCACATCAGACACTTGAGCCCCTCTGACCTGCTGAATCACATTGTGATGGTGATGTAAATCACAGAAGATCACGGCCAGATAACGGCCCTGTCGCTTGACTTGCGACAGCATAGGGGTTGCCAGGACCGTTGCAATCGGTTTCACTCGTGCTTCGTATCCCGTGCCGCCTCCCCCCTGAGAACTGGATGGATAGATGAGCGCTGTGCACACCCATGCCTGCCGCACCGATGGACGCCGTAGCCGACAGTCCGTCGTGCGTCGATCGGCGCTCCTGCTTGCTGCGGCCTCGCTGCCTTTGGGGGTTGCCGTGCCGGCGCATGCTGCGCCCGCTGCCCGACCTCAGGGCACGCCCACGACATTCCTGGCTCAACCGGCCTCGCCTGCACCCGCTAAGACGGCTTCGTCGGCACGAAGTCTTCCGAACTCCCCGGCGGGGGCATTGTTGCCGCTCGCCCCATCGCGAGTGTCGGGCAAGGTCAACGTGACGATGGCGAACGTCCGCTCGGGGCCGGGCACGGGATACCGGGTCACCGGACAGATGCGACGGGGAGCCACCGTCAGCGGGGCGACGTCCAGCAACGGCTGGATCAAGATGAGCAACGGTAGCTACATCTCCGGGTCCCTGGTCAGCCGGTCGACGTCATCGAGCTCCTCTTCGAGTCGCACCGTCACGCGGTACGTGAACGTTTCCTCGGGCAACGTCCGGTCTGGCGGGAGTACGTCCTCCCGCGTCGTGAAGTCCCTGTCCCGCGGGACCAAGGTCACCGGGACCGTGCGTAGCAACGGATGGATCCGCATCAGATCGGGGCAGTACATCTCTCCCGTCATCTTGACGTCGAGGGCTCCCTCCAGTGGCGGCTCCTCCAGCGGCGGCAGCAGCACCTCGACGGTGACCCGCTATGTCACGGCAACCGCGGGCAACGTCCGGTCCGGCGCGAGCACCTCGCACCGCGTGGTGACCACGCTGCGCAAGGGGTCCCGGGTCAGGGGCACCGTCAGCAGCAACGGCTGGATCCGGATCACGTCGGGCCAGTATATCTCGTCGGTCATCCTGAGCTCCCGGGCGCCGGCCAGCTCCAGCCGCGACTCCGGACGTAGCCCCTCTCCCTCCGCGGGTACCGTCACCCGATACGTCACCGCTTCCAGTGGCAACGTGCGCTCCGGCGCTGGAACGAGCTACCAGGTGGTCGACAGCCTGCGCCAGAACACCAAGGTGACCGGGACCCTCTCCAGCAACGGTTGGCTCAGGATCAGCAGCGGTCGCTACATCTCCTCGAACATCCTGCGCGGGTCGACGTCGGGGTCCAGGCCCAGCGGGGACGCCGTGATCGCCGAAGCTCGGAGGTACACCGGCATCATGTATCGCTACGGCGGCTCGACCACCGCCGGCTTCGACTGCTCGGGTTACACGCAGTACGTGTTCAAGCGGCTCGGCGTCGTCCTTCCGCGCGTGGTCTCCCAGCAGAAGGCCGCTACGACCCGGGTCTCCTCACCCAAGGTCGGCGACCTGGTGTTCTGGGGGACCCACCACGTAGCGATCTACGCCGGAAACGGCTACATCTACGACTCCGGGCGTAGTGGGCTGCCCGTGCAGAAACGCCGGATGTTTTCCGGCGTGACCAGCTACGGTCGGGTCGGCTGAGTCAAGCCAGTCCCAGGTCGGTCAGGCTGTAGGCGGCGCGGTAGTCCAGGCCCTGCTCGGAGATGACGCGGTCTGCGCCACTCTCTCGATCGGCGATGACCGCCACCGCCACGACGTCCGCTCCCGCTTCGCGGCACGCAGCCACCGCGGTGAGCGGGGAGCTACCCGTCGTGGAAGTGTCCTCGACCACCAGGACGCGCCGGCCCCGGATAGAGGGACCTTCGATCTGCTGCTGCATACCGTGCGCCTTGCCTGCCTTGCGCACCACGAAGGCGTCGAGGCGACGCCCCTGGGCAGCAGCTGCGTGCAGCATCGCCGTAGCCACCGGATCGGCCCCCATCGTGAGGCCGCCGACCGCGTCGATCTGCAGGTCGTCGACCAGGTCGGTCATCACCTGACCGACCAGGGGCGCGGCGACGCCGTCCAACGTCACTCGGCGCAGGTCGACGTAGTAGTCCGCCCGGGCGCCGGAGGACAGCGTCACCTCGCCATGCACGATGGCTTGGTCATGGATGATCGACAGCAACTGCTCGCGTGGAGTGCTCACAGCGCCCGAGCCTAACCCGTGGCGCCGCTCAGCCCGTGGCTCCGCTCAGCCCAGGTCGAGACTGTCGTCCTCCTGGTGATAGACGCCGAGCCGCTCACACGCCTCGTTCAGCAGACCCTGCACCGTCAGCGAGTCCGACAGCGGCATGACCGCCGATTCCGTCGTTCCGGCGCGGATGCAGTCACTGACCTCGATCAGCTCATGGCTGTAGCCGGCGCCGAGCGGAGGCGCATCGATGGTCTCGGGCTCCTGACCGGACCGGGTCACAACGATGGACTTCGGGTGGTGGAACCTCGGAGGTATGTCGATCCATCCGCTGGTGCCCAGGATCCGGGCTGCACCGGGGCTGGGACCGCGCAGTGAGCAGATCAGGCTGGCCGCCCTGCCGTCGTCGTAGCCCAACAGCATCGAGGAGTCGAGATCGACACCGGTGGAGGCCAGGGTGCCCACGAGCTCCATCCGGTCTGGGGCACCCAGGAAGTGCTGGGCGAGTGAGACCACGTAAACCCCCAGATCGAGCATCGCGCCACCAGCGAGATCTTTGTTGAACAACCGGTCGTCCGGGTCGAAGTCACGCTGCACACCCAGGTCTGCCTGCACCGCGCGCACCTCCCCGATGTCGCCCGCTGCAATGACCTCGCGAGCAGCCACGATGGCGGGCTGGAAACGCGTCCACATGGCCTCCATGGCGAAGACCTGATGCTCGCGTGCCGCATCCACGAGCCGCCTCGCGCCGTGCTCCGTGGCGGTCAGGCTCTTCTCGACCAACACCGCCTTGCCTGCGGCCATGCCAGCCAGGGCGATGGCCAGGTGCTGCGGGTGCGGAGTCGCGATGTAGAGCACGTCCACGTCGGGATCGTCGATGATGGCCCGGTAGCTGCCGTGAGCACGCTCGACGTCGAAGTCTCGAGCGAACTCGGTGGCGCGATCCAGCGAACGCGAGGCCACCGCCGCGATCCTCGATCCGGGGACGTGCACGAAGTCCTCGGCCACGCTGCGAGCGATCCGCCCGGGACCCACGACACCCCACCTGAGCTCATCCATCGTCTACGCCCTTCGTCCCGGAGAAGTCCACCAACCATGCTGCCGTCCAACCCTACGTACTTCTGGCGGTCAGCGGCGGCTCATCGCCATCTGCCGGGACATCTTGCGCATGAGCGGGCGAGGCAGGCCACGCAGCACCGTGGACAGTGCCTTGTACTCCGCCGAGGGCACCGACACGACCTTGCCTGCCGACACGTCGTCTAGTGCGTCCTGAGCCACCCGGTGGGCGTCCAGCCAGAACCGCTCGGGCAGGTCCGGCATGTGCATCTGAGCGCGGTCGTGGAACTCGGTGTGGATGAACCCGGGGCACAGCGCGGTCACGGTCACGCCCGTGCCTGCCAGCTCCACGGCCAGAGCCTCGGAGAAGGTCGTCGTCCAGGCCTTGATCGCCGAGTACGTCCCCATCACGGCGAAGGACGCCACGGAGGAGACGTTGAGGATGGCGCCGTGGCCACGCTCGCGCATCGCCCCGGCTGCGGCATGGCTGGCCACCAGGACGGCCCGGATCATCACGTCCATCGCGCGTTCTTCCACCGAGAGGTCACCCGTGCTGAAGTCGTGGTTGATGCCGAAGCCGGCGTTGTTGACCAGCAGGTCGATCGGCCGGTCCCGATCGGCGACCCGGTCTGCTACCTGTTGGAGCTGAGCCCGATCGGCGAGGTCTGCGACCAGCACGTCGGCGTGAACGCCGTACCGCTTGGTGACCTCGTCGGCGAGCACCTTCAGACGATCCGCGTCCCTGGCCACCAGGACCACGTCATGACCACGGGCGGCGATCTCGACGACCAAAGCCCGACCCAACCCGGCGGAGGCGCCGGTCACCAATGCAGTTCCCATAGCCGTCACGGTATCGCCGTTGGCCGCCGTGTCGTTCCACCTACAGTGGGGCGGTGCGCATTGCTACCTGGAACGTCAACAGCATCCGAGCCCGCGTCGACCGTGTCGTCGCCTTTCTGGAACGGCACGACGTCGACGTGCTGGCCATCCAGGAGACCAAGTGTCGCGACGACCAGTTCCCGCTGCTCGCGTTCGAGGCGGCGGGGTACGAGGTCGCGCACCTGGGGTTCAACCAGTGGAACGGCGTCGCGATCGTCTCCCGAGTAGGGATCGAGGACGTGCAGGAGGGCTTCTCCGAGATGCCGCAGTGGGGCGACCCGCTCGTGGCGGAGGCCCGAGCCCTGTCCGCGGTCTGTGGCGGCGTGCGCGTGTGGTCGCTGTACGTGCCGAACGGCCGTGGGCTCGGCGACCCCCACATGGACTACAAGCTGGCCTGGCTGGAGCGGCTGCGCCTCGACGCCGCCGGGTGGCTGACCACCGATCCGCAGGCGCAGATCGCCTTGATGGGCGACTGGAACATCGCCCCGCAGGACGAAGACGTCTGGTCGATGGACTACTACCTCGACAAGTCCCACGTCAGCGGGCCGGAGCGGTCAGCCTTCGCCGGCGTGGTCGAGGCGGGGTATGCCGACGTGACCCGGCCGCATACCCCTGGCCCAGGGACGTTCACCTACTGGGACTACACCCAACTGGCCTTCCCGAAGAAGCGCGGGATGCGCATCGACTTCTGCCTGGGGTCACCGGCCTTGGCGCAGCGAGTGGAGTCGGCCTCGATCGACCGCGAGGAGCGCAAAGGCAAAGGCGCGAGCGACCACGCACCCGTCATCATCGACCTTCTGCCCTGAGGCCACCGGGCCATCCAGCGAGCTCTCGATCTGGGCCCGTGCGGGCTCGCGCGCTCGGTGTTGGGGTGGATGGCGCCTGATCAGGCCGCACGCGCCTCAACACCGAGCACACGGCGGCGCCCCTAGGCGACCGGGCGGGCGCGGACGAAGGCGAACGGCAAGGTGCAGGCGCTGACCGCGGCCGCCACCAGCATGGCCGTGCCGAATCCGAACCCCGCCGCCAGCAGCCCGACCAGGACCGACCCCAAGCCGGTGCCCAGGTCGAAGCCGACGTTCCACACGGCACTGGCCAGCCTGAAGTGTGCCCGGGTGACGGCCTCGAAGGCCACGACCAGCGTCAGGTTCTGCAACCCGCCGTAGCTGACGCCGACCAGGCACGCAGCCACAACGAACACGACCAACACCCCCGGCGAGGGCGTCGAGACCGCCACCGCCCAGGCACACAGGGCCATCGACAGCACCGTGAGCAGAGTCAGTGGCCAGATGAACCGGTGCGCGCCGAACCGGTCCGACAAGCCGCCCATCCCCCACCGCGACACCGCCGCCGTCGCTCCGATCCCGAACAGAGCCGCGGTCGACGCGGCGCCGCTGTCGACCATCTGGGGCGCGAAGGTCGTCAATGCCCCACCGCTCAACGTGACCCCGAGCAGCAACACGGTCGGGACCAGCAGACGCACGGACGCCGTCCGCACGCTCATCTCCTCCCTCATCGCGCTCTCGGCGTCCTCGCCGACCGACTCAGCCGGCTCGACGGGACCCAGGTCCGCGGGTGGGTCCTGCAGGACGCGTCCGAGGGCGATCACGAACGGGATGCCCAGTAGCGGGACGCCCGCCACGATGAACACCCAGGTGAACGACCAGGTCTGAGCTACCCACGGCGCCAACGGCAAGACCACCAGGTTCGGCAGCGCGATCGCCAACCCGTACGCGCCGATAGCCTTTCCCCGCCGCTCCGGCTCCACCAGCTCGGCCACCGCTGCGGACCCCGTCACGGTCAAGATGCCGAAGCCCACCCCCCGGATAGCCGAAAGCACCAGGATCGGCACCAAGGCGTCGCTGAAGATGTGCAGCAGCGCCGGCACTCCCATCAGCGCCATGCCGGAGCCGATGACCACGGACCAGCCGTAGCGCCGCAGCAACCCCGGCACGAACAGCTGGGTGAGCACGGTGAAGAGCAGCAGCACCCCGTTCACCAGGCCGGCACCGGCCTCGCTCGCGCCCCCTTGCACCGCCCACAGGGGACTGGTCGGCAACAGGGCGGCATACCCGGAGAATCCGGTCACGGTGACTCCGACCAGAGCGGGCATCCCCCGCTCGGTCCAAACGCTGTCCACCCCTACTGCTGCGTGGTGTGCTGCTGCGCAGAGGCCGACGTGGCGGCTTTGGCGGCGGCCTTCTTCTCCCGCTTCCAGGCACGCACCTGGTCCATGGATTCGTCGTCGACAACGTCCGCGATCGACATCCGTGCGTCATCGTCGCCGTATGCCCCGACCGCTTCCCGCCACCCAGGGGCCTGGAGATCGCACTGCTTGCCGAGCAACGCGAGGAAGATCTTGGCCTTCTGGTCCCCGAATCCCGGCAACGCCTTGAGTCGCTTCAGCACGAGCGCTCCGTCGGGGTCGCCGTCGGTCCAGATGGAGCTCGTGTCTCCCCGGTAGGTGCGCATGATGGCGGAAGCCAGGTCGTGGACCCGCCGCCCCATCGATGCGGGGAAGCGATGCACCGCGGGGGCGGTGGCACACACCGTCACGAACTCCTCGGGGTCCATCGCTGCGATCATCGCCGGGTCCACCGTGCCCAGCCGCTCCGCGAGCTTGCGGGGACCGGCGAAGGCCACCTCCATCGGGATCTGCTGGTCGAGCAGCATGCCCACCAGCAGGGCGAACGGGTTGGTGCTCAACAGCCGATCGGCTTCAGGGTCTCCGACCAGGCGAAGCGAGGTGCTCATCCAGGCAGTGTGACACTCACAGAGGGTGCAGGAGTAGCCGCTCGTCGCGCTCTCACTCCGAGGCCCAGGGCGACCACCGTGGCCAACCCCGCTGCGAGGGCCGCGCCGGTGAAGACGGTCTGCACCTGCACCACCCCTGCCGCCAGTAGCGCCTGCTCGTCGCTGGGGTCGGGCAGCAGCGCCACCGCCTCGTAGAACCGACGCAAACCGATGGCGGTGAGCAGGGCAAGACCGACGACCATCCCCACCATCCGGGCCACGACCACCAGCGAGCTCACGGTCCCGTGGGCGTAGTCCGGGGCATCAGCAAGTGCGGCGTCGTTGACCGGCGCGATGGCCAGACCGACCCCCAGTCCGACGCCTGCAAGGGTCAGCGTGGTGGCCAGGCCTTCCGACAAGGAGCTGACGGTCCACGACGCCATGACCGTGAGCCCGCCTGTAGCCAACGCCAGACCGCCAGCCGCGACCAGCCCTGGCGCTGCCCAGCGCAGGAGGACTCCACCGAGCACGGCCCCCACCGGGACGGTGACCAGGAACCGGACCAACACGAAGGCGGCCTGCGTCTGAGTCGACTCACCATCCAGCCGGGCCAGCAGGGGCACGTCGACCACGATGGCCACGATGGCAGCTCCCACCAGCACGCTCACCACGAGGGCCGGCCATACGCGGCGCTGCACGACTTCGGAGCCGATCAGTGGCACAGCCGCCGTGCGCTGTCGGATGGCGAAGGCCAGCAGGGCCACGATGCCGACCGGGACCAGCCACAGGCCCCAGGGGCCGAGCACCTCGACCTCAGGGTCAGCCGTGGAGAAGGTGAGGACGACACTACCGAGCACCATCGCGATGAGGGTGGCTCCGAGCAGGTCGGCGCGGATCAGCGGGGGCATCCACGCCGGAGCAGTCACAACGATGACGACGAGCCAGACTGCGCCTGCGGCGAGGCCCACCGGCGTGGCCACCCTCGACGATGAGCCGTCGACGAACGGGACGAACGGCTCGCCGTAGGCCACCGAGGTGACCAACGACTCCGGGGGGGTGAGCGTGAGCACGCTGAGAATGACCCCGGCCACCACCAGGGCAGCCACCAGCACCGTCCCGATCCGCACCCACGGACTCGACGGTCGGGACCCGGGCGATGTTGACTCTCCACTGCGCTGGGGAGCCGTCCGCACTCCCCTTCCCCCCGCAGAGCCGACCGCGAGCACCCCGAGACAGAAGAGAAGTCCCAGAGCCACGTTGAGCCAGAAGATGCCCCGCCAGGAGCTGACCAGCAGGACGGCCGCACCGAGGAGGGGGCCCATCACGGCACCGAGCTCCTGCACTCCACCGACGATGCCCAACGGGACTCCCCGTTTGCCGGGCGGCCACAGGTCGGCCACCAGCGCCAAGGTGGCCGGCACGAGCCCGCCCCCTCCGACTCCTTGAAGGAACCGTCCCCCCACCATCACAGGCAACTCCACGGCGACCGCAGTCACCGCGGAGCCCACCGCGAAGATCAGCAGGCACACCACCAGGATGCGCTGCCGAGGCACCATGTCGGCCAGACGGCCGATGAGCGGCAACACCGCGATGTAGCCCAACAGGAACCCCGAGACGATGGGGGTGCCACGCTGCAGCGACTCGATCCCGAGCCCCGCCCCAGCCATCATGTCCGGTAGGGCCAGCACCACCACATACGTGTCTGCCGCCGCCAACATCACCGCGAGCGCGGCCACCGCCAGCAGCAGGCGCGGACGCCTGGCACCGCCGCCGAACCCGTGCAGAGCGCTCGGCCCAGCGGCCTGGTTGGAGGTCACGAGGGGTAGCGCTTCACGAGGAGCCGGGCCGTCGGGGTCAGGGAGCGGTCACGGTGACCGGAACGCCGTAGTCGTCCAGCGTCAACGTGTAGGTCGAGGTGGCGGGTGGGTAGAACTCGCCGGTCAGAGTCACGGTCCGCACTTCCCAGTCGCCGTCGATCAGGCCGTAGACCACCTCGAAGTCGGTGTCTTCAGCTCCGACGTTCAGCAGGTCGACGATCAGGTCTCCGGACAGGGTGCCGGTGATCTCCTGAACGACGTCGCTGCCGACCCTGCTCTGGTCTCCGAACTCGGCCGAGTCCGTCTGCGACAGCAACGAAACCACCCCGACCTCGCTGTCGAAGAGTCGGGCCGGGTCCGGCACCCCGAGGCTTTCCGGGCTGACCGAGGTGAAGACCGGGCTGAACGGCAGCTTCACGAAGAGCTCTCCGTCGAGCGCGACCGTGGGGACGTCGGCCTGCACGCCGGCGATCTTGGCGGTGATGGTGCCGTCGAAAGCAGCCGGGGTCGTGGTGCCCGAGCCATCTGCCTCGATGACGTAGGCGTTCTCCTCCTCGGGGAGGTCACTGCCTTCCAGCACCAGGCTGACCGATCCCGCCTCAGCCAATACGGAGTAGGCCTCGTCCAGCCGGTCCTGCGCGGTGGGAGCGGACGTCTCCTCGCCGGGCGCCTCGGGCTCCGCGTCGTCGGAGCATGCGGTCACACCGCTCAAGACGGCGGCGAGGAGGCCTACGGCTACTCCTCGAGACCAGCGATGGCCGGTGGCGCGATGGCTCATGTCTCCCCTTGCTCAGCGGTCGGCACAGCTCCTGTGCTCCCTTCCTAGTATGCCGTCCACCCCCGAGGCGTCCGGGCCGGTCCAACGGACGCCGGCAGCAGTCGACAGGGCCCTACTCCTTCGTCGGGCTCTCGCCCTCGTCGTCGTGTCGCTGCAGCACTTCGTTGCGCAGGTAGCCGTACAGCAACCCGAGCACGATAAAAGCGACGATCATCCCGATCGCGATCCAGTAGGTGGGCTCCATCCCCTCATGGTGCCCCATGTCGGGAGTGCAGACTCAACCACACGGCTGACATCGGCGTGGGCCGTGCGCCTG
>JBARVW010000072.1:0-29075 GCA_049646465.1 Ornithinimicrobium sp.
GTGACGTCAGCTCGGAGAGGGCCGCCGTCTGGGCGGTCAGCTGGTCGACCACGGACGGCTCCACCGTGACCTCGGGGCAACGGTCGGAGGGGAACGCGTCGTTCTCGAGGCAGTACAGCACCCAGCCGTCACCGTCCCGCAACGGCTCCAACGTGCTCTCGAGGTCGGCGAAAGTGGTGTCCAGGTCCGCCGCAAGGTCAGGGTCGGCCTCCTGCAAAGCAGGACTCAACAGCTCGATGGCGTACTCCGCACCTTCGACGTTGGCGCCCAGGTCCCACAGGTCGGTCTTGGCGTAGCGGTTCTCCTCACCGGTGATCTTGCCCAAGGAGACCTCTTCGATCAGTTCTGAGGCGCCGACCGGCACCGCCGCCGCAGGGATGTCGAGCGTCTCGACCTCCTGCGCAAGCGTGGCGAGATCGGCGTCGAGCTGGTCGGCGAACTGCGCGCCACCCTCGGTGGTTTCCTCCTCGAAGAGCAGGTACTCCAGACGGTGCCACCCGGTGAAGTCCTCGTCCTCGGGTCCGGCGAAGTCGTCCACCCGGGAGTCCAGGGTGCCGTCCAGCTCGGGGATCAGGCCCGCGATGGGCTCGATCCGCTCCCAGCCCTCACGTGAGGGCGCATAGGCCGCCTGGGCCGCTTCCAGGTCACCAGCGCGTACGGCTTCGGTGAACACCGTGGCGTCGGCCTGCGTCTGCGCGACCTGGTCCAGGACATACGCCTGGTAGTCGGCGACGGCGGCGGTGACGAGCTCGTTGTCGGACTCGGACTGCAGATCCGAGCCCAAGCCACTACCGGACCCGGACCCGGACTCCGAGCCGGTGCCGGAGCTGGAGCCGGACTCCGAGCCGGTGCCGGAACCGGACCCCGTGCCGGATCCGCTACCAGAGCCGCTGCCGGCCCCGGCGTCGCCGGACTCGGCTCCCAGGTCGGTCACCCCCGCCCCGTCGTCCGAGCTACACGCGGTCAGAGCGAAGGCGCCGGTCATCGCGATCGCGACCAGGGCGGAACGTGAGCGCAGGATCACGGAGTTCTCCATAAGTCATGGTGGTGTGACGTAATTCGGATAAGGCAGACCTTACCAACTTCCCCGGTCCCTTTGTCCAGCCGGTATCGTCACCGGCCATGCCCTCCAAGACCTGCGACCTCCTCGTGCTCGGCGGAGGTCCGGCGGGGGTGGCCACCGCTCTGGAAGCCGCCGAACGCGGGATGCAGGTCGTGCTCCTGGAACGCGAGTCCACCACCGGCGGTATGGCCGGAAGTTTCGAGTGCGACGGCGTGCGGGTGGACTTCGGGAGCCACCGCCTCCATCCGGTCACCCCGCCCGAGGTGATGCAGCGCTTGACCCAGCTGCTGGGAGACGACCTCCAGATGCGGACGCGACACGGACGGCTGCGTCTGGTGGACCGCTGGGTGCACTTCCCCCTCCAGGTCCGCGACCTCGCTACCGCCATGCCCCCCGGCTGGCTCGTGCGCATGGCGGGCGACGTGATCCTCAGCCCGATCACCCGGCTCCGACGCCGCCGCGGCGCGTCGTCGTCGTACGCACGGTCGCTGCGGACCTCGCTGGGGCCCACCGTCTACGACACCCTCTACGAGCCCTACGCCCGCAAGCTGTGGGGCTTGCGCGGTGACGAGATCGACGCTGAGCAGGCCCGAGTGCGAGTCAGTGCCGACACGGTGCCGAAGGTGGCGCTGCGCGTGCTGCGCGGGAGCCTGCGTCAGGTCGGCCACCGCAGCGCCGCCGCATCGGGGTCGGGATCGGGGGCGGCGTCGGGGTCTACGTCCCAGGCTCCGCGAGGCAAGACCTTCAACTACCCGCGTCGCGGCTTCGGTCAGATCGTCGAGGCCCTCGATGCTGCGGCCGGGGCTGCCGGCGCGCGCATCGAGACCGGCGTCACCGTCACGTCGATCGAACCGGGCCCCGTGGTGCACGTCGAGACCGAGGACGGTCGGAGCTGGCGGGCCCCTCAGGTGTTCTCCACACTTCCCATCCCCTTGCTCGCCCGGCTGTCCACCGTTCCTCCCCCACCCGAGGTGGTCGAGGCGGCGCGCGGGCTCCGTTTCCGAGCCATGGTGCTGGTCTACCTCACCCATCGGCCTTCGGCGGCCACCGGTCACCCGGCCGACGAGACGGCTGTGGATGCGCCGGTGCGCTGGTCGGCCTACGACGCGCACTACCTCCCCGGGGACGGCACTCCCATCACCCGCATCAGCGAGCCGGCCAACTATCGCGACAGCTCCCAGGACCCGTCGGACCGCAGCGTGGTCTGTGCGGAGATCCCCTGTGCCGTGGGCGACGAGATCTGGACCGCCGACACCGAGGCCCTCAGTGATGTGGTGCATCGGGCGGTCGCCAACTTCGAGCTCCCGACACTGCACGGCGTCGCCGCCGAGGTGCGCCGCCTGCCGGCGGTCTACCCGATCTACGAGCACGGTTTCGCCGAGCGCTTGGCTCGGTTGGAGCAGTGGGCGGACGGCATACCAGGAGTCACGACGCTGGGGCGCTCGGGCCTCTTCGCGCACGACAACACCCACCACGCTCTGATCATGGCCCGCGCTGCGGTGGCGGCGATCCGGACGGACGGTTCCTTCGACGAGCAACAGTGGGCCCGCTCACGGGAGCTGTTCCGCGAGCACGTGGTCGAGGACTAGCCGCACGGACACGGCGCCGCGGCGAGAGCCCTCGTCGCCCCGGGGTCCCTCACCGAAGAAGCAGGGGACGGACGGCCAGCACGGTGCGGTTGAGACCGGCGCGAGCCGCAGGCAGGGTTGGGCCTATGCCGACCGCTGACGTGTCTGACCTCACTCAGACCTGGCCCTTGTTGCCGTCCATCGTCGGCTTGGTCGCCTCCGGGCTGGTGATCGTCATCGCTGGCACTCGCATCACCGGGCTCGTCGACGAGATTGCCGACCGGACGGGGTGGGGGGAGGCGATCGCCGGGGCCGTGCTTCTGGGTGCAGCCACCTCCTTGCCGGGCCTGGTCACCCTGACGACCGGCGCCTTGGCCGGCGACGCCTCCTTCGCGCTGGCCAACCCGGTGGGAGGAATCCTGATTCAGACGGTCTGGCTGGCCATCGCAGACCTCTTCTATCGACGGGTCAACCTGGAGCATGCGGCTGCCTCGAGCGCCAACATCCTCCAGTCGGTGATCCTGGTCGGTCTGCTGGCTGTGCCGGTCATCGGCTACTCCACGCCTACCCTTTCCGTGATGGGCGTGCATCCGGCCAGCTTGGCGATCGTGCCGCTCTACGTCGCAGGCCTGTACCTGCTGCGCCAACAACGCAGCAACCCGATGTGGCTCCCCCAAGTCACCGACGACACCGTCGAAGACGAGCCGCAAGAGACCACCGACCGCACGATGGCCAGGCTGTGGACGTCCTTCATGCTGCTAGCCGCGACAATGTTCCTGGCCGGCTACGTCGTAGGACAGTCCGGACTCGGTCTCGTCGAGGCCACGGGGGCATCCGGAAGTCTCATCGGCTCTACCGTCACCTCGGGTATCTCGTCGCTGCCCGAGCTGGTCACCCTGCTGGCCGCGGTCCGGATCCGCGCCCTGACCCTCGGGGTGGGCGACATCGTGGGTGGCAACGTCTTCGACGCTCTGCAGATCACGGTGGCCGACCTCGCCTATCGAGATGGCCCGGTGTACGCAGATGCGGGGCCCTCGGGTCTGCTGCTCCTCGGTGCGGCAATCCTGACCACGGGCATGCTCACCGCGGGTCTGCTGATGCGGGACCGGCGCGGCATCGGGTTCGAGGGCGTGGCCATCCCCGTGGTCTACGTGCTGGCCATTGCCGGCGTCGCCTACCTCGGCTGACCCCCGTCGTTCAGCTCCCGATGGACCGCGGGCACGACCTTGCGCAGGTATCGGCCCAGCCGGATGAAGGAGGTCCCGGTGGTGCGGAAGGTGTATCCGATCGGCACCTCGGCGTAGGTGAACCCCTTGCCCAGCAGGTCGAGTGTCAGCACCTGTGCGTAGTTGTAGTCGTGCACCACCTCCGCCTGTGACAAGGCCGCAGGCGAGAAGGCCCGGAAGCCGCTCTGCCCGTCCGTGAGGTCGGGGCGGCGGGCCGTCCACCGCAACCACCGGGTCAACGCGAGGTTGCCGATGCGGCGGTGCGGCAGCATCGTCTCGATCTGCCCGGTGAACCGGCTGCCGATGACGTAGTCGGCCTGTCCACTCAGCACGGGCGCCACGACCGCGCCGATGTCCTCGGGTGGGTACTCGCCGTCGGCGTCGAGGTAGACGCCGGCGGCCGGCTCTCGGGCTGCGGACTCGGCCAGACCCCGACGCACCGCTGCCCCGAGTCCTCGGTTGTGACCCAGGCTGATCACCTCGGCACCGGCCTCGGCCGCCGTCGTCGCGGTCGCGTCCGCCGACCCGTCGTCGATCACCAGCACCTCGACCAGGTGCCCGTGGACCACCGGGGGGATGCGGACGATCACCGAGGCGATGACCTCCTCCTCGTTGTGGGCGGGCAGGAAGACCACGATGGGCCTGGCCACCAGCACGTCTGCGCCGACCGCTTCCCTCGGGTCCACGGCTGTCCCCGACGGGAGGGGCACCGAACCCGTTGCGGTGGGCCTAAGTCCCGGCGCTACGGGGCGGGGAGGGAGGCTTCGCGGCAGCCTGAACCGCCCGAAGTAGCCAGGCGCCGGCACGAAGAACGCGGCGCCTCCGACGACGAGGCTGTAGACCGTCTTGACCCCATGCGTGAGCAGGACCACCGCAAAGGCCTCGCCCGCCGGGAACCCGAGCGCCACTAACGCGGCGGTCCCCGCGGCCTCGTAGGTGCCGAACCCTCCGGGGGTGACCGCCACCACCTGCGCGAACACCGTGATGGCCGTCACGCCCGCCGCTTGCCACACCGTCACCGGCAGGCCCGCGGACTGGGCCACGGCGAAGAGGACCGACGCCTCCAGCAGCCAGGCGCCGACCGTGGCCACGCCCACCAGAAGGTCCGGTCGCCGGATCTCCCGGGCTGCATCGACCTGACGGGACATCCGCGCCACCCACCACCAGGCCGTGCCGAGAGCGAGGAACAGTAGGACGGCGACCCCGGTCGCGCCCCCCACCCCGACGATGGCGACCAGGGCTGCCGGGGTGGACACGGCGGCGACGACGAGGAGCGCCAGCAGGTCGCCGAGGCGTAGCAGGACCACCGAGGAGATGACCGCGCGAGGTTTGAGTGCGGTGCGGCGCAGCACACTGGTCACCCGCAGGATCTCCCCCAGGCGTAGCGGCAAGACGTGGTTGCCCAGGAGCGACACGTGGATGGCGGCCCAGGACTGACCGAGCGTGAGCGCCGGGAGCACGCGAGGCCAGGTCCAGGCACGCACCGCGAACGCCGCAGCGTAGCCGACCAAGGCGACGGCGAGGGCCAGAGGGGCAGCCCACACGGCTCGCCCCACCTCGCCCAGCGCAGCCCGGTCGACCACCTGCACCAACCACCCGATGGCCAGCGCCAGGACCACCACTCCGGCCATCGCTCGAGGGGTCCTGAGTCGCCCGGCCCAGCGCTCACGCCGGGGCAGGCGTGCGGCCTCGTCGACCAGCTCGGGGTCTGCTGTCACCGAACGAGAGGGGCTTTTGTCCATAAAGCAAGGATGCCCTAACCTAATTAGGTACGAGGTCAATGGCGTAATTCGGCGATCCGCTCGCCCAGGCTCCTGACCACCGGTTGTGCCGAGTGAACGACGGAGGCCCCATGAGCATCGTCGTCACCGGAGCCTCCGGTTTCATTGGCGGCTCCCTCCTCGCCGCTCTGGCCTCCGCGGGCCACGATGTGGTCACCCTGGACCGCCGTCCGCTCCCGCGGGGACGGCTGACGGGGACTCACCTGCGCACCGAGCTGACCCAACCCAGTGACGCCGCGCTCGATGCGCTGCACGAAGCCCAGGCCGTGCTGCACCTGGCCGGCTGCCCGGGGGTGCGCGACCGGGCCCCGGACGTGGCCCACCGCCGACAACGCGACAACGTGGACGCCACCCGCGCAGTGTTGGCGGCCAGCGGACGGCAAACCCCGGTGCTCGTCGTGTCCTCATCCTCGGTCTACGGAGGGGCCACCCCGATGCCCCAGGGTGACCACGTCTCCGGCCCCGTGAGTGCGCCCAGGATCCGGGGCAGTCGCGAGAGCGACCCCGTCCGTGCCCGGGGTGGCTATGCGGCGAGCAAGATCGCCGCCGAGCAGGTATGCCGACAGCACGCAGCCACCGGGGCCCCCGTGCTGGTGGTCCGCCCCTTCACCGTGCTGGGCGAGGGGCAGCGACCGGACATGGCGGTGGCTCGTTGGGCCCACGAGGCCCGCTCGACGGGAGCGATCACAGTCCTCGGGTCACCGTCGCGCACGCGCGATTTCACCGACGTGCGCGCCGTGGCTCGCACGCTGATGGCGTTGATGACCTCCGGCGCGACCGGGACGGTCAACATCGGCACCGGCCACGCGCGCTCCCTGGCCGAGCTGGCCGAGGCAGTGTCACTCGCGGTCGGGGTGGCCCCAGACCTGCAGGTGGTGTCGGCCGGGCGCGCCGAGGTCGCCCACACTCTGGCCGACACCGACCGGCTGCGCTCGCTGACGGGGGTCGTGCCACGCACCGACCTGGTGGACGTGGTCGCTCGCTCGGTGGCCAGCCTCGAAGCCCGGCGTGGGTCGGGCGCCGAGGACGACCCGGACCGCGGAGCGTTTCGGGAGCACGACACCGCAGTCGGCCCCGAACTGGTGGGGGTATGACGACCCGCACGGCCGTGGTGTCGCCGACCCGGAGCGTGCCGGTGCAGGCGACACGGCAGCGACGACACCTCATCGCCGCTGCCCTCGTCGCGGGGTTGGTCGCACTGACGATCGCCGCGTTGGGGATCAGCGTGCGCGCGGCCGACGTCGGCGCCGCAGCGGTGGACGAGCCGCAGTACCTGCTCACGGCGACCAGCCTGTGGGAGGACGACGACCTGGACATCTCCGACGAACGGGCACAGGGCAGGGCGGACGCGTTCTATGACGGGGTCCTCCCGGTGCAGACGACGGTGCTCGAAGGCGGAGCCCGGATCAGCCCCCACGATCCCTTGCTGCCGCTGCTGCTGGCCCCGGCGGTCGGGATCGGCGGCTGGGTCGGAGCGAAGGTCATGCTCAGCGTCATGGCCGGGGTGTTGGCGGCGACCGTGGCCTGGGTCCTCGGCTCCCGGTGGACGGTGTCGCCCCTGTTGGCCGGGGGCGTCGCCGCGGTCGCCGGGTCGAGTGCGCCGTTGGCCGTCTACGGCAACCAGGTCTACCCGGAGCTGCCAGCGGCGCTGGTGGTGGTGGTGGCGGTCGCCGCCATCGTCCCCGCCCGTGGCCCGGGCGCCCGGACCGCGCCGGGTGTCAGCACGGGTTGGTCCTCTCCCCGCGCGGTCGTCCTGGTCCTGGCGGTGACCGCATTGCCGTGGTTGGCCGTCAAGTACGTGCTCGTCGCGGCGGCTTTGGCGGGCGTGGCCCTGCTGCGGATGCGGGCCACCCAGCCGCGGATGGCGGGCGTGGTCACTGGTGCTCTCATCCTCTCCGGCGCCCTCTGGCTGGGAGGGCACCGTCTCCTCTACGGCGGGTGGACGGCCTACAGCACCGGTGACCACTTCCAGGCGTCGGGCGAGTTCGGTGTGGTCGGCTTCGCCCCCGACTACTTTGGGCGGAGCACCCGGCTGGTCGGTCTGCTGGTCGACCGGGACTACGGGCTGGTCGCGTGGCAGCCCGCCTGGCTGATGGTGATCGCGGCGCTGGGGCTGCTCTGGGGGGCCCACCGAAACCACCGAACCGTCCCGGGCCACCGACCGGAAGCCACCGCACTGTCATGCGACCTCGCGGTCCTCACCATGCCGTTGCTCGCGGGATGGTTCACCGCCGTGTTCGTCGCGCTGACCATGCACGGGTTCTGGTGGCCGGGCCGCCAGCTCGTGGTGGTGCTGCCGTTGGCCGCCATGCTCATCGCGCTGGCCCTGTCCCACCCCGACCTTCCTCGGCGTCGCGTCGTCGTCGGGGTCACCGGGGCGCTCGCGGTCGGCGGCATCGCCGTGCAGGCCTGGGTCCTGTTCGCCGGCTGGGGCGGAGACCTGACCTGGGTCGGCGCACCGAACCTGCAGCCTCCACCGCCCCTGGACCTCTTGCGCGCCGCCCTGCCGGACTACCGGGAACTGGGGCTGCAATCCTGGTCGTTGCACGCCGTGTGGGTGTGCGTTGCTCTTGCCCTGCTCCTCGGCGGCTGGTTGCTCGGCCGCCACACCCCAGACTCGGCTCCCGGAGTCGACACTCACCCGAAGGACTCCACTCGATGACCCTGCGCCGCTCCTCCACGCGCCAGCCTCGCCGACCGTTCCGCACATTCACGCTGGGCGCCCTGGCGGGGACTCTCGCACTGACGGCCACGGGGTGCGCCGGAGGCGACGACAACGTCGTGCGGGTCTACTCGGCCCGGCACTACCAGCTGGAGCAGGCCTTCGAGTTGTTCAACGAGGAGACCGGCATCGAGGTCGAGTTCCTCTTCGGCTCCGACGCCGAGCTGCGCGAGAAGATCGAGGCCGAGGGGGAGGACACCCAGGCCGATGTGTACATGACCGTCGACGCCGGCAACCTCGCCAACGCTGCCGAGCAGGGGATCTTCGCTCCGCTGCAGTCCGAGGTCCTCGACGAGGCTGTGCCCGCAGGACTGCGCGACCCGCAGGACCGGTGGTTCGGTCTGGCCCAGCGGGCCCGCACCATCATCTACTCCCCCGAGCGGGTCGACCCCGGTGAGCTGTCCACCTACGAGGACCTGGCTGACCCGCGCTGGACGGACCGGCTGTGCCTGCGCCAATCCACCGCCACGTACACCCAGTCCCTGGTCGCCTCGATGATCGCCGCCGACGGCGAGGCGGCCACCGAGGAGGTCGTCAGCGGGTGGGCCGAAAACGCCGAGATCTTCAGCAACGACGTCGAGATCATCGACAATGTCGCCAGCGGCAACTGTGACGTCGGCATCGTCAACCACTACTACCTGGCCCAGAGGCTCGCCGACGAGCCGGACCTGCCGGTGGAGCTCTTCTGGGCCAACCAGGACACCACGGGGGTGCACGTCAACATCTCCGGGGCCGGCGTGACCGCCAACGCCGACGACCCCGAGTTGGCTCAGGAGCTGCTGGAGTGGCTGGCCACCGACGGTCAGGAGGAGTTCGTGAGCGACAACTACGAGTTCCCGGTCAACGAGGATGTCGATCCGGTGCCACTCATCGCCGACTTCGGACCCTTCCAGGCCCAGGACATCGACGCCGTGGCCTACGGCGAGCTGAACGCGGCGGCCGTGCAGCTGATGGCTCGAGCGGGCTACCAGTGAGCGCAGCCACCCACCCCGCTCCGCCCGGGACCGACGGCGCGGCATCACCGATGCCGCAGGGTCCTTCCTCGACCCGACGTGACCTCGGGCCGGGCAAACGGGTGAAGAACACCGCCGGCGACGGGCGCCGCCCGTGGCAGCTCGTGGTCCTGGCCCTCGCGGTGCTGACCACCGTCCCGGTCCTGCTGGTGGTCGGCTCGCTGCTGACCCCGGACGCCGCGACCTGGAGCTTCCTCGTGGACCTGGGACTCACGTCCATGGTGCTGACCACGCTGGCGTTGGTGCTCGTGGTTGTGACGGGCAGCATCGTGATGGGGGCCGGGCTGGCCTGGTTGGTCGGCCGGTATCGCTTCCCCGGCCAGCGCTGGTTCTCCTGGCTACTCGTCCTGCCCCTGGCCGTGCCGGCCTACGTCATGGGGTTCGTCTACATCGGGCTGTTGGACCACCCCGGCCCCATCCAGACCGGGCTCAGGCAGGTCTTCGGTCCGGACGTCTGGTTTCCCGAGGTTCGCTCGTTCGGTGCCTGCGCGCTGGTGCTGATCATCGCGCTCTACCCCTATCCCTACATCCTGGCCCGCGCGGCCCTGCGCGAGCAGTCCTCCACGACGTATGACGCTGCCCGCGCTCTCGGGGCCGGTCCACTGACCGCGGCCCGGCTGGTCGTCCTCCCGCTGGCTCGTCCGTCGTTGGCCGCCGGGGGGTTGTTGGTCGCGATGGAGACGCTGACGGACTTCGCGACGGTGCAGTACTTCAACGTGCAGACCGTCTCGGTCGGCATCCACCAGGTCTGGGTGGGGATGTACAACCGCGTGGCGGCCAGCGAGCTGGCCGGGGTGGTGCTGATGTTCGCCGTGCTGGTGCTGGCCTTCGAGCGGATCGGGCGAGGCGGGGCGCGGTTCCACCAGCAGGGCGGCGGGGGCCGCTCGTTGGAGCCCGCTCTGCTCGTGGGCCGCAAGGCACGGGCTGCCACTGCACTGTGCCTGGCGGTCATCGCCGTGACGTTTGTGGTCCCGGTCGTGCAGCTCCTGGTCTGGACCGGGCCGCTGCTGGGTGAGGACGGCGTCGACAGCCGCTACCTGGGATACGTCGCCAACAGCGCGATGATCGCCGGGGTCGTGGCCGTGGCCTGCGTGCTCGTCGGCATTGTGCTGGCCAGCTCGACGCGCCTCGGCGGCGGCAAGTGGACGGGGAGGCTGGCTCGCTCCGCGACCGTGGGGTATGCCGTTCCGGGCCCGGTCGTGGCGATCGGCGTGCTCATCGTGCTCTCCACCGCCGACGCGTTGCTCGACGCCATCGGCCTGGACTGGGGCGGCGTGCTCATCACGGGCACGCTGTTCGGCCTGCTCTATGCCTACATCATCCGGTTCCTCGCCGTCGCGTGGAGCAGCCTGGACGCGGGGCTGGAGAAGGTGTCGCCCTCCCTGACCGCAGCAGCGCTGACCCTCGGCACGAGGCCGTTGGGCGTCATGCGCAGGGTGCACTTCCCGCTGGTGCGGCCCGGGGTCGGCGTGGCCCTGGTCCTGGTGGCCGTGGACACGCTCAAGGAACTCCCGATCATGCTGCTGTTGCGGCCCTTCGGCTTCGAGACGCTGGCCGTCTGGGTCTTCGAGTTGGCCGCGGAGTCCCGCTGGGAAACGGCGGGTCTGCCCGCCCTGACGATCATCGCGGTAGCCCTGGTGCCGATCATCCTGGTGTTCCGGCATACCCTGGCAGTCCCAGACTTAGAGAAGAGTGACGTTCCCTTATGACCACCGCCCTGCACGCACCGGCACCCGCCGACTCCAGGACCGAGCATGTCCTGGAGTGCGTCGGCGTGACCAAGCGGTTCGGCGCGACCACCGCGGTCAACGAGATCTCGCTCAGCCTGGCCCGCGGCGAAGCCCTGGCGATCGTCGGTCCCAGCGGTTGTGGCAAGTCGACGCTGCTGCGAATGATGGCCGGGTTGAACTCCATCGACTCCGGCACGATCCGTGTCGGGGGACGCGAGGTGGCCGGGCCGAGCACCTTCGTGCCCGCCGAGCGCCGCGGTGTCGGCATCGTCTTCCAGGACCTGGCGCTGTTCCCCCATCTCAGCGTGGCCGACAACGTGGCCTTCGGGTTGACCCGTCGCACTCCCGCCCGCACGGGCCAGGCAGACAGCCGGCGTCGCAGCTGGCTTCGCGACACCCGGCACAGCAAGAACGAAGAGACTCAGGACCGGGTGCGCGAGATGCTCGAACTGGTGGGTCTGAGCCGGTTCGGTGACCGCTATCCGCACCAGCTGTCCGGTGGTGAGCAGCAACGTGTGGCCATCGCTCGCGCGCTGGCGCTCAACCCCGACGTCGTCCTGCTCGACGAGCCGTTCAGCCAGCTGGACCGGGGGCTGGCGGCCCGCGTGCGGGACGAGGCGATCCAGGCGTTGCGGGCCGCTGGGGCCAGCGTCGTGCTGGTGACCCACGACCAGGACGAGGCCCTGGCTGTCGGTGACCGGGTTGCGGTGCTGCAGGCCGGTCGTCTGGTGCAGTTGGCCGAGCCCGAAGAGGTCTTCCACCGCCCCATCAACCGGTTCGTCTCCACGTTCCTCGGCGAAGCGGACTTCCTGTCCGGCGTCCGTCACGGCGAGTCCGCCGACACGGTGCTGGGTCCGCTACCCGTGCTGGAGGGCGTGGATGGGGACGTCGACGTGATGACGCGCCCGCACGACCTGACGGTGCGACCGTTGCTGGACTCGGACCTCGCCGACCAAGGACGCAACCGCTGTCACGGCGCCGCCGGGATGGTCCAGCGACTGGAGTTCCGTGGCGGCGACGTGTTGCATCACGTCGCGCTGGACTCAGGCCCTGTGGTGCGAGCGTTGACCTCGCACACCGACAAGATCGCCGTGGGCCAGCGCGTGCTCGTGCCGACCCCCGACGCGCATCCGCTGACGGCCTTCGACGTCCACTGCCCCACCCACAAGACCCCTCCGCAGCACGCCGGACCTTCCGCCCGCTAGATCGCGCTCGCGGTGCTTCGTCGCTAGTCGACGAGCTCGTCAACCCGGCGGGGCATCAGCGCTGCGCCCAGGACCAGGGCCACCGCCACGGCGGCCGAGGTCACGAAGACCGCGTGGATCGCCGGGTCCAAGACCCCGGAGGGCAACGACTCCAGATCCGCAGGCGCTCCCCCCAGCCGACCGGCCACGATGTGGTTGACGATCGCGCCGAAGGCGGCCACCCCCACCGCGCTGCCCACCGACCGGGCAAACAGTGACGCACTGGTGGCCACTCCCCGATCCTTGCGCCGGACGGCGGCCTGAGCGGCCACGATCGCCGGACTCGCGACATACCCGAACCCGAGGCCCATCACGAAGCAGGGGGCGGCCAGCCACCAGACCGGGCTGGCCGCGTCGACGGTGGTCAGCAGCACCGCACCGACCAGCGCGATCGTGGCGCCGATCAGCATGGTCGGTCGGAAGCCGATGGACAGATACAGCCGCCCTGAGGTGGTCGCGGCGATGGGCCAGCCGATCGTCATCGCGGCCAGGGCGAACCCGGCGGTGACCGCCCCGGTGCCCAGCACTCCCTGGGCGAACAGCGGGACGTAGGAGGTCAGTCCGAGCAGGAGCACACCGACCACGAGGGAGGTGAGCATGGACGCGCCGACGACGCGGTGGCGGAAGACCCACAGCGGGAGAATCGGCTCCGGGACGCGGGACTCGACGACCACGAACGCAGCGATCAGGACCGCCGAGGTGGAGAACATCGCGATGCTGATCGCCGAGGCCCACGGCCAGAAGATGCCCCCCTCGAGCAGCGCCAGAAGAAGCAGGCCGCTGCCGGTGAGCAGAAGGGTTGCCCCGAGGTAGTCGATCTGCGGTCGCTTCCTGGTGGGCTCGAGCTCCTCGTCGTAGCGGGTCCACAACATCCACGCGGCCGCCAGCCCCAACGGCAGGTTGACCAGGAAGATCCACCGCCAGGAGAGGTAGTCCGCGAAGACTCCCCCGAGGGTGGGGCCGACCAGTGAGGCCATCGCCCAGACACTCGCGATGTAGCCCTGCACCTTGGCCCGCTCCGCGACGGAGTAGATGTCGCCCACGATGGTGATGCCGACCGGTTGCACCGCGCCCGCGCCAAGCCCCTGCAGCGCGCGGAAGGCGATCAGCGACCCCATCGACCAGGCCAACCCACACAGCAACGAGCCGACGACGAAGAGCAGGACGCCCACGAGGATGATGGGTTTGCGGCCGACGAGATCGGCCAGCTTGCCGTAGATCGGCACGGACACGGCCTGCGCCAACAGGTAGATCGAGAACAGCCAGGGGAACTGGGTCAGCCCGCCCACGTCGCGCACGATAGCGGGGATCGCGGCGGCGAGGATGGTGGCGTCGATAGCGACGAGACCGGTGCTGAGCATGACCGCCAGCAGGATGGGCCCACGTTCACTGCGGAGCCCGACGCTGGCTCGGGTGATCGGGGCGCCAGCGGGTGAGGTCACTGCAGACCAAACGGAGTGTCCGCGCGATCCATTCCGGACGGTCCCTTCGGACGTTCCCTTTCGGACGTTGCCTTTCGGACCTTCGACCCACCCCCACGGGCTCAGTCCGGGAGCACCTTACGGTCCAGGGCCTCCAGCTCGCTCACTGCGAGCTCCCAGCGCTGACGACGTTCCTGCGCCGACTGCTCCCACCATGGGGTGCCGCGTTCGCCCAGACCGTGCTTCGCCAGGCCCACTCGGCGCCGGAAGGGAGCCGGGTCGTGGTCCTGGCGCTTGGCCAGCCCTACCGCAGAGCGTCCCCGCCCGAGGTGGGAGCGCAGCACCGCCGCGACGTCGTCGGGGATGGAGGGGTCCTGGCGGCGCCAACGACGACCCTTGACCACAAGGTAGCGCTCGTCGTCGTTGTCCTCCTTCTCGTCATCGCTCACGGCTCATCGTCGCTCACGACGCATCATCACTCACGGACGGGCCGCCCGTCGTCGCGTCCTCAGCTCGTGGACCGCCCCTGGGCAGCGCGGTATCGGGTGATCAGCGCGTTGGTCGAGCTGTCGTGGTCGAGGTCGGGCGCGCTCTCACTGGTGAGCTCGGGCTCGATGACCTTGGCCAGCACCTTGCCGAGCTCGACGCCCCACTGGTCGAAGGAGTTGACGTCCCAGATCACACCCTGGACGAAGACCTTGTGCTCATAGAGGGCGACCAGCATGCCGAGGGTGTGCGGGGTCAGCGCGTCCAGCAGCATCGTGGAGGTCGGGCTGTTGCCCTTGAAGGTCTTGTGGGCGACCAACACCCCGGTCACCCCGTCGTCCTCGACCTCCTCCGCGGTCTTGCCCATTGCGAGCGCCTCCGTCTGAGCCAGGAGGTTGGCGGTCAGCAGGTCGTGATGGTCACCCATCGACCCTTCGCCGGTGTGGAACGGCTTCACCACCCCGATGAAGTCCGCCGGGATCAGCTTCGTGCCCTGGTGGATCAGCTGGTAGAACGCGTGCTGCCCGTTCGTCCCGGGCTCACCCCAGACCACGGGTCCGGTCTGGGTGTCGACCGGCGAGCCGTCGATCGTGACAGATTTGCCGTTGCTCTCCATGTCCAGCTGCTGCAGATAGGCCGAGAAGCGCTGCAGGTACTGGCTGTAGGGCAACACCGCATGGGTGTCGGCGCCGAAGAAGTTGCCGTACCAGACGCCGAGCAGCCCCATCAGCACCGGCAGGTTCTCCTCGAACGGCGTGGTGCGGAAGTGCTCGTCGACCTCGCGGAAGCCGGCCAGCATGTCCTCGAAACCATCCGGTCCGATCGCCACCATCAGCGAGAGGCCGATCGCGGAGGTGAACGAGTAGCGACCGCCCACCCAGTCCCAGAAGCCGAACATGTTGTCGGTGTCGATGCCGAAGTCGGCCACCAACTCGGCGTTGGTGGAGACCGCGACGAAGTGCTTGGCTACGGCGTCGTCACCGAGGGCGTCGACCAGCCACTCCCGGGCGGTGGTGGCGTTGGTCAGGGTCTCGATGGTGGTGAACGTCTTGGAGGCGACGATGAACAACGTCTGCGCCGGGTCCAGGTCGCGCGTGGCCTCGAAGACATCGGTGGCGTCGACGTTGGACACGAACCTGAAGTCCATGTCCCGGTGGCTGTAGTCCTTCAACGCGCCGTAGGCCATCGCCGGGCCCAGGTCGGAGCCACCGATACCGATGTTCACCACCGTGGTGATGCGCTCACCGGTGTGCCCCGTCCACTCCCCGCTGCGGACCTGGTCGGCGAACGTCCGCATCCGCCCCAGCACCTCGTGCACGTCGGGCACGACGTTGTGGCCGTCGACCTCGATGGTCGCGTCGGAGGCTGCCCGCAGCGCGGTGTGCAGCACGGCACGGTCCTCGGTGGTGTTGATCTTCTCGCCGGAGAACATCGCCTCGGTGCGCTCCGACAGGCCACGGGCCTTGGCCAGGTCGATCAGCAAGGAGAGCGTGTCGTCGGTGATCCGGTGCTTGGAGTAGTCGAGATAGACACCCCCCACGGTGGCGTTCAGGCGCTGCCCCCGATCCGGGTCATCGGAGAAGAGCGACCGCAGATGGACCCCCTTCATCTCCTCGTAGTGCTGCTCGAGAGCCTGCCATTCGGGAAGTCCGGTGACCGTCATACCTCCAGTCTTTCGTAAAACCGCCCCTTCTGGCATCTCGGCGTAGCCAGCTCGAGCTCGCGCACCCACCGGTTGACCCCCGATGAGGGCCGAAAGGCACTGTTCCACGTCGAGGCCGGCGGATACGGTCACCTCATGACCAGTGGCGACGTGCGAAACGTCCCGATCCGGGTGTATCTGCTCGACGACCACGAGCTCGTCCGACGCGGTCTGCGGGATCTGCTCGGCGCGGAGGCCGACGTCGAGATCGTGGGCGAGGCCGGGACCGCGGCGGAGGCGAGGATGCAGATCCCGACCCTTCATCCGGACGTGGCCGTCCTCGATGCTCGTCTGCCCGACGGATCGGGCATCGAGGTATGCCGTGATGTCCGCGCCCAGGACCCCGGCATCCGTGCCCTGATCCTCACCTCCTATGACGACGAAGACGCGCTGTTTGCCGCCATCCTGGCCGGCGCCGCCGGGTTCGTCCTCAAGCAGATCAGTGGCTCGGGACTCGTCGAAGGCATCCGCGCCGTCGCGGCCGGGAAGTCCTTGCTGGATCCGGCCGCCACCGCCCGGGTGATGGACCGGATGCGTCGAGGGGACGCACGTCAACGACAGCTGGACCTGCTGACTCCCCAGGAGCAACGGGTGTTGGCCCTGATCACCGAGGGACTGACCAACCGTCAGATCGGGACCCAGCTCAGTCTGGCCGAGAAGACGATCAAGAACTATGTCTCCTCCATCCTGGCCAAACTGGGCCTGCAGCGCCGCACTCAGGCCGCGGTGCTGGGCACCCGCCTCCTCGACCACTGAGCCTCCTGGAGACGCCGGCCCTCGGCACCGGGGACCTCTGTCCCGTCGACATCGGGACCAAGGCCTCTACCTCATCACTACTGCACGTAGGAGGCTGGCAGGTGCGGGTAGACGTCCGCAGCGGGGACGCACCAACCACCCCGCCTCGACCACAGAAAGGGAGCACGTCATGAGCGCTCACACCGACCAGAGGCACGCCGACCACGGCCAGACCGGGCCGACCCAGGACCGCGAACGGCTGGGTGCCCCCGCAGCACGGATGGTCTTGGGGGTGTTGCGCATCCTCTTCGGACTGATCTTCCTTTGGGCCTTCTTCGACAAGACGTTCGGGCTCGGCATGGCGACTCCCAGCGAGAACGCCTGGGTCAACGGCGGCGACCCGACCTTCGGCTACCTGTCCAACAACGATGGGACGTTCTCGTCCCTGTTCACCGGGCTGGCCGGGCAGGCCTGGGTGACTTGGCTCTTCATGGCCGGGCTCCTCGGCATCGGCATCGCTCTCCTGACCGGCGCGGGCATGCGGATCGCGGGCTTCACCGGCGCCCTGTTGTACCTGTTCATGTGGCTCGCAGCCTTCCCGCTGGAGAACAACCCGTTCGTCGATGACCACCTGACCGGCGCCGTGACGGTCGTCCTCTTCGCCCTGGCCGGAGCGGGAGACACGCTCGGCGTGGGCCACTGGTGGAAGCAGACCTCGCTGGTGCAGCGCCTACCGATCCTGCGATAGCGACCCCGCGCTCACCTCAGCGGCACCTGCCACCGGAGCACGGTGCCGCCGGGGGTGTGCGTCAACAGCTCGAGCGCCCCACCGCGCTCGAGGGCCCGGGTCCGGACGTTGCGCAGACCGCTCTCGTGGACCTGGTCCGGCAGACCCACCCCGTTGTCCGTCACGGTGATCACCAGCCGCTCACCCTCGATCTGCACCTCGATGGTCGCGGCGGTTGCCTGGGCGTGGCGGGCGACGTTGGACAACCCCTCGCGCAGCACCATGAGCAGCGCAACCCCTCGATCCACATCGACGGCCTCGTCGACCGGACCCGTGAAGCGCACGGTGGGTGTGAACCCGAGGTTCTGGGCGTAGCTGGCCACCAGCTCGCGGACCTGGGCTCCTATCGAGGTACCCGCGTTGACCGGGGTCAACGCGAAGATCGTGGCCCGGATGTCGTGGATGGTCGCGTCGAGCTCGCCGATGGTGCGCTCGATCCGCTCGAGCACTGCAGGCTCAGGACGTAGCCGTGCGGCGCCCTGGAGCGTGAGTCCCGCCGCGAAGATGCGCTGGATGACCAGGTCATGCAGATCGTGGGCGATCCGCTCCCGATCGCCGACCTTCATCAACGCATCGTGGTTGGCCGCGGCACTGACGCGATCCAGCACCAGACCGACCTCTTCGGCCAAAGACTCCACGAAGTCCTCGGTGACCCGTGGGCTCACCGCTGCGACAGCCCGCCAGCCCACCACCACCAGGACCACCACGTCGCCCTCGCGGAGTCGCACGGGCACCGTGCTGGTATGCCGTGGGCCGCGTTGGCCTTGCAGGAGGGACGTGGTGGTCAGCTCAGCCCCGTGGAAGCCGATCTGGGTGGAGGTGACCTGCTCGATCTCGTCCCCCAGCTCGGCCAGAATGCGGTCCACCTGGGCCCGCTGCGACTCTTCGCCGGACTGCGTCATGGCCAACACCCGTCGTGGCGACGGATCACCGGATCCGGGGGCGACGATCAGGGCTGTGTCCGCCCCGGTGACCCGCACCGCCTGCTCGGTCACCAACGACAGCGCACGGGTCGGATCGTCCTCGGACAGCAGCAGGCGGTTGATCTCGCGCAGGCCCTCGACCGTCGTCTTGCGCAGATCGGCCTCCAGACGTTGTCGGGTGACATCGATCACGACCCCGGCCAGCGAGGCCAACGCCTCGAGCGCCAGCTGGTCCTGCGCGTCGAAGGGCACCCCCTCGACCTTCTCCGTCAGGTAGAGGTTGCCGAAGACGTGCGGACCGGTGCGGATCGGCATACCGATGAAGGTCCGCATGACGGGGTGCCCCGGCGGGAAACCCACCGAATCGGGCTCCAGGGTCAGGTCGTCCAGCCGGAGGCCCACCGGGTCGCGGATCACCCTCCCCAGCACCCCGAGGCCTCGCGGTGCCTCCCCGATCCGATCTCGTTCCGCGGCGCTCATCCCGCTGGTGATGAAGTGACTGAGGTGGTTCGGGTCGTGCTCGGCGAGCACTCCGAGGGCACCGTACCGAGCCCCGGTCACCGCACGGGCCAGGTCGACGGTGCGTTGCAGCACTGCGCTCAGGTCGCCGTCTTCGACGCCGCTGAGATCGTGCACCTCGCTCATCAGCAGCCTCATCCGGTCTTGGACCGGCTGGGGATCCGTACGCGGCGAAGCGACCATGCACCTTAAGGTAGCCCGTGCCTACGACCCGATGACAGGTTCTCCGGGGACTTTCGGCCCTGGTCACCGCTTGGCGACGGGGGCAGGCTTGGGCCCATGAACGGAACCGAAAACCCAGACGGCATAGAGATCTTGGCCCCTTCTGACTGTTGGCGCCTGCTGCGCGCAGCGACCGTGGGCCGGGTGGCCGTCGTCCGGGATGGTGTGCCCGAGATCTACCCGGTCAACCACGTCGTCGACCACGGCACCGTGGTCTACCGGACCGGCCCAGGAGCCCTCTTCGAGGCGACGCTGCATCAGGATGTCGCTTTCGAGGTCGATGGCTTCGACGATGCCGTGGCCTGGAGCGTGGTGCTGCACGGGCGAGCGACGGAGAGCAGCCGGATCACGGACCTCATCGACAGCTTCGCGCTGCCTCTCGCGCCGTGGCAGTCGGGACCCAAACCCCGGTTCGTCCGCATCGAGCCGAGTGGCGTCAGCGGCCGGCGCTTCCCGAGGGTCCAGCACGATGCGCTCACGCAGGCATCCTCATGAACGCCGCATCAGACCCCCGACCGATCGTCGTCGGCTACGACGCTTCTGAGACAGCGCTGGTCGCACTGAGCTGGGCCGGTCGGCTGGCGGGAAGCCTCGGTGCTTCCGTGACGGTGCTGCACGCCGCAGAAACGCTGGTCTACGCCCAGGACTCTTCGTTCGGCTACAAGTCCCCGGAAGAGGAGCGCGAGTTCGCGGAGCGGGTGGCCGAAGAGGGGGCCCAGCGGTTGCGGTCCCGGCAGCCCGAGCTGACGGTCACCACCATGGGGTCTCGGTATCACGCCACCGTGGCGCTCGACGAGGCGTCGACCACAGCCTCGTTCATCGTCGTCGGTAGCCATGGGCGTGGACGGATCGGAGCCGTGATGCTGGGCTCCACCGCCTACGCCGTCGGTGGTCACGCGCGCTGTCCCGTGATCGTGGTCCGGGCCGAGGACTCTGTCCTGCCGGGTCCCGACCACCCCGTCGTCGTCGGGGCCGACGGCTCGGACGGCTCGGAACGGGCTCTGGAAGCGGCCGCCGTCCTCGCCGAGAGATGGAAGGCCCGCCTGGTCGTGGTGACGTCGTGGACGCCTCCGCCGCCGGACCCGTGGAACCGCCCACCGTTGGGATACCCCTCCACCGCGGCCTGTCTGGAGGACTTCCTGAGCCAGGCCACCGCACTCAACCGCGACGTCGTTTCCCGGGTCCGCTCCGCGCACGAGGGCTTGTCCGTGGAGGAGTACGTCGTGGAGGCTCGGCCGGAGGATGCCGTCATGACCGCTTCTGCGGACACGGCGATGGTGGTGTTGGGGTCCCGGGGTCACGGCAAACTCGCCGGGATCCTGCTCGGGTCGACGGCGCGGTCAGTGCTGCACCAAACCACGAAACCGGTCATGATCGTTCACTGACCTGTTCTTCACCGCTCCCGCACCCGTTCGCGTGCGGGGCCTCACCGTAAGAAAGGCACCCTCATGAACGCAACACAGCACACCCGACCGGTCGTCGTGGGCTATGACGGATCCCCCGCCTCCGAGGCCGCCCTGGCCTGGGCGGCCAAAGCCGCCGATCACCAAGGTCGCGGCTTGACGATCCTCCACGCGGGTGAGCGGATCACCTACACCCAGGACGCCGGCAGCGGACTGTGGGACAAGAAGGACGCCATTGCGGAGGCCGAGGAGGTCGCACAGCACGGGGCAGACACCGTGGCCAAGACCTTCCCCGACCTTCCGGTGCAGACCGTGGGCTCGCTGTTCACCGCCAAGGTGGCCCTCGGCGAGCTCTCCACCCACGCCGCCATGATGGTCCTCGGCAGCCAGGGCCGGGGCCGGATCGGCACCGCGCTGCTGGGCTCCACGGCCTACGCCATCGCCGGCTACTCACGATGCCCGGTGGTCATCGTGCGCGATAGTGAGGCCGAGCTGCCGGGCCCCGATCGCCCGGTCTTCGTCGGCATCAACGGCACCGGCGGCTCGGGCCGCGCAGTGCAGACGGCCGTCGAGGTGGCCCGCGAGTGGAACGCGCCCTTGGTGCTGGTGACCACGTGGGCCCCGGCACCGCCGGACCCGTGGAACCGTGGACCCGTCGGCTACAAGAACGCCGATGACGCGACCGCCGACTACAAAGCCACGGCCGAGCGGGCGAACGCCGAGACCCTCGCGGAGGTCGGCGGCGCGAACGAGGACCTGCAGGTCGGTGGGCAGCTCATCCAAGCCCACGCGGTCGAGGGTCTGGTCCAAGCGGCCGAGGGTGGTCTGCTGGTGCTGGGCACCCGCGGTCACGGGAGCCTGGCGGGAGCCATCCTCGGATCGACCACCCTGGGGGTGCTGCATCAGACGACGTCCCCGGTGATGGTGGTCGACTAGACCCCGGGGCCGTCCCACCCCTGACCGATATGCGCTCCGTTGCACGATGCCTCGGCATACACGGAGCGCACAACGGTCAGGGGATGGGGGGGTCTCAGCCGGTCGGCTCGATGAAGGCCGCAGTGTCGTAGTACGTGGCGAACCGGGCTACGGAGTCGCCGTCGAACGTCAGCAAAGACACCCCCGCGTAGTCGATAGCCCGTCCGGCGGCCAGGGTCCCGGTGGAGTGCCACTCCAAGATGCCCTCGTCGCCCGCTTCGGCCACACGGTCGAACGACGTCTCGATGTCTTCGAACTCGGCCAGGTACTGCTGCCAGAAGGTCGCGGGGTCGGCCACCTTGCCTGGTCCGTGCTTGCGCTCGGGGCGCTGCAGCTCCGCGCCTTCGGCGAACTGGGCGAGCAGCGCCTGCTCGTCGCCCTTCTCACACGCCTGGAGGGCATCGGCAAAACGTTGGGTGCGATCGGTGTCGGACACAGAACTCCTTAGATGACGGAAGGAGTTTCACGGTAGCCCGTGCCTTCAGATCGCTGGACTGCAGGGGTGGATCATGGGTATGACGACCCGCTCGCGCATCGAAGCCCGCCCACAGTGAGAGCCTGACCTTCTGAACGTCCGACCAACCCAAGGAGACCACCGTGCTCGTCCGTGACGTCATGACCTCTCCCGCGTACTACCTGCACAGCGGCACCTCCTTCGAGGGGGTCATCACTCTGCTGGTCGACGCGAAGATCTCCAGCGTGCCGATCCTGGATGCCGACGACCAGGTGGTCGGCATCGTGACCGAGGCGGACGTGTTGCGCGCCGGTCTGCAGCCGGACAACCGCGCCACGCTCATCCCGCGCTCAGCCCCCGCATCACCGTGGCCCGAGACGGTCGACGAGGTCATGACGGCTACGCCCCAGACGGTTCGCCCCACCTCCGACGTAGCCGACGTTGCCCACCTCATGGGGGTGCGCGGGTGGAAGTCCATTCCGGTGGTCGAGCGCGACGCGCTGGTCGGGGTCGTCAGCCGCAGCGACATCCTGCGCACGCTGCATACCTCCGACCGTCAGATCCTCAGCACGGTGACCGCGGCGCTGGCGGGGCTCGGCCACCCCGGCTGGACCGTCCTGGTGTCGCTGGGGATCGTCAGCATCGCCGGCCCCAGCGACCCGCGCGAGGAGGAGCTGGCGCGCACAGCGGCGACCGGCTCCCCCGGAGTGCGCCGAGTCATCATCAGGCCGTCCACTGGCTGAGCCCGGTCTCGACGACCCACGCTGGGAACGTGGACGGATCAACCGTCGAGGAGGCCGCGGATGTCGTCGGCGGTGATGGAGGCCGAGGTGAAGTCCCCGTCGTCGATCACGGTAGAGAACAGCGCCCGTTTGCGTTCCTGCAGTGCGACGACCTTGTCCTCGATGGTGTCCGCCGACACCATCCGGTAGACCATGACCGAGCGGCTCTGACCGATCCGGTGGGTGCGGTCGATGGCTTGGGACTCAGCGGCCGGGTTCCACCACGGGTCCAGCACGAAGACGTAGTCGGCCTCGGTCAGGGTCAGTCCGAACCCTCCGGCCTTGAGGCTGATCAGGAAGAGGGGATCGCTGCCTTCGCGGAAGGCCCTGATCCGGTCCGGTCGGTTGCGGGTGCGACCGTCGAGGTAGACGTATCCGATGTCAGCCTCCTCCAACCGTGTGCGGACCACCTTCAGGAAGCCCGTGAACGAGCTGAAGACCAACGCACGATGACCCTCGGCCGCCAGCTCGCGGACGTGGTCGATGAGGGCCTCGACCTTGGCGGAGGCGGCTTTTCCGGCGTAGGCCTCGTCCACGAGGGAGGGGTCGAGCGCGAGCTGGCGCAGGGCGGTCAGCGCACGGAAGATGGCGACCCGGTTGCGGTCCAGGTCCTCCAGCAGGCCCATCACCCGCTGCCGTTCGCGTTGCAGGTGCTGTTGGTAGATCCGGCGGTGGGCGCTGCTGAGCTCGATGTGCAGCGTCTGCTCCTGCTTGTCGGGGAGCTCGGGTGCAACCTCGGCCTTGGTGCGGCGCAACATGAACGGCCGAACGCGGCGGCGCAGGATGGCGAGCTGCTCGGGCCCGGTGCCGTCCTCGATCGGTTTGCGATAGCGCTGGGTGAAAACCTCGGGCTTCGGGAACAGCCCCGGCGCGGCCAGCGACAGCATCGACCACAGATCCATCAGTGAGTTCTCCAGCGGAGTCCCGGTCATGGCCAGCGTGAACGGAGCCCCGAGTCGCCGGACCGCCTGGTAGGTCTTGGAACGGTAGTTCTTCACAAACTGGGCTTCATCGAGCACGAGGCCGGCCCAGTCCACTCCCTGGTACGCGTTGTCCTCCAGCCGAAGCAAGGTGTATGAGGTGACGACGAGCTGAGCGCCGGCCGCGACGTCCGCGATCGAGCGCCCCCTCCGGGCCTGGGTCGCAGTGACCGCTCGCACCGTGAGAGACGGAGCGAACTTGCCCGCCTCGTCGACCCAGGTCCCCACCACGCTCGCCGGCGCTACCACCAGGACGGGATGGGCGAGCTCCCCTCGCTCCTGCGCCCGTTGGATCATGGCCAATGTCTGAACCGTCTTGCCCAGACCCATGTCGTCGGCCAGCACCGCTCCGAGCTGGGCGTCCCACAAGGCGCACAGCCAGGCAAAGCCCTCGTGTTGGTAGGGACGCAGGGTGGCTGCCAGCCCCGCCGGCACCGGCGGCGGGTCGAGCCGACTCAGGTCGCGTAGCCCCTGCACCGCCTGGCTCCAGCGTTGGCTCTGCTGGTCGACGACACCGAGCTCGACCAGCTCCTCCCAGAGGCTGACCTGGTAGCGACTGACCCGCAACGTCTCGGCGTCGTGGTCGCTCAGGTCACGGGCTTCGTCGATCAACGTGCGCAGCGTGCGCAGCTCGGGGCGGTCCAGGGTGAACCAGGTGCCGGAGTCCAACAGCATGATGTCTTCGCCATGTGTCAGGGCGGTGAAGAGCGGGGCGAACGGCACATGCTCGCCACCGATGCTGACCGAGATCTGCAGGTCGAACCAGTCCCCCTGACCCCCATCGCTTCTGACGCCCTCTGCGGCGCCCGCCTCCGCCTCCGACCGGGGAGCCACGATGTTCACCGGCTCGACGCTCACCGGCTCGACGTTCACCGGCTCGGTGTCGATGCCTTCGGTGTCGATGCCTTCGGTGCCCATGGTCTTAACGTCGATCGCCTGAAGGTGCACCGTCGGCGCGGACTCGGCTTCGGCGTAGGCGGCGGGCTCGCCGGTGGCGGTGACGAGCACGTCCTCGCGCCGCTCCAGCTGGGGCAGCACCTCCGTGCTGAACGTCGCCGTGTCGCGTCCATCGAGGCTGATCGAGGCGACGGGGTGCCAGACCCCTGAAGCTGTCGCGCGTTGCAGCATCGGCATCGCCGCCAGCTCCACGAGGCTGCCCAGGAGGCGTTGCTCGGCCTCGAGGTCACGCGGCGGATCGTCAGCCGAACGCTCGAAGTTCACCCGGGTGCCCGTGACCTCCGCGCCGGCTCTCGCGTAGACGAAACCCCAGCGCATCGCCATGTGGTGATGCTCGGCGTACGCAACGTCGAGGGCCAGGCGTGGTGTGACCGCCGCAGGGAAAGACACGCTGGCGTCCGATGACTCCACCGCCACCTGCCGCGACAACCCCGGGTAGTACAGGTCGAGGAAGCGGTCGACGTCACCGGCCGGCACCACCATCGGCACGTTCGCTGCCGCCAGGTGGCTCAACGCGGCGCTCGGGGTGTCCGCCAGCGGCACCAGTTGGAGGCCTCGGTCGTTGTCCACCACCGCGACGCCGTGAGCAGGTTGGCCCAGGATCAGTCGCATCCCCGCCAGGGCCGGGCGGTCGAGCGGGCTGGGCGTCACGCCCCTCCCCGCCGGCGGATCGTCCGGCGGACGGTCGCTCTGAGGGCGAAGGTGCGAGCGGAGGGCCAAGCTGCCCTCGGCATCGCGGGTGACGTCGAGGGTCAACCCGGCTGACCCGTCGAGCAAGCGCACGGAGCCGAGGTCGCGACCGGCCACCAGTGGCATCCCCAGAAGGACGGCCCGACGCAACAACGGCCAGATGGCCGGACCGAGGTCGTCCAGGAGCACCGCCGCGTGACCGTAGCCGTAGTAGTGCCCTCCCTGGCTGACCCGGTGCAGGCTGAGGATCTCGGTGATGACGTGGTGGTGGTCCTCCCGCACCACACCGTGCCCCCACGGTCCGCCGAGGTCCTGCCACGTCGCGCCGGAGCGCACCCACCGTTTGGTCTTGCCTTCGCGCAGGGGTCTGACCTCAAGGCGGTGCGCGGGTGCACCTCTGGCCCGTGGCGCGCCAGGCACCAGGCTCAGCTCGAGAGCGGCACCCGGCTTGTCGGGCGATGTGGCTGGCGTCGGGGTGCCGACGATCGGCCGCAGCATCTCCTCCCAGTTGGCACGGGGGGTCTGCTGCTCGGCCGCCTCCCGAGCGGCGAGGACCACGGCGGCGACGTGCTTGCAGTTGTGGCTGACCGGACAGCTGCACCGGCCCCCGAAGAGCGGGGTCCGCGATATCTCGCCGGACCGGGGAACGCCCCCCACAGCGGGAGGACTGCTTCCAGGAGGGCTCGCGTAGACCTCGACGATCGTCTGATAGAGGCTGCGACCACTTCCGCTCACGGTGGCCAGCAGCACCTCACCGTCAGCCCGCTCCAGCAACGTCTGGATGGCCCCCGCGTCGGCATACTGCCGCCCCCGCGCCAGCGAAGCAGGACCCACGACCCGGCTGATCGCGGCGTCGCTCGCACCTCGCGCCCAGCTCGTCGACCTCACGGAGATCCCCACGGATTCACCGTAGCGGCGCGCGCCGACAGCCGAGACCTCCCCGGTGCGCAAGCCTCGACCTCCGCGCTGACGCTCGGTCCTCAGCGCTACTGTCTGGGGATGGCGCTCGGCACCCACAGCTACGACGACGACCCTCGCAACGCCGAGATCCTGATCTGGGTGAACGGCGCCCTCCTCCCGCGCCAGCAGGCCGTGGTCTCGGTGTTCGACGCTGGCTTCGTGCTGGGCGACGGCGTGTGGGAGGGCGTGCGGGTCCACGCCGGGCATCCGCTGTTCGTGGAGCAGCACCTCGACCGGCTCTGGCAGGGTGCGACGGCCCTCATGCTCGACATCGGGATGACCCGCCTGGAGATGACGTCCGCGCTCTACGAGACCTTGGCGGCCAACGGCATGCGCGACGGGGTGCACCTGCGTCTCATGGTCACCCGCGGCCCGAAGTCCACGCCCTACCAGGACCCCCGAGCCAGCGCAGGCCCCGCCACGGTCGTCATCATCGCCGAACACAAGGAGGCGTTGCCGGTGACCGTCGAGCAGGGGATCACCGTGTTCACCACCCACGTCCGTCGCGCCCACCCCGACACGCTGGACCCGCGGCTCAACGCGCACAGCAAGCTCAACGACATCCAGGCCTGCATCCAAGCGGCGAACGCCGGCGCCGACGAAGCGCTGATGCTCGACCCCGACGGCTTCGTCGCGACGTGCAACAGCACCCACTTCTTCATCGTCGTCGCCGGTCAGGACGGCGGAGAGGACGAGGTCTGGACTTCCGATGGCCGCTACTGCCTGCACGGCATCACCCGGGAGAACGTCCTACGGGTATGCGGCCCGGCCGGGATCACGGCCCGCGAGCGCACGTTCTCGCTGACCGACGTCTACAGCGCCAAGGAGGCGTTCGTCACCGGGACCTTCGCCGGGGTGGTGCCGGTCCGCAGTGTCGACGGCCGGACCATCGGCACCGGCGAGCGCGGACCCATGGTGGCTCGACTCCAGCAGCTGTATGCCGACCTGGTGACCTCGGACGCCGCCGCCCGAGATGCGCTCTGAGGTCGCCGTGACCCCTCGGGCCGAAGGTGCAGCGGTGACACGCGTGGCGATGTGGTCGGGACCGCGCAACATTTCGACCGCGATGATGCGCGCCTGGGAGAACCGCCCGGACACCACCGTCGTGGACGAGCCGTTCTACGCCGCTTATCTCTCCCGCACCGGGTTGGATCACCCTGGTCGCGAGGAGGTCATCGCGTCGCAGCCGACCGACGTCGGCGACGTGGTCGAGACGTTGCGGGCTGCCCCAGCGGACGGCGTGAGCGTGGCCTACGCCAAACATATGAGCCACCACATGCTGCCGGAGGACGACCTGCGCTGGACCTACGCGTTCCGCAACATCCTGCTCATCCGCGACCCTGCCGAGGTGGTCGCGTCCTACGTCCGCTCCCGCGAGTCCTGCGAGCCGGAGGACATCGGCATACCGCAGCAGGCGCGGCTGTGGAGGCAGTGGCAGGCGGCCGGTCTCGAGGTGCCGGTGATCGACGCAGCCGACTTCCTGCGTGATCCCGAGTCCCATCTGCGGTGGGTGTGCATGTGGCTCGCGATCGACTACACGTCGGCGATGGTGTCGTGGCCGCCTGGCCCGCGGGACAGCGACGGGGTCTGGGCGCCGTACTGGTACGACTCCGTGCACGCCTCGACCGGTTTCACGCCGTGGCAGCCGCGGGACGTGCGGCTCGGCGACCACGACCGGTCGGTGGCAGACGCCTGCCGGTCGACCTACGACATGCTTCATGACCAACGCCTCCGGCTGGCTCAGTAGACCGACCACTCACGTTTCCCTGCAGAGCTCCCACGAAAGGCTCGCTATGACCAGCGACACGATGATGGCGATCGTCACCGAAGGGGTGGGCGACTACGACCAGCTCGTTGCCCGCGAGGTGCCGCGGCCGGAGCCCGGGCCGGGCGAGGTGCTGCTGCGGGTGCTGGCGGCCGGGGTCAACAACACCGAGATCAACACCCGCAAGGGCTGGTACTCCGCCTCCGTCACCACCGGAACCGAGGACACCTCGACCGATGCTGCGGAGTCCGCCGCCCGCACCGACGGCGGGTGGAACGCGGCCACCCCCTTCCCGCTGATCCAGGGCGCCGACTGCTGCGGGCGCGTGGTGGCGGTGGGGCCGGGCGGTGACGAGGGGTTGGTCGACGCCCGGGTCCTGGTCCGATCCTGTATGCGGACGAACGGCTTCGGCGCGACCGATCAGGACACGAGCGAGCCGAACGCGGCCCACCCCGACGAAGGGGCCGCAGACGCCATGGAGACGCGATGGTTGGGCTCCGACTTCGACGGGGCCTTCGCGCAGTTCGTCGTGGTCCCGGCCAGCGAGGTGTTCACGGTCGACTGCGACTGGACCGATGCGGAGCTGGCGACGATCCCCTGCGCCTACGGCACCGCCGAAAACATGATCCAGCGCGCAGGAGTGCACCGTGGCTCGACCGTGCTCGTGCCTGGTGCCTCCGGCGGGGTCGGCTCGGCCTTGGTCCAGCTCCTGAAGCGGCGCGGTGCGACGGTCATCGGTGTAGCGAGCGAGGCCAAGCACGAGCGGGTCCTCACGTTGGGTGCGGACCGGGTCCTCGGTCGGAACGCCGACGTCGTCGAGGCCTTGGGGCAGCGGAGCATCGACGTGGTCATCGACAACGTGGCCGGCGACGGGTTCCCGGCGATGCTCACGGTGCTGCGCCGCGGTGGGACCTACGTGTCCTCAGGGGCGATCGGCGGACCGGCCGTGGACCTCGACCTACGGACG
>JBARVW010000073.1:0-1960 GCA_049646465.1 Ornithinimicrobium sp.
ACAACCCTCGCAGATTCTTGCGGACTAGTGCCCTGGTCGACCGCCTTTCCGGTCTTCTCTAGACCGCTGGCCTGGAGTCTTGTCGTGCCCTCGGCGCGATTCGAACGCGCGACACCCGCTTTAGGAGGGCGTCCTAGGGGGTGTGGGTGACGGTTGGTCGGCGTTGGATAGGTGGGCTGACCTGCAGTTTAGCAGTTGGCAACGGTTGGCTAATACTGGCTTGTTGTGGCCCTACTGCGGACTTTTTGCGGACTGGAATTGCCATCGCGTGTCGGCGAAACAACAGTCAATCGTGAGGGAGCGCGATTGGTTACGCTGACCCGGCGCCGACCCAACCGACGTGAAGGTCCAGGCGCGATTGAAGCCCCTGTTCAGTCAGGCAGGCAGTCGCTTCCATGGTGAGCGATGTTGAGTCCTTGATCACGTCCTGGGGACCAGCTTCTTCGTCGAGGATCGTGGCGACCTGGGAGGTGAATACAAGCGGGACGGCAGCCTTCGACTGATGAGGGCTTCTGTCTGTCCTCCCCGAATGTAACCTTCTGTGCTGGAAAAGTTCGGAAGGTCACTAGCTAGGGGTAGCAGTGCGATTGCCGATGTTCAGGGGCTTGAGCGTTAAGCGCTAGCCATTCTCTCCAGCCACATCACGACATCGTTGCGCCAGTATCGAACGCCTCGCCCGATACGAAAGCTGGATGGACCGGTGCCGAGGTGGCGCCAGTAGCGCAGCGTGGCCTCGGGAACCCGCAACATAGCGGCAACCTCTTTGAGGGTCATGAGTTCGTCATTGACGTGTGGCAGATCGGGTGAGGTTGATCGGGGCGGGACGACACTCATCGTTGTCTCCTTCAGTCGTGGTGGGGCGCCATCTTGACTGACTATCGTTCCCCCCACCGCTCCTTTGGCGTCCCCCGCCAGGGGAACGATCATTGTGGGCGGTGGTAGCTCAACGTTCCCCAAAAGTCTGCCTGCTCGTCGGCATGACGTACCCGAGTCGCCAAGGCTCGAGTTCTCTCGAAGGTCTCAGAACTACTCCGGGGGTTTAACGACCCCTGGAGCGTCGGCCGCTATGTCGGTAGCACTGCTCCGTCCGGCCACACCTGTCCGAGCTGCGCCGGGGCCTCGGCGTACTGAACCACCCAGCGGCTGCGGATGTGGTGGTCGCGGACCCGGCCGAAGGGGAACGTGGGGTGGGTGTGGATAAGCCAGAGTCTGGGGAACGTCGTCCTGATTCACTCCTTTGATCGAGCGGTACCCGAGATTGAGAGGAAACGATGGAACGTCCATTGAGCGAGGACATGCGGGGTGCTTTGGTGCGGGCTTTGGTGCTCGTGGGCAGGGCAAGTGAGGCTGCGGTTGGTGCGGGGGCCAGTGGTGACGCGGTGGTGGTGACGCAACGAGTGCACGCCGTCCAGGGTGGGCTCAGTTTGGTCGACCCGGAGTCGTTCGCTGCCGCCAGCCTCCTTCAGGATGACACGGTGGTGACACCGTCTTTGGTGGAGTGCCGGCGGTGCCTGGTGGAGGCGGCGGGGGTGCTGGACGGTGCGGTGCGTTCTGAGCCTCAGGGGTTGTTACCGGCCGGGTTGTTGACGGTCCGGGCGGACCTCGCGGACACGATCCGTGTGGTGGAGGGCCTGGAGGTGTGCGGCCCGTGAGTACCACGGCACGGGAGTTGTTGGCGGAGGCGGAACGTTTGACGTGGGAGGTCGTGGCTGGGGAACGCGACCCGCGGGCCTTGGCGTGCGCGTGGCCAGACTTCCAGCACCGCGCGACGTACGCCTTTGAAGCGATCCCGGAAACCCCGCACACCGGGCTGACGGTGCAACGTCAAGCCATCGCCCGGGCGGTGCGTTCGGCCGAGCTCGACGCGGACCTGACCCTGCGCCGGGCGTTGGCCGACCCTAACGTGGTGCGGATCAGCCACCTGTTGGGTGCGGCGACGGACCTGGTGTGCGATGCGTCG
>JBARVW010000074.1:0-2510 GCA_049646465.1 Ornithinimicrobium sp.
CGTCGTCGAGGACCATGCGGGCGCGGTGGACCTCGTTGTTGTCGAGATGGAGCCAGACGACCCCGTCATCAGCGAGCAGTCTCCAGACCTGTTCGAGACGGTCGCGAATCATGGTCAGCCAGACGGAGTGCTTGAGTGCGTCGTCGTACTGGGCGAAAGCGCGGAGCGAGTTGAACGGTGGATCGATATAGCAGAGCTTGACCTTGCCGAGGTACACCTCGCGAAGTTCGGGCAGCGAAGCTAACGACCTGAGCGCATGTAGGGCATCGCCACGGATGAGGAGGTTGTCCTTTGCGCGGTCCACTTCTTCGTGAGTGGCACCGATGGTGGCGATGCTGTCGAGTAGTCGCACCTCGGAGACCCGCTCGTCGTGGGGGGCGACCCATTCGTAGGTGTTGTCGTCGCGGGCGAGGAGACGCCGATGCTGGTTGGTCCACGTGATGCCGACACGCCCTTCGTACTGCGGGGTGGCCACCTCGGACGTATCGGCTGGCCGCTCTGCGGGCGCGTCGAATCGTGTCACAGCCGCTCCTCCTTGCAGGTCTGGGTCGGAGCCCGGCAAGCGTCAGCATCCGACCAGTAATGCCACTACTCCCCGGACCCGGTGAACAAGGTTCAGGTGGGCCGACGAAAGACTGTTGCGCAGTCTAGGTGCTCGCAGTCTGTGTCGACCCGCCCGGGTCGTGGGAGCGCAACCAGATCGCCTGGGCACCACTACCAACCCAGTTTGCCCTGCGCCGCCGACAGCGCCGCAAGGGCCGGCCTCCGACAACCACCGCGCACTCAGGCCGGCATGCTCTCAGTCGGCCCCGCCGAGGCCGGCTCAACCTCGCGCGAGTCCTCGCCCTGGTCCTCATCACCGCCGGTGCCGCCCTCGTTCTCGTCAACGACGCCCCGGATGAGCCGGTAGACCTCGCGTCCCGCCATCGTTCCGCCCCCGCACCACACCAACGCCTCCTGCGTGCTCAGCGCCTCCTCCTGGATCAACGACCGCAGCGCCCGCCCTGCTCGTTGCTCGCAGTCGTTCACAACCGCGTCTCGCTCAGCCAGCGCCACGGCCACCATCTCGCCCCATCTCGCCAGCCGCCGCTCCCGCTTCGCCTGCTCCTGGACCACCTTCGCCCGAGTCTGTCGAGCACGCGCCCGCGCCAGCTGTCTCACCGTCTGCTTCGGCATCTCAGTGCACCTCTCCTCGATCTTCAAAGAACCTCCGGACACCACCTAAAGCGGACCAACACCGCCCAGGGACTCACTCCCACCGATCACGTTCACACCACCCCGAGCCGAGCCCGACCCGCACCAGATCGCCGACCCGAGCCCGACCGACTCGGCCCCTGAGCCAGCCCGAGGACCACCCCGAGCCTGACTGGCCCCGACCCTGAGCCTGACCGAAACCGCACGGCTCATGTCCCACACACCTTTGGCATCGACGGTCCGAGCGAGCGTTGTCGCGTCAGATGTCACACAAACGGGGTGGTCTGCGGATTCGTAGTCCGGGCTCGCGTCCCTACCTTGAGCGGTCCGCGCTCGGGCGGCGGAACCTGCCCAGATCGGGACCAGAAAGTTGCCCGGAAGTGAGTCCCTGGCGGCTGGTTCTCCGCCTTGTGTAGGTATGACGATGACGATCCACCGGCTGACCGCAGGGTCGGGGTATGACTACCTGTCCCGGCAGGTCGCCCGGCAGGACGCCACCGAGGTCGGACACTCCGGGCTGGGCAGCTACTACACCGCCAAGGGCGAGGCACCCGGGGTCTGGGTCGGCGCCGGCATGGCCGGCATCGAAGGCCTGGCTGCAGGGGAAGAGGTCACCGCCGAGCAGATGACCCGACTCTTCGGCACCGGGGAGCACCCGCTGGGAGATGAGTCCGGGCACAGCCTGGGCCGACCCTTCCGCGTCTACGGGGGACGGGACGACGTCACCCCGTTCCGCATCAAGGTGGCCCGCCGGTTCGAGAAGCACAACAAGGCCCTCGGGCTGCCGGTGGACCACCCGATCGCGGTCGAGGAACGCGCGAGCATCCGCACCCAGGTCGGTCTGGAGTTGTTCCGCACCGAGCACGGCCGGGACCCCTTCGACGAGCGGGAGCTGTCCGGGCTCATCGCCAAGCAGTCCCGCCCCAGGACCACCGCCGTCGCCGGTTTCGACCTGACCTTCTCCCCCGTGAAGTCGGTCTCCACCCTCTGGGCCGTGGCCGACCGTCCCCTGGCGCAGCAGATCGAGGCCGCGCACCAGGCCGCGGTGCGGGATGCCCTGGTGTACCTGGAGAAGCACGCCTTGTTCACCCGCACCGGCAAGGACGGCGTGCAACAGGTGGACGTACGCGGCCTGGTCGCCGCGGCGTTCACCCACCGCGACTCCCGTGCCGGTGACCCGGACCTGCACACCCACGTCGCGGTCGCGAACAAGGTCCAGACCGTGACCGACGGTCGGTGGCTGTCGCTGGACAGCCGGCTGCTGCACAAGGCCACCGTCTCCGCGTCGGAGACGTACAACACGGCCCTGGAGAAGC
>JBARVW010000075.1:0-20174 GCA_049646465.1 Ornithinimicrobium sp.
CTGTTCCACCCGACGCATCAGCGCTATCCGAGCCTTGCGCGCCATGGTGCGCACCGCCTGGTCGCCGAACACCGCCTCGAGCAGCCGTTGGGCGAGGACGGCGGATCCGCCGGCGATGGCGACCTCAGCCCCGGACAGGCCCGCGGTGGCGCTGAACGAGATCAGCATCAACAGCACGGCCAGGCCGTTGACTCCGAAGGCCAGATACCGGGCGGTGGTTCGCCGAGAGCCGGCCTCCTCCCGCACCAGGTCCAGAACTTCCTTCTGCCACTCCCGCATCAACAGCTCGACCCGCTCACGCAGATCAGCCGAGCCCTTCGCGAGCTCAGGATGCCGTTCCACGAGGACATCCCCACCGGGGCTCGTCCGCCACGCCCGTGCCGCAGTGCTCGCTGCCACCTGCGCGTGTGAGGAGATGAGTGCGGCCGCCCCGGTCTGCAGCGCCTCTCCCAAGGGTTCGGTCGACGGGGGCTTGCCGCTGATGAAGGAGGTGATGCGGTCCCGCGCCTTGGAAATACCGGCCTCGATCTGCCTCAGGAACTCCCCGGTGCCGACCAGTTCCTGCCACCGGGCCAGCACCTCCCCACGCAACAGCGAGCCGTCTTCCATCCCCTCGTTGATACCGCTCACCGCGTCGGCATATGCCGTGCGCGCGGTGGTGCGCAGACGGTCTCGGGCCTGCACCTGTGCGTCTGCGGCCGCGTTCAGCTCCTGGGTGCGCGCCTCCAGCGAGGCGAGGGCCCCCGACAGCGTGCGGCGGATAACCACGGATCGCGCTTTCGCGTCACTGGCCAACGAGTTCAGCCAGCCGGTCAGTCGAGCGGTCTGCTTCGTCGACAGCATCGACTGCTCGTCCAGCACGACTTCGGCAATCGTGAAGATGGGTGACTTGCCGAGGCCCTGGTCTCGCAACATCTGCGCCAGATGGACGCGGACCTCCTCCATCGCCTCCGGGGGGACCCGGTCCAGCACGATGGCCACGGACGTCCCGCGCTCGGCGGCCTCACGCAGCAGGGCCCACGGCACAGCATCGGCATACCGAGCGGCGGTGGTGACGAAGAGCCACAGGTCAGCCGCGTTGAGCAGCTGCCGGGACAGGTCGCGGTTGGCCTGCACCACGGAGTCGATGTCGGGCGCATCCAGCAACGCCAGGCCAGGCGGTAGTGAGTCGGACGCGACCAGCCGCACCGCCGAGGGATCATCACGATCGCTGGGCGAACCCGTCAGCCGTGCCAGACGCGGCAGGATCCGGGTATCGGTGAACCACTGCTCATCGGTGGAGTGGTGAACCAGCACCGAGGACCGGGTCGTCGGGCGCAGGACGCCGGTGCGGCTGACCGGCTCGCCGATGACGGAGTTGACCAGGGTGGATTTCCCGGCTCCGGTCGAGCCTCCCACGACACACAGCAGGGGCGCATCGACCGACCGCAGTCGGGGGATCACGTAGTCGTCGAGCTGCTGCACGAGGGCGCTTCGCGACGCACGTGCGTCCGCAACGCCAGGGAGGTCCAGCGGCAGCCGCACCAGGTCGGCGGCCCGCCGCAGGTGCTCGACGGAAGCCAGCAACGCGCTGGGCGTTGCGTTGTCCTGTCGGTTCACGCTCACAGTTTGCGGGGTCCGCGCTCCCCCGGCAAACGGCCCACCTCGCGACGCCTCACCCCAGGCCGAGCCAGTCGGCCCACCGGTCGACCTCGGCGGCAAACACTGCCCCGGCGCCATCAGCCTCTACGGCACCGTGCAGCTGGCCGAAGAGCTCGAACGACACGAAGCCGAAAATGCCGGTCCACGCCATCAGAGAGTGGACCGCCAGCTCCGGGGGAACGTCGCTACCGAGGAACTCGACCAGAGGAGCGATCGACTCGACCACGTCCGCTGAGGGACGGCTCGCAGCATCGGTCGTCCGACCGCCTCCCGAAGGGGACCCGCGACGGGCGCAGTCACCCACGATGTCCGCCAACACGCGGGTGGCTCGAGTAGCCGGGACGATGGTGTCCTGAGGGGCCGCGTACCCAGGGACCGGTGACCCGTAGACCAGCGCATAGAGGTGGGGTTCGTCGTGAGCCCACGACCGCACCGCACCGGCCACAGCACGCCACCGGCCGGCCAGGTCGCCGCGCTCGCAGACGCACTCCGCCTGCTCCACCTTCTCGCCGAGCGAGTTGTACGCGTCGATGATCAGGGCTGTCAGCAGCGCGTCTCGGCTGTCGAAGTATCGGTAGATGGCCGAGGACACCATCCCGACCTCGCGCGCCACTGCCCGCAGTGACAGTCCTCCAGCACCCTGCTCCGCCAACTGCTCGCGGGCCACGTCCAGGATCTCCTCGATCATCTGGGCTCGGGCTCGCGCCCGGACCCCGGTCGCTCGTCCACCGTCGTTCATGGCACCAGTCAAGCACAGGACAGAGCACCGCACGTGAATGTGAGCAATGCTCTTGCATTTATGGCTTTGTGGGTGTTCACTGATCACATTAGAGAGCACTGCTCACACAGGAGGAAGACATGAGATCCCATCATCTGGTTATCGGCGCCGGGCCCGTCGGATCGGCCGTCGCTCGAGAGCTCGCCGCTCGGGGCGAGCAGGTCCGCGTGGTCACCCGCTCGGGTACGGGACCGGACCACGCGAACATCGAGCGGGTCGTCGCTGACGCTGCCGATGCCGACCGTATGGCCGAGCTCGCCAAAGCCGCATCGGCGATCTACAACTGTGCCAATCCCCCCTACACCCGATGGGACACCGACTGGCCACCGATCTCCGCCTCGTTGCTGTGCGCCGCAGAGTCCACCGGTGCGGTGTTGGCCACCGTCAGCAACCTGTACGTGTACGGGCGCCCCGAGAGACCCATGACGCACTCGACGTCGCTGGCCCCGGTGGACCACAAGGGTGAGGTTCGCGCCACGATGTGGCGTGACGCCCTGCGCGCCCATCAGCGCGGCACGGTCCGCGTCGTGGAAGTGCGCAGCAGCGACTACGCCGATGCGGGTGTCAACTCACACTTGGCGCGCAACGCTCCCGCGGTGCTCGCCGGCAAGGACGTCTTCGTCATGGGGGCAGCCGACCAACCCCACTCGTGGACGGCAGTCAAGGACGTCGCGCGGCTGCTCGTGGCGGCCGCCGCCGACCCCAGCGCCCACGGACAGGCGTGGCTCGTGCCCTCCGCCCCGCCCCGCACCCAACGGGAGGCCCTGAACGACGTGGCTAGGGCTGCCGGTGCCCCGGCCCCCAAGGTTCGCGCGATAGGTCCACGGACTATGAGGTCAGTCGGACTCCTGTGGCCGATGATGCGCGAACTTTCCGGCACGTCGTACCAGTTCACCGCCCCCTTCGTGGTGGATGACTCGGCGACCGTGGGCCACTTCCACATGCATGCGCAGACCTGGCCGGACACCCTCGACAACATCGTTGCCGCCGTCCGCACCGCACACAAAGCCCCGGTCCTGTGATGCACACCATCCGGGTGACCGGTGGGCTTCTGGCGGCGTCTGCGCTCCTCAGCATCGTGGGGTACGTCATCCTCGGTACGCAGTTCGGATGGCCGGGAGTGCTCGATGAGCCCGGTGTTGTTGCCCTGGACGCGTTCGTTGCGGCCGAGGTCTGGGTCCGTATCGGGTTCTACGTGTTCTTGATGTCGAGCCTCGTGCTGATCCCCGCTGCCATCGGCATCCAGGCCGCTCTGTCCTCGAACCAACCGTGGGCTCGGGCGATCACGGCGTTCGGAGTGCTTGGCGCCTTCGCGCAGATGTTGGGATGGGTCCGCTGGCCGATCACCGTGCCGGGCCTGGCTGACGCGTGGACCGACCCTGTGGCCACTGAGACCGAGCGGGCGGCCACCGCAGCGACCTACGACCTGGTCAACGGCTACGCCGGAGGCGCCTTGGGCGAGCATCTCGGCTGGCTTCTCCAAGGGATCTGGGCGGTCGGGGTGGCGATCATGGTGCTGCACAGCAGTGCCCTGCCGCGCTGGTTCGGCGGAATCGGGGTGCTACTCGCGTCCGTCTGGGCGGTGCTCGTGCCGGTCGGGACGGCCACCGACCTGGGAGCTCTGGAGTTGTGGGGACTGAACGTTTACAGCGCGTGGTATGTCTGGCTCCTTGCCTTCGGCATCGTCCTCGTCCGGCGTCGAGACCCCATCAGTGCCGGAGCGCAGCCCGTCGGCGATGAACCCCTCTCCCGTCCCACGTCCTCGTCCTGAGCCTTGGGGCGCCCCCGGCAGGATTCGAACCTGCAACCTACGGATTAGAAGGCCGGTGCTCTATCCATTGAGCTACGGGGGCCGGGTAGAAGTGTAGGCGCGGATAGCATCTGCGGTCATGACCTCTGAGCTGTCCGACCTCCGGAACAAGATCGACGACGTCGACGCCTCGATCTTGGACCTGCTCGCCCGCCGACTCGACCTCGTGTCGCAGGTCGGCGAGGTGAAGGGTCGCCACGGGTTGCCCATCTACGCCCCCGAACGCGAACGCGTGATGATCGCCGCCAAACGCGAGCTGGCCGAGGCCAAAGGGGTCCCCGGTGACCTCATCGAGGACGTGCTGCGCCGCTGCATGCGCGAGGCCTACGCTCACGAGAAGAACATGGGGTTCACGCAACAGGCGCCGGATCTCGGACCCATTGTCATCGTCGGTGGTGCCGGAGCAATGGGCGCTATGTGGGGCCGGATGCTGTCACTGTCGGGATATGTCGTCCGCATCCTGGACCGAGACGACTGGCACCGAGCCCCGGAGCTGCTGGAAGGTGCTGGGATGGTGCTCGTGTCCGTGCCCATCCACGACACGATCGAAGTCATCGAGGCCCTGCCCGAGCTGCCACCCGAGTGCCTCCTGGTGGATCTGACGTCGGTCAAGACGGGGCCGGTCGAGGCCATGTTGGCCGTTCACCCGGGCCCGGTGCTAGGACTGCACCCGATGTTCGGTCCCGACGTGGACTCCTTCGCCAAACAGGTCGTGGCGTGTTGCCCAGGGCGTGGGGCCGACTCCTCGCAATGGCTGGTCGAGCAGATCCGACTCTGGGGTGCCCGGGTGCACGACGTGTCGGCCTCGGACCACGATGCGGCGATGGGTCTCATCCAGGCTCTGCGCCACTTCTCCACGTTCGTCTACGGGTCCCATCTGGCTCATGAGGACCGCAAGCTGGCGGACCTGTTGGCCTTGTCCTCCCCGATCTACCGACTCGAGCTCGTCATGGTCGGCCGCCTCTTCGCCCAGAGCCCGGAACTGTACTTCGACATCATCACCGCCTCGGAAGCCAGCGTGGAGCTCATCGAGCGATACCACGTGAAGTTCGGCCGGGCCCTGGAGCTGCTACGCCGCGGGGACCGTCAGGCCTTCATCGACCAGTTCGGGGAGATCGAAGAGTGGTTCGGCTCGTATGCCGGACGATTCCTGACCGAGTCGCGATCGCTGCTGGCGCACGCGGACGCCACGCGGTAGCCCCCTAGCCGTTCCCCTACGAGCTGTTCAGCGGCGCCGAGACCAGAGACGCACGATGCAGGGCTGAGGTATGGAGCAAGGACTGCTCACGGGGCCGCCACCACTGGGGGTTGTCGCCACGCTCCAGGTGGTTGCGGGCGATCGCCAGCTCCGAGCACTCGTCCTGGAAGGCACGCATTGTCCTCTCCCCCTGGCGGCCACGAGTGGTCCTGGCCCACCGGCGGGCCGCCCGTCGTCGCGCCGGTGAGGACAGCATGGAAACCTCCCCCGGGGTGAACCACCCGTTCAGCCCGTAGGCCGTGAGGTGGTCCCGGATCATCAGGGCCTCGGCGCGACGCGCCCAGGTGATCATCCAGACGAAACCGACGAACAGCGGAAACTGCACCAGGAAGTACAACGGCACCCACAGATCGGTCAAGGTTGCGGCATTCCACACGGCATGAGCACCGACCGCGGCGACAAACCCCAGGGCGCGGATGACGGCATACCCTGCCGCTCTGCGATGAGCAACCAACCCGAGCCCGATGCCGAAGCACACCGTGAACATGGGGTGGGCGAACGGGGTGAACAGGCAGCGTATGACGAACAACGAGATCAGACCGGACTGGCCCAGCAGCTCGTAACTGCGGGCGAGGTACAGGATGTCCTCGACGAAGGCGAAGCCGATCGCGACCATGCCTGCGTACACGATCCCGTCCACGACTCCGTTGAACTCCCGCCGGGCCATCACGAAGATCACGACGACACCGGCGCACTTGGCGAACTCCTCCACGATGGGGGCTGCGACCACCGAGGCCGCAATCGCCCGAGGGACTCCGGCGGCCTCCAACACCGGGGTCAGCGCCAGGCTCAGGACGATGCTGGCCGCCGTGGCAACCAGCGCGCCCCAGCCGAAGGCGAACCACAACATCCGGACCGGCTCGCGCTCAAGACGGTCTACCCACAGGAAAAGAGGCACCACGATGCCGATTGCCGTGGTGGACACGGCGGCGGCGAGCAGAATGCCGGCCAACCCTGCACTCTGTGACACGACCAAGGTGATCACCAGCGCTCCGACCAGGAGCGCCGTGCCTGGCATGCCCCACAACAAGATTCGACGGATACCGGGTCGATGGGTCAGGTTGGGGCCTGCCGTTGACCCCACCGAGCTGTCCACATCCGCACCCTAGTGCTCGGATTCCGCCCAGCCATCGTGGCTATTGTGGGCGATGTGAGCCTAGAGACCCCCACGCGTGGAGCCAGCGATAGGTTGGTGTGGATCGACTGCGAGATGACCGGCCTGGACGTGTCGGTGGACGCGCTGATCGAGGTCGCTGCGCTGGTGACCGACGTCGACCTCAACGTGTTGGGCGAGGGGGTCAACGTCGTGATCCGACCCCCGGAGGCTGCGCTGGCACAGATGGGTGACTTCGTGCGCGCGATGCACGTCCGCAGTGGGCTCCTCGACCAGCTGGCCGACGGTGTGACGATGGAGTCGGCCCAAGCCACGGTCTTGGACTACGTGCGGGCCTGGGTGCCGGAGGCCAACAAGGCACCACTGGCCGGCAACACGGTCAGCACCGACCGGCTCTTTCTCGCTCGGGACATGGGCGAGCTGGAGCAGCATCTCCACTACCGGATCGTCGACGTCTCCTCGATCAAGGAGCTGGCCCGCCGGTGGTTCCCCCGGGCCTACTACAACTCGCCGACCAAGACCGGCGGACACCGTGCCCTGGGCGACATCGAGGACAGCATCGCCGAGCTCCGCTACTACCGGCGGGCACTCTTCCGCGACCCTCCGGGCCTGGACACGGCGGCGCTGCGGGACCTCGCCGGCCCCACCGCGTAGACCGACTTCCCCCTGCCTGATCGCCCTCGGCTCTGCAACTCGCCCTCAGTGCGCCACGAGCGCGTTCTACGGTGACCCGGGCCTGCCCTGTCGCGGACGTCGATCCGCTCAGGCCGGACGCCAACCTCCATGGGGTGAGTGACGGGAATCTACGCTGAACATCCTCGACCAGCATTAACGCGTGGTCCCGGATGACCGTGTCAGTTCTGTGACAGTTTGTGGGCTCTGCACAGATGAGGACATAGAGGTCGTCAGCGGCTCGAGCCCGACCGGGATGTGCTGGTCTGTCGGGTCGTGGAATCGCATGACTGGTGCCGGCGGTGCGGCTGCCAGGGTGTCCCGCGGGGCACCGTCACGAGGTCGTTGGCGCACAAGCCGTTCGAGTGGCGACCTACGACGTTGCTGGTCACGGTACGCCGCTACCGGTGCCCCGGCTGCGGGCACGTGTGACGTCAGGACACCACGGCCGCGGCGCCGCCCGGGCGAAGATCTCCCGGGCCGGACTGTGGTGGGCCTTGGTTGGCATGGTTGGCATCGTGTGCCAGCACCTGTCCATGGCGCGCGTGGCTGACGGGCTGGACGTTTTGGACCAACGAACCCCCGCTCTCGCGCATCGCGTAGGATCGGATTCAAAGAATCCGCGCGCGCTGCCCGATTAACCGTAGATCATCAAGAGCCGGTTTCCGGCTGGTTCGGGCGGAGCGATGGATTCCGACAGGCACAAGCCCAACAGTCTTGTCGCTATTGGTTGCATCTCAAAACCCGTATAGGTGCTTTCGGGCGTTGAAGGCATCGGGGCCGCCTTCCAGGATATTCTCTGCGTAGGACCGGATGGCCCTGTCGTCCAAGGAACCGATTCCGTCCTCCGCTGGCCACCCACGCTGACCGTCGCCCTCTAGAGTCACGATCAACTCAGCGTCACCGAGGACTGGCACGTTGGCGTTGTGCGTGCTCGCTATGACCTGCCGCTTGCCCTTGAGGTTGCGGAGATTCGTGACAATGCCGTCGTATACAAAACGGTTGTCGAGGTCGTCCTCGGGCTGGTCGATGATTAGCGGCGCGTCCGAACCACTTAGCAGCAGCAACAACAGAGCAGTCGCCTTCTGGCCCTTCGAGAGATGGCTCATGCTCTTGTATTCGCGGGTGCCTGTACCGTGGGCAATGTCGAGCTTGACGTCCACCGCCAGGCCGACCGCAAGCTCCTCCAGTTCGCGGAACAGCTCCTCACCTGCACCCATGACGGACTGCGCTTGGACGCCTTTGATGCCGTAATCGGAAAGGGCATCCGCACCCTTGCGGGCGGCAGCCACAAAAGCGCGGGTTGAGAAGTCCGCGGCGTCGATGGCAGCTTTAATGTTGTTTCGTGGCCCACTGATGTGCTCGTCCACTACATTCTTGATGTAGTCACGCTGCTGAGCGGCTACAGGTTGTACGACGACGACGCCACCGGTCGCGGCGTTGGCAGCGCGAACCGCTTCGTGAAGTTGCTCGGCCTGGCGCTTCTCGTGGTCCTGAAGCTCTCCAAGCTGGGTTGCTCGACCGCTCTTGAGTTTGGCGATTGTCTTGTCGAGTTGCTTGCGCCGGGGCTCCTTGGCCCTGAGCGCTTGGAGATTCTGCTTGGTCGCCACAAACTTATCCGGCTCCAAGCCCTGTTCATGCAGGACACGGAGCACTTCTTGGCACTCTTCACGCTTCCCAGAGACAGCCGTGTCCCACTCTTCCTTTGCCGCGGCGACCGCTGCTTCGGCTGTCCTCACGGCTGCTTGGAGTTGAGTCGACAGAGTCGCGAGCGTCGTTGCCAGCGAGGCCGTCGCCGACGTCGCGCGCTCAAGGACCTCCTTCTGAGGCGAGTCATCCGTCCCCTCGTATTCGGCCTTCAGGTCGCCGCCCAGTTGTGGGTCGGTCAAAGCCGCAAGGAGTTCACGGGTACCTTCGATGCGAGACGTTGCCTCCGTGAACACGGACTCGTCCTGGGCCAGCCGCTGTTGGTCCGCCAGTTTGGTAGGTACGTCCGTAGACGCATAGTGCTCGACCTGTTCCTCAAGGCGAGGAACGGCGGAGAGCTCAGCCTCCAACTCATCCTTGGCCTTCTCCGCCTTCCTCAATTGGTCACGGTTATCGCGGAGATCGCTCAGTGTCTTGAGGTGGGCCTCATCAGGGCCGTCTGAACCAGTGAATCGCTGCAGCATGACCGCGACCCGCGCCGAGTCCATTGCCAGCTCGGCCAGTTCGTGTTGTCCGTAGATCTCGACGTGAGGAAGCACGTCTTCAGGCCGCTGATTCGTCGCCGTGCCGCTTGCGTCCTTGACCACTGGAGGCTCGTTGACAACTCGCTCGATGGTGAAACGTTGCGGGGTCGGCTTGGCCGTCTCCACAAATACTTTGACGATCGTCCCGGACTTGAGGACATCACGGACGATTAATTTGTGGTCATCCTTGACTTGCTTGCCAATCGGGTCGATGCCGAGGGCAAAGCGTAGGCTCTCTATCGCCGTGGATTTGCCGGTACCGCGTCCACCGATAAACGTCGTCAAGTCCTCTGACAAGGGGATCGTTACCTTGTCGAGGAAGCCGCCCGTCCACGAAATCTGGCGAAGTAGCACGCGGGGCTTCGCCTCAGGGTCCCGGAGGCTAACTCGCGTCTCAGGTGTGCGCACAGCGTGCTTCAGACTCTCCAACGATTCCGCGCCGAGCTTGAACCAACTAGTTGCTCCCTCCTTGCCAAGGTCGACGGGACTCATGACGTCGTCAGCGTGCACGACCGCCAGTGCGTGCTTGCGCGTGAAAGGCTTCTGGTTGCCGACGATCTTCGCCTGGTTGGTGGCGTCTGGCAGACCGGGACTGATCCCGATCGCTTGAAGTTGCGGATGTAGAACCATCTGTTGTAACGGCTGCCCAGTCATGCGGGCCAACAGGCCGGACGCCTGCGTGTTCGTGTGGGCAGGAACGACAAGAGCGCCGCGCTCGGTCATCTTCTCCAATATGTCCTTGTACGCGCAGGTGCCCGGTCCGGAGGCCGCGCCTGGCGTCGAACCACAGATCCCGATCGCCGCGTTGATCTCGGCCATACTAGTGCCTGCCTCGAAAATTACGAGCAGATGAATTCCCTCAGATGAGTTCGCCTCAAAGCCGGGCAAAACCACGATGCCTCGCATCTGGGCGGCCTTGATTAACCCTACAGCCGTCTCGACCGACCAGTGGTCGGTGACCGCCAACATGCGGACACCGAGATCTTCACACTCGCTAAGCAGAGCGATGTTGTAGTCGCCTTCGCTGGCGAACGACTTCGACGGCTGGTGCTTTCCTTTGTACGAGTAGGGATTGACCTGGAGCGCTGTTCGTACCCAGCGAGCACCGACAGGGGGATCTGCCATCAGAAGAGTCCCTCGATCTGCTCCGGGATCTGCGCGAGTTGACGCGTGCCGGCGGCGACGACGGTCGGCAGTTGCTGCAGTATGGACTTGCTCACGTAATCTCTCTTCCTGCAACGACCACGCCGTCAGCTCGCACTGAGGTGCAAACCCGGTTGGTCTGGCCTTCAGCCTATCGGGGGGCCCCGACAGATGCGGGACGGCCCGTGCGCGGTCCCTTGAGCCTGTCACCGACCTCGGACGGGACTTCGTGTTGTTCGATCCGACCACGCTGTTCTGTTCACGCGTGGCGTCCGAATCTGCCGGGCCGAGTGCAGCTATCCACCGCGAGTGACGCATCTACTTGACCCGCACAGAGGACGCTAACCTGCGGTGTGCCCCACCCTGGCGCGTAGCGCGGGCGCGAGCCTGATCTATCACCTGCGCGGTGCCATAGTCGTTACATTCACTGCGCTTGGCGCCGATGCCAGGTGCTCGTGCTTGTGACTGGTAGAGAGCCTGTTCCCAGACCGCACGTCGTGAGTCCAGCTGGCGGGAATGCTCATGGCCTCTCGCTTGCCGTCGCTGGCTGCCAGGGTGGAGCGAAGCGAAGCGCGGGACGCCTGGGCTACCTGATGGCCTTGATCCTCCGCCTGGCCCCGTATCCCGTCTGGAAGGGGTATCGCCCGCTTGTGGAGAACGTCGCGGGGCGCGACATTCTCGTGGTTGTGCGGCGGGAACCCGCGATCGTCGTATGCGAGGGCAGACCTGATGATGTCGTTCGCTGCTCTGGCGTCCACCAGCAAGGGTGCGTGGCGGGCCGCCTCATAGAAGGCCCCTGCCACTCCAGCCACGGTCGCGTGAAATGTGTGCAGGGACCGCACCAGGGACGTCATGTCGACACGCTCATCGATGTCCTCGGCTGAGGCGGGCCCGAGGCGGTCCGTGGTCACCTCACGCATCGAGTCGACCAGTTCCCAGGCAGCTTCTCGCAAAGACGGTGGGCTTGTGTCATGCGGGTGGGCGAGTCCCTGGAAACGCGTGTGCGTCTCACCCCACTCCTCGATCATGGTCTCCAGCGCGGGACCGATTTCGGTGTCGAACAAGCGGCGGTCGACATACCCGGTCTCGACGGTTGCCCGCCACAACCGGTGCGCATGGGTCGACGCCGCGAAGGCCGAACCGGCCACCCGAGCCATCACATCCGCTGTCGGACCCCGGGTCAAGACCTGTTGCGCGTACGTATCCCAGGTGGCGATCGCACCGGGGATCCTGCTGTGGTCCGCCGGCTCGCGGTGCCTGCGCTCCAATGCCTGCGGGTAGTTGCCCTTGATGTAGGAGTGGGCAACCTGCTCCACATCGAGGACCCGGTGACGCAGCTCATCGGCCGAGACACGGTGAACCCACAGACGAGCATCGAACACCTCAGCCAACGCGTTCTCGGCCAGTCCGACGGAGACGGCGTGTGATGCCACATACAGGGTGTGCATGATGTTGACGCGCGCCGCGAAAGCGTCGCGCAACTGGGCCTCGGTCCACCGCGAAGGTTCCCGGCGTTCGGCCACGCCGCTACGGGCGATCAGTTCTGCAGCCCTATTGAAGACCTGGCCGATCTCCTGCAGCGTCGGGTCCACCTCGATCGCGCCGCCGGCTGAGCGGTGCAGCGTCCTGGCCGATCGCTCCAGCTGGTCGATGACCTCCTTGCCGGTCCCGGGGACGTCCGAACGTCGAGGGAGCTCACGCCACAACCCGCTAGCCCCTTCCACCACCTCACCCCAGGCCCGCAACATCGCCCGCCCGTCCCGCTCAGGCGCCTCGTACAGCAGGTCGCGTGCCAGCACGTTGGCCCGGTTCATCAGCTCGCCGGCGCTGGGCGGGTAGATGGTGGGGTGTCGCCGCCGGCTCACGAAAAGTCCCGCACGGTATCAGTGAGAGGCACCAACACCGATTCGGTCCCCGGGGGGAAGTGGTGGACAGGCGCTGTCCGTCTCAGCTCCTCGGCCCGCCGGAGGAGGTCGACCGGGTCGGCTCCGCTGTCCTGCGGCCGGTCCAGAAGGAGGTTGCGATATGCCCCGGGCACCAAGTCGTACACCTGGGCGTACAGGTGGGACAGCGTGAAGGCCAGGTCGACAGACCAGACGTCACCGTTCTGGCGGGCTCGGCCATGCGCCTCGACGCTGGCCCGCCACAGCAACTGGTGCATCTGCACCAGGACCTGGGCAGCCTCCGGTGTCGTGGTGCTGATCTGGTCGGTGGCCATCGGTGCTTTCCTTCGCGGCGAACAGGTGTCAGGTACATGGCTACGTCGACCCAGGAAGGCGTCGGACGCGTCAACGCCCATCTGGGGAAGCAGATGGTGAACCGGGTGCGCCTGTGGACAGGCCGCTGCGCCTGTCGGTGGCTTCTGGCACGCTGGTCATGCCCCCCAAAGCGGGGGCCCGGTCGCCGGGGTCTCACCACCCCCGACCCGGTCGATCAGCACGAGCGGTGGTTCACCACCACGGAGGTGGGAGCATGACGGCGGGCAGGGCACGACGGGCGCGGGCGCGGGCGCTGCTCGTCCCGGTGGTAATGAGCGCTGCCATATGGTTGGTCCTCGGCGAGCTGTCGCTGGGCCGGTACGGGCCTGCCGTGCTCCTGGTGGTCGTGCCGGCGCTGGGCGCGGCCACCAGCACCCGGACGGGCGAAAGATGTCTGGCCCGCCTCTTTCTGCGTGCTCGCTCCCCCAGGCTCCACCACCAGCACACGCTGGCGCCGGTCGCCGAGGTCCTGCTGCGCCGCGGCGTACCACCGCACGGCCTGGTGCTACTGGTCGGGCCCGGCCGGCAGGTAGACGTGAACGCACTCGGGAACCGGACCTTGGTGGTCAGCCAGGGACTGGTCGAAGCGGTCCGGTCAGGTCAGCTGGCGCCGGAGTCGGCAGCCTCGGTCATCGCGCACGAACTGGGTGTGCTGCGCACAGGTCTGACGCGCCACGACCCGGGATTGATGGTCCTGCTGGCCCCGTGGAAGATCTGGATGACGTTCATGCTCATCATGTGGGGCATCGCAGCAGCCTTCCTGCCGCACCGTCTGATGGTGGCGTGCCTGGTGATCAACGCCGGCGTCGGGATCTGGCTGGGCGCCACCGAGGAACCCGTCATGTACGTCTCCACCGCCGTCATGACCGTGGTGCTGGGCACCTGGTGGGCCATCCGCTCCTGGGACCGCGCCCGCGCCCAGGTCGGCGACCAGTACCTGCTGCAGACCGGCCTGGCGGGGGTCTACGCCGACCTTCTAACCGCCAGCTTCACCGACGACCACAACCGGGACAGGGCAGTGCGGCTGCGGCATCCGCAGCGACAGCACGTGTCCCCGGTCGACGTCCCCGACGGTTCACCGGTGGCGGCAGTGCTCAGTACGACGGGCCGCTGAGGGTCTGCGCTGCGTCCAGCCGCTCTAGGCCCGTGCTCTCCCGACTAGCTTCTCCTGCTCCTGGCGCGCCTGCGCCTCCTGGAGCCGCCGAGCGTTCTCGAGCTCCTCCGCATGGACGTCGTCCTGCATGCGGACGGCACGCTGGGGCTCCAGCGCCGCTCTCGCTGCTTGGGTGGAACGGTTGTGTGATCCGACGGTGGAGCCCATTGAATAGCCGGTGAAGCACCGAGACACGCTTGCACATCGGGGATCTACCGAGGCGCGTGGTCGTCTGCGGCGAACGACTGCAGGACGCGGCGGGGCCTGCGGGCACTCGCTGAAATCACCCCTGAAGGCTGGTCAGGTCAGAGGCAGGCAATCGAATCAAGTATCTACGCCGGAATCGCCGCGTACTTCGTCCCGTGCTTGGTGAAAAGTGCCACAACGCTGTCCTTGTCGGCCGGACACTCAAACACGGCCCGCTGAATCGACGGGTCGAGCAGGTCGAGTGCGAGAAGCTCGTGGTCGGATGTCTCGACGCCGATGACCACGATGCGCGCGTAGCTGGAACCGTGCCGCGCGGCGTACTCGGCTAGTGCCTTGAGCTTGGGCGAGGCATCGCCCTGGTGCGCGCCATGAGGATCGATCAGGCTGGTGGTCAGCATCCCTTCATCGTCCTGGTGGACGAAAATCAGATCTGGCTGGACCGACTTCCACTTTTTGCCAGCCTTGTATGGCACACGCAGGCTGTGGTCTCCAGCCACTGACGGGTTGCGGTACCAGCCGATCATCGAGTCTTCAGTCAGTTCATGCCTGATGACGCCGCGCTCCCAGCGGTTGAGCTTGGGCTCGAGCGGGACCTCGCCATTATCAGTGGCCAGGACGTGTCGCTCGACGGTAGGAAGCCTCTTCAGGTCCTTATCGACGGTGTCTACACGCTCCTCGGGAGCGATCTCGATGGTCGCGGGCTCGGGATCGCGGGCCATCCCGCGGACCTCCTCGTAGACCGCCTTACGGGTGTCGGCAAGCTTAGCGATCTTGGCCGCGTGGACGTTCAGCCACTGACGGGTTAGGACATCGGCTGCGTCCTCGACCAGCGCCCGGACGGTGGGTGCATCGTCCGGGGTCTTCAGTTGCCCAAGTGCGGCTACATGGGCGCGCAGTTCAAGCAGGTCGACGTCGAGGAGACTGCCGCCTTCGGTCTCGGCCTGCGCAATCGCCGCCTGGACGTCGCGTGCCAGGTAGCCGTTGACGACGGACTTGGTTAGCAGCCCGTGCAGATGGCGCAGTGCGTCGTCGACTGTGCCGGCGTCGGCGGCACGGGACTGTGCCTGCTCCTCGGTGGTTTTTTCGGCGAGGTCGACCCTAATCCGGCGGATATCGGCCGCCAAGACCTCATCGACCTGCTCGACCAGCTCTCGGGTATAGGTGGTCTTCACGCCATCCAGGACGGCGTACAGGGTTTCGTGGGCAACCTTGTTGGCGTCGGGCACCAGTCCGTCCTGCGCGAAGGCCTGCGCGGCCTTCAGCAGTCTCTTGATCGGCCTGGCCACGGTGGAGGCCCGGCCGTAGGAAGGCAGCGCCTCGATCGTGTCGGCGACGTCGACGGGGATGTGCGGGTTACGGACTAGCGTCACCGGCTTGAGAAGCACCTTCTGGACTAGTGAGGTCGAGCGTCCCTTGTCCCGGTTCTTGCCCTCGCCGAGCAGCTCGTCGACTACGGCCTGGGTTGTCTCCAGGTCGAATTTTGGCAGGTAGGCCGAAGCGGCGTTAAGCCGGTCAACGCTGGTGGACTGGGCGAGCGGAGTACGCACCATACGACCGATGAGCTGGGTGACATACGTGGGGTCTTTGCCCGGTCGCAGCGAAACAAGCACCTCAGCGCGCGGGCAGTCCCAGCCCGTGCTGATGGCATCCTTGGCGATCAGGACGCGGATGTGGGTCTGCTGCTGGACTAGCTGGGGCTTGACGCGCGGGATGACGTAGTCACCGACGGTGATGGCCCCGCGGCCCTCGCCCACTACATGGGCGACGCCGTCGTCGGGCATCTGAGGCCAACTCTCGCGGATGGTCTCCAGGACCAAGTGAATGAGCTCCTCCTCGTCCTTGCGCCCCTTGTCGGTCTGACTCTCGCCGACAGCCTTGTTGCGGATCTGGACGACTAACAGCGGCACAACGGACTCCTCCAGGCCCTGCTCGTCGGTGTACCTCTCCCACCGCCGGCAGACGTCGACGAAGTCCTCAGTTGCGTCGCGCACCATAGCGGTGTCGAAGTAACCCTCTTCGTCAGGGATGTCGAGGTGGATCGCGGTCTTGATCAGACCCGAAGCCTGCACTTCTTTGGGGTCGATCTCGATGTTGGGTCGCTTGACCCGGGTCGGGGTGCCCTCCATCGCATTGGTGAACCGGTCCAGGGTCGCCGAGATACCCCACACGACCGGGACACCGGGGTGCCCGTTGCCGTTGATGATCCGCATGACGATGGTCTGGTCGGCCGAGGTCGGCGGGCGCATCCCCTCGTGCGCCTCATCGAGGACCATGTAGAGCGTTTTGCGGGGGTCCTTGATGGTGTTGTCGAGGATGTCCCAGAAGGTCATGTTGCGCTTGTCGCTGTACCGCACAAAACCCGCACTGGAGGCGAGCTTCTGGGGGTTGATGAAGTAGACCTTGCCGGTGGCCAGCGACCCGGCCGAGTAGTCCTTATCCAGCGTGACCAGGTTGGAGTATGGGATCTGGTCGGCGTGCTGCTTAAAGCGCGCCTTCGTCTGCTCGTTGAGCGCCGGGTCCTTGCTGACCCAGAGGAAGACCGCGCTCGGGTCGGCCTCGACGTCGAACTCGTCCGAGCCGTGCAGCATCGCCTCGATCGCTGCTGCGGCGATGACGGTCTTACCGCTGGAGGTCGGCGCGGACAATGCGAAGGCCGACTGTTCCTGGTAGTTGTGCCAGTCGTTCCTAGTGCGGGCCAAGGCCTTGAGGATCGCCTTGACAGCCTCAGTCTGGTAGCCCTTCAATACGACGCGCATCTCACACCCCCTCGGTGTTGATGGTGAACGTGCGCAGGTAGGTCTCGTATAGACGCACGGACTCGATGCCCTCGGGCAACTGGCTGGCGATGCTCTGGAACTGCGGCTCGTCGTCGGTGACGATGTAGGCCACCCGCAGGCCAGCGCGCTCGTCGATCTCCTTCAAGAAGGTTCCCGAGGCATCCATGTCAAACAGAACCGCGTAGGTGTCGGCGATCTCGAAGGTGTCGCCGCGCTCGTCTATGCGACGGCCTTCGGAGCCAGCACGCATCCACAACAGTGGGGCGATCGAGGTGAAGGCCAGATCGAGCTCCACCACCTTGTGGTTGACGTAGGTCAGGGTGAAGAACTCGACGTTCTCCTGGAAGCCATCGGACATCGGCCAATCAGCCTCGAAGGTGACCAGATTGTGCGTTCGATGGGTTTTTCGGCACTTCGGCGGGGAACCGTCCTTCTTGGGCTTCGCGTCCACGTTGGTGCATTCTCCCTCGTGAACGAGGTGATAGGTTCTCGTCACGAATCGCTTGTACTTGCCCTTGATCTGTCGCTGATCCGGATCACCATAGATGTGGCCGGTAGCCGCGGCCATGATTCGCGGCTTGGTGATGTAGTTGCAAATGCCTAATGCCTCCCACTCGGGATCACCAGCGCGACGCTTAGCCCTGATGAGATCTTGTTGCTCGTTTGCGCTGACCTCGTTGTTGGTCACCGAGATAGATTGACGACGACCGCCGTCCTGCTTATTTAGGCGCATGACGGCGTGTGCGGTGGTGCCGGAACCGGCGAAGAAGTCGAGGATAAGTGCGTCAGGCTTATTGGTCACGAAGAACCGCAGGGTGTCTTCAACCGCGTAAAGGGACTTCGGGAATGGGAACCGCCGCTTCGGAATCAGGGATCGCAGCAGCGACGACCCTTGATCAGCGGCGGAGTGTGCAGTGAGGTTCCACTGCGTCGTTGGGATGGCCCGGTTCCCCTGCGCCGACTCACTCTCCACGAGGACTGATCCGTCCTCCCCGATTTCATAGCTACCGAAGACCCCTTGCAGCAGCTTGCTCTGCTCGCCAGCCTTCAGGTAAGAAATGGACGTATTCGCTCCGTTGTAGCGTCCTGTGCGGATGAACCCCTTCGCTCGGAGCTTCCTAGCGCCAGCGACATTCGTCTGCCAGCGCCCCTCGCTATCGTCACTACGGATGGGCCAGACCGCCACCTCGTCGGGCCCAAGTCCCTGGTAGTCCTCCCTCCGCGCGTCGGGAGGGATGGGGTCGCCAACTCGAAGGAAAGCCCCAGACTTGGAGATGATGATTGGGTAGAATTTCAAAGGACTGTCTTCGCGTTGAGCACCTGTGCCGCTACGGAGAAACCCGTCCCAGCGAATCTTGACTGTCGATGTGGCCCTCCCAGCACGCCACTCAGGGCCAAGAACCATGGCCGTGGGCTCGGCCGCGCCGAAGGAAACAACGAAGATATACTCATCAGAGCGTCGAAAAGCGCCGTCCCGCTTCTGTCCGGACGGATTGATTGCGATGCTGACCATCTGAATGCGGGCGTTCGGGAAGGTCTGCTCCAGCAACAGGCCTAGGCGCAAATACTCCTTCTCGTCGATCGTCACCAGAAGAACGGAGTCACGGGGGTTAAGCAAATTTTCGGCGACCTTCAGGCGCCGCTCCATGAACGACAGCCACATCGAGTGGGCATAGTCGTCCGAGGGGTCGACGTAGTCGTTGTTGTACTTCCAGTCTTTGGCGCGGGTGTTGTACGGCGGGTCAATGTAGATCACGTCGACCTTGCCGGCGTGGGTGAAGGTGAGCGCCTCCAGCGCGTGGTAGTTCTCCGAGTTGATGACCGAGTGGAACGGCTTGCCCCCGCCGCGCTCGACCCGGCCCGTCGAGACCAGGCCTGGATAGATCGGGTCTCGGAAGTCGGCAACGTAGATGAGGTTGTCAGCGTCGCGGGTGGCCGTGTCACCAGACTCACGGTCGAGCAGCTCAGCGACCTTGGCCCCCTTAGGTCCGGTCAGCTTAGTCACCACCCAGGTCGGGTCATCTCCCTCGACCTTGGTGCTGCCGCGCTCGGGGATGAACCGGACCTTGTCGCCGACTGAGATCGGCCGGCCAGCCAAGGCCACCTGCTCAGGGATATGTCGCTCGAAGTTCAGCCCGTTGGGGCGCAACTTGATCAGGGTAGTGACCTGCTCGCGCATTGCCTCGCCGACGGCGGGGTCCAGCCCAGCGACGCGCGCGATGATGTCGTTCAGTTCGTTCGCCACCGTGGCCGGTCCTTCCATCGAGCCAGGCCACACCCCGTTGCGTAATGCGCCAGCTTCCGCTCGTTTCGTCGGATCGCAGTCTATCGAGGGGGTATGACACAGCATGAGCCGGTCGCCGTCTGGGACTCTGGCTCGGGTGTCCCATGCGCGACGTCCAGGGTCAGGCGGGCTGACAGTCATACCTGAGTCTGTTCACCCTCGGCAGGGTATTGGGACCGGAGGCCGTTGACCGGCAGCCGTGGCCAGGTCCGCCGCGACCAACGCCGGATCCTGCCGCGCCAGGTCGCGCAGCTCGTGGGCACGCCGCCGTGCCCCTCGGGCATCACCCAGGGGTAACCCGCCCAACTCCCGTCGCGCAGCCCACTCTCGCGCCGGTTCTGCGCATACGGCGAGGGCACCACGTGCTCAGGGTGTACCCGCTGTCACAGCGGGTTGTCGCAGCGGTCACCGAGCACGCGCACCTGGTCCAGCACCTGCGCCCCATGGAGCAGCGCGGAGGCGAACCGGTGCGCGATGATGACGCGCCCCCGCGCGAAGTAGAACCCTCCGTTACCGCGCCCACCGATCGCGGCCGTCCACCACCCGCACTCCGACCCCTCGACGCTGGCGGCCTTCTCCCGTCAGCGGTTCACCGCGCCCAGGTCACCCACCGCCGCCGACAGCGCCGCCAGGCCGGCCTCTGACAACCGCCGCGAACTCACCCCGACATGCTCTCAGCCGGCCCCCCCCAATGCCGGCGCATCCTCACCCCGGTCCTCGCCGGTGTCGTCGTCCTGGTCGCCGTCAGCCGCACCCCGGATGAGCCGGTAGACCTCGCGTCCCGTCAGCGTGCCACCCCCGCACCACACCAACACCTCCTGCGTGCTCAACCCCTCCTCCTCGATCAA
>JBARVW010000076.1:0-18720 GCA_049646465.1 Ornithinimicrobium sp.
GCCGTGAGGCTGACGAGGGGAGGACGCGCGTGACTACTAGCTCAGGACGCGTCCTGGCCAATAAGTACGGAAGAGAAGGTCACCTGATGACTATGCGCCACGATTGCCCTCGCGTCAACCCCGACCCCTCTCCCCGCCCCCCTGACCGATGTGCGCGCCCTTGCACGTGGCGGCGGTGCCATAGGCGCGCACATCGGTCAGGGGGGTCCCACGCCAGCGGCGGCTAGGGCATCAACGGACGGGAAGGCGTCGCATCATCGCCCAGTACGCGACTCCGAGGGCAGCGGTGAAGAGCCACAGGCCCCACGGCACCTCCGTCCATGCCCGGGTGTCGAACACTCCCGCGACGCCGGAGAGCAGGATGGCCAGACGCGTGAGACCAAAGGCCATCAAGACCAGGACCCCCACCCACCACGACCAGCGGAGGAAGAGCACGGTCACCACGATCGCGGCGACGACTCCGAGCACAAGACTGCTGGTCCCCGTGACCAGCAGGTTCGTGACGTCGGCGCCATCGGCTCCCAGGTACCCGGCGAGTGCCGAAGGTCCGAGGAAGAGCGTGACGATGCCACCCACCAGCACCGCATAGGACACCAGCGTGACCGCCATCACCGCAGTCCCCACCGTGATGGCGTGGCGGGTGAGCCCCACGCTGATCAACAACCGCGTCCGCGTCGCCGTCAGAACGATCGACACAATGATGGCGGCCGTCCCGATGGCGATCGGCAGCCAGCCCGAGGTCACCACGAAGACCACACTGCGCTGGTCGGCGACGACACCGAAGAGCATGTCGTCACTGGCTTCGGCGAAGCCCCACCCCTGGCTGCGAGCGACCAGGAAGAAGCACAGAGCGAACCCGGCCATGACCACCGTCGCCGAGAGCAAAGCGCGCATCCCCTCGGTCGCCAGCAGCCTGGAGACCACCAACCACTGCGGCCCGGGTGAGACTCGGTCGGCGTTCGTGGCACTCATCGGTCTGCTCCTGCGGTGCTCAGCTGGACGAGAACGTCGGTGAGGGAGGCCAACGAGGACCCTGAGGAGTGCCGCTGTCGGACGGCGTCGGTCTCCCCCGCGGCCACCACCCGTCCGCGATCAAGGATGACGACGTCCTCCATCAGATCCTCCACCTCGTCCAACAGGTGTGAGGACAACACGATCGTCCGCGGATGGGCGATGTAGTCGGCCATGAGCTCGTCGTAGAACAACCGCCGCGCCACGGCGTCCATCCCGAGGTACACCTCATCGAGAATGGTGACTTCGGCTCGGGAGGCGAGCGCGATGCTGGCTCTCAGCGCCGAGCGCTTCCCCGTCGACAACTTCAGCGGGGTCTTCTTCACGGGGACCTCGAACAGGTCGAGGAGCCGCTCGGCATACGCGTCGTCCCAGTTCGGCCGGGCCGCTCGGTGCACTCGCAGCGAGTGTTTGATGCGCTGGTCATCGAGCAGACTGCCAGACTCTTTCATCAAAGCCACCCGCGAGCTGCGACCACCGTTCTCCCAGACGCTCTGCCCACCCAGGGTGATCGACCCCGTCCGGAGCGGCTGCCAGGCCGCAATCAGGGACGCCAGCGTGGTCTTGCCTGCACCGTTGCGTCCGACCAACCCGGTGATGGTGCCCCCGCGGATGGTCACGTCGACCTCGGACAAGGCGGTGGTGGACCCGAACCGGTGACTGACCGCTGAGATGACGACGTCCATGGAGGCGCTCACGAGATCTCCCTGAGGGCACGGATCAAGTCCTCGGTGGACAGGTCGAGAGAGTGCGCCTGCTTCAGCACCGGCCGGACGACGTCGTCCACGAACACGGCCCGCCGACGGTCACGCAGACGCTCCCGGGCTCCAGGGGCGACGAACATACCCATCCCCCGACGCTTGTCCACCAGCCCCTCGTCGACCAGCAGTCCCATGGCTTTGGCCGCTGTGGCGGGATTGATCCGATAGTTCGTCGCGTACGCCGTGGTGGACATCACTTGAGCCCCTTCGTCCAGGTCTCCGGAGAGGATCGAGCTACGAACGTGCTCAGCGATCTGGAGATAGATCGGTGACCGATCGTCGAACGACTCCACTCCGCCTCCTCATTGGTTCATTACTTGAGTAATGAACCACAGAAGGTGGGTGCTCGTCAAGCCGCTAGCTTTCCGCTACCCCTTTCAGAGTGGCCAACGTCGCGGTGATGCCTTGTCGGTTGCGGGCCGGGAACTTCGCTGCCTCGATGGCTCGTGCCGCCAGCGCCGGGTGGTGCGAGTAGTCGAACTGCTCCGTCACCGTCGTCTGCGACTCCCCGAGAGGCTCCAACAGGTAGCGCCAGCGGTGACCGCCGAAGTGTCGCCACGCGATCCTGGCGTCTTCCTCGAACTCCACGACCCGGTTCGTGATCGTGTAGGGCACTCCGAACATCTTCATCCGTGCTCCGAACTTCGCGCCCTCTCCGAGCCGCTCGGGACCGATCACGATCTCCTGCACCGACCCTGACCCGTCGATCCGGGAATGCTGGCGGGGATCCGCCAGGATGTCGAAGATGAGGTGGGCCGGGGCATCGATGACGATGCTCTCGCTGACAACCTGCTTCTGCGTAGTCATGTCGCACATCCTGCCCCGCCTGCCTGACCCTCGCCCTCTCCCCACCGGTCATCGCGCGATTGCACCGCGCACGGCATACTGACGGCATGGCCGATCACTATGACGTTGTTGTTCTGGGCGCCGGACCGGGTGGGTATGTCGCGGCGATCCGCGCCTCCCAGCTGGGCAAGAAGGTCGCGGTCGTGGAGAAGAAGTACTGGGGCGGGGTCTGCCTCAACGTCGGCTGCATCCCCTCGAAGGCCCTCCTGAAGAACGCCGAGCTGGCCCACACACTTCAGCACGAGAAGAAGAAGTTCGGCATCGAGGGCGACGCCACGATGGCCTTCGGGCCGACCTTCAAGCGCAGCCGCCAGGTGTCGGGGGGCATCGTCAAGGGCGTCCACTACCTGATGAAGAAGAACAAGATCACCGAGGTCGACGGCTGGGGCACGTTGACCAGCCCCACCTCGATGGACGTGGAGTCCGACGAGGGCGAGACCAGCCAGCTCACCTTCGACAACCTCATCATCGCCACGGGTGCCTTCACCCGGCTCATCCCGGGCACCGAGCTTTCCGAACGGGTGGTGACGTATGAGGAGCAGATCTTGACCGAGGAGCTGCCGGACAGCATCGTCATCGCGGGCTCGGGCGCGATCGGCGTGGAGTTCGCCTACGTGCTGGCCAACTTCGGGGTAGACGTCACCATCGTGGAGTTCCTGGACCGCATCGTCCCGCTGGAGGACCCCGAGGTCTCCAAAGAGCTGGCCAAGCACTACAAGAAGCTCGGCGTGAAGCTGATGACCTCCACCAAGGTCGAGGAGATCGACGACACCGGCGACAAGGTCAAGGTCACCGTGTCCCCCGCCGACGGTGGAGACTCGCAGACCTTGGAGACCGACAAGGTGATGCAGGCCATCGGTTTCGTCCCGCGCGTCGAGGGCTTCGGACTGGAGGACATCGGGGTCGAACTGACCGAACGCGGCGCCATCGCGATCGACGGCCGAGGCCGCACCAACGTGGACGGCGTCTACGCCATCGGCGATGTGACCGCCAAGCTCATGCTCGCCCACACCGCCGAAGCAATGGGCATCGTGGCGGCGGAAACCATCGCCGGCGAGGAGACGATGGAGATCGAGTACGACTTCATCCCGCGTGCGACGTACTGCCAGCCTCAGGTGGCCTCGATGGGATACACCGAGGAGCAGGCCAAAGACAAGGGGTATGACGTCACGGTGGCCAAGTTCCCGTTCAGCGCGAACGGCAAGGCGGCGGGACTCGGCGAGCCCGTCGGTTTCGTCAAGGTCATCGCCGACAAGGAGTTCAACGAGATCGTGGGCGCCCACCTCATCGGCCCGGACGTCACCGAGCTGCTGCCGGTGCTGACGCTGGCTCAGCGGTTCGACCTCACCGCCGACGAGGTGGCCCGCAACGTCTTCGCTCACCCCACCCTCGGGGAGTCTGTGAAGGAAGCTGTGCACGGCATCGCCGGCCACATGATCAACCTTTAGCTCCCTGCGCAGCCGAAACGCACCGGTCAGGACGCCCACTCGTCTCGGCGCCGGGCCAGCGAGACCGAACGCCGCCCGAGGGGTGACTGCCTATCCGATTTCGGGGGATGACCGCCTATCCGATCGCGAAGGCCACCACGCAACTCGCGCACAAAGCCATCCCCAGTGCATGGGCGTGGGTCGTCTCCTCACGCAGCACCACCCTCGCGAGCAACACGGTGACCGCAGGATAGAGCGAGGTGATGACCGCGGCCAGGGTGAGCGAGCCGAGCTGGGCCGCTGCCGTGAAGAGCACCACGGCGGTCACCGCCAGCAGTCCCGGCGCCACGGCCCACCTGCTGACCCGGGGAGGCGGTGGGCGCACAGCGGCCGCATACCCCACGAGCACGACGAACGACACGACCTGGGACGAAGCCACCGGCCATAGACCGTGCTGGTCGCCAGCCATGTCGAGACCGATGAACAAGGTGGCGAAGCCCACGCCGGCCAAGAGCCCCTCGACCACCCCCGCACCGGCCCGACCCGACCCCGGTGAGCCGGACGAACGGGACACCAACCAGACCCCCGGCAAGGCCAACAGAACCCCGACTATCGCTGCTGCGGACAGCCGCTCCCCGAGGCTCACGTCGACGATCACGGGCACGCCCGCCGCGCCCACCGCCGACAGGGGGGCGGCAATGTTCATCGTGCCAGCCGCTAACCCTCGGTAGAGCGCCAGAGTTCCGACGGCACCCCCCACACCTGCGGCCGCTCCCCACAGCGACGAGACGAGGCCGGGCGAAGGCTGGTCCCTCAGCAGCACCAGTGCGATGATCGCCACGGCCGCCGCACCCTGCATGGCCACTCCGACCCGTGCATAGTGCGTACCTCTGGACAGCAGACCCCCGAGGAAGTCGGAGCTGCCGTAACAGACCGCTGCCGTCAGAGCGAGCGGAACGGACAGGTCCACCCGGCGTCAGGAAATCGTCGCGGCTCAGCTGTCCGTCCGTCGGCGCTTCGTGACCTGTCCCCGGACCAGACCGTTGACCAACAGCACCAGGACGGCGGCCACGAGCACCTGAAAGACGAGGACCTGCCACCAGATCGTCAGGTCCATCCCCTCGGCCAGGAACCCACCGACGAACGCACCGACCAGACCCACCACGAACGTCAGAATCCAGCCGATGGCCTGACGGCCGGGGATGATCAGCCGACCCAGGGCACCGATGACGATGCCGGCGAGGAGTGCGGTGAAGATGCCGGAAGTGGTCACAGTGGTCTCCTAGGACTGGTGGGGGTCAACGCTGGAGCCTAACCCTCAGCACCATCATTCGGAGAGAGGTGCGATCAGTGGCTCATGGCATACCGACTGGCGATGTCGAGCAGACTCAGGTATCCGTTCAGCTCCCAGGCGCTGCGGCCGACGAAGAGTCCGCTCACCCCCTCGATCCCAAGCAGGCTGGCCGCGTTGTCCAGATTCACCGACCCGCCGTAGAGCACTCCCAGCACCGTTGCTCCGAACTCACGGTCCAGCGCTGCGAACGGCTCCACGAGCTCCTCCACCGTTGCAGGGCGTCCGTGCTCACCGATGGCCCAGATCGGCTCGTAGGCGATGAGGACCCGAGCGAGGTCGGCATCGCTGAGCCCGTCCAGGGCGTGTGCCGCCTGACCCAGGATGTATTCCGTCGAATCGCCATCCTGCTTGACCTGCTCGCTCTCACCGATGCACAGGAGAGGACTCAGTCCGTGCTCGAGGGTGGCAGCGACCTTCCGGCGCACGGTGCCGTCGGTGTCGCCGAAGTGCTCGCGGCGCTCCGAATGACCGATCTCGACCAGCCGCGCACCTGCATCGGCAACCTGTGGCACCGAGACCTCACCGGTCCAGGCACCTGCGGGCGCCCAGTGCGCGTTCTGCGCGCCGAGCACCACCGGGGAGCCTGAGCCCAGCTCTGTGCGCACTGCGTCGAGAGCGGTGAACGACGGAATGATGAACGGCTGCACCCCGGCCGGGGCCGCGGCGCCGAGATGCCCGGCCAGCCCGGAAGCGTACTGACGGGCCTCACCGAGCGTCTTGGTCATCTTCCAACTGGTGCCAACCCAGAGGTACTCACCGTCGGCACGCGGCGACACTGAAACCTCAGGCACCTTCGTAGGCGCTGATGGCGTCCACCTTGGCGGCCGAGGAGGACTCGGGGTCGAACTGAAGCCCCAGCCACTCCTGGACCAGCACCCGGGCGAGCTCCAGACCCACGACCCGCTCGCCCATGCACAGGACTTGCGCGTTGTTGCTGAGCACCGAGCGCTGGACCGAGTACAGGTCGTGGGCGGTGACAGCGCGGACGCCCTTCACCTTGTTGGCCGAGATGGCGACCCCGAGACCGGTTCCACAGATCAACAAGGCCCGGTCCACCTCGCCCGCCACGATCTTCTCGGCTGCGGCCACCGCGACATTGGGATACATCGTGGCGTCCTCATCGGCCATCACGCCAACGTCCACCACCGAGTCGACGCGGTCATCGGCCTCGAGGTCCTTGCGCAGCGCGTCTTTGTAGTGCCAGCCGGCGCTGTCGCCGCCAACCACAATTCGTAGTCCCATAGCGGTCTCCTTGGTTGAGAGGTGTGAGGTGGGGTCAGTGACTCAGGTGGTCGCCCAGAGCCTTCATCAAGACCGAGAACGACAGCGCTCCCGGGTCGGGGGTTCCGACGCTCTTCTCCCCCAGCACTCGGGCCCGGCCGAGCGTCGCTTGGATATCGGCGGTGTTGTCGGCCGCCGTACGCGCTTGCTGGGCAGCGGCCGTGATGGACGCCGCAGCGTCCTGCTCGAACTGCTCCTTCAGGGTGTCTCGGAACGGCACCGCCGCGTCGACCATGGTCTTGTCCCCGGGCTCCGCTCCCCCTAGGCGCATCACGGCGTCGACGCCGGCGACCAGCGCATCGACCGTGCGCTGGTCGCTTCCACCCCCCGTGTCGGAGAACACCCCGCCGGCCGCGGTGAGCGCAGCCCCCCAGAGAGCACCGGACGTCCCACCCGCGCGGTCGGACCACGCCTGACCGGCGAGCAGCAGCGTGGTGCGGGCGCCTGCACCCTGCTCGGTCGCCTTCCGTGCGGCCTCGGCGGCACCGCGAGACCCCGTGAGCATGCCTTGGCCGTGGTCCCCGTCACCCGCCACGGCATCCAGGCGACCCCACTCTCCCTCCTGCTCTGCGCAGACTTCGTGGAACATCTGCAGGACGCCGACGACCTTGTCTGCCAACGCCCGCGACTCGTCGTCGGACTCCGGCACCTCGTCCGCGTCCGCACTCCAGACTTCGCCGCGCGGTTCGCGATCAGCGGGAGGCATTGCGCCACGGTGCACGGCGGGAGTGTCGACCGGCGCCAGCCAGTACTTCTCCAGCTCGTCATCCAGAAATACCAGGGTGAGGGAGACCCCGGCCATGTTCAGACTGGTCACGAACTCGCCCACCTCAGGGCGGACCGGGGTGAGTCCCCGCTCCTCCAGACGTTGGGACAAGGACGCGTACACGACGTAGAGCTCCTCGTACTTCACGGTGCCCAACCCGTTCAACAGGACGGCGACTCGGCCCTCATACCCGTTCTCCCCGCGAGTCGGCTCTTCGGCCAACACGTCGTCCAGCAGCAGGTCGGCCACGTCAGCCGCCGTTCCGAGCGGCTGGTCCCGGACCCCCGGCTCGCCGTGTATGCCGAGCCCCACCGCCATCTGCCCCTCTTCGACCTCGAACAGCGGCTCATCCGCGCCCGGCACGGTGCAGCCGGCGAAAGCCAAACCGAAGGAGCGGGTAGCGTCGTTGGCCTTCCAGGCGATGCGCTCGGCCTCATCGAGATCTGCCCCCGCCTCGACGGCGGCCCCGGCGATCTTGAAGACCGGCATATCGCCGGCGATGCCCCGGCGGTCGCGATGGTTGTCCGCGTCGTTGGAGACGATGTCGTCGCTGACGGCCACGATCCGCACGTCGATGCCCTCATGGCGCAGCTTCTCGGCCGCGAGGCCGAAGTGGAGCACGTCCCCTGCGTAGTTCCCGAAACCGAGAAGGACGCCACCGCCGTTCTCGGCGTTCCGCACGACGGAGTAGACCTCCGTGGCCGAGGGGGAGGAGAAGATGTTGCCGCACGCTGCTCCGTGACCCATCCCGGGGCCGACCCAGCCGGCGAACGCGGGAAAGTGCCCCGAGCCGCCCCCCATAACGACGGCGGGCTGACCGGCTGGGGTCGCGGTTGACCGGACCACACCGCCCGGAACTTCGAGCAGCTGATCGGGGTTCGCGGCCACGAGACCGCGCACGGCCTCATCGGAGAAATCGTCCGGACTGTTCAGGAGGTACGTCATTGTTCCGTCCTTTGCGATACGTGGGTCCACGAATCGTATAGGAAATAGGTACGTATGACGAGACAGAGGAGCCCCGCACCTCCCGCCGTCGACGGGACGCGGGACGTATCGCGCTAGGAGGTAGGCAGGCTCTGCGTCTCGGCCTGCTCGGCCAGGGCGCGCGCTTTCACCGCGGTGATGTGGTCGTACATGATGCGGTAGACCTCTGAGCTACGGCCGCGCCGCAGCGCGTCGAGCACCTCCCGATGCTCGGCTATGGCGTACTCGGCATCTCGCACACCGACACCGATGAAGAGCCGGAACCGCTGACCGTGGCCGCCCAAGGCGTCGTACGCACGCAGCAACGGCTCGTTGGCAGCATGCAAGGCGATCAGACGATGGAAGTGCTCGTCGGCCCGGTGGTAGTCACGGATCGCCGCTGCGCTACTGCCCCGTGGCGCTCTGACCTGGGCTTCGATGGCCTCCTGCAGCTGCTCGAGCAGGTCGTCGGTGACTCGCTCACTGGCGAGCTCGACCAGATGCGGCTCGATGACCAGGCGTGCATCCATGATGTCCGACATCTCTTGGGCGCTCGGCAGGTCGGCCACCCGGTACCCACGCAGCGCGATGCGGGCCACGCTGCCCGTGGACTCCAGGCGCGCCAACGCCTCGCGCACGGGGGTGGGTGACACCCCTAGGGCCCGCGCGGTGCCGTCGATGCTGATCGCGTCGCCCGGCGCCAACGCGCCGTCCAACATCTGCTCGACCAGCTGCTCGTAGACCGGGTCGGCCAGCATGCTGCGCCGCGGGGCATCGGGCACGGGTCGTCCCCCGGATCGATGCTCGGCAGAAGGGTCCACTCCGTGTTCGGGCATCGCTCGTCTCTCGTGGGCTCCAAGGACGGACGATTCTACGGGACCTTGACACCGGCTTCTCCTATCCCTATATCCTATAGGAAATTACCAGGGAGGACATCGATGTCTACCGCGCAAACCTGGCCGATCGCGGCCAACATGCTTTCGTTCGGCGCGGTTGCGCCCGACGGTGGCCACATCAAGGACGCCCCGTCGACGGTCTGGGCCAGCCAGCTGCGCCAAGTCCGGGAGCTGGGCTTCGACCACATCGACCCGACGGATGCATGGGTTCCCCTCGCCGCCCTTTCCGAGGCGCGGGTGCAGGAGTTCCACGAGACCCTGGAGGCCGAGGGCCTGGCGATCTCCTCGATCTCGATGACCCGCAACTCCGTCGTTGACGTCGAGCACGGAGAGCGCAACCTGGCTGACGCCCACCGGTTGATCGACCTGGCACCCCGTTTCGGTGCCACCATCGTGAACACCGGCTTCATGCAGGCCGTCACCGAGGAGCAAGCCGGGCAGATCTGGTTCTGGCTCGTCGACGGACACGTGGACGACCCCGCGCTGCGGGATCTGGCTATCGAGCGCGTCCGCGAGCTCGGTGACCATGCCCGGGCCAACGGCATCGAAGTCAGCCTGGAGATGTACGAGGACACCTACATCGGCACCCCCGATGAGGCGGTCACGTTCATCGGTGACGTCAACCACGACGCCGTCGGCCTGAACCCCGATCTCGGCAACCTGGTGCGCCTTCACCGGCCGATGCCGCACTACAGCGAGATGTTCGAGAAGGTCCTGCCGCACTCGAACTTCTGGCACATCAAGAACTACTCCCGCGACTTCGACCCGGCCACTGGTGCGTACAGCTCGGCGCCGCTGCCCCTGAAGTACGGCTACATCAACTACCGACAGGTCATCCGCCGAGCGCTCGACCTCGGCTTCAGCGGGCCGTTCTGTTGCGAGCACTACGGCTCGGACTCCCTCGGCGTCTGTGCCGAGAACCGCGACTACATCCGTCAGGTCCTGGGCTCAGCCCTCGCCTAAAACTCACTACCGCGAAGGACACATATGGACCGCATCAACACCGTCACCGTTGTCGGAGCCGGCTACATGGGTGGGGGCATCGCACAGGTGCTCGCTCTCGCCGGTTTCCAGGTACGCATCACCGATGTCGACCCCGAAGCCACCCAGGCCGCGCTGGCGCGACTGGAGAAGGAGGCACGCGAGTTCGAGGACCAGGGCCTGTTCGACTCCGGCAGCGCCGACGCCATCATGGCCAACCTCACCGCCGTGGACAGCATCGAGGATGCAGTGGCCGACGTGGATTTCGTCGAGGAAGCCGTCTTCGAGGACCCCGACGTCAAGCGGGAGGTCCTCGGCCGGATCTCGGCGGCTGCCCGGCCGGACACGATCATCGGCACGAACACCTCGACCATCCCCGTGAAGGTCATGGCCCCGGGAGTGACCAACCCGGAGCGCTTCCTCACCGTGCACTTCTCCAACCCGGCCCCCTTCATTCCGGGAGTCGAGCTGGTCGCTGGGGAGGAGACCACCCAGGAGGTCATCGACCTGGTCCGTGACCTGCTGGAGCGGGCTGGCCGGGAGGGTGCACAGGTTGCAGACACCCCTGGTATGGCGCTCAACCGCCTGCAGTACGCCCTGCTGCACGAAGCAGCGCTGATCGTGGAGGAGGGCGTGGCCACTGCGGAGGATGTCGACACCATCGTGCGAACGACCTTCGGTTTCCGCCTCGGCTTCTTCGGCCCCTTCGCCATCGCGGACCAAGCGGGCCTGGAGGTCTACGCCAAGGGCTACCGCACGCTCGAGGACGCCTTCGGCGAGCGTATGGCCACCCCCAAGGTGATCACCGACGCCGTCGATAGCGGCCGCAAGGGCACCAAGAACGGCAAGGGCCTCACCGGTGACTTCGACGAAGACACCAAAGCCGAGCTGATCGCCTACCGCAACAAGGCCTACTCGCGCATGGGCGACCTGCTCCGCGAGCTCGGCCCTGCACCGAAGGGCGCATGAACCTCTAGCACCAGCGGCCGCGGCTCCCTGCGCCGTAGGCCGGTCAACCATTCAGCTTCCTGGAAGGACCCATGGACAACGTCGTCCTCGCCGAGCGCCCCACGTGGCTACTGATCACCATCGCAGTCCTCGCGATCGCCCTGCTGTTGTTCCTCATCATCAAGGTGCGGCTCCACGCCTTCTTCTCCCTGATCGTGGTCAGTGTGTTGACCGGCCTGGCGGCCGGTATCGCGGTGGGTGACGTCATAGACGTGGTCATCGCCGGATTCAGCACCACCGTGGGCTCGGTCGCGCTGCTGGTCGGATTCGGAGCTGTGCTGGGCCGACTAGTCGAGATGACGGGCGGCGCCCAGGTGCTGGCCGACAAGATGCTCGACCGGTTCGGCGAGGAGCGGGCCCCGCTGGCCCTGGCGGTCGCCTCGTTGTTCTACGCCTTCCCGATCTTCCTCGACGCTGGCTTCATCGTGATGCTTCCGATCATCTACACGGTGGCACGACGACTCGGTGGCTCGTTCATGCTCTACGTGCTGCCGTCCATCGGGGCCTTCCTGATGATGCATGCGTTGACACCTCCTCACCCGGGACCTACCGCCGCAGCCACGGTGATGGGGGCTGACATCGGCCTCGTCGTCGTGGTCGCGCTGTTGGTCGGCCTTCCGACCTGGTACCTCGCCGGATACCGGCTCGGGCTCTTCATCGCCAAGCGGTACCCCGACATGCCAGTGCCGAACCTGCTGGGTGAGCCGAAGGACTACTCCGAAGAGGAGCGCCCCGCCTTCGGGACGGTGATGTTTGTGCTCCTGCTGCCGCTGGTGCTGATCTTCTTCAACACCATCTTCTCCACGCTTGAGGCGAGCGGCACCGTGGCCGACGACAACCTGGTCTTCCAGATGTCCCGCCTGATCGGCACGACCGCGATCGCCCTGCTCATCGCCGCCCTGCTGGCCATGGTGTTGCTGTATATCGTCCCCCGCCGTCGGCGCGGGGAGAAGATCGGCGGCCTGCTGGAGGACCTGGTCGACGATGCGTTGGCTCCGGTCTGCTCGATCATCCTGATCACCGGCGCGGGAGGGGCCTTCGGTCGCATCCTGACCGAGACCGGCATCGGCCAGACCATCGCCGACGGGCTGGACGCTCTCGGGCTACCGATCATGCTGGCCGGCTTCCTCGTCGCCATCGCCTTCCGCGTGGCGCAGGGCTCGGCCACCGTCGCTGCCACCACCGCCGGTTCCATCATGGCCCCCGCGGTGGCCACGATGGGCATCGATGGCATCGCCTTGGCGTCCGTGGTCGTGGGCATCACCGCTGGATCGATCACCTTCTCGCACGTCAACGACTCAGGCTTCTGGCTGATTGGACGGTTCTGCGGCTTCGACACCGTCACCACCTTGAAGACGTGGTCGGTCATCGGCACCGCCATCGGCTTCATGGCCTTCGCCCTGGCTGCGGTGGTCTACGTCATCTTCGCCTGACCGGTCGCCGTCCGAAGATGCCACGGTGGACCGTCCTTGCGCTCACAGCAAGCGTCGGTCCATCGCCCAGGCGGTCAGTTCGTGCCGTGAAGACAACTGGAGCTTGCGCAGCACCGAGGAGACGTGAGTCTCCACCGTCTTGATGGAGATGAACAGTTCTTTGGCCACCTCCTTGTACTGGTACCCCCGGGCGATCAGTCGCATGACCTCGCGCTCGCGGTTGCTCAGCCGGTCGAGCTCCTCGTCGATCTCCGCGATCTCTCCCGCGGTGGCCCCGAAGGCGTCGAGGACGAATCCGGCGAGTCGCGGGCTGAACACCGCGTCGCCGTTGCGTACCCGACTGATCGCCGTGGCCAGGTCGGCCCCGACGATGCTTTTGGTGACGTAGCCGCGAGCGCCCGCACGGATCACCGCGATCACATCATCGGCCGTGTCCGATACCGACAGCGCCAGGAAGCGCACCGGAGCACCCGAGGCGGTCTGCAGCCCGGCGCATCCTCGCAGCACGTCGGCCCCACCGCCGCCGGATCCTCCCGGCAGATGGACGTCGAGCAGCACGACGTCGGGCAGAGTGTCGCGGATGGTGGAGATCGCCGCGTCCACCGTCCCGGCTTCGGCCACGATGTCCAGGTCGGGGGCGAGCTCGGTCAGCTCCGCTCGGACGCCGGCCCGGAAGATGCGATGGTCGTCCACCAGGACGAGGCGGATATCGGTCGTGTCATCGGTCATCGTGAACGCCGTTCGGAGGAGGGCCGGTGGATGCCGTGGAGTGCGGAGCCGTATCGGGAAGGGACATCGTGAGGGCGATCTCGGTGCCATCGGACATCGGCCGGACCTGGGCCTGGCCCCCGTGTCGCTGCATACGACCGATGATGGACTCGCGGATGCCCTGCCGGTCGGTCGGCACGAGCTCCAGGTCGAACCCCGCCCCCCGGTCGCGGACGAACGCCTCGATCTGCCGAGGACCTACTTCGAGGTATGTCGAGATGGGCGGCCGCGCGTGTGACACCGCGTTGACCATGGCCTCGCGAAGCGCGGCCACCAACGCCGCCGTCCTCGCGTCCAGAGGCGCGTCACCCGTCACCACCAGCTCCACCGGGACCCCGTGTCGGTCTTCGACCTCATGAGCCATGTCGGCCACGGCCGAGGCCAGCGTGGCCTCGGCCTGATCGTTGCCCCGGAACAGCCACTGACGTAGCTCCCGCTCCTGCCCCCGCGCCAGTCGGATGACGTTGGGATCATCCGACTGACGCTGGATCAGGGTCAGAGTCTGCAGCACCGAGTCGTGTAGATGGGCGGCGATGTCAGCCCGCTCGGTCGCGCGGATCCTCCCTGACTGCTCGAGACGGAACTCGCGCCATAGGCGCGCCACCAAGGGAGTCATGACCAAGGTGAGTCCGACCAGGACGACGAGGACTGCCACCACGACGTCCCACAGATCCGCCAGACCCTGGCCCCGGGTGGCGAGCAGGACCAGGCCGATGACCGCCATCGCCACCCCCGCGACCACTCGGGCCACGGTCCACCGCCGGCGAGTGGGGTCCTGAGGTGCCCAGGCACGGCGGGCCGTGCCGTCGAGCTGCGCCCACACGAAGACGGCCCCGGTGGTGAGCAGCAGCACCGGTAGCCAGAACGCCGTGTCCAGGGATACCCCCCATTGAAGGCCCAGGCCCACCGCGACGGCCAGCCCCCCGCCGGCGAGAAACCAGACTCCCACCCCACCGCTGCGTTGCGGCACCTCGGAGACCTCAGGTGTGCCGGAGGGCCGATCACCGCGGCCACGCACCGACTCGATGCTCCTTGCCGTAGGTACGCGGTCTGCCTGAGGGACCAGGGCGACCAAGAAGAGGTAGACCGCCAGCCCCGATCCTCCTGCGCCGATCATGACCAGGAGGACAACACGGACCACACGCACACTCACCCCCAGGTGCGCGGCGAGTCCGGCGGCGACACCGGCCAGCACGCGCCCTTGGACAGGGCGCACCAGAGGCGGCCGTGCCGGGGGCTGAGGGCTGTCCACGTCTTCATCCTGGACTATCGCAGCGACGTTCAGGGGGCCGATCGCCCGATCTCGGGGCTAGACCAGGGGTGGCTCAGGGCTGACCCTGATAGCGGAGCCCCCCACCGGCGGACGATGGTGGACAGCATGAGCGAACACCAGCCCCCTCCTGACACCACCACGGAGCAGACTCCGTCGTCCGCATCCCAGACCGGGCAGACCCACGGGTCGTCCCAGCGGGGCGCGCGTCGAGGGTTCTTCGACCGGCTTCACGACATCGACATGCGACGCACTCCGGACGGGTGGATCGGCGGCGTCGCGGCGGGCTTGGCCCACCGCATCGGTATCGACCCTTTGGTCGTGCGAGCGGGCTTCATCGTGCTGGGACTCATCTTCGGGCTCGGTGCCGCCCTCTACGTCCTGGCCTGGATCTTGGTCCCCGACAGCGCCGAGTCCACCCACGCCGAGCGAGGGCTCCGAGGTGGCTCGACCGCCTCCGTCGCCCTCCTGGTGTTAGCCGCTCTCGTGATCTTGATCTCCGTCCCCTTCTTCGGCATCGGCGGCGGAGACTCGCTCGGGGGTGCGTTCTTCAGTCTCATCGTGCTGGCCGGGCTCGGCTACGCGTTCTACCGGGCCTGGAGGGGTCGTTCGGCGCCGGGAGCGGTCGGACAGTCGGGCACCGCAGCGGTCCCGCCACCCGCTCCGGCCGCCGGCTGGTCGATGTCTGAGACAGCTGGGGCCCCCTCAGCGGGCCACGCCCAGGCCGGCGACGGCCAAGCACCGCCCCAGGGGCCGACGGCATACTCCACCGATCTGGGCCCTACCCCACCGAGCGGTCCTCCCAGTCCGCTCCGTGGTCGCCGCCTCAGCGGTGGCGGACCGCTGGCGTTGCTGACGGCCGGAGCCTTGCTGGTCATCGTGGGGGCTCTGACCTGGACCGGGGACTCGCTCGGTCTGACCGGGAACCCGCTCACCGTGGCCTGGAGTATCGCCCTGGCGGCAATGGGTCTCCTGTTGGTCGGGCTCGGTGTCGCCGGACGGCGCGCGGGATGGGTCGGGTTTCTGGCGGTCATCACCCTCTGTGCTGCCACCATCACGGCTCCGCTGCCGGATGACCTGCGCTGGGACTCTGCCACCGGTGACGTCACCCGAGTGCCCGGGTCCGCTGCCGCCTTGCAGGACATCGACCTTGGGGCGGGGCAGGCCGAGCTCGACCTGACCCAGCTCGACGCCAGCACTCTGGACGGGGACACGTCCCGCATCCAGCTGGGGCTCGGCCAAGTCGACATCATCGTGCCGAACGACCTGAACGTGGAGATCATCTCGGACATCGGTGCCGGCGAGTTCTTGGTCGACGGCAACCCGTTCGACCGCGCAGACGCTTCCGCAACGCCGCCCGAGGTCAGCATCACGGCCGACGAAGGGCGCCCACGAACCCTCGCCGACGGGACCACCTTCAGCGATGACGGAACCGACGTCCAAACCCGGACGCTCATCGGATCCGAGCCCGCAGATCTGTTCCTCGACGTCGAAGTCGGCTTGGGGCAGGTCCGTGTCACCACTCAGGAAAGGGACTGACATGTCCGAAGAAGACCGCACACACGAGGATGCCGCTCGCACTACCCCTCGCGAGGAGATCCCCAGCGACGAAAACCCCAGCGACGAGCAACCCGCGCCCTCCACCCCGACGCCCGAGGTGGTCCGACCCACGGGTATCTCCTGGGTCACGGTGACCTTCGGCCTCCTGTGTCTGGGCGTCTCTGGACTCGTCCTCACCCTGCAGCTCAGCGAGCTCAACGTGGACTGGGGCCTGGCCCTCCCCGGCTTCGTCATCTCGGCAGGCGTCGTCCTCATGGTGCTCGGCGCCGTGGCCCTGACGAAGGGGCGCGCCGACCGCGAGGCCCTCTGAGGGTAGGCGCACCCGGGCCGGGTCGGAACCACCCCGGCCCGGCTCGCGTCACACCCTCATTCATCGTCGAGGCTGGATGAGGGGCTCAGAACATGCGACGCCTACCCGTACTGCTGGCCCTTCCGCTGTTCGTGGGAGCGTGTTCGGCCGAGGACACCGGACCCCGCCCACCGAGCGCCGCGCCCCTCACGGTGTTGGAAGCGGGGTCGATCGCTCCCTTCGGTTCGTGTGACCAGCTCTTGGCCTACTACATCGACGGGGCACTCGATCTGGTCGGCCCGTACGGCCTCGACGGCAACGGTGGGTATGGCGTCGACGAAGGGGGATGGCTCGAAGGCGGCAGTGAGAGCGCGAGCGACTCGGCAGTGAGCGCCGGCGCGCAGAGCGCTGCTTCGGTCGTCGGCGACGACTTCTCAGGCACGAACAACCAGGAGGTGGGGGTAGACGAGGCCGACATGGTCAAGACGAACGGCTCGATCATCGTCGCGGTCGCCGACGGGGCACTTCACATCGTGGGTGTCGACGAGGGCGAGGTGTTGGCCACACTTGCTCTGGATGACGTCGCTCCGGATTCTTACCAGTCCGAGATCCTCCTGCACGATGACACCGTGGTGTTGATGTCCACCGGCACCGTCGACGAGCGGCGCACCTGGGGACGGTGGTTCGACCCGTTCGGCGAGGAATCCTCCCGCAGCTCGGTCGACATGATCTGGCCTGACGGTCACCACTCCTCACGCACCACGATCACTCGGATCGACATCGAGGACCCTCGTTCACCGGCGGTGCTGGGGTCGGAGCGGATGGAGGGCACCTATCGCTCGGCCCGACTGACCGGCGACTCGGTCCGCATGGTGATGGAAAGCCGTCCGACAGGCCTCGAGTTCGTCTCCCCTCGCAACGGCTCGCTGCGGGCCGAGCGAGATGCCCTCCGCACCAATCGTGACGTGATCGAGAGCTCGACGCTGGACGACTGGGTGCCGCACCTCGAGACCATCGGCCCCGACGGTGACCGCGGTGACGTGAGCACTCTGAGCGAATGCGCCGATGTGAGCCGCCCCGACGTGTTCAGCGGACTCAGCACGGTATCGGTGGTCACCCTCGATCTCGCTGACGGGATCTCAACCGACCCCGGCGCCCTCGCACTGACGTCGGCGGTCTCCTTGGTCGCGAGCGGAGAGACGGTCTATGCCTCCACCGACCGGCTGATCGTGGCGACCAGCCTCTGGGGCCGGTGGGCTTCACCGTTCGACATCCAGCGGGCGCCCGACGAGGCGATCGCCACGTCGCTGCATTCCTTCGACATCTCCGACCCACGACGCACCCACTACGTGGCCTCTGGTCAGATCGAGGGCACACTGATCAACCAGTTCGCCCTGAGCGAGGTCGACGGCATGATCCGAGCGGCCACAACCTCCGAGCCGTCATGGTGGCCGACGACCGCTGCGTCAGACTCCCAAGTGTCGCAGTCATCACTCTTCATGCTCACCGAGCAGGATGACGAGCTGGTCGTGAGGGGGTCGGTAGGCGGTCTGGGCAAGACCGAGCGCATCAAGTCCGTGCGCTACCTGAGTCCCGACCTGGCTGCCGTGGTGACGTTTCGTCAGACCGACCCCCTCTACCTCATCGACACCTCCGATCCGACGCGTCCGAACGTCGCCGGCGAGCTGAAGATCCCGGGCTACTCGGCCTACCTGCATCCCCTCGACGAGGAGCATCTGCTCGGCATCGGTCAAGACGCTGACCCGAGGACGGGGCAGGAGAAAGGGCTCCAGGCCTCACTCTTCGACATCAGTGACATTACCGACCCGCAGCGAACGGATCAGCTCACCTGGCCCGGCGGACACTCGCCTGTCGAATGGGACCATCGCGCCTTCACCCAGTGGCCTGCGACCGGGCAGTTCTTCGTGCCGGCTGACATCTCTGGCGATGGCCCCGAGGAGTTCACCGGTGTGGTGACCGCCCACTTCGACGGGCAAGGTCTGACTCCCGGGGGTCTGTTGCCGACGTCGCAGTCGAGCAGGGCCTGGCATCCGCCTGTCGAGCGGACGATCGTCGTAGGTGACGAGGTGTGGAGCCTGCACTCCG
>JBARVW010000077.1:0-1644 GCA_049646465.1 Ornithinimicrobium sp.
CGCGGGGGTCGGGGTAGTGGCCGACGCTGTCGAGATGGCGGCGAAGGATCGCCGCGACGTCGGGTGCCCACGGGTTCATGGTCTGCGAGAGGTCCAGCAGGTCAGCGGGCTCTAGACCGAGGGCTCGGGCGACCGCCGGGCCGTCCCCGCCGTGCTGCCCGGCGTGCGGCACGGCAGCCCCTGTGGGCGCGGAGGACTCGGCGGGTGGCACGCGCGCCACTCTAGTGAGCGGCCGATATTCGATTGCGGCCACGTCGGTCTCGGCTTAGCGTGATGGGCATCCAAGAAGGGAGGTGGTCCGATCCATGAACGCACTTCGGACATGTGAGGTGGCTCGCCGCTGACGCGGTGATCCGGCCGTTCTCCTGACGGCAGGACCAGGTGGCACGACCCAACTGCAGCCACCTCGGCCCGCGGGGCCGGACTTGTCCATCCGGCAGAGTCGTCACCGACGACTCACCCCGCGGGCCGAACCATGCCCTCGACGCAGCGTGACCCTCGACACGCACTGCGACGGAATACCTCGGTGATATCGCCTCTTGCACTGGATAAGTCCGTACATCGATATCGAGGAGATGCATGTCGCACACTGTTGCTTTGTCCACCGCAGGTCCGGGAGCGCCGCTGAAGGCCACCACCATCGAGCGCCGCACGCTGCGCGCCGACGACGTCCTGATCGACATCGCGTATGCCGGGATCTGTCACAGTGACATCCACCAGGTCCGCGAGGAATGGGGGAGCGCCATCTTCCCGATGGTCCCCGGTCACGAGATCGCCGGCACCGTGTCCGCCGTCGGCGATGACGTCACCGCATACCAGGTCGGAGACCGCGTCGGAGTCGGCTGCTTGGTCGACTCCTGCGGTGAGTGCGAGTACTGCCAGCAGGACCAAGAGCAGTTCTGCACCAAGGGAGCCGTCCAGACGTACAACGCCGAGGGCTACGACGGAGAGAAGACGATGGGTGGCTACAGCCAACAGGTCGTCGTCCGTGACCGTTTCGTGCTGCGCATCCCCGACGGGATCGAGCTCGACGTGGCTGCCCCGCTGCTGTGCGCCGGGATCACCACCTACAGCCCGCTGAAGCGCTGGGGTGTGGGAGCGGACTCCAAGGTCGCGGTCGTCGGTATGGGCGGGCTGGGCCACGTCGCCGTCAAGTTCGCCGTCGCCCTGGGCGCCGAGGTCACGGTGCTGAGCCAGACCACGAACAAGAAGGACGACAGCCTGCGCTACGGCGCGGTCGACCACCGGGCCACGTCCGAGGAGTCCACCTTCACCGATCTGGCTTCGACCTTCGACGTCATCATCAACACGGTCAGTGCCAACCTGCCGATCGACTCCTACCTGTCGACGTTGAAGCCCAACGGGGCCATGGTGAACCTGGGCGCGCCCAGCAAGCCCCACGAGTTCAACGGCTTCTCCCTCTTGGCCGGGGGCAAGGTCATGGCCGGCTCGATGATCGGTGGCATCGCGCAGACCCAGGAGATGTTGGACGTCGCGGCCGAGCACGGCATCGGCGCCGAGATCGAGCTGATCGACGCGGAGCAGGCCAACGAAGCCTACGACCGGGTGGTCGACTCCGATGTCCGCTACCGCTTCGTCATCGACACCGCGACCATCACGCCGTAGGGCCTGGTCCGCCCAGAC
>JBARVW010000078.1:0-1596 GCA_049646465.1 Ornithinimicrobium sp.
GCCGTGACTCCAGCTCGGTGATCGCGGCTGCGGCGGTGGCTTTGGTCTCCACGATGGCCAGCTTGCAGAACTCGATGCCCGTGCAAGCCATGGTCGAGCGGCGGAAGGCACTCGGTGCAGTGCGCAGGCCCAAGGACTCGACCACGCCCACGACGTGCTCGACCTGCTCGGTGGGTATGTCGAGCAGCACCAACTTCTGGTGGGGGGTGAAGCGCAGCCGATCCGACCCGACGGACTCCATCAGGTCGGCCAGGGCAGTGAGGATGGACCCGCTGACCCGCCCCACCGTGGGTGCAGCGCCGATGAACCGCTTGCCGTCCTTCTGCTCGTGGACGCCCACGTGGTCACTGGGGCCGGTGGGGGGTGGCGGAGGCGGGCCGTCGGCCAGGGCACGGCCGAGGTACTCGGTCTCGAGCACGGAGCGGAACTTCTCGGCGCCCCAGTCGGCGAGGAGGAACTTCAACCGGGCCTTGTTGCGCAGCCGCCGGTAGCCGTAGTCCCGGAAGACCTGCAGCACCGCGTGCCAGACGTCGGCGGCCTCTTCAGGGCGCACGAAGGCCCCGAGCCGCTCGGCGAGACGAGGGTTGGTCGACAGTCCACCGCCCACCCAGAGGTCGTAGCCGATGCCGAGCTCGGGGTGCTCGACGGCCACGAGGGAGATGTCGTTGATCTCGTGCACCACGTCCAGACTGGGGTGACCGGTCATCGCACTCTTGAACTTGCGGGGCAGGTTGGACAGCTCGGGGTCGCCGATGAAGCGCTCCAGGATCTCGTCGATGACCGGAGTCGGGTCGATCAGCTCCTGCGCTGAGATCCCAGCGACCGGGCTGGCCAAGATCACTCGGGGGGTGTCCCCGCAGGCCTCCGTGGTCTGCATACCGGCGGCTTCCAGGCGGGCCCAGACCTCCGGCACGTCCTCGATCCGGATCCAGTGGAGCTGCACGTTCTGCCGGTCACTGATGTCGGCGGTGTCCCGGGCGAACTCGGTGGAGATCTCACCCAGCACCCGGAGCTGGTGGGCACTGACGGCACCCCCGTCGAGACGGACCCGCAGCATGAAGAACTCGTCCGACAGCTCGTGCGGCTCCATCTGGGCCGTGCGACCGCCCGGTATGCCGGGACGGCGCTGGGTGTAGAGCCCCCACCACCGCATCCGACCGTTCAGGTCGTCGGTGTCGATGGAGGAGAAGCCCTGCTTGGAGTAGATCTGCTCGATCCGCTCCCGGACGTTGAGTCCGTTATCGGCGGCCTTGGTCTCCTCGTTGTGGTTCAACGGAGCGGGGCCATCGACCGCCCACTGGCCGTTGGGTCGAGACGGACGGGCAGGTCGAGCACTGCGAACGACGTCGGTGGTCATGGTTTCCTCACGAAGAGCGGTGGCGCGTGAGGCGACCGGACTTCAGAGAGGACCGACCCGGCTCACACGCCCGGTCGGCGGCTCGGATGAGCCATCGCAGTGGGCGCGCTAGCGCATCCCACACATCAAGGTGCTGCTGACCCGGAGCAGGTCGACATGACGTCGCGAGACGAGATGGCTGCTCGAGCGGTTGGTCACGGCGCAATCATAACCACACATGATCGAATCCATAATCGGCG
>JBARVW010000079.1:0-54570 GCA_049646465.1 Ornithinimicrobium sp.
CCGCAGCGGAGGTGCTCGACCGAACCCGGCGATGATGCCGGACCGCGCAGCCGTGCCCCGGCCGGGTGAGCGTCCCGCTCGTCCCGGTGGTCGCGGACGCGGTGGCCCAGGTGCGCCTGGTGGTGCCGGTGGCGGCGCTGCCGGTGGTGGTGCTTTCCGCGGCGGCGGAGGTGGCCGCGGTGGTGGCCCACGGGGTCGCGGTGGCACGCAAGGCGCCTTCGGACGCGGCGGAGGAAAGGTTCGCGGGCGCAAGTCCAAGCGGGCCAAGCGTGCAGAGTTCGAGCAGATGCAGGCGCCTTCCATCGGCGGTGTCAACGTGCCTCGCGGCAACGGGATGACGGTCACCGTGCGTCGGGGAGCCTCCTTGACGGATTTCGCGGACAAGGTCAACCTCGACCCCACATCGCTGGTGGCGGTGCTCTTCCACCTGGGAGAAATGGCTACGGCAACAGCGTCGCTGGACGAGGACACCTTCGGGATCCTCGGCAACGAGCTGGGCTATGACATCCGGTTGGTGTCTCCAGAGGAGGAGGAGCGCGAGCTCTTCAGTGCCTACAACATCGACCTCGAAGCGGAGATCGATGCGGAGACCGACGAAGACCTGCAGCCACGTCCGCCGGTCGTCACGGTGATGGGCCACGTTGACCACGGAAAGACGCGTCTGCTGGACGCCATCCGTCAGGCCGACGTGGCCGGAGACGAAGCCGGTGGCATCACGCAGCACATCGGCGCGTACCAGGTCCACACCAACCACGAGGGTCTCGACCGTGCGGTCACCTTCATCGACACCCCGGGTCACGAGGCGTTCACCGCCATGCGAGCTCGTGGTGCGAAGGTCACCGACATCGCCATCCTCGTCGTCGCTGCCGACGATGGTGTGATGCCGCAGACGATCGAGGCGTTGAACCACGCCCAGGCGGCCGACGTCCCGATCGTGGTTGCGGTCAACAAGATCGACGTCGAAGGTGCCAACTCGGCCAAGGTCCGTCAGCAGCTGACCGAGTACAACCTGATCGCCGAGGAGTACGGCGGCGACACGATGTTCGTCGACGTCTCGGCCAAGGCGGGCGAAAACATCGAGGCTCTGCTGGAGGCCGTGTTGTTGACGGCGGATGCAGCGCTCGACATGCGAGCCAACCCGGACAAGGACGCCCGCGGCGTCGCGATCGAGGCCAACCTCGACCGTGGTCGCGGTGCCGTCGCCACCGTGCTGGTCCAGCAGGGCACCCTGCGCGTCGGTGATGCGATCGTCAGCGGAGCGGCGCACGGTCGTGTTCGCGCCATGCTCGACGAACACGGCAACAACCTGAAGGAGGCGCCTCCCTCGCGTCCCGTCCAGGTGCTGGGGCTCGCCTCGGTGCCGCGTGCCGGTGACACGTTCCTGGTGGCTCCGGATGACCGGACTGCCCGTCAGATCGCTGAGAAGCGTGAAGCGGCGGACCGCCAGGCCTCGCTGGCCAAGTCGCGCAAGCGGATCAGCTTGGAGGACCTCAACCAGGCTTTGGCCGCGGGCAAGGTCGACACGCTCAACCTCATCCTCAAGGGCGACGTGTCCGGTTCTGTGGAAGCGCTCGAAGACGCGTTGCTGCAGATCGACGTAGGCGAGGAGGTCGATCTGCGGATCATCGACCGTGGTGTTGGTGCGATCACGCTGAACAACATCAACCTGGCCATGGCCTCGGATGCGATCGTCCTCGGCTTCAACGTCAGGGCCGAAGGTCAGAACGCTGAGGTGGCCGAGCGCGAAGGTGTGGAGATCCGCTACTACTCGGTGATCTACCAGGCCATCGAGGACATCGAGAACGCGCTGAAGGGCATGCTGAAGCCGGAGTACGTCGAAGAGACGGTCGGCACGGCGGAAATCCGCGAGATCTTCCGCTCGAGCAAGTTCGGCAACGTGGCCGGGTCCCTGGTCCGCAGCGGCGAGCTGCGGCGCGGTGCTAAAGCACGCATCACGCGCAACGGAGTGGTGATCACCGAAGGTTTGGAGATCGCTGGACTGCGGCGCTTCAAGGATGACGTCACCGAGGTGCGCGACGGCTACGAGTGTGGTGTCAACCTGGGGTCGTTCAACGACATCCAGGTCGATGACCTGATCACCACGTACGCCATGAAGGAGATTCCTCGCAGCTGACCAATGCTGCCTCGATCCGGCCGACGTCGTTTCGTCGACGTCGGCCGGATCGGCGAAGACCACACCACCTGTCAATGACCTGGAGGAGACATGGCGGACAAGGCTCGCGCCCGCAAAGTTGCTGAACGCACCAAGGTGTTGGTGGCCGGTGGCTTGGACACGCTGGTCAAGGACCCGAGGTTGGGATTCGTCACGATCACGGATGTCCGCGTCACCGGCGACCTGCAGCACGCCACGGTGTTCTACACGGTGCTCGGGGGCGCCGAGGAGCGTGAGGCCGCCTCCGAGGTGCTGGCCACCTATCGCGGGCGTATTCGGTCCCACGTCGGCAAGGGCCTCGGAATCCGGCTGACCCCCAGCTTGGAGTTCGTATTGGACGCGCTGCCCGAGGACGCGGCCCATCTGGACGACGTGATGCGTCAGGTGCACCAGCGCGACGCAGAGCTGGCTGCCGGGCGACAGTCAGCGGCCTATGCCGGGGATCCCGACCCCTACCGCAAACCGCATCTCGACGAGGCCGACGAGTCTCCGGAGTGAGCTTGGACGGGTTGCTGGTGATCGACAAGCCAACGGGTTGGACCAGTCACGACGTCGTGGCCCGGACGCGGCGTTTATGCAGCACGCGGCGGGTGGGTCATGCCGGTACCCTGGACCCGATGGCCACGGGGGTGCTGGTGCTCGGGGTCGACCGTGCGACCAAGCTGCTGACCTTCCTGGTGGGTCTGGACAAAGCGTACGTGGCCACGATCCGACTGGGTCAGACCAGTGTGACCGACGACGCCGAGGGTGAGGTCGTCCAAGGATCGGACGCGACTGGGCTGCGCGAGAGCGACATCCGGTCAGCAGTCGCGTCGCTCACGGGCGACATCACCCAGCGGCCCAGCGCGGTCAGCGCTATCAAGGTCGACGGCGTGCGCTCCTATGCACGGGTGCGGTCGGGCGAAGACGTCGAGCTCGAACCCCGTCCGGTCACCGTGCGACGGTTCACGGCAAGCCGCCGTGCTGCCCTCGGCGGGGAGCCCCCCGGGACCCTCGACCTCGACGTGGAGGTCGAGGTCACCTCCGGGACCTACGTGCGGGCCCTGGCTCGCGACCTCGGCGAGCTTCTCCGGGTGGGCGGACACCTGACCAGCCTGCGGCGCACTCGCGTGGGCCGGTACCACCTCGACTCGGCGCTGACCCTCCAGGCGGTCGAGGCCGATCCCGTCGCCGCCGTCCTGCCGATGGCGCAGGCTGCCACCGCCGCCTTCGCCGTGCGCCGACTGACCGACGCCGAGGAACGTGCGTTGCGCTACGGCCAGCGGATCGAGCGATTGGGGGAGCGCAGCCACGATCCGGTGGCGGGGATCGGCACGGACGGTGAGCTCGTAGCGATCCTCGACGAGTCGGGCGAGGACACTCGTAGTCGCGTCGTCTTTCCCCGCGGTTAGAGTAGCGGCCGTGGATCGCTGGACGAAGGTTGAGGACGCTCAAGAAGGTTCGCGACCCAGTGTCGTCACGCTCGGCAACTTCGACGGAGTGCACCGCGGCCACCAGGCCGTCCTGCGCACGGTCGCTCAGCGTGGCCGTCAAGCGCAGCTACGCAGTATCGCGGTCACGTTCGACCCTCACCCCGTGGCGGTGCTGCACCCGGAACGGGCTCCGGCGCAGATCATCGGCCCGGAGTACCGTATGGACCTGATCGAGCAGTGCGGGCTGGACGCCACGCTGACCTTGCCCTTCACGCGTGAGTTCGCCCAGCTGACTCCTGAGGCATTCGTGCAGCAGGTTCTGGTCGAAGGGTTGAATGCGGCCGTGGTGGTCGTGGGTGCCGACACCCGCTTCGGGATCCGCAACTCCGGTGACGTACAGACTCTGCGACAGCTGGGTCGCCGACACGGTTTCGAGGTCGCCACGCACGACGTGGTTGGCGAGCAGGTCGACGGTCACCGGGCGTGGTCCTCCAGCGGCGTGCGGGCAGCGCTGCTGGTCGGGGACGTCAGCGGTGCCAGCGACGTGCTCGGTCGACTGCACCGCGTCAGCGGTCGCGTCGTGCACGGCCACCACCGGGGTCGGGAGCTGGGATACCCCACCGCGAACCTCGGCTCGGACAGCATGGGTATGGTGCCGGCCGATGGTGTCTACGCCGGCTGGCTGGAGCGGCTCGACCGGCCCGCTGATCACCATGATCGTCGCCTCCCCGCAGCGATCTCGGTCGGCACCAACCCGACGTTCAGCGATGTCCTGATCCGCACGGTCGAGGCGTACGTGCTCGACCGTGTGGACCTGGATCTCTACGGCGAGCACGTGGGCGTGGACTTCGTGAGTCGGCTGCGCGGCAACACCAAGTTCGACTCCATGGACGAGCTCATCCGGCAGATGGCCCGGGACGTGTCGGTATGCCGATCCGTGCTGTTGGGTTGACTCGACCACGCAGCGCAGGGGTGGGGCCCGGCGCGCGCGTGCCGAGCGCGTCTCAGCGCTACCTGCGAACCGACTGGGGGTTGTTTGTCGCGGCGCTGGGTCTCTCGCTCCTCGGGGCGATCTTGATCTGGTCCACCACGCACAACGCCGTCGGCGGAGCGCTCACGGTCCGGCACCTGGTCAACACCGCCGTCGGCGTGGCCGCTGCTGTGGCGCTGGTCCGAGTGGACGTTCGGTGGCTGAGGGCAGCTGCTCCCTTCATCTACCTGGCCGGACTCGGTGGGTTGATACTCGTCCTGTCCCCGGTGGGGCAAGTGGTGAACGGCTCGCGCTCCTGGCTCTTTCTCCCGGGGGGCTTCTCGCTGCAACCGGCCGAGCTAGCCAAGATCGGACTGGCGATCGGACTGGCGATGACGCTTTCGGCGAGCCGTGACCCGGCAGCCGCACCAGCCGCTCGAGAGGTCCTGCCGGCCTGGGTTCTGGGAGGTGTGCCCGCTGTGTTGATCCTGGCTCAGCCCGACCTGGGGAGCGCGCTGGTGCTGGGAGCGATGACCATCGGCGTCGTGGCGGTGTCCGGGGCCCGGTGGTGGTGGACGGCGGCGGCTGTGGCTGCCAGCGCGATGGCGGTGGTAGCGGCGTTGCGGGTCCCGCTCCTGGACCAGTATCAGGTGGACCGGCTGCTGGCTTTCGTCGATCCGAGCCTCGACCCGACTGGCATCGGTTACCAGAGCGCTCAGGTGCGCGTGGCGATCGGCTCCGGCGGGGTGAACGGAACAGGACTCGGTCAAGGACCCCAGACCCAGGGTGGTTACATCCCGTTCCAGGAGACGGACTTCATCTTCTCGGTGGTCGGCGAGGAGTGGGGACTGTGGGGTGCCGCCGGGGTGCTGGTGCTGTTGGGGTTCGTGATCTTGCGGGCTCTCTGGGTCGCCCTGGTGACCGACGACCCGTTCGGGCGAAACGTAGCGGTGGCAGTGGCGTGTTGGTTCACCTTCCAGACCTTCCAGAACATCGGGATGAACCTCGGTCTGATGCCCGTCACCGGACTTCCCTTACCCTTCCTGTCCTACGGGGGGTCCTCGATGCTGGCGTGTTGGCTAGCCGTGGGCCTGCTGGCCAGCGCTCAGCACGCCCCACGCCGCACACGGTAGGAGCGAGCAACAACGTGAGGCGTGAGCAAGGGGGAGTGGGGATGCTAGAACCGCTGCTTCACGAACGTCTGCTCGTGCATGGGCGGGCGAACGTAAGGGACCTCCTTCATGACCGGTAGCTCCACCGGCTCGGGGGCCACATCCTCGTAGTCGAACTGGTCGAGAAGATGTCCGATGCAGTTGACCCGGGCCGTGCGCTTGTCGTCCGAGGGCACGACATACCAAGGGGCTTGCTTGATGTCCGTGTACTGGAAGGTGGTGTCCTTGGCCATCGAGTAGCGCACGTAGAGCTCGTGCTCGGCCAGGTCCATGTCGGAGAGCTTCCAGCGTTTGAGGGGCTCGGCGTTGCGCGCTTCGAAGCGCTTGCGCTGCTCCTGGTAGGACACGGAGAACCAGTACTTGATCACGATGATGCCGGAGCGCACCAACATGCGCTCGAACTCGGGACAGCTGCGCAGGAACTCGGCGTGCTCGTCCTCCGAGCAGTAGCCCATCACCCACTCCACATTGCTGCGGTTGTACCAGGAGCGGTCGAACATGACCATTTCACCCGCTGCCGGCAGGTTTTCGACGTAGCGCTGGAAGTACCACTGGGTCCGCTGACGTTCGGTGGGCTTCGGCAGGGCCATCACCTTCACCGTGCGAGGGCTTGTGCGCTCGGCGATCCGCTTGATCACGCCACCCTTGCCCGCCGATCCTCGCCCCTCGAAGATGACCAGAACCTTCAAGCCCTGGCTCTGAATCCAGTACTGCAACAGCACCAACTGCTCCTGCAGGCGCTCCATCTCGGCTTCGTAGACGTCTTTCCTCAGCCGACCAGACTTCGTGTAGTTCTTCGGATGCTGCTTCTTGGCTTCGCTACGTGCGTCGTCGGCGCCTTCGGGCAGGGGAGCATCTTTGCTCATGGGACCTCCTGGGTAGGGGCCCGATCCTGACGCATATCGCCCGGTGCCACAACCATCAGTACAACGCGGGTAGGTTGCTCATCCCGCACCGCTAACCCGGTCCCGGTCGGGTGCTCCTAGATCAGACGGACCCGCAGGATGCCCTTGATGCTGGTGATCTTGTCGACCACAGCTTCGTCTACGTCGCCCTCGACATCGATCAGGGTGTAGGCAAACTCACCACGGGACTTGTTGATCAAGTCGGCAATGTTCAGCTCGGCGTCAGCGAGCACGGCGGAGATCTGACCGACCATGTTGGGCACGTTCTGGTTGAAGATCGCCAGACGTGTGGCTCCGGGCGTCCGCGGCAGCACCGCTTCCCCGATGTTCACGCTGTTGCGCACGTTCCCATCCACCAGGTAGTCGCGCACCTGCTCGGCCGCCATAACGGCGCAGTTCTCCTCCGCTTCCGCGGTCGAGGCACCCAGGTGAGGCAGAGCAACCACCTTGGGGTGAGCCACCAGCACAGCGCTGGGGAAGTCGCAGATGTAGGCATGCAGGCGGCCGTCGTCGAGCGCCGTGATGACGGCGTCGTCGTCCACGATGCCGCCGCGGGCGAAGTTGAGCACCGTGGCGCCAGGCTTCATTCGAGCAATCTGCGCGGCCCCGATCAACCCGGTGGTGGCCTCGATCAGCGGGACATGCGCCGTGACGAGGTCGGAACGACTGAACAGCTCGTCCAGCGAGGTGGCCTGCTCGACAGCCGAGCTCAGCTGCCAGGCCCGCCCGACGGTGAGCGCCGGGTCGTACCCGAGCACCTTCATCCCCAGCGAGGCAGCCGCGTTGGCCACGAGCACACCGATCGCGCCCAGACCGATGACTCCGAGTGTCCGCCCGGGCAGCTCGAAACCGGCGTACTGCTTCTTCGCCTTCTCCACCGTTGGGTTGAGGTCGCCGTTGGTGTCGCCAAGACCGGCTGTGAACTGGGCGGCCGGCCAGATGTTGCGGGCGGCGAGCAGCATGCCCGCGATGACCAGCTCCTTGACGGCGTTGGCGTTGGCTCCCGGGGTGTTGAAGACCATGACCCCGCGGGCGCTCATGGCCTCAACGGGGACGTTGTTGGTCCCCGCACCGGCGCGTGCCACAGCCACCACCGAGTCCTCGATCGGCTCGTGGTGCAAGTTCGCCGAGCGGAGCAGGATGGCGTCGGGCGATGAGGTCTCTGGACCCACCTCGTAGTCTTTGGGGAACACGGCCAGTCCGATCGGGCTGATCGCGTTGAAGGTCTTGATGCGGTGGGTCATGGCAGCCTTTGGCTTCGAATGTGTGGGTATGCGGGGTGCTGGACTGCTGGTCCGGTTGGGCTCAGGCGTACTGCTTCTCGAATTCCTGCATGTATGCGACCAAGGCCTGGACGCCTTCCATCGGCATGGCGTTGTAGATGCTCGCCCGCATACCCCCGACGGATCGGTGGCCCTCCAGGTTGTGCAATCCGGCCCGCTCCGCGCCCGCCAGGAAGTCGCCTTCACGCTCCGGATCGGCGATCAGAAACGGGACGTTCATCCAGCTCCGCGCGTTGGCCGCCACCGGGTTGCGGTAGTAGTCGGAGTCATCGATCGCGGCGTACAGGGCTTGCGCCTTCGCCTTGTTGCGTTCGCCCATCGCGCCGACGCCACCGGTGTCCTTGATCCACTGCAAGATGAGGCCCAGCAGGTACCAACCGAACGTCGGCGGGGTGTTGAGCATGGAACCGTTGCTGGCCATCTGCTGGTAGTCCCACACCGAGGGAGTGGTGGCGCGAGCCCGCCCCACCAAGTCCTTGCGCACGATCACCACGGTCAGTCCTGCCGGGCCCAGATTCTTCTGGGCGCCGGCGTAGATCAGACCGAACTGGGACACGTCGATCGGCCGGGACAGGATGGTGGAGGACATGTCGGCCACCAGAGGCGTGGAGGCACTCGGCACATAGCCGAACTCGACGCCGCCAATGGTCTCGTTGGGGGTGTAGTGCAGGTATGCAGCGTCGGGGCTCGTCTCGACGCTGCCCAGGGCCGGCACCGAACAGTAGCCCGAGCCCTTCTCGTCGGCGACCACCCGCACCTGCGCGTACTTCTTGGCCTCGGCGATGGCCTTCTTGGACCAGGCGCCGGTGTTGATGTACTCCACCACGTCGTCGGGTCCGGACAGGTTCTGTGGGATGGCCGCGAACTGCCCGGTGGCGCCGCCCTGGAGGAACAGCACCTCGTAGTCGTCCGGGACGCCCATGAGCTCGCGCATCAGGGCCTCGGACTGCTGGGCTGCAGCGACGAAGTGCTTGCTGCGGTGGCTGACCTCCATCACGGACATGCCGAGCCCGAGCCAGTCGGTCAGCTCGGACTGGGCTCGGTTCAGGACGTCGAGGGGCAGCGTGGCCGGCCCCGCTGCGAAATTGTAAACGCGCACGGTCTTCCACCTTGAGGGTCGTGATTGCGGAGCGGCCAGCGTAACAAGCAGCGCTCGGACCAATGACCAGATGTGACGTGATGCGGCTCACCCTCTCGCGCGCTGTACGGTTCCTGCTCATGACTGCCGCGCACCCCATTGCCCGTGCCTGGATCAGCACCGGAGGGACGGGGGCACAGAACTACGACGAGTTCGCGAGCGACGACGAGATCACGGCCGTTATCGCAGCGCATCCGCGCAGCGCCCTTTCGGTGGAGATGCCGCACAAGTCACCTGACTCCCTCGGGCAGAGCTTCACCGAAGCGCTTCCGCAGGCTGCGGAACGCTTGCAGCAGGCCCAGGAGCAGCACTCCTACAAACCCCACGAGGGGGTCGTTGCCGCCTACCGGATCACCACACAGGACGGGACGCGCAGCCTGGGGCTCTTCGCCATGGTGGACACCGGGGAGATCTCGACCCGCGCCGACGAGCCCGGGCGGGTCATCCGCAACGAGGACGTCTTCTTGGCCAAAGTGCGCCAACGGGTGGCGTTGATCGAGACCTGCGATCACCTGCTCTCCGCAGTGCTTCTGGTGCAGACCGAGAACGCCGCTGCGCTCTCCGAACTGCTGGCGCAGACCTGTGCTGGCAGTGGACAGCCCGACGTTGTGGACCGTGATGGTGCAGGACGGCTCCATGAGGTCTGGGTGGTCGAGGACCCGACCGCCGTCTCCCGGCTGTGTGCTCTGGCCGGCGCAGGGGAGTTGGTGGTCGCCGACGGAAACCACCGCAGTTTGGCCGCTCAACAGGCCGGCTTGGAGCAGTTCATGGCCGTCATCACCACCGCCGCCGACCTGTCGTTGCTGCCCTACCACCGCCTCCTGACCTCGTGGCCCACCGACCGACCGGGCATCGTGGAGTCTCTGCGCGCGTCGGGCGCGGAGGTCACCGCGATGGAGGGTCCGGTGACGACGCCCGCCAGGGGCGGTGTCGTGCACGTCTACACCTCGGGGCAGGGGTATGCGGTGCGCTTGGCCACGGTGGTGGGCACCCGCGCTGAAGGTGATGTCGAGCACCGCCGCGCAGGTGGTGTCGCGTCCATGGATCACGCTCTGGTCGAGCAGATATTGGTCCGACAGATCCTGGGTTGGGATCCCGGCGACGAGCGCATCAGCTACGTCGGTGGGGACTACCCCGCTTCGTGGTTGTGCACCGCTGTCGACGAAGGTCGAGCCGCCGCAGCGGTCCTGATCGCGCCGGTGACCGTCGACGACTTCGTCGACGTGAACGTCAACCGGGAGGCCATGCCCCGCAAATCGACGTGGTTCGTGCCGAAGGCGCGGGCGGGCCTGGTGTTGGCGGATCTGCGGTGAATCCGCTGCGGCTATGCGATACTGCCAGTGGCTCTGCGGCACCCACACCCGCCGACGAGCCCGAGGGTCATCGACCTGCGGCGCGAGCCACGCGATGAGCAGGCCGGTCCAGGGAATCCTCGGCACAGCATGGTGCCGCGCGAAGTGCGCGAGCCAAGCGGTGTACGGATGAACTTCCGTCCGACCCTGCTGGGTCCGACGACGCTACCGCTACAGCGGATGGTGGGCCTGACAAGCCAGGGTTGGACCGGTCCGCTGGGCACGAGAGGACTCCATGTCCACCACGGACGAACCCACCACGCCCACCACGGACGAACCCACCACGCCCACTCCGGCGGCGGCGGCTGACGCCGACCAGACGGCTCCGAAGGTCCCGGCCGCCACGGCCGCGCCCAGTGCCGGCTTCGGTCTCGTCTTCCAGGCGCCGGACCTCAGCGAGGTCCCAAAACGCAAGCCCAAACCCCGTCGTGCCTCCGCGCCGGAGGGCAGCGAGTCCGCTGCGGTCGTGGACACGCCGCCGGACAACGACGTGTCGGGGGAGAAGCAACGCTCACGTCAGGGTGCGCGCACCGACGCTGGTTCGGCACCACCCACGGACTCCGGGTCCTCGGACCTTGTGCCCGAAGGCGCAGGTGGTGAGGCTGAGTCCGAGGGGGGTTCGAAGAACCGGCGACGCAAGCGTGGGGGCAAGGGGCGACGTGGCCGCGGTCAGGGCGCCGATGGTGGCACCGATGAGTCCGGCTCGGACCGACCTTCGGGCTCAGGTCAGGACGACAGCACGTCAGGCGACTCCGCCACCGGGGACGACGAGACGCCGCAGGACGGTGGGTCCGGGGGGAAGGCACCGTCTCGAGGGGGCAGGTCCACGGGATCGAAGTCCACGGGCGGGAAGTCGGGGAACGCCAAGCAAGGAGGGGGGCGGTCCGAGGGCGTCAAGTCGGGCCCGAGCGAAGAGAACGCCAAGGGCAGCGACCCGTCCTCCGGGGCGAGCACGGACGATGGTGACGACGACTCCGATGGCTCGAGCAAGAGGCGGCGCCGACGCCGCCGGGGGGACAGCCCTGAACGCACCGCTCGCGACGAAGTCACCGGGGTGAGGGGTTCGACCCGTCTGGAAGCCAAGCGCCAGCGACGCCGTGAAGGTCGCGAGACCGGACGACGTCGCACGGTGATCAGCGAGGCCGAGTTCTTGGCCCGTCGCGAGAGCGTCGACCGTGTCATGGTGGTGCGCGGTCTGGAGGACCGTACTCAGATCGGGGTCCTCGAAGATGGGGTGCTCGTGGAGCACTATGTCTCCCAACAGACCCAGTCGACCACGGTGGGCAACGTCTACCTGGGACGAGTGCAGAACGTGCTGCCCAGCATGGAAGCGGCTTTCGTCGATATCGGCAAAGGTCGCAACGCAGTGCTGTATGCCGGCGAGGTGAACTGGGACGCAGCCGGACTGGAGGTTAACCAGGCCAAGCGGATCGAGAATGCGCTGACCTCGGGGGAGAGCGTCCTGGTGCAGGTGACCAAGGATCCCATCGGTCACAAAGGCGCCCGGTTGACGTCCCAGGTGTCGCTCCCCGGGCGTTTCCTGGTCTACGTGCCGGGGAACTCGATGACCGGCATCTCGCGCAAGCTTCCCGACACCGAGCGTGCCCGACTGAAGAAGATCCTTAAAGAGGTGGTGCCTCCCGAGGCTGGGGTCATCGTGCGCACCGCCGCCGAGGGAGCCAGTGAGGAGGATCTGCGGGCTGACGTCGAACGGCTGACTGCCAAATGGGAGAGCATCCAGGCCAAAGCCGAAGCGAAGGCAAAATCGGCGAACGGGCCCGTGCTGCTGCACGGCGAGCCGGAGATGACGGTGCGGGTCATCCGGGACGTCTTCAACGAGGACTTCAACAAGCTCATCGTCTCCGGCGATCAGGCCTGGAACGAGGTCAGCGACTACATCGAGCGCGTCGCCCCGGATCTTCGGGACCGGGTCGAGAAGTGGACGTCGAACGCCGACGTGTTCACGGAGCACCGGATCACCGAAGCGTTGTCAAAGGCGATGGACCGCAAGGTGTGGCTCCCTTCAGGGGGGTCGCTGGTCATCGACCGCACCGAGGCGATGACGGTGGTCGACGTCAACACGGGGAAGTTCGTCGGCTCGGGGGGCAACCTCGAGGAGACGGTCACGAAGAACAACATCGAGGCGGCCGAGGAGATCGTCCGCCAGCTCCGGGTCCGGGACATCGGCGGCATCATCGTGATCGACTTCATCGACATGGTGCTGGAGAGCAACCGTGATCTGGTGGTGCGTCGACTGTTGGAGTGTCTGGGCCGGGACCGCACCAAACACCAGGTTGCCGAGGTCACGTCGCTCGGCTTGGTCCAGATGACGCGCAAGCGGGTGGGGTCAGGTCTCATCGAGGTGTTCTCGGAGCCGTGTGTGCACTGCAACGGCCGGGGACTCGTGGTGCATAGTGAGCCCGTCGAGAAGCCGAGCACGGACGTGAACAACGGCAACACACGAGGTCGCGGTGCGCGCAAAGGGCGCGGCTCGTCCTCCGACAGCTCGTCCGGTAGCGGAAACAACGGCAACGGCAACGGGGGAAAGCCCGGGCCCGCGAAGGCACCGAGTGGTCCGACTCCAGCCCAGATCGCAGCGGCAGCGCACGCCGCCGCGCTGCAGGCCGGGTCCACCGACGAGAGCGCCAACGCCACCGCAGCGGCGGTGGCTGAAGTCACCACTGCCGAGGTCGCCGGTCCCAGCGTCGCGGAGGATGAGACCGCTGCTCCTGAGGTCTCGTCGCCTCAGGTCGCGCCGCTCGAGGTGGCGACGCAGCAACCCACCATCCCGGACGAGCCCCAGGTCCAGGCACCGGCCCGCCCTCGTCGTAAGCGCGGCAGAGTGGTAGCCCCGGCGGGCCCTCCCGTGGCCGGGAATGGTGACGAGGCATGAGCGCTTCACGACGGGGACGATCCGTTTTGGCCAGCAGCACCGGAGGCGTTAACCTTGGAGGTCGGCGCAGCCCTGCGAGCGGTCACACGACCATCAACAGTCCTCGCGGGAACAGCACGTGCTGACGCCACTCCTTATCACTGGGACGTTGTCCCCCATCAGCACTGCAGGAAGTGAGTACCCCGTGTACGCGATCGTTCGCGCTGGCGCCCGCCAGGAGAAGGTTTCCGTTGGCGACGTCCTCATCATTGACAAGGTCAGCGCCTCGGTCGGTGACTCGGTGGACCTACGTCCCCTGCTGCTGGTCGACGGCGAGACCGTGACCTCCGAAGCCGACGCGCTGGCCAAGATCACGGTCACGGCCGAGGTCGTGCAGCCCGCCAAGGGCCCCAAGATCGTGATCCAGAAGTTCAAGAACAAGACCGGCTACAAGAAGCGCCAGGGCCATCGCCAGCCACTGACGCAGGTCAAGATCACCGCTATCGACGTCTGAGCATCGACGGATCCGTCCGCGATCTCCGCACGACCCACTGAGTAAAGGTAGGCAAAGCCATGGCACACAAAAAAGGTGCATCTTCGACCCGCAACGGTCGCGACTCCAATGCGCAGCGTCTCGGCGTGAAGCGCTTCGGCGGCCAGGCCGTCGGCGCCGGTGAGATCATCGTCCGCCAGCGTGGCACCCACTTCCACCCCGGCGAAGGCGTCGGTCGCGGTTCCGACGACACGCTCTTCGCGTTGATCGCGGGCACCGTTCAGTTCGGCGCCAAGCGAGGACGCAAGACCGTCAACATCGTGGAGCAGGAAGTCTCCGTCTAGGGGACGCTTCATCCCGGGAGGTTCCCGGGACCATGCAATGCCGGTGATGCCTTGGGCGCTCACCGGCATTGTGCTTTTGCCCCGAGGGGCTGGATGTCTGAGAGGAAGAGCTATGGCCACGTTCGTTGACCGAGTCGTGCTCCACGTGCGTGCCGGCAACGGCGGGAACGGCGTGGCATCCGTGCACCGGGAGAAGTTCAAACCACTGGGTGGCCCGGACGGCGGCACCGGTGGGCATGGGGGCAATGTCATCGTGCGCGTTGACCCCTCGGTCACGACGCTCCTGGAGTACCACCGGGGTCCTCATCAGCACGCCCCGAGTGGCAAACCGGGTGCAGGCCATGAACGACACGGTGCCTCCGGTGAAGATCTCGTCCTTCCGGTGCCCGAAGGAACGGTGATCAGCAGTCGAGATGGACGCATGTTGGCGGATCTGGTGGGCGAGGGCACTGAATACGTAGTGGCCCATGGCGGCCGTGGGGGGCTGGGCAACAACGCTCTGGCCTCGCCGCGACGTAAGGCTCCAGGTTTCGCCTTGCTCGGGGAGCCGGGTGAGGAGTGTGACGTCGTGCTGGAGCTCAAGACGCTGGCTGACGTGGCGTTGATCGGGTTTCCCTCTGCGGGAAAGTCCTCGCTGGTCTCTGTGGTCAGCGCGGCCAAGCCGAAGATTGCCGACTACCCGTTCACCACCCTGATTCCCAACCTCGGGGTCGTCACGGCGGGCGGTGCACGCTTCACCATTGCCGACGTTCCCGGCCTGATCCCCGGAGCGAGCCAGGGCAAGGGACTGGGCCTGCACTTCCTCCGGCACGTGGAACGCTGTCACGTGCTCGTCCATGTGATCGACTGCGCCACGTTGGAGCCCGGTCGCGACCCGCTCACGGACCTTGACGTCATTGAGCAGGAGCTCGCCGAGTACGTCCCGGACGCCTCCCTGGGGGGCCTCCCGCTGGCCGACCGCATCCGGATCGTGGTGCTGAACAAAGCCGACGTTCCCGAGGCGCGGGAGCTTGCCGAGATGGTCAAGCCCGAGCTCGAGGCCCGAGGTCTGCATGTGCACATCGTCTCCGCCGTGGCCCACATCGGGCTCAAGGAGCTCACGTTCGCGCTCGCCGGGCACGTCGCCCGCGCGCGGGACGAGATGCCTCCGGTGGAGAGGGCACGAGTCGTGTTGCGACCGGTGGCCAAGGATGACAGCGGGTTCACGATCGAGCGCGAGGGTAGCGGTGAGGATGAGACCTTCCGCGTGGTGGGGGAGCGACCCACGCGGTGGGTGCGCCAGACCGACTTCAGCAACGACGAGGCCGTCGGGTATCTCGCGGATCGACTGAATCGGCTCGGGGTCGAGGAAGCGCTGTTCAAGGCGGGCGCCGTGGCGGGCTCGACGGTGCTGATCGGACCGGCGGACAATGCTGTGGTCTTCGACTGGGAGCCCACGATGTCCAGTGGCGCCGAGCTGCTCGGCTCCCGCGGTAGCGACGTGCGGCTGGAGGAGAACGAGCGACCCACGCGGGAGGAGAAGCGCGAGGCATTCCACGCCAAGATGGACCAAGCTGAGGCTGCGCGAGCGGAGATGCGAGCCGAACGCGGCGGGCGCGACCCCGAAGGCGACTGACGAAGGGCACGCGGCGAGGCCGACCGGAGCGACGGCTGTCGTGCTCATCGAGGGCCTGACGTGGAGCAGCGTGCGTATTTTTATGTGGTCAAGTGCATTAGTATGCTGTCTGTGACTGATGTCCGGGCCGTCCTGCGCCATGCTCCCCGTATCGTGGTCAAAGTAGGGTCCTCTTCGATCACTGCCTCCCGCGGAGGAATCGACGCCTACCCGTTGCAGGCCTTGTCCACGGTGATTGCGAAGCGGTGGCAGGAGGGAACTCAAGTGCTGTTGGTTTCCTCGGGAGCCATCGCTGCCGGGATGACGCCGCTGGGTCTCACTCGGCGCCCGAAGGACCTGGCCACCCAGCAGGCGGCGGCCAGCGCAGGCCAGGGGAGCTTGATGGCGGCATACACCCAGGCCTTCTCCTTGCACGGCATGAACGTGGGACAGGTCCTGCTCACGGCCGACGACCTACACCGCCGGAGTCATTACGTGAACGCCTCACGCACCCTGGAGCGCCTGCTGGAGCTGGAGGTGGTGCCGGTGGTCAACGAGAACGACGCCGTGGCCACGGACGAGATCCGGTTCGGCGACAACGACCGGCTGGCCGCGCTGGTGGCCAACTTGGTCGACGCGGATGCCCTGATCCTGCTCTCCGACGTGGACGCGCTCTACGACGCCCATCCGCGGGATCCCGCCGCCCGCCGCATTCCGGTCGTGAGCGCCCCCGACGACATCGCTGACGTCGACATCTCCACCATGACCTCGACGGTCGGCACCGGGGGAATGGCCTCCAAGGTGGCCGCTGCGGCGATGGCCACCCAGGAGGGCATCTCGGTGCTGCTGACCAGCACCGAGCAAGCGGGCCGGGCCTTGGCCGGCGACGACGTCGGGACCTACTTCGCCCCCACCGGGCCCAAGAAGTCCGCCCGACGCCGGTGGTTGGCGCACGCCACCAACGCGCACGGACGGGTGGTCCTTGATCACGGCGCCGTCGCGGCCGTGGTGCAGCGGCAGACCTCCTTGCTGCCGGTGGGGGTGACCCGGATCGAGGGCCACTTCTCCGCTGGTGACACCGTCGACCTGTGCGACCCCGACGGTCGAGTCGTGGCCCGGGGGCTCGTCAACTACTCTTCGGCCGATCTGGCCCCGCTGGTCGGCCGACGACTGAACACGGACGCCCACGACCACGGACGTCCTCGAATGGCTGGCACAACCGCCCAGACCGTCGTTCGCCGCGACGACCTGGTGGTTCTGTGAGCCGCCCCACCAAAGGAGCTTCATGACCGCGCAAACTCTCGCCATCGACCCCTCCGTCGTCGACAGCGTCCACGAGGTGGCTCGCGGAGCCAGAGAGGCTGCTCGCAGTCTGGCCTTGTTGACCCGGGCGCAGAAGGACGAGGCGCTCTCCGCGATGGCCGATGCATTGGACGCTCACGCCGAGAGCATTGCCGAGGCCAACGGTGAGGATCTGGACCGCGGCCGAGCCGCAGGGATGCCACAGAACCTGTTGGACCGGCTGACCTTCGGCGCCGAACGCGTCCAGGACAGTGCTCAGGGTCTGCGCTCTGTCGTCGGCCTTCCGGACCCGGTGGGGGAGATCGTGCGTGGGTCCCGGCTGGCCAACGGCCTGCAGATCCGACAGGTGCGCGTGCCCATGGGTGTCGTCGGGATGATCTACGAGGCGCGCCCCAATGTCACGGTCGACGCGGCAGGTCTGGGTTTGAAGTCCGGCAACGCCGTCATCCTGCGCGGCGGATCCGCGGCGGCGAGCACCAACGCCGCCACCGTGAGCGTCATGCGCAACGCCTTGACCGCGATGAGTCTTCCGGCGAACGCGGTGAACCTGCTCCGCGGGGGAGGGCGCGACAGTGGTCGAGCCCTGATGACGGCTCGAGGTCTGGTCGACCTGGTCATCCCCCGAGGCGGAGCCGACCTCATCAACACGGTCGTGGCCGAGTCCACCGTGCCCGTCATCGAGACCGGCATCGGCAACTGCCATGTGTATGTGGACGCTGCCGCCGACGTCGAGATGGCCGTTTCGATCGTGCTCAACGCCAAGACCCATCGCACGTCGGTCTGCAACGCTGCCGAGTCGCTGCTGGTCCACGCGGACATCGCCGAGGCGGTGCTGCCGCGCATCATGGAGGAGTTCACCGCGTCCGGAGTGACCGTGCACGGGGACGAGGCGATGGCGGAGTTCGCCAGCGCTGCCAACACGAGCTTCCAGCCGATCACCACCGAGGACGATGACACCGAGTTCCTGTCGCTGGACATCAGCGCACGGGTCGTGCCGGACCTGGACGCAGCGCTGCGCCACGTGCAGCAGCACTCCTCGGCCCATTCGGAGGCGATCGTCACACAGGACCGAGGGGCCAGCCAGCGGTGGGTGGCCGAGATCGACGCGGCCGCCGTGTTGGTCAACGCCTCCACCCGGTTCACCGATGGTGGTGAGTTCGGTTTCGGCGCGGAGATCGGCATCTCCACCCAGAAGCTGCACGCACGGGGCCCGATGGCCCTGCCCGAGCTGACCAGCACCAAATGGATCGTGGAAGGCCAAGGCCAGATCCGCTGACCGCCGCTTGGGGGCGCCCGCTGGACGCATAGGGTTGTCCGATGCGCCCGTCGACCTCCTCCGCTTCCCGTCCCTGGTCCGGCCGATGACATCCTCGCCGATGGTCGACCGCGTGGTCGAGACCGTCCTGCCGACCCGTCACGGCGTGTTCCGCATGCTGGGCTACCGGGACACGATCGGCAACGAGCACGTCGCCCTGGTCTGCGGTGATTCCTTCGAGGAGCCTCAGGCCGAGCCTGCCATCGTCCGGCTGCACTCCGAGTGCCTCACCGGAGACGCTCTCGGGTCGCGCCGATGCGACTGCGGGGAGCAGCTCGATCTGGCCCTGGCGTTGGTCGCCGAGTCCGGGTCGGGAGCGGTGATCTACCTGCGCGGCCATGAGGGCCGCGGTATCGGGCTGGTTGAGAAGCTGCGTGCCTACGCGCTGCAGGACGGTGGGCTGGACACGGTTGACGCCAACACCATCCTGGGGCACCCGGCGGACGCGCGCGACTACGCCGCTGCAGCCGGGATCCTGCTCGATCTAGGACTGCACTCGATCGCTTTGCTGTCGTCCAATCCCGCCAAGCAGAGCGCGATCGAGGCCTTCGGAGTCCAGGTCGTGGCCCGGCGGAGCCTGATCGTGGCGGAGCGCACGGAGAACGCGACCTACCTGGCCACGAAACGTCGACGGATGCACCACGACGACCCGAGCGACGACGGGCTGTGGTCCCGTCTGCTGAGCGGGAAGGTGCCCGCCCAAGCCGTCTCCTCCTCCGACCGAGTGCTCCTCAGCCGCTACGGTCCCCTGGCCGGTGACGGGCCGCACACGGTCATTGCGCAGCTCGCGCAGAGCTTGGACGGGTTCATCGCCTCCCGGACGGGGCAGGCCCAGTTCGTCTCGGGGGTCCAGGACCGTGAGCACCTTCACCGGCTCCGAGCGCTGGTCGACACCGTGGTGGTGGGCGCCTCCACGGTGATCAACGACGACCCGCAGCTCACGGTGCGCTCCGTGCCGGGTGACAACCCCACCCGGGTGGTCCTCGATCCTCGCGGTCGCGTGCCCACCGAAGCGCGCATCTTCCACGACGTGGCAGCGCCGACCCTCTGGGTGTGCGGTGCCGGGGTGCCCGACCAGGCCGCAGCCCGTTCAGGGAATTTGTCAGGCAGTGCAGGGGTAGAGGTGGTGGAGTTGGCCCTGGACGCAGCAGGGCGGTTCGACCCCAGGGCCGTGGTGAGCATGTTGCGTGAGCGCGGTCTCGGTCGGGTGCTGATCGAAGGAGGCGGGGTGACGGTCTCCCGGTTCTTGGACGCCGGCGTCCTCGACCGCTTCTACCTCACGTCAGCCCCCCTGCTGATCGGAGACGGTGTCCCGGGCGTGCGTTTCGACGGCGAGGACTCCCTGTCCCGGGCCATTCGGCCCACGGTGCGGCGCTACCAGCTGGGCGAGGACGTCTGCTCCGAGATCGACTTCACCGGCAACGCGAGCAGATCCTGGTGATCGACGCGGACCTCGAGCTGGCCGCGCTCGGTCTGGTGCAGTCGTAGCGCCAACCAGGTCTCGATGGCCTGTCGATCGGCGGACCCGTTGGTGGTCTTCAGGGCTGCCTGTGCCCGTTCGGTCAGCAGTCGAGCGATCATCGGTCCGTCGTCGGTGCCGAGGATCCATGGAGTGTGGGCGAGGCTGACCCGCCAGCCTTGGTCGATGAAGGCGCGCTCCGCCATCCGCCATCCGTCCGGACCCGCCAGGGAGTGCCGTCCGGTGGCGGTGGCCGCGCCGCGTTGCTGGTCCTTGTTGAAGTGCTGGACCAGGAGTGCATCGTCGGCGTGGGAGGGGCTGAAGGTCACGTCCCCAGTGACCGACAAGGACCACAACGCTGCGTCTGCCCACCTCACCGTGGCTACGACCAGATCGTCGATTTGAGAAGCGGTCAGCAGATCCAACAGAGCCGAGCAGGAGACCACCCGAGGATGCTCGGTGGTCTGCAGCAGCTCTGCGAGGGTGGCCACGCTGCCGGTATGGCGGGTGCTTCGTCGAAGCCACGGCGCACCGTCCTCGCGCACGGCCTCCAGCAGGACGGCGTCGTGGTCGAGCAGATTCCATTCCTGGGTGAGGGCCGAGCCCAGAGCCTGGTCCAGACGGGGACCCAACCAGCGCAGGTTGGCACCCGTTCCGGCACCTACGTCGACGACGGCGAGGCCCGGCGACTGCGCGACCGGCTTCGACGATGTCTCGTCGGCAGGCCTTGGGCGCGCAACAACGAGGAGGTGCTCGGCCAGGTCGCGCACCAACGGAAGGCTGCGCTGGCGCGCTCGATCGTCAGCGCGGTAGCGCAGATCGAGCCAGCTCGCCTCGATCCATCGTTCTCTCACGATGCCCTCATCAGTTGGGCCAAGATACCGGCGGGGACGCTCCAGGGGGACAGCCGCCGCGCTCGATCCATCGCCGAGCGGCGCCACTGCTCTCGCACGGCGCTCGACGTCAACCAGCTGGCGATCGAATCAGCCCATGCGACGGGATCGTCGGTCGCCAGGGCAGCCCCTGGTGACGCGCTGCTGGTCGTGGTGTCGATCTCGGCAGCGCCGGCCAAGGGAGGAGGCAGGCGTCCGTGCAGAGTCTCTGCCGCGGCGGTGTCTGCTCCGACCACGCCTGGAATGCCTCGAGCGAGTGCTTCGGCGACGACCATCGCGTAGGTCTCCGTGACCGAGGGCAACAACAACAGGTCGCTGGCCGCCCACGCCTCTTCCATATCCGTGCCCTGGCGCGCGCGGCCGACCGTGACCCGGTCCTGCAGGCCAGCAGTAGCCACGTCGGCGGCCAACTCCTCTTGTGCGCGGCCCGTGGGGTCCGTCCCCACCCACAGTGCCTGCCACGGAAGACCAGCGAGCATCGGTGACGCGAAGGCCGCCAAGAGGAGACGGTGGTTCTTGCGTGGGGTGTACGCCGCTGGCGTGATCAGCTGAGGGGGTCGACTCCCCATCGCCGGTATCTGGCGGTCCGTCCCCGGCTCGGCGACTGTGACCTCCCGGATCCCGTAGCGATCGCGAAGGTCGCGGGCGGCCCACGGCGAGGTGCAGGTGACCGCGGAGGCGAGCCGGAGTGCAGCCCTCTCTTGTGAGGACAACACGTGTCCCTGCGACGCGGTGAGTCCCACCTCTAAGGGCAGCGGGAGATGGACCAGGAGGACCACCCGAACTCCTGCTGCACGGGCCTGCCGGATCTCCTCCGGGGCGGCGCTACCGACCAGCCCGTCCAGGAGCACCGGTTGCGGATCGACGGCGGAGCGGTGGAGCAGCACCCTCAACAGAGCACGCCGGTCGGTGTCGTCGGGGAAGGGCCACCGGCCCGGGACGCACTCGACGGTGGTGCCCCACTGCTGGGCGATCCGCTCGTTGTAGATCGAGCCTCCGCTGGGCCCGGAGAGTCCACCGAGACTGACGACCCGCCCGGGTGCATCAGGTGTCACCACGCGGCTCCACGGTCAAGGTGTAGCCCGCCCACGCGTCCGGGTGCTCCCGAAGGCGCACTTCGACCTCCGAAAGCGTGTCGCGGAGGTCCTCGTCGCCCTGCGTGAGCGAGATCAGCATCGTTTCTGCGACGTGCTGAGCAAGGACCTCGGTCGTGCTCACGACGCCCCGGAAGGCCGGATGCTCATCGAGGTTCCGGTAGGTCAGGTCCGACACGATCTGGGCCAGAGCCGAGCTGGCCACACCGATGTCCAAGACCACTCCATGCCGGTTCAGGGTGGGGGCGCGTAAGGCGACATCCACGACGTAGGTGGCACCGTGCAGGGCTTGTGCCGGCCCGAAATAGGGGTCCGGAAGGCTGTGGGCGATCATCATGTGGTTGCGCACGTTCACGGTGAACATCAGACCTGCCTGTCGTTGGGCGTCGCGGTGGGGTAGTCGACGACCTGGCACCATCCGGGCGCCTCGCCCGAAGCGATTCCAGCCATCGTCTCGGGCAGGTCGGCCAAGGCCGCACTGCCGCTCAGCAACGAGTCGTAGAACGGGTCCCGCAGCTCCTCCAGAGCCGACGCCATCCGATCGCGGCGCGTCCTTCGCTCACGCATGGATGGCGCCACCGCCGAGACCTGGCTGGCGCGGATCGTCAGCCTTCGGGAATGGAACTCAGCGCCCAGCGGGACCACAGGGGAATGCTGGCCGAACCACGAGGTCTCCACCAGCTGCCCCTCGAAGGCCAGCAACGACAGTCCCAGAGCGAGACCGTCCTGGGTGCCGGAACAGTGCACTACCGTGTCGAACTCCCCGGTGACCTGCTCAGGGACCAGCCACTCGATGCCGAGCTCCTCAGCCAGGGCCACACTCCGAGGGTGTGGGTCCACGACGACCAGACGGGCGAGCGGAAAGTCGCGCAGCAGGGCACAGACACTGGCCCCGACCAGTCCGCAGCCGAGCACGGCGATCCGCTCGCCCCACCGCGGCGTGGCGTCCCACACCACGTTGATGGCGGTCTCGACCACTCCCCCCAGGACGGCTCGGCGCGAGGGCACGTCGTCGGGCACGGGGGTCGCCGCTTCCACCGGGATGACGTAATGGTCCTGGTGGGGAAAAAGAGCGAAGACCCGTTGACCCACCCGAAGGCATGACCCCGTCGAGCCGAGCTCGATGACCTCGCCCACCGAGAGGTACCCGTACTTCACTGGGCCAGGGAGGTCCCCTTCCTGGAAGGGGGCTCGCATCGCGGTGCTGACCGACGGTGGGACCTGACCGGTGTAGACCAGGGACTCCGAGCCACGGCTGATGCCGGAGTGCAGCGCGCGGACCAGGACTTCACCGGGTCCGGGGCGAGCCACCAGATGCGTGCGGACTTCACCGCTGCAGGCACCCGAGCTCCAGAACGAGGACGCTTGCACCCCGTCGACGGCCGCGGTGCTGGTGGCCGGGGAGGCATCTCGCTGCGGTGCGCTCATCGATGGTGCTCCCTGCTGTAGGTCGGCTGAGCCGCCATCGTAGAGTCCCGTTATGTCAGCAGCCACCACACCACGGCCCTTCACCGTGTACGCGGTGGTGGTCGTGGGGGCCGCCATTCTCGGGTGTCTCGTGCTCGTGAGCACGGTGCCCGAGCACCGCGCCGGGCCTTTCGACCTGGTCGCGTTGGCACCGGCCGTGGTCGCCCTCCCGGTGCTGCTGGGCGCTCTGGGGCGTCGGGGTGCCGCCGACTCCGTCACCACAGCCGACACCGTCACGGTGGTGCGGGCCGTGCTGGTCGCGGTGGTCGCCGGATGGGCCGTGCTGGTCGCGTTGGGATCTCTACCTGCCACCTCGTGGTGGCTCTTGGGCTTGGCGCTGGTCGCGCTGCTTCTGGACGGTGTGGATGGTGCGGTGGCGCGACGGACGCAGACCACCTCCGAGGTGGGAGCGATGCTCGATGCGGAGACCGACGCAGCGATGATGATGGCTCTGTCGGTGATCGCCGCCCACCAGGTCGGAGTATGGATCCTGCTCGCGGGGGGACTGCGATATGTCTTCGCGGCGGTGGAGACCGTGCGCTGGACGCCACCGACAGGCCAGCGCCCGGTCTTGCCCGACCGGCCCTCACGCCGCGTGATTGCGGCCCTGGCGGCAGTGGCCCTGGCCGTCACGGTCGCCCCCGGACTGGCTCCCCTGATCACCATCGCCCTCTGCGCGGTGGCGCTATCGCTCCTGCTCGTGTCGTTCGGGCTCGATGCGATCTCCCTCGAGGGTGGCGCCGGTCGACGAGTCGTAGGCGATGTAGTAGGTCGGTCGACGCTGCAAGGTGGAGTAGATGCGTCCGACGTACTCACCCAGGACCCCGAGGCACAGGAGCTGCACAGCTCCGACCGCCGCGACGACCACCACCGTTGAGGTCCAGCCCGCCACGGTGAACCCGAAGAGGTTGGCGCCGACGGCGTAGGCCAGCAGCAGCAGGGAGGCGGCGAAGCCCCCCAGGCCGAACCAGGTGGCCAGTCGCAGGGGGGCCAGGGAGAAGCCGGTGAGCGCGTCCATCGACATCCGCACCATGGTGGGCAACGGATACTTGGAGGATCCAGCGGCGCGCGCCTCACGGGCGTATCCCACGGTGGTGGAGGGAAAGCCGAGGGAGGGCACCACCAATCGGAGCACTCGATGGGTTTCGGGAAGGGCCTTCACGGCGTCCACCGTCGCCCGTGACATCAACCTGAAGTCTCCGGCGTCGTCAGGTGCGTCGGTGGCGCCGGCGGCCCGGATGCCGGCGTAGAAGGCACGAGCGGAGGAGCGCTTGAACAGGGAGTCCGAGGACCGGTCGGTCCGGACCCCGTAGACCACGTCGACCCCCTGGCTCCGGGCCTGCTGGAGCATGGTGGGAATGGTCTCGGGCGGGTCTTGGAGATCCGCGTCGAGGGTGATCACCCAGTCCCCGCCCACCGTGGCCAGACCAGCCGAGATGGCCGCCTGGTGTCCCGCGTTGGCCCGCAGCCGGACGACCCGCAGCTGTGGCCATTCGCGGCGATACCGCTGGAGCAGAACAGGCGTCTGGTCGCGAGAGCCGTCGTCGACGGCCAGCACCTCGTAGGAGTCGGGGCCGAGCAGCGCACGATCATCGACCATCTGCTCCAGCACGGGGCGAAGTCGCTGCACGAGCAAGGGCAGCACGTCCGCTTCGTTGAACATCGGGACGATGACGGACAACTGCACGGACATACCCTCCACTGTATGCCGCGGCGCCCGGTAGTCTGGCTTCATGATGTCAGTTGTCTATGCCGCCGCCGAAGGTGAGTCCCACGTCAACGAGCTGTGGTTCGAGCCGATCTGGTTCGGCGTGATCGCCGCCGTGGCCTTCGCCAGCCTGCTCGCCCTGCTGTGGAGCTTTCGCAACACCCTGGCACTGGACCCCCATACCGACCACGACAACGCCGACGATGGCACCGCCCACGGTCAGCATGATGCCGACGGTGGCCCCGGGCCGGTCAAAGGCCAGGCGAGCCAACACTGATGCGTCTGGGGGTCATGGGCGGGACATTCGACCCCATCCATCACGGCCACCTGGTGGCCGCCAGCGAAGTCGCCTCCTTGTTGCAGCTCGACGAGGTCGTTTTCGTGCCCACGGGGCAGCCGTACCGCAAGGAGGCTGACTCCGTCAGCCCCGCCGAGCACCGCTACCTGATGACGGTCATCGCCACAGCATCCAACCCCCGCTTCACGGTCAGCCGGGTCGATATCGACCGGCACGGACCGACGTACACCCGGGACACCCTGCGTGATCTGCGTGCCGCCTATCCGGGCGCCGAGCTGTTCTTCATCACCGGAGCGGACGCGTTGGCGAAGATCTTGTCGTGGAAGGGCGTCGAGGAGCTGTGGGAGCTTGCGCACTTCATCGGGGTGACCCGACCGGGGCACGAGCTGAGCGACCACGGTCTCCCCAAGGACCGGGTCACGCTGCTGGAAGTGCCGGCGATGGCGATCTCATCCACCGACTGTCGCCATCGCACGGCCTTCGGTCAGCCCGTGTGGTATCTGGTGCCCGATGGCGTCGTGCAGCACATCAACAAGTATCACCTCTACAGCAAGGAGCCCTGAGTGGGAGCCAGTAAGCGTGCCACCGACTTGGCCATGGCGGCCGGTGCGGCTGCCGAAGACAAGTTGGCCGAAGATGTCGTGGCGCTGGACGTCACCGGACAACTTGCCCTGACGGATGTCTTCGTCATCGCTTCGGCCCCGAACGAGCGGCAGGTCGCTGCGATCGTCGATGCCGTCATGGAGCGGCTTCTCCAGTTGGGGTCCAAACCGCTCCGGCGTGAGGGGGTGCGCGAGGCTCGTTGGGTGCTGTTGGACTTCGGCGACATCATCGTTCACGTGATGCACGCGGAGGACCGGGCGTTCTACGACTTGGAACGACTCTGGAAGGACTGCCCGATCCTCGGCAAGCCGTCCGCGTGAGCACGACCCGACGGGTCATCGTGCTCCGACACGGACAGACGCTGCACAACGCCGGGGGCATCTACCAGGGCCACCTCGACACCGATCTGTCCGCAATGGGCGAGCAGCAAGCGGCGGCGGCTGCGCAGCTGCTCAGTGGCCAGTCGACGACCTGCATCGTCTCCAGTGACCTGACCCGTGCGGCGCGCACGGCTCAGGTGCTGGGTAGCGAGGCCGCCGTACCGGTGACCTACGACCGCCGCCTTCGTGAGATCGATGTCGGCGCATGGGCCGGCCTGAAGCACGACGAGGTTGCAGCGCGATATCCCCAGGAGACCGCTGCCATCGCTCAGGGCTACGACGCTCGACGCGGCGGTCATGGCGAGAATCTGCGGGAGGTGGGCCTGCGCACCCGCGCGGTCTTCACCGAAGTCGTGGCGGCGTTGGACGAAGGACAGCTCGCAATCCTGGTGACGCACGGACTGGCGGCTCGCGCCCTGGTGAGCTCGGTCCTGGGTTGGTCCGACCGACAGGCGTGGTTGACCATCGCCGGTCTGGAGAACTGCCACTGGGCCGAGATGGCGCAGCACCGCACCGGCTGGCGTCTGGTGTCGTGGAACGTTGGGCCATTGCCGGGGCGCCCGGTCCGTGATCAGCATGTCTCCACCAGGCACTGACCGGTCGATTTGGCCTTGGCCCGGTACGTATGGGTAATATTTGCCGTCCCCTACGGGGCTGTGGCGCAGCTGGTAGCGCACCTCCATGGCATGGAGGGGGTCAGGGGTTCGAGTCCCCTCAGCTCCACCGAAGACCGGCCTTCGCACTCTGTGCGGAGGCCGGTTCTGTTGAGGCACATCAATGTCCGGCGGGAATCACACGGATAGGTGCCCGTCCTCCGTCTTCCTTTCCCTTTTCATCTCTGGTGGGAAAGGACCCACAACCGTTTCTGAAGAATGCCGTGTGACTTAGGTCACCACCGCCGATCGGGCGGGACCAATCCGTCCTATGAGGGGCTCCGAATAACCGGCATGAGCAATAACGCAGGCCACCGACGGGCCGCACTCGGAATTCTCAGCGGAGGTATCGCTGGAACTGCCGGAGTGCTTGCCGGTGAAGCGGTGGCTGCGATGCTGGACGGAGTGACCGGTCCAGTCCTGGCCGTCGGAAACCGTGCGGTCGACTGGGCTCCGCGCCCCGCCAAAGAGTTTGCGATCGAAACATTCGGGACGGCCGACAAACCCGTTCTGATCGGCTCCGTGCTGGCCGTCGTCGGGCTCCTGGCCCTAGCGCTGGGCTGGCTCGGCACACGGAGGCCCGTTCCTGCCCTTCTCGGGTTCGGAGTGCTGGTCGGGACCGCCGGAGTCGCCATGGTCACGGACCGTGCTGCCAGTGCACCTGCCTCGCTACGCCTGGTCCCCGTGCTGGCCATGGGCTTAGTCGGGGTCGGGGGGCTGGCATGGATGTTGCGCGGGTTGCGCGGCGCAAAAGGCACCACGATGCAGGACTCCGCGGTCCGGAGCAAGAGTTCAGGGATCGACCGCCGGGCCTTCGTCGTTGCCGCTTCTGCTGTAGCCGCGACCGGAGCGAGCGGCGGCATCGTGTCGCGGCTCCTCGGGGGCTCTGCCGCTCTTGGCTCCCGCGAGGCGCTGGTCTTGCCGCGCCCGGACCAGCCGGCGCCTGCCGTGCCGGCGGGCGTGACCTTCCAGGACATTGATGGACTGACTCCTTACCTGACCGATAACAGTGACTTCTATCGCGTTGACACTGCACTTTCTGTTCCGGACGTCCCTCTCGAAGGGTATAGACTTCGAATTCACGGAATGGTCGATACGCCCCTGGAGCTGAGTTTCCAGGACCTCATGGACAGAAACCTCGTGGAAAAGCGCATTACGCTGACGTGCGTCTCGAATCCTGTTGGCGGAGACTACCTGGGAAATGCGACCTGGCTGGGAGTGCCTATGCGGGATCTGCTGGAGGAGGCGGGCATTCAGCCGGGTGCCGACGCCGTCAAGTCCACCAGCGCCGACGACTTCACCGCGGGGACTCCTTTGGCCGCGCTGACCGACGACCGGGAGGCGCTGGTGGCTATCGGAATGAACGGTGAGCCGCTGCCCCTGGAGCACGGATTCCCGGTCCGCATGGTCACTCCCGGCCTCTACGGCTACGTGTCAGCGACGAAATGGCTTGTTGACCTCGAGGTCACCCGGTTTGCCGACTTCTCGGCCTACTGGACCGAGCGTGGCTACTCCGCCGAGGCGCCGATCAAAGTCTCCGCCCGTATCGATACACCCGCTTCCTTCGCTCAGCTCGATGCAGGCGACGTCACGGTGGCCGGCGTGGCCTGGGCCCAGGACCGGGGCATCGACAAGGTCGAGGTTCGCGTGGGTGACGGCGACTGGAGCGAGGCCGAGCTGGCTGAGGTCGACAACATCGACACCTGGCGACCCTGGCGCTGGACCTGGCCCGCTGAGGCCGGAACGCAGCGCCTCGAAGTCCGTGCGACGGACAGCACGGGCACCACACAAACGTCCGACCGGGAGCCCATTGCCCCGGACGGATCCACCGGATGGCACAACGTGACGGTGACAGTCAGTTGAGCCGACCCGGCTCCACTACCCCCCTAAGAAAGGCACTACCATGCGCGTTCAGAAGATGTTCTTGACCCTGGCTATGGCCTCCGTCCTGACGGTGTCAGCCTGCGGAAGCGACGAGGAAGCGGCTCCGGCCACCGACGACACGGCGACCGAAGAGACCGACGCTGCGGCGGAGGATGACATGGCCGAAGAAGACATGGCGGAGGAGTCCACGACCGATGACATGGCCGAGGAGTCCGGCGACATGATGGACCCCGCCGCCAACCTGGTGGGTGCTGGTTGCGCCGACTACGCCGCCGCCGTTCCCGATGGCGACGGCTCGGTGGCCGGGATGGCTCAGGACCCGGTCGCGGTGGCCGCGAGCAACAACCCGTTGCTGACCACGCTGACCGCTGCCGTCTCCGGTGAGGTCAACCCCGACGTGAACCTGGTCGACACCCTCAATGGTGACGAGTTCACCGTGTTCGCTCCCGTCGACGACGCGTTCGCCGCCGTGGACGCGGACACCATGGAGACGTTGACCACCGACGCCGACCTGCTGAGCTCGATCCTGACCTACCACGTCGTCCCCGGTCAGCTGACCCCGGACGAGGTTGTCGGCACGCAGACCACGGTCCAGGGTGGCGACGTCGAGGTCACCGGTGAAGGCGACGAGCTCATGGTCAACGACGCCAACGTGATCTGTGGCGGCGTCCAGACCGAGAACGCCACGGTCTACCTCATCGACGCGGTGATGACGCCCCCGAGCGAGTGATCTAGCGCCGCCCTGTGCGGCCGATCATGACACCCAGAAGCGCCCGGCTACGGGTCCGAAACGGACGTGTAGCCGGGCGCTTCGGCGTGGGGTGGCTTCAGTTCTGGGCGTGGCGGGTGACCTCGGCGCCCACTCTGGCGAAGACGGGCTCGGCCAGCACGGCTCCGATGCGTCGGACCGCTGATGGGTCCAGCTGCAGGACCCGGTTGACCCGTGCTTCGCTGGGGCGTTGATCGCGGTCCCAGGCTCCCGTGCCGACGTCGACCCAGAAGCGCCCGGCGCGGGCCTCCTGCTCGGCATCACGGTCATGATCCTTGCTGGTCAGTTGGAGCGCCAGCAGCAGCCCATGGTGTCTGCCGATGACCAACACGGGACGGTCCTTGCCCTGGCTGTGGTCCTCTTCGTACGGGACCCAGGTCCACACCACCTCTCCGGGATCGGGCAGCGCGTCCGGGACCGGCGCGTAGCTGATCGGGGGAGTGCCCCGGAAGTCCCCGGCATACCCCGGCTTCTGCTGAGCGCGCGGTTTCCGCTTCGTGGCTGCTTCTCGGAGGAGGCCACGGGCCAACGAGAGGGCGTCGGACAGTGCGCGGTTGGCCATGTCACCCACCCTGACACTCGGTGGAGCGCAATGACAATACGGGTGACCGCGTCGGTGGTGGTGTCCGCGGGCGGCTCGTCCGTCATGCTGGACGGGTGACCCTGACCCTGACTTTTGCCGTGGTGCTGCTCGCAGCCGTGCTGTTGTCAGCCCAAGCCAACCGGACCATCATGTCCACGGCGGTGATCTTTCTGGTTGCCGGTTTTTTCGCCGGTCCAGGGGTACTGGGGTGGGTGGACGTAGCCCCGGAGGACGAAGTCGTCTCGTTCGGAGCTGAGCTGGCGCTCTTCGCCGTGCTGTTCACCGACGGCATGAAGGTCGGCTGGAAGGACCTCCGTTCAGCCTGGCGCCTCCCCGGCAGGGCCTTGGCGTTCGGTCTGCCTTTGACGCTGTTGATCACGGCCGCCCTGGCGCACTTCGTCGCCGGACTGGCGTGGCCGGAGGCCTTGCTGATCGGCGCCGTCCTTGCTCCGACGGACCCGGTCTTCGCCTCGGCGCTCGTCGGGAACGACAAAGTCCCGGGGCGGTTGCGGCACCTGCTGAACGTCGAGTCGGGGGTGAACGACGGGCTGGCCCTACCGTTCGTGCTGATCCTGCTGGCCACCGCGGAAGGCTCCCCGGACCTGCACCTCGCCGAGCTGGGCACCGAGATCGTGCTGGGGCTGGTGATCGGGATCGTCGTGCCGTGGTTGGCCATCAAGCTGGAGGGCCTGGCTGCCTTCTCGGCCTCGGCCGTCTACGCACCCCTGAACGGCTTTGCGATCGGCCTGTTGGTCTACGCCCTCAGCGAGGCCCTGCACGGCAACCTGTTCCTGGCCGCTTTCGCCGCGGGGATCACCGTGGCCACCCTTGGGCCCGGTCAGCGGGAGTCCTTCGAGCAGTTCGGCGAGTTGCTGGCCGAACTGTTGAAACTGTTCGCCCTGCTGGTGTTCGGGGCCTTGATCTCGGTGGAGTTCCTCGCCGAGATCCCGTGGACCGGGTGGGTGTTCGCCGTGCTGGCCTTGGTCGTGGCCCGACCGTTGGCGCTGGCGCCGTGCTTCCTCGGCACAGGGTTGAGCATGCGCGAGCAAGCGGCGGCGATGTGGTTCGGTCCCAAGGGATTCGCGTCGGTGGTCTACGGGTTGCTCGTGCTCAGTAGCCCCCTCGTGGCGGCCGACGAGATCTACCACCTGGTGGCGCTGACGATCGTCATGTCCATCTTGGCGCACTCTTCGACCGACGTCGTCGTGGCTCGGTGGTTCGACCAGAAGAGCGAGACGCCACACTGGCAGGACCGTCAGGATGCGTCGCGCTGAGCCGGCTCGTGGGAGACTCTGAGACGAATCCACCGTTCCCTTCAGCCCCGACGGAGTCCTGCCCGCGTGTCACCGATCGCTCGCGTTGCCCCACAACCCGCGGCTACCCCGCCCGACGTCATCCGCAACTTCTGCATCATCGCGCACATCGACCACGGCAAGTCCACGTTGGCCGACCGGATGCTGCAGATCACCGGAGTGGTCGACGATCGCGCGATGCGGGCGCAATACCTGGACCGGATGGACATCGAGCGTGAACGCGGCATCACGATCAAGAGCCAGGCGGTGCGTATGCCCTGGGCCGTGGCCCAGGACGAGCAAGAGACCGCATACGTGCTCAACATGATTGACACTCCCGGGCACGTGGACTTCACCTACGAGGTCTCCCGCTCCCTCGCCGCCTGTGAGGGGGCCGTGTTGCTCGTCGACGCCGCTCAGGGGATCGAGGCGCAGACCCTGGCGAACCTCTACCTCGCGATGGAGAACGAGCTGTCCATCATCCCGGTGCTCAACAAGATCGACCTTCCCGCAGCGCAGCCGGAGAAGTACGCCGAGGAGCTGGCCCACCTGATCGGCTGTGAGGTCGCGGACGTCATGCAGGTCTCGGGCAAGACCGGCCAGGGGGTGACCGAGCTCCTGGACCGTATCGTGCGCGACCTTCCTCCGCCGACCGGTGACGCGGACGCGCCCCCACGGGCGATGATCTTCGACTCCGTCTACGACACCTACCGCGGTGTGGTGACCTACGTCCGGGTCGTCGACGGCAACCTGTCACCGCGCGAGAAGATCGCGATGATGTCGACGAAGGCTACCCACGAGCTGTTGGAGATCGGCGTCATCTCACCGGAGCCGGTCAAGTCCAAGGGACTGGGGGTCGGTGAGGTCGGCTACCTCATCACCGGGGTGAAGGACGTCCGGCAGTCCAAGGTCGGCGACACCGTGACCGGAGCGTCCAACATGGCGACCCAGGCGGTGGGTGGCTACAAGGATCCGCGCCCGATGGTCTTCTCCGGTCTCTATCCGATCGACGGGTCGGACTATCCGACCCTGCGCGACGCGCTCGACAAGCTCAAGCTCAACGACGCTGCGCTGGTCTATGAGCCGGAGACCTCGGTGGCCCTGGGGTTCGGCTTCCGGGTCGGCTTCCTCGGGATGTTGCACTTGGAGATCATCCGAGAGCGGCTGGAGCGGGAGTCCAACCTGGACCTGATCTCGACCCTGCCGAACGTGGAGTACCTGGTCAAGATGGACGACACGTCGACCATCCACGTGACCAACCCGAGCGAGTTCCCGGCGGGCAAGATCGGTGAGGTCACCGAGCCGGTCGTGCGAGCGACGATCTTGACCCCCAGTGAGTACATCGGTTCGGTCATGGAGCTGTGTCAGACCCGACGTGGGTCGCTGCGTGGGATGGACTACCTCTCGCCCGAACGGGTCGAGATGCGCTACACGCTGCCGTTGGCTGAGATCGTCTTCGACTTCTTCGACGCGCTGAAGTCACGGACGCGAGGCTATGCCTCCTTCGAGTACGAGCCCGACGGGGAGCAGACCGCCGACCTGGTCAAGGTCGACATCCTGTTGCAGGGCGAACAGGTCGACGCCTTCAGCTCGATCGTGCACAAGGACAAGGCCTATGCCTACGGGGTCATGATGGTCGGCAAGCTGAAGGACCTCATCAACCGGCAGCAGTTCGAGATCCCCATCCAGGCCGCGATCGGCTCCCGAGTCATCGCCCGCGAGAGCATCCGGGCGATCCGCAAGGATGTCACCGCCAAGTGCTACGGCGGTGACATCAGCCGCAAGCGCAAGCTGCTGGAGAAGCAGAAGGAAGGCAAGAAGCGGATGAAGATGGTCGGCACCGTCGAAGTGCCGCAAGAAGCCTTCATCGCCGCCTTGTCCCAGGACAGTTCGGCGGTCGAGAAAGCCAAGAAGTGAGCGCCGGGCCTGACGAAGAGTCCCTGGAGCGTGAGGACGGCGTCGCACGGACGTCGCGGATCCGTTCCTTCACTCGGCGCGGCTCGCGTATGCCGTCCGGTCACCAGTCGGCGTACGACGCCTTGGCAGGGGAGTTCGTGATCCCGGTCCCACGGGCCCGCGAGGGAGACGATACGACGGTCGACACGGCCTACCGGCTGGACGTGGGCACCGCCTTCGGGCGACACGCGCCGCTGGTGGTCGAGATCGGGCCGGGGTCCGGCGACGCGTTGCGGGCTGGGGCGGCCGCCAAACCGGAGTGGGACTTCTTGGCCGTCGAGGTCTGGCGCCCCGGTATCGGGCAAACCTTGGCCCGGATGCGACGCGATCCCCTGCCGAACGTGCGCTTCGTCGAGGCCGACGCTGCACTCGCCATGACCACGATGCTGCCGCCAGGCTCGGCGCGGGAGGTGTGGACGTTCTTTCCCGATCCGTGGCCCAAGCGCAAGCACCAGGCTCGCCGACTGGTGAGCCCTCGCTTCGCGGACTCGGTGTGGACCGCCCTGGAGAGGGGCGGAGTGTGGCGACTGGCCACGGACTGGGGGCCTTACGGGGTTGCGATGCGCCGACTGCTCGATGCGGACGAGCGCTTCTCGCTGGCGTCCACTGGCGCCGCGCCGTTGCGGCCGACGACCCGGTTCGAGCAGAAGGGCCTCGACGTGGGGCGCGCCATCACCAACCTGAACTTCGTCCGCAACTAGCGCTTCGTCCGCGCGCTCAGTCGCCCGTGGTCTCGCGACCGCGGCGGACGATCGAGGGGTCAGGCTGCTGCACGATCTCTGCGTCCTTGTTGGTGTAGTCGAACTGGCTCAGGAACGTGCGCATGGCGCTGATCCGCGCTCGCTTCTTGTCGTTGGACTTAATCGTGGTCCAGGGCGCGTGATCGCTGTCGGTCCGTCGGAACATGGCCTCCTTGGCCTCGGTGTAGTCGTCCCAGCGGTCCAGCGACTGCAGGTCCATCGGAGACAGCTTCCACTGACGCACCGGGTCGAGCTGACGGATGGCGAACCGGGTCCGCTGCTCGTTCTGGGTGACCGAGAACCACAGTTTGGTCAGGGACATGCCGGCGTCGACCAGCATCTTCTCGAACGCGGGGACCTGGCGCATGAACATCTCGTACTGCTCGTCGTCGCAGAAGCCCATCACGCGCTCGACGCCGGCTCGGTTGTACCAGGACCGGTCGAAGAGCACGATCTCCCCGTTGCTCGGGAGGTGCTTCACGTAGCGCTGGAAGTACCACTGCCCCAGCTCGGTTTCGGTGGGCTTGGTCAACGCCACCACACGCGAACCGCGAGGGTTCAGGTGCTCCATGAAGCGCTTGATGGAGCCGCCCTTGCCAGCGGCGTCGCGGCCCTCGAAGATCACCACGTGCCTCGTCTGGGTCTCGCGTGCCCACACCTGGAACTTCAGCAGCTCGATCTGCAGCAGGTACTTCTCGACCGCGTAGTACTCACGGGTCATCCGCGCGTCGTAGGGGTAGTCCTCCCGCCAGGTGTCCACGGCGCTACCGTCGGGCGCGATCAGGTCCGGGTCCGAGCCGTGGTCGTCGCGGACCGTATAACCCTCGATCCGCAGCTGGTCGATGTACTCACGGAGTTCTTCTTGATGGGCCACACCACGACGATAGTGGGACAGCGTGAACATCGGGTGGCCGAAGCTCGGGGACAATCGCAGGTATGCCGCCCGCCTTCCCCCCAGGAGAGCCTGCTCCCTCTGACGGCTCTCTCCCGTCCCAGAGCATGACGTCACTGGCCGAGCGGGACTTCGGCGTCTACGTGCACGTGCCGTTCTGTCGGGTCCGCTGCGGCTACTGCGACTTCAACACCTACACCGCGCTGGAGCTGGGGCCCCACGGGGCGAGTGCCAGCAGCTTCGCCGAAGCGGCGGTGGCCGAGATGGCCCTGGCCGCTGAGGTCCTGTCCGCGGCGGTCGAGGTCCCAGCGGTCTCCACGGTCTTCTTCGGCGGCGGCACTCCGACCCTCCTGCCGCCCGCCGACCTCACCCGCATGCTGCGGGCGATCGAGGAACGGTGGGGGTTGGTATCGGGCGCCGAGGTCACGACGGAAGCCAACCCCGACACCCTGACGCCCGAGGTCGCGCAGGCTCTCGCCGCGGGTGGTTTCACGCGGGTCAGTATCGGGATGCAGTCTGCGGTGCCGCACGTGCTGCATACCCTGGACCGCACCCACGACCCGGCCAACGTCACCACCGCTGTCGATGCGGCTCGCTCCGCCGGGATGCAGGTGAGCCTGGACGTGATCTACGGAACCCCGGGAGAGAGTCTGGACGACTGGCGCAGAACGCTGGACGAAGTCCTGGCGTTGGAGCCGGACCATGTCTCGGCCTACGCCCTGACCATCGAGCCGGGGACGGCGATGGGGGCCGCAGTGCGGCGGGGGACGCTGCCCATGCCGACCGACGACGACGAGGCCGACAAGTACGAGCTGGTCAGTGAGGTGTTCCAGGCAACAGGACTCTCCTGGTATGAGATCTCCAACTGGTCCCGCACCCCCGAGATGCGATGCCGGCACAACATCGCCTACTGGCGTGGCGAGAACTGGTGGGGGGTGGGCCCGGGAGCCCACAGCCACATCGGTGGCACTCGGTGGTGGAACGTGAAGCACCCCGCGGCGTATGCCGACCGGCTGCATTCGGGTCTCAGCCCGGTCCACTCACGCGAAGTCCTGACCCCCGAGCAGCAGCACGACGAGCAGGTGCTCCTCGGCATCCGTCTTGCGCAGGGCCTGAGCCTGGATCTGCTCGACGCGACCGGACGAGCGGCGGTTGCCGGGCTGATCGCGGCCGAGCTGCTCGACGGGGCGTCCGCGATCCGGGGTCGCGCGGTCCTCACCAGGCGCGGCCGACTGATCGCCGACACGGTCGTGCACGCTCTGCTGGCCTCGGGCCGCAGCAATGAGTGAGCCGAGCCCGAGGCGCCGACGACTCGGTTTACTTCAGGACGGGCAGCTGGGCTGGATAGACGTAGACCTCGCCGTTGCTGGCTTTGATGGCCGCCAGAACGTGGATCACCATCGAGCCGACCCAGACGACGATCCCGACCGGGATGGTCACGATGAGGCCGATGCCGAGCGTGATGATGGAGATCAGCACCAGCACCGCGTAGACGATCCACAACGACAGGTTGAAGTTGAACGCCCCTGCTGACGCATGCCGCACCTTCTGACTGCGGTCCTTGTAGATCGCCCAGATGATCAGCGGGCCGACGAAGTTCAGCATCCCCACGCTGACCAGAGCCGCGACGGGCGCCGACAGGTGGGCCAGGATCGACCAGGTCTTCTCCTCGGACTCCGTCAAGGGCGCGGCTCCACCGGCGGCTGGCGCCGAGTACTGCGCGGGGCCCGGCTGCTGCGAGTACTGCGATGGACCGGGCTGCTGGGAGTACGAGGCGGGTCCGCCGTGTCCGGCGGAGGACTCACCCTGCTGCCCAGCCTGGGTTGGCGGAGCGGGGTTGGGGTCAGGCTGTCGGGGCTCCTGCGGATCCATCGGATCGGAGGGACCGGACGGGGGCGGGGGCGGTGGTTGTGAACTCATCATGGGCTCGATTCTGGTGGGGGCACAGTGACGAAGTCGATCAGTTCTTCGACGCTGGCCAAGAGCGTTGGTTCCACGTCCTGATACGACCGCACGGCGCCGAGGATGCGGCGCCACCCCAACGCTACGTCCTTTTGGGTGCTGTGCGGCCACCCGATCTCGGCGAGTACCGCGTGTTTCCAGGACCGCCCACGCTCGATCACCGGCCAGGCCTCCAGGCCCAGCCGGGCGGGTCGAACGGACTGCCAGACGTCGACGTAGGGGTGCCCGAGGACACGCACCCACCGCGACTGGGGCAACGTCAAAGCTGCGTCCACGATGCGCGACTCCTTCGTCCCTGGCACAAGGTGGTCGACGAGAACTCCCATCCGACGGTCGGCCGAGGGCCCGAAGCCGCGGATCACCGCTGACAGGTCGTCGACGCCATCCAGCATCTCGATGACCACGCCTTCGACCCGCAGGTCATCGCCCCAGACCTTCTCCAGCAGCTCGGCGTCGTGCTTGCCCTCCACGAAGATGCGGGAAGCGCTGGCCACCCGAGCCGGCGCGGCCGTGACGGCTCGAGACCCGCTGGCCGTGCGCGTCGCCGCCTGGCGGGCCTGAGCGAGCGCCGTAGCGTTCTCAGCCACGGGAGGGCTCAGCACCACCGGGGCACCGTCGACGAGGAATCCGGGCCCCAGCGGGAAGCCTCGCGTCTTACCGCGGCGATCCTCCAGGTGGACGACCTGCATCCCCCCGGCCTTCTCCACCCGGACCACCGCCCCGCACCACCCGGTCTCCACGTCTTCGACGACGACCCCGAGGTCGGCGACGACCTCCGTCGAGCGCCCACGCGGAGGCACCTTCCAGTCCCCGGCCAGCACGTCGGTCCCGTATCGATCACTCACCGGCGAAGTGTCTCAACTCCGATGCCGATGGCCCGGTTGCCGCGCCTAGGTGTAGGCGTCGAGTGCTTCGCGACGCGGCTCCCGTCGTAGACTTGGCACTCGTGTGACATGAGTGCCAGGCTCGAGGTCGTCGCGTGACGCCGCTCCACGTGACAAGACCGAGCCTGAGCCGAGTCGGCCGAATGGAGGTGAGCCCGTGAGTGATGACCGAAAGCTCGACGTCCTGCGCGCGATCGTCCAGGACTACGTCCGCACCAGTGAGCCGGTCGGCTCACGTGCGCTGTTGGAACGGCATTCCTTGGGCGTGTCGGCGGCCACGGTTCGCAACGACATGGCGGCGCTGGAAGACGAAGGCCTGATCACTGCCCCTCATACCAGTGCGGGGCGGGTGCCGACCGATGCCGGGTACCGACTCTTCGTGGACCGACTGTCGAGCATCAAGCCTTTGAGTGGGGCCGAGAAGGTCGCCATCCGTCGCTTCCTCGAGGGCGCGGTGGATCTCGACGACATCGTGGGTCGCACCGTGCGTTTGTTGTCCTCGCTGACCCACCAGGTCGCCGTGATGCAGTACCCGTCGCTGAGCCAGTCGACGGTTCGGCACATCGAGCTCGTCCCGATCGGTGGGGCCCGGCTGATGGTCGTGCTCATCGTCAACACCGGGCGGGTGGAGCAGCGGGTCATCGACGTTGCGCAGGACCTGTCCGACCGCCACGAGGTTGTCGCCCATCTGCGAGGTCTGGTCAACCGCACCGCGGTAGGTCAGGCCCTGACCGCCGCGCCCGCCCTGCTGTCGCTGGCCTTGGCTGAAGTCCCTGAGCCGGATCGGGAGCTGGCCCGCGCCGTCGTGGCGACCCTGCAGACGGCGTTGGCGGAGCAGACCGAGGAGCGGTTAGTGATGGCGGGGACCGCCAACCTGGCTCGCGGAGGCAACGACTTCCCGACGTCGCTCGGAGAAGTTCTGCAGGCCTTGGAAGAACATGTGGTGCTTTTGAAGTTGATGGGGAGTAGGGCATCGCTGGATGACGACGCTGTGGCCGTCAGCATCGGTGCCGAGAACCCGTTCGAGGGCCTACGGACCACTTCGGTGGTGACCACCACCTACGGCCCGGCCGGTGGGCTCGGCGTGGTGGGTCCGACCCGAATGGACTACCCCATGGCCATGGCATCGGTGCGGGCGGTGGCGCACTACGTCTCGACCATCCTCGAGACCTAGGTCACCAGAGCCATCGGCGCCACGAACGAGCTGACCGACCACACCACGACGCACAGCACGACGACAAGGACTCAAGAGTGAACGACTACTACGCCGACCTGGGTGTCGAGCGCGACTCCAGCGCCGAGGACATCAAGAAGGCCTATCGCAAGAAGGCGCGCAAGCTGCACCCGGACGTCAATCCCGGTCCTGAGGCCGAGACGGAGTTCAAGCGCGTTTCGCAGGCCTACGATGTGTTGTCCGACCAGGCCAAGCGGGCTTCCTACGACCGGGGGCAGGACCCGTACGGCGGGGCGAGCAACGGGTTCGGCCAGGGGTTCACCTTCACCGACATCATGGACGCCTTCTTCGGTGGCAACGCTGCCGGTGGCCGCGGCCCGCGCTCGCGCACCCAGCGAGGCCAGGACGCGCTGATCCAGCTCGACATCGACCTTGCCGTCGCGGTGTTCGGTGGCGAGGAGACCCTGACGGTGGACACTGCCGTCACCTGCAGCACGTGCACCGGCTCCGGGGCCCAGCCCGGCTCCGGACACCGCACGTGCTCCGTGTGCTCAGGCCGCGGAGAGGTGCAGCAGGTGCAGCGATCGTTCCTGGGGCAAGTCATGACCTCCCGCCCCTGTAGCGCCTGCCGTGGGTACGGCGAAGTCATCGAGAACCCTTGCTTCGACTGCTCCGGAGAGGGGCGCGTGCGCACCCGGCGTGACCTCACGATCAAGGTGCCTGGCGGCGTCGACAGCGGCACCCGGATCCGGATGACCGGTGAAGGGGAGGTCGGCCCCTCCGGTGGCGAAGCGGGCGACCTCTACGTCGAGATCGCTGTGAAGAACCACGACACGTTCCGCCGACGGGGCGATGACCTGCACTGCTCGATCGAGGTGCCGATGACGGCGGCGGCGCTCGGAGCCACGCTGACCGTGCACACCCTGGACGGCCCGACCGAGGTCGACCTCAAGCCGGGTGCTCAGCCGCAGGACACGGTCACCCTCGCCGACTACGGGGTGACGCACCTTCGCGGCACCGGCCGAGGAGACCTGATCGTGCACCTGGACATCAAGGTGCCCACCAGGCTCACCGAGCTGCAGCGCCAGCTGTTGGCCGACTTCGCCGAGTCCCGGGGGGAGTCCCGGCCGCAGGGTCAGATGGCTCCGTCGCACGGTGGCATCTTCGGCAAGTTCCGGGAAGCCTTCACCGGCCGGTGAGCGCACCACTGTTCCTCCTCGAGGACGGGGCCCTGAGCTCGGTCGAGGTGGGCGACTCTGTTGCCCTCGACGGACCCGAGGGACACCACGCCGTGACCGTGGCCCGTATGCAGGCCGGTCAGTCGATCCTGCTCGCGGACGGTTCGGGGGCGCTGGCCGCCTGTCGGATCGCCGAGACGGGCAGGGGGTCCCTGTCGGCCACCATCGACTCGATCACCATGAACCCGGCCCCCGAGCCTCGGTTCACGCTGATCCAGGCGTTGGCCAAAGGCGATCGGGATCTGCTGGCCGCCGAGGTCGGCACCGAGCTGGGGGTCGACGAGGTGTTGCCGTGGGAGGCGGACCGCAGCATCGTGCGGTGGCGCGGCGAGCGAGCCGAGAAGGCCCAGCGTAAATGGCAGAACACGCTCGTGGCCGCGACCAAACAGGCCCGGAGAGCCAGGGTCCCGGTGCTCGGTGAGGTGGCGGATCGGTCCGCCGTGGCCCATCGCATCGCGGCGGCCGACCTCGCGTTCGTGTTGCACGAGAGCGCCGGTAGCGCCCTGTCGGCGGTCCAGCCTGAGGAGCTGCCGACCCACGGTGAGATTGTCCTCATCGTCGGACCCGAGGGAGGCATCAGCGAGGACGAGCTCGCAGAGTTCACGGGGGCCGGTGCGCGCGCGGTGCTGCTGGGATCCACGGTGCTCCGCACCTCGACCGCTGGCTCGGCGGCGATCGCGGTGCTGAGCTCGCTGGACCGCTGGCGGGCTTAGCGCCGCGGGCGCACGCTCGATCGTCGGTCTCTACAGTGATGCCATGAGCACCTGCATCTTCTGCAAGATTGCCGCCGGTGAGATTCCTGCGGAGATCGTCCACGAGAGCGAGACCGCGGTGGCCTTCCGGGACACCAAGCCGGCCGCTGCCACCCACGTGCTGGTCGTGCCCCGGGACCATCATGAGAGTGCTGCGGCGATGGCCCTGGTCGATGCTCAGGGACTGGCCGACCTGTTCGCCGCCGTCGGTGAGGTCGCCCACGCCGAAGGGCTCACCGACAGCGGGTACCGCGTGTTGACCAACGTCGGTCATGATGCAGGGCAGGAAGTGGCCCATCTGCACCTGCACCTGGTGGGTGGCGAGCCCCTGGGACCGTTGCTCATCGAACGCCCAGCAGGCGAGCGGTAGACTTGGCGGTCTCATGACGCAGACCTCACCGGCGGCCCCCGTGCCAGATGCTCCCACGCACACCATCATCATCCCCGGCGAGGTCTCGATGGTTTCGCTGCTCGGCCCGCGGGACGAGCTGTTGCGCACCATCGAGCGGAGTTTCGTCGACGTCGACATCCACGTCCGTGGCAACGAGTTCCGAGTGACCGGTCCCTCGCATGACCTGGCCCTGGTGGAGCGTCTCGTCGACGAGCTGCTGGATATCGTGCGACGGGGGCACCCGCTGACCCGTGAGGCGGTCGAGCGCTCCATCTCGATGCTCCGGCAGCAGAGCACGGACCGCCCCGCGGACGTGCTCACGATGAACATCGTCAGCAGCCGGGGTCGCACCATCCGGCCCAAGACGCTGAACCAGAAGCACTACGTCGACGCCATCGACCGCCATACCGTGGTGTTCGGCATCGGACCCGCCGGCACCGGCAAGACCTACCTCGCGATGGCCAAGGCCGTGGCGGCGCTCCAGGCCAAGGAGGTCAACCGGATCATCCTGACGAGGCCCGCCGTCGAGGCAGGGGAGCGGCTGGGCTTCCTGCCGGGGTCCTTGAACGACAAGATCGACCCGTACCTGCGGCCGCTGTACGACGCGCTGCACGACATGGTGGACCCCGACTCCATCCCGCGCCTGATGGCGACCGGGATGGTCGAGGTCGCGCCGCTGGCCTACATGCGTGGACGCACCCTCAACGACGCCTTCATCATCCTGGACGAGGCGCAGAACACGTCGGCCGAGCAGATGAAGATGTTCTTGACCCGGCTCGGGTTCGGATCCCAGATGGTGGTCACCGGGGACGTCACCCAGGTCGACCTGCCCAACGGCACGACCTCAGGGTTGCGGGTCGTGGAGGGCATCCTCGGGGGCATCGAAGACGTCCACTTCGCCCACCTGAGCAGTGACGACGTCGTGCGGCACCGGTTGGTCGGCGAGATCGTCGAGGCCTACGGACGGTTCGACGCCCAGAGCAGCCGGCCGGCTCGGGGCCCCGCGTGAGCATCGACGTGCTGAACGAGTCCGGGGTCGTGCCTTCGCCGGTCTCGGAGCAGGAGCTGCACGACCTGGCGGCCTACGTTCTGCAGGAGCTCAACGTCCACCCACGGGCCGAGATGGCGGTGACGTTGTTGGACGAGGAGGCCATGGCCGCTCTGCATACGCAGTGGATGGACCTCCCCGGGCCGACCGACGTGATGAGCTTTCCGATGGATGAGCTCCGTCCGGGTAGTGATGAGGAGACCAGTGCTGACGGCGTGCTCGGTGACGTCGTGCTCTGCCCCAGCGTGGCTGGGACCCAGGCGGAAGCGGCCGGGCACTCGGTCGCCGACGAGATGTTGCTGCTGTTGACCCACGGCATCCTGCACCTGTTGGGGTTCGACCACGCGGAGCCACAGGACGAGCAGGAGATGTTCGACCTGCAGCGCACCTTGCTGCTCACCTACCTGGCCCAGCGGGGCCGAAGCACCACGGCTGCCCCCGCGGCTGGCCTCGGGTCCGCGTGACCCGGAGACGCCGATGACCTCGCTCATCCTGGTCGCCATCGCGGCCACCCTGATCGCTTTCCTGCTGGCGGCGGCGGAGACCGCCCTCCAGCGCATGTCGCGCAGTCGGATGGAGCAGTTGCTCGAGGAGCGCCGAGCCGGGTCCCAGGCGCTGTCGCGGATCGTCAACGACCCAGCACCCTATCTCGCCGTCGCTGCGTTCGGACGGGTGACCGCAGAGGCACTGACCGCGGTGGCGGTGGCGGTGGCGGTCGATACCCAGACCGACAGCCACTGGCAGACGACCCTGATCGCCGTCGCCATCATGGTCTTGATCTCGTTTGTGCTGGTCGGAGTCTCCCCGCGCACGCTCGGCCGGCAGCACGTCGACAGGGTGTCCTTGCTGGCCGCCCCGATTGTGACCATGCTGCGCCTGGTTCTGGGTCCGTTCGCGAAGCTGCTGGTCGTCTTCGGCAACGCCGTCACTCCAGGCCGGGGGTATGCCGAGGGTCCGTTCGCTTCGGAGGCGGAGCTGCGCGACCTGGTCGACCTGGCCGGCGAGACGTCGGTCATCGAGGCCGGGGAGCAGGAGATGATCCACTCGATCTTCGAGCTGGGGGACACGGTGGCTCGGGAGGTCATGGTGCCGCGACCAGACATGGTGACCACCCATCGGGACAAGACTCTGCGCCAGGCGATGTCGCTCTTCCTGCGTTCCGGCTTCTCGCGCGTCCCGGTGATCGGCGACGGGAGCGACGACGTGTTGGGGTTGCTGTACTTCAAAGACGTGGCGCGGGAGGTCAACTCCCGGGGGGTGAAGGCGGCGTCGATTCGGGTGAGCGATGTCATGCGCTCGGTGCACCGTGTCCCGGACAGCAAGCCCGTGGACGGGCTGCTGCGCGAGATGCAGCAACAACGTTTGCACTTCGCGATGGTCATCGACGAGTACGGAGGCACCGCCGGACTCGTCACCATCGAGGACATCCTGGAGGAGATCGTGGGCGAGATCACCGACGAGTACGACCGTGACGTGCTGGAGGTCGCCCACCTCGACGACGGGTCGGTCCGCGTGCCCGCCTCGATGCCCGTGGACGACCTTGCCGACATGTTCGACACCACGATCGAGATCGAGGACGTCGATAGTGTGGGGGGCCTGCTCGCCGCCACGATCGGGATGGTGCCCATCGTCGGCTCGACTGCGGAGGTAGCGGGGTTGGTGCTCACCGCGGAGCGCATGGCGGGCCGCCGACGCCGCGTCGCGACCGTGCTGGTCACCGAGGCCGTCGAGGAGGGCGTCGCAGGCCTGGCCGCCGGTGAGGGCTCGCAGGAGCCGTCAACCACCGATGGGCCGGATGACGAGGCCGAACCCTCCGCACGCCGTCGGACCCGATCCAGGAGCGCGTCGTGAGCGAGACCGAGAGTCCAGAGCCGCCATACCGGTCGGGGTTTGCCGCGCTGGTCGGCCGGCCCAACGCTGGCAAGTCCACGCTGACCAATGCGCTGGTGGGTCAGAAGGTGGCAATCACCTCCAGCAAGCCGCAGACCACCCGGCATGCCATCCGTGGCATCCGAAACGCCGAGCACTCACAACTGGTCCTAGTGGACACCCCCGGGCTGCACCGCCCGCGCTCCCTGCTCGGTCAGCGGCTTAACGACCTGGTGCGCGAGACGCTGCTCGGGGTGGATGTCATCGGCTTCTGTATGCCGGCCGACCAGCGACCGGGTCCTGGGGACCAGTTCATCGCGAACGACCTGAAGGAGCTCCAGCGCGCTCGCAAGGTCCCGGTGGTGGCCATTGCGACGAAGGCGGATGCGGTCGACCGTGACCACCTGGCTGAGCACCTGATGGCTATCGACCGGCTGGCCGACTGGTCCGAGATCGTCCCCTGCTCCGCGGTTCGAGGACAGCAGGTGGGCGAGGTCGGCGATGTCCTTGCCTCCTACCTCCCGATTTCCCCGGCGATGTATCCGCCCGACATGATCTCTGACGAGCCGCAGGTCGTGATGATCGCGGAGCTGGTGCGGGAGGCCGCGCTGGAGGGGGTGCGGGACGAGTTGCCGCACTCCCTGGCCGTGGTCGTCGACGAGATCACCCCCCGCCCGGACCGGCCGGAAAGCGACCCGATGACCGATGTGCGGGTGCACGTCTTCGTTGAGAGGCCGAGCCAGAAGGCCATCATCATCGGCCGGGGCGGCTCCCGGCTGCGCGACGTAGGCACCACCGCCCGCGAGGGCATCGAGAAGATCATCGGCCACCGCGTCTATCTGGACCTCCACGTCAAGATCGCCAAAGACTGGCAGCGCGACCCTAAACAGCTGCAGCGACTGGGCTTCTAGCGGTCCTTGCGATGCTGGGCCGGGGCCCTCAGCCGTGAGGATGCCCTCAACCGTGAGGATGGCCCACGTGCTTGGTCAACCAGTCGTTGATCGCAGCGGCGTCACGCCACAGACCGGTCACTCTGCTCAGGGCTGCGCGGGTGAAGATCCAGTCCTGACCGGGATCGAAGGCGCGGGCGACCGTCAGGCTCTTGTGCCGCAGCAGCTCGATCCGTGGGTGGTCGGTGGAGTACCCGCGAGGGGCGGTCTTCAGGGCGGATCCGCCAACGTCGAGCCCGGCTGCGCGGCCCCGCTGGACCAGCGTGGTGAGCCTTCGACCCGACGTGTCGTCGTCGACGGCCGCGTAGTAGCGCTGCAGCTGGTCGCGGGTCATCAGATAGATCCCGGACGCCACGAACAGCCCTTCGGCGCCGATGTGCACGTAGTAGACCGACGAAGACTCGCCGTCGTCACCGATGGCGGCAGCCCCATGAAGCTTGTAGGGCGACTTGTCCTTGCTGAAGCGCACATCCCGGTTGGGTCGGAAGACCTTACCGTTGGCGCCGAACTCCTCAGCGACCTCGGCCAACAACCGCTCCAGCGGCTCACGGATGTGATCGTCGTAGACGTCCCGGTGGGCGTTGAAGAAGTCCCGGTTGTTGTGGGCCTTCAGCTGTGACCAGAACGAGATCGCCTGGTCACCAAAACCCTCGAAGGGGGGCATCTGATCGTTCACGGTCTCTCTCCTCACCAATCCCGGCGTGCGGGTGCATCTGCCTACCTTCTCGTAGTCACCTTCCCCTAGTCATGGTCGGGTGCCCGTGGTTGAGTGGGTTCCATGAAGAAACTCATCAATGACCCCGCGGATGTGGTTGACGAAGCTCTGCACGGGATGGCTCTCGCCCACGCAGACCGGCTGCGCATCGACCATGACCTGAAGATCGTCTATCGCAAGGACGGTGCCCGCGAGGGCAAGGTCGGGCTGGTCTCCGGTGGTGGCTCCGGGCACGAGCCGATGCACGGAGGCTTTGTTGGCACGGGCATGCTCGACGCAGCCTGCGCAGGCGAGATGTTCACATCACCGGTGCCCGACCAGATGATGGCGGCGACCAAGGCCGTCGACGGGGGAGCGGGGGTGCTGCACATCGTGAAGAACTACACCGGGGACGTGATGAACTTCGAAATGGCCGCAGAGCTGGCCGAGGCGGAGGCCGGCACCGAGGTCGCTTCCGTCGTGCTCGACGACGACGTCGCGGTCCAGGACTCGCTCTTCACCGCGGGCCGGCGGGGAGTGGGGGTGACGGTGTTGTTGGAGAAGATCGTCGGAGCCGCCGCCGAGGGGGGCGCCTCACTGAAGGAGTGCACTGACCTCGCCACGCGGATCAACGGCACCGGTCGCTCGATGGGGATGGCGCTGACCTCATGCACGGTGCCGGCCGCAGGGCGCCCGACCTTCGACATCGGCGATGACGAGATGGAGATCGGCGTGGGCATCCACGGCGAGCCCGGTCGGGAACGGATGAAGCTGGCTCCCGCCCACGAGGTGGCGGCGATGCTCGTCGACCCCGTGTTGGCCGACCTCAGTGCCGCTCAGGGTGACGGCGTCATCGCCTTCGTCAACGGCATGGGGGGCACACCGCTGATCGAGCTGTACCTGATGTACAACGAGGTGGCGCAGATTCTGGAGAAGTCCGGCATTACTATCGCCCGCTCGCTGGTGGGCAACTACATGACCTCCCTCGACATGGCGGGATGTTCGGTGACGCTGCTCAAGGCCGACGACGAGCTCGTCCGCCTGTGGGACGCGCCCGTCAACACTCCCGGCCTGCGTTGGGGCGTGTGATGGCTGATCTTGCGGCTTTCCAGGCGTGGATGGGAGACTTCGCGCAGGTCATCCGCGCGAACGAGGAGCATCTGACCGACCTGGACCGGGCTATCGGCGACGGGGACCATGGCAGCAACATGGCCCGCGGCACGAGCAAGGTGGCGGCCCTGACGGAGGGTGAGGAGTTCGCCTCCATCGATGCGTACCTCAAGAAGGTCGGTATGACGATGGTGAGCACGATCGGTGGCGCGTCAGGGCCCCTCTACGGCACCTTCTTCCTCCGGATGGCGGGCCCCCTGGCCAGCGTTGAGGAGGCCGACGCCGAGGCCGTCGGTTCGGCGTTGCGTGCCGGCGTCGAGGGAGTGCTGGCCCGTGGCAAGGCCGAAGTCGAGGACAAGACGATGTATGACGCCTGGTCGCCCGCGGTGGAGGCCTTCGACGCCGCGGCTGCGGACGGTCTGAGCGCCGCGTTGACCGCTGCCGCCGAGGCCTCGGCCAAGGGTCGCGACGCCACGCTGGACCTGGTCGCGCGCAAGGGCCGGGCCAGCTATCTCGGTGAGCGCAGCCGCGGTCACATCGACCCCGGAGCGACGAGCACCACCATGCTCCTGGAGGCCGCAGCCCGCACCCTGTCATGATCGGCATCGTGGTGGTCAGCCACAGCTACGCTCTGGCGCAGGCCGCGGTGGAGCTGGCGTCCGAGATGGTGCAGTCCGACCAACGTCCCACCATTGCAGTGGCGGCAGGACTGGATGAGAGCACGTTCGGCACCGACGCTTCGGCGATCGCCGAAGCCATCGGTGAAGCCGACGCTGCGGACGGGGTGCTCGTGCTGCTCGACTTGGGCAGCGCCATTCTCTCGGCCGAGATGGCTCTGGAGCTGATCGACCCCGACCTGGCGCAGCGCGTCAAGCTGTCTAGTGCAGCGCTCGTCGAAGGCTTGGTCGCGGCCGTGGTGACCGCATCTGGTGGCGCCGACCTGGGCACGGTCCAGGCGGAGGCGGAAGCCGGGCTGCAGGGCAAGCGGGAGCACCTTGACGACACGGCGCAGGACCCCTCGGATGCTCGTCCCGAGACGGTCACCGCGCTCGCCCCCGATGCCGAGTCCCGAGAGCTGATGGTCGACATCCCCCACGGGTTGCACGCTCGTCCCGCCGCCCGGCTGGTCGCTTGCGTCCATCGATTCCCCGGGACACGGGTGCGCCTGCGCAACCTGAACGGCTCTGATCGCGACGTGGATGCCGGCAGCCTGAGCGCGGTCGCTTCCCTCGGGGTGCGGCAAGGGCACCGTGTGCAGGTGTGGGCCGAGGGCGAGCACGCCGGAGCGGCGTTGGCGGCGTTGACCACCTTGGCCGACGCGCGCTTTGGTGACGGTGCAGAGCCTGTCCCAAGGGGTGGAACCGAGAGAATGTCCGACGGTGGTCGGTCTCTTCGGGCAGAGACGGTCCCCAAGGGTTCGGCTGCCATGGGCTCGGGACTGGAGGCGGCGATCGGGGTCGTCGTGCGGGCCGCGGGCGCCGTGGATGCGGCCGACTATAGGAGCTCCGGTGATCCCGACGGCGAGAGGGATCGGTTGCGGTCTGCTGTGCAGGCAGCCACAGCCGAGCTTCGAGAGGTTGCTGCCACGACCCGAGAACGGGTGGGGCCGGGAGAAGCCGAGGTGTTCGACGCTCACGTCGCGCTGCTTCAGGACGCTGCGATGACCGAGCCGGCCTACGCGGACATCGCGGAAGGGATGCCGGCGGCGCGGGCTTGGAAACGGGTTGGTGACGCCGTGGCATCCACCTGGGCGGAGCTGCCAGACGAGTATCAGCGGGAACGCGCTCAGGACGCTAGGAGCGTCACCGACCGCGTGCTTCGACATCTGGTCCTCGGGGGTGAGCCTCCTTCTTCGGAGCAGGCCGACAACGGGCAACACATCCTCGTGGTGTCCGAGCTGGACCCGGCGACCGCGGCGCAGGTGGACGCCCAACAGACGGTCGGCATCCTTTCGACCGGCGGCGGCGCGACCGGCCACGGTGTTCTGATCGCCTCCGCGCGGGGGATACCGGTGCTGACCGGCATCCCCCGGGCTGCTGACCTCAGCGACGGCACGCTCGTCGCCTTCGACGTCCGCAACCGCACGGTGCTGCTGGACCCCAGTGAGTCCGAGCAGCAGGACTTCGAGGCCCTCTTGGGCCAGCGAGCGACACAGCAAGACGAGGACCGGGATGCCGCGAGCGCCCCCGGACAGACCCGGGACGGGTCGCTCGTCACGGTGCAGGCCAACGTGACGAGTGCGCCCGAGGCAGAACAGGCGGTCGGGTTGGGCGCGGAGGGCTCGGGGCTGGTGCGGACCGAGGTGATGTTCGGTGGGTGGTCGAGCGCGCCCACGGTGGATGAGCAGGTCGCCGAGCTCACCGCCGTCGCGGTGGCCCTCGGCGGGCGCCCGATGACGGTCAGGACATGGGACATTGGTGCGGACAAGCCGCTGGCCTTCTGGGCGCCCTCAGCCGAGCAGAACCCTTTCCTCGGCGTGCGGGGCGTGCGTGCCTTCATCGAGGACCCTGGGTTGCTGCGTGACCAGCTCGAGGCCATCTGCCGCGTTGCGCTCGTCCACCCGGTGCGGGTGATGTTCCCCATGGTGGCTACGGTCGGCGAGGTGCAGTGGGCGTGGGAGCAGCTGGCCCACGCCGGCTCTCGACTGGCCGCAGGGGTGCCGGAGTCACTCGAGGTCGGCATCATGGTCGAGGTGCCCTCGGCTGCGCTGCGCGCCGAGGCGATGTCCGTGCTGCTCGACTTCGTCAGCATCGGGACCAACGACCTGACGCAGTACACCATGGCCGCCGAGCGGGGCAACGCCGGCGTCGAGCACCTCTTCGACCCGCTGGATCCGGCCGTGCTGGGCTTGGTCGCCCGGGTGTGTGCCGATGTGGCTGAGGGTGTGAGCGTCGGAGTCTGCGGCGGCGCGGCCAGCGATCCCGCCTCCGCGGCGCTGCTGGTGGGCTTGGGAGTCGATGACCTGAGTGCGACCCCGGTGGCCGTGCCGCGAGTCAAGGCGGTGCTGCGGCGGCATACCAGCGCACAATTGCAGGATCTGGCCCAAAGAGCCCTGCATTGCGACTCCGCCGAGGAGGTCCGCGAGGTGCTCGAAGGGCTGGACTAGCGCACCCCCGCGGTCCGGAACTGGATGCTGATCCGGGGACCGGTCGGTGCGGAGACCTTGGGCACGCAGTGGTCCCAGGTGCGTTGACAGGACCCGCCCATCACCAAAAGGTCGCCGTGACCCAGCACATAGCGCCGTGAGTCGCCGCCGCCACGGGGCCGGAGCATTAACGCTCGGGGGGCGCCCAGCGACACGATGGCCACCATGGTGTCCGTTGTGGCTCCGCGGCCGAACCGGTCCCCGTGCCAGGCCACGCTGTCGCGGCCGTCGCGGTACAGGCACATGCCCACCGTGCGGAAGGGCTCTCCGAGATCCTGGTGGTAGTGCTCCCCGAGCACGTCGCGAGCCGCCACCAGGACCGGGTCGGGCAGCGACTCGGTCTCGTCGTAGTAGCGCAACAGACGGGGAGTATCGACCACTCGATCAAACATCTGTCGCCGCTCGCCCTGCCACTCCACGGCCGCGGGTCCGCCCACCCGCAGCCGGTCGAACAGCTCGTCCGACCCGGTCACCCACCCGGGGCGTACGTCGACCCATGCTCCGAGGCTGAGGTGAGTGCGGGTGACGGCATCGCCGAGCGAGCGAAGGCCCACGTCGTCCACCTGGTCCAACAGACTGCCCTGCCAGCTCATGCTCATACCGCATGATAGAACGTGTGTTCGATGACCTGTCAACCCCGCCACGCTGACCTCATGGACAAGTGAACCCTGCATGTGTGCCGCCGGGTTGACAGACATGCAGGGTTCACCGGGGATCTGAGCGCCGCCGACGAGTGGGCCGCTGCCCGCTCGTCGATGGCGCGTACGTCAGCGGTTCCGCTGCTCGTACTGGTATGTCGGCGTGTCCCGATAGCCGAGGCCTCGGCCGCTGACGAGTCGCAGCTCGTCGACGAGGACGCGCTTGTTGCCACGGATGTCGAAGGACCACCCTTCGACGGCCTCGAGCTGCAGGCCGTCGTTCGGGGCCCCCGAAGGCTGCTTGCGCTCCCGCTCGAACGCGGCCCACGGGATCGTGACCAACGACCACCCGCGACCATCGCGGAAGTCTGCTGTCCAGCGCTCGGCGGTGTCCGGTGCCTGGTAGACGCGGACGTAGTCGACGAGGTAGTCCGCAGGCAGCTCCAGATCCGGTCCCAACGGACCCCCGAAGTTGCCACCCAGGGCCTGGTTCAGCAACAGGGTGTACGGCTTGTCGAAGGGCCAGTCGTTGGGGGCCACGTCGGCCGGAGTGGCCTGATGGAACTTGACGCCGTCGAGACTCCACTCGATGAGCTCGGGCTGCCAGTCGACGGTGATTGTGTGGAAGCGCTCAGGAACGGGCTCATCCAACGTAATGGTGTCACCGAACGACTCTCCGCCGGCATACCCAGGTCCATGGATGGTCCCGAAGACATCGTCGGCTTCACGACCGACGAACTCGTAGAAGTCGATCTCACCGGTGGTAGGCCATTTGACGTCTCTGAAGTCGTTGCCGAGCGACCAGAAGGCGGGCCAGATGCCGGCACCGGAGGGCGCCTTGACGCGAGCCTCGATACGGCCGTACTGGAACTCCTGCTTGCCTTCGGTCACGAGTCGAGCCGACGTGTTGGTGCACGGGCCGTACCAACAGGGCAGGTCCTTTCGCTCCGGGTTGCTCACGTCGCGCGTGGTGATCCTCAGGTTGCCTCGGCCGTCCAGTGCCGCAGACTTCCTGCTGTCGTCGTAGTACTGGAGCTCTTGGTTACCCCAGCCCCAGCCTCCGGTCTCGTACGACCAGTTGTCCGAGTTCGGCCGAGCGCCCTCGCGACCCTTGAACTCATCGGACCACACCAGCTCCCAGTCCTCGGGGCCCGGGTCGGGTGCGCCCTGGTCCAGGATGGTGACGCTGGCCTTGCCGCGGTTACCCGAGCCGTAGTGCCAGAAGCTCAGCCCGTCGCTGTCGGACCAGTCCTCACCGCCGGCCAGCTCTCGGCTGACCGTGCCGTTGCCCTGGGCCTTGATGACGTCTTCGGGATAGACCTGGCCCGGGCGAGCCAGACGATCGTCGGGGCCGATCTCGACCGTCCGCACGGACGTCTTGCGGTCCGAGCGGAGCAGGCCGGGCTCGGATGCGTCGTCGATCAGGTCGGTGTCGCGCGGGTCGTCGTCGCTGATGCTCACGACACCACGAGTACTGGGGCCTCCGGGAAGGCCGTCGGTGTCGGTGAGCACGATCTGGTAGGACTCGTCGACCTCCCAGCTGTCGTCATCGACCGTCGGCATTCCCAGCGTGGCTGTGCGATCACCGGCCGGGATGACCACTGTCCCGGTGGTCTCCTCGTAGTCGCGGCCGGGGGTGGCCGTCACATCCTCGGACACCGTGACGTCGGTGGAGTCGCTGGTGGCCCAGGACAAGGTGAGGTCGCGCTCCGCCGGGCGGCTCAGGCGCACGGTCACCTCAGCCTCGTCGCCCTCGGTCACCGAGGTGACGGGCGGGGCGAACTCCACCGTCAGCGGGCGCTCGCCGTAGAGCGCGGCGTCATCGACGTAGACCTGGCGTTCGGCACCCCCCGTGCCGAGACTGCCGACGCCCCATCCGTTGATCTCTTCCAGGCCGAAACCGTCGTCGGGTGCCCCGTTCCCAACGAACTTGAACGCGAACTCGTCCCATTCCCAGGACAGCTGGCGCCATCCGGCCACGTCGTCCACGAAGCTGACCGTCCATCGTCCTGCGGTGTCGGCGTCGCCACTGTCGGGGGCACGGTTGTCCAGCACGTCGACGAACATCGAGGTTCCCGCTCCGGTGCCGAGGAACCACATCGAGAAACCTTCGCTGGCCGAGGCATCCACAGGCTCCCAGGTGCCTTCGTCGTCGACGAACTGGCGGACGAAGCCCCCGAACGACCCGGTGTTGCTCACCAGCGAGATGGCCTGTCCGCCGGCCGGCGCGGGTGCCTCGGGAGAAGGAGTTTCCAGCGCGGTGTAGGCGTAACCGTCGCCGGCGAACTGGATCGGCTGGCCTTCGGGTAGTGCCTCACTGAAGTCGTCGAGCACGATGACGGGCTCAGGTAGGGAGGCCTCCTGCCCGGTGGCCGAAAGGGCGAGCGGGACCGTGATGACCCCGGCGAGAGCCATCGCCAGAGGAGCCCGCAGACGGCGGGCGCGGCGTTGCGGTGGATGTGGCTCGGGTAGGGCTGGAGTGACGATGAAACGACGATGGTCCATGTTCACGGTGGTCCTCCTTGACCAGAGTGCACCAAGCCCTGTTGCTCCAGGCAGCGGTAGATGCGGTGCGCGAGACTCTACCGCAGAGAGCGCTCTCTGGGGAGGGGGAAAGCCCCGGCTCTACTATTCACCGTGTGTCGCTGTGTGTTGCCGTCTCGGACCTGAGTCCAGGGCTGAGCCAATGAGTGCCCGGCCCACCCTCGAGCAGGTCGCCGTCCGGGCTGGTGTCTCGCGAGCGACGGTCTCGCGCGTGGTGCGCCACGAGCCGACGGTCGATCCCGAGATCGTCCGTGCCGTCACCCAAGCGGTCGTCGAGCTGGGCTACGTGCCCAACGCTGCCGCCAGGTCCTTGATGACCGGACGGTCCGGGACGGTGGCCCTGATCGCCATCGAAACCGATGATCGGGTCTTCGGTGACCCCTTCTTCGCTTCCGTGGTGCGTGGGGTCTGCCACCAGCTCGGCGAAGTGGAGGTACAACTCACCCTGCTCATGGCCCACACTCCGGGAGACATCGCGCGACTGCGTGCGTTCCTGGCCGCCGGGCACGTCGACGGAGCGATGGTCATCTCCGAACACCAGCGTCTCGACGTGGTCAGCCAACTCGGCACCCTCGGAGTGCCTATCGTGATGGGCGGGCGACCCATCGACCCCGGGCCCGCTCCGGTGATCTTCGTCGACCACGCCAACGAGCGCGGCGGTGCGCTCGCGGCACGTCGGCTGCGGGACCGAGGATGCCGGCGCATCGGCACCGTGGCCGGTCCACAGGACATGTCGGCCGGGGTCGACCGGCTGCTCGGTTTCGAGGCCGGGCTGGGTGAGGACTTCCGCCGAAGGCGTGTGGAGTGCGCTGACTTCAGCACGGACGGTGGACAGCGAGCCGCCGAGGCGCTGCTGGACCGGGAGCCCGACATCGACGGGTTGTTCGTGGCCTCGGACCTGATGGCCTTGGGTGCCTTCAAGGCACTGACGCGTCGGGGTCGACGCGTGCCGGAGGACGTCGCCCTGGTGGGGTTCGACGACAACGACGTGGCGGCTGCGATGATCCCCGGGCTGACGACGATCCGGCAACGCACCGGCCTACAAGGCCGGTTGATGGCCCGTCTGCTCCTGAACCAGCTGGACCCGCCGCAGGACTGCACGTGGCCCGAGGGTGTGCACGACGTCGAGAACGGGTCGCTGATGCTCGATGTGGAGCTGGTGGTGCGCGACAGCG
>JBARVW010000080.1:0-5652 GCA_049646465.1 Ornithinimicrobium sp.
CCGGTGAGCGGCACTGCAACCGGGTCATCGCCCGCGGCGTAGGCCCACCATCACAGGAGAGAAACATGCCCCCCAAGTCCAAGAAGAAGTCCGGCTTCATCAAGCTGCAGATCCAGGCCGGTGCGGCCACCCCCGCACCGCCCGTCGGCCCGGCACTGGGTCAGCACGGCGTCAACATCATGGAGTTCGTCAAGGCCTACAACGCCGCGACGGAGAGCCAGCGCGGCAACGTCGTGCCGGTGGAGATCACGGTCTACGAAGACCGCTCCTTCACCTTCATCACCAAGACCCCGCCGGCCGCCGAGCTGATCAAGAAGGCCGCTGGGGTGCCCAAGGGATCCGGTGAACCGCACAAGACCAAGGTCGCCACGCTGACGCAGGCCCAGGTGCGCGAGATCGCCGAGACCAAGATGACCGACCTGAACGCCCACGATGTGGACCAGGCCGCCAAGATCATCGCCGGGACGGCCCGATCGATGGGCGTCACCGTCGAGGGCTGAGGCCGATTGCACGACCTCGCGCCGTCGGGACCGCCGACCGCGCGACGTGGCAGGGCCAGCGCTGGTCCGCGTGACCACACCTCCGCACGACCACCAAGGAGCACACATGAAGCGCAGCAAGGCTTACCGCGCCGCCGCCGAGAAGATCGACGCCGACGCCCTCTACCCGCCCGCCGAGGCCATCACCCTGGCTCAGGAGACCTCGATCACCAAGTACGACGCGACCCTCGAGGTCTCGCTGCGTCTGGGTGTCGACCCGCGGAAGGCCGACCAGTTGGTCCGGGGCACCGTGAACCTGCCGCACGGCACCGGCAAGACCGCCCGCGTGCTGGTCTTCGCCAACGGTGACAAGGCCGAAGCGGCCCGCGCCGCGGGCGCCGACTACGTCGGCTCGGACGAGTTCATCGACAAGGTCGCTGGCGGCTGGCTCGACTTCGACGCCGTCGTTGCGACGCCGGACCTGATGGGCAAGGTCGGTCGCCTCGGTAAGGTCCTCGGTCCCCGTGGCCTGATGCCGAACCCGAAGACCGGCACAGTCACGATGGACACGGGCAAGGCCGTCACCGACATCAAGGGTGGCAAGATCGAGTTCCGGGTCGACAAGCACTCCAACCTCCACTTCATCATCGGGAAGGCGTCGTTCGAGAAGAAGTCTCTGGCTGAGAACTACGCCGCCGCGATGGATGAGGTGCTGCGTCTGAAGCCGTCGGCCGCCAAGGGCCGCTACATCACGAAGGCGACGATGAGCACGTCGATGGGCCCGGGCATCCCGGTGGACGCCAGCAAGAGCGCTCTCGCCGCCGACAGCGAGTAGGGGGCTCGAGGTCGCGCGAACCTCGAGACTCGACAAGGTCGCCGAGACACACGGTATGTCGTGTGTCTCGGCGACTTGCGTATGTCCGGCCGGGCTGCCCGAGCCGTAGCCGCAAGTCACCATCCTCGCCGCGTTCGACCGTGTTGCCGTACGGCGGGGGAACCAGCCGCCGTTCCCTCGAGATTTGGGTCAAGGAGCACAGCACGTTATCGTGTGGTTGACCAATGACCGCCGGTTCTCGGCTGCACCTTCGGGGGCAACCGAGCCAAGGTCCCGGAACGTACGGGCGACCAGCGCAGGTGTTCGAGTTTGACGCGGTTCGTTCTGCCCAAGCCCTGGCTCCTGTGCCAGGGCTTTCTGTATGCCGGGGCTGGCCGGCATACAGACGAAGGAGGCTTCATGGCGACACCTGAGAAGGCAGCTGCCATTGCCGAGTTGGCGGACAAGTTCCGCACCTCGGAGGCGGCCGTGCTGACCGAATACCGCGGGTTGACCGTGGCGCAGATCTCTACCCTGCGCAGTTCGATCCGTGAGCACGCGTCCTACGTCGTGGTGAAGAACACGCTGACCAAGCGTGCTGCCAGCGAGGCCGGCGTGACCAGCCTCGACGAGCACCTGCAGGGCCCCTCGGCCATCGCCTTCGTCAGCGGCGACGCCGTCGAGGCAGCCAAGGGTCTACGGGACTTCGCCAAGGCAAACCCCGCTCTGGTCATCAAGGCGGGTGTGCTCGACGGGAAGCCGTTGACCCCCGCGGAGATCACCAAGCTGGCGGACCTGGAATCGCGCGAGACGTTGCTGGCCAAGTTGGCCGGCGCGATGAACGCCTCGCTCAGCCAGGCTGCCGCACTGTTCGCCGCACCGCTCTCGCAGACCGCACGGGTCGTCGAAGCGCTGCGCGCCAAGGTCGAAGCGGAAGGCCCGGTCACCGCGACCGACGCCGCCGACACCGGGACCGAGGTCCCGGCCGAGGCGCCTGCCGAGACCACCACAGACGTCGCCGAGGGTGGCGACAGCACGACCGACTCGGAGTCATCCGAGCAAGCCTGAGCCCGCCACTACTGGCGCGGCGCAAGCAGCATGATCACCACAAGCCACTCACGGCATGACAAGGAAGGAACGCCACCATGGCGAAACTGAGCACCGAAGAGCTTCTTGAGACCTTCAAGGAGATGACCCTGATCGAGCTGTCCGAGTTCGTCGGTCAGTTCGAAGAGACGTTCAACGTCACCGCTGCCGCCCCCGTGGCCGCCGCCGGTGTGGCCCCCGCGGGTGCCGAAGCCGTCGTCGAAGAGGAGCAGGACGAGTTCGACGTCGTGCTCGAGGCTGCTGGCGACAAGAAGATCCAGGTCATCAAGGAGGTCCGCACGCTGACCTCCCTGGGTCTGAAGGAAGCCAAGGACCTGGTCGACGGCGCACCCAAGGCCATCCTGGAGAAGGTCGACAAGGACTCCGCGACGAAGGCCAAGGAGGCCCTCGAAGGCGCTGGAGCCACCGTCACGATGAAGTAAGTCCGTCCCGGGCAAGGCCTGGGATGTACCGCAAAACGCGGACGAGGCGCCATACCGGCGCTTCGTCCGCGTTTTGCGTTGAGGGTCGCAGGAGGCGCAACGTCGACTTTCTGCGTGTCGGAGCCCGAAACACTTGACGCAGCGGCTTCCAAGGGGGACGATCATCGGGTTCAGCGGCGGTGCAGGGGACCGGCGAAGCGCATGGTGGTTGTCGTGGTGGGGCGCGGCGCGCGGCGCGGTTGGACGGAGTCTGCCTGCGTGTGTATGGTAGACCCTTGCGCTGCCTGCCTTGCGCCCCCTTGACCTCAGCCGCTTCTTCCTTCGGACGCCATCATCAAGACACGATGGCAGCTCACCACGAAGGGGCGACACGTCGCTGGGGTGTGCTGGGGGAGCGTTGACCTAGCCGCTTGTACAGGCCCGTGGAAGGACCATCCTTGGCTGCCTCGCGCACTGCGAAAAAGACTGTATCCACCGCTCGCACGGCTTCTGGCCGATTGAGTTTTGCAAAGATCCGCGAGCCCTTGGAGGTCCCTGACCTCCTGGCGCTGCAGACGGACAGCTTTGACTGGTTGCTCGGAAACGAGGACTGGCAAGCGCGCGTTGCGGCCGCCGAGAAGGCCGGCCGCAACGATGTTCCGGACCGATCGGGCCTCGAGGAGATCTTCGAGGAGATCTCCCCCATCGAGGACTTCTCCGGGTCGATGTCGCTGTCGTTCCGCGATCACCGCTTCGAAGAGCAGAAGTACTCGATCGATGAGTGCAAAGAGCGGGACATGACCTACTCTGCGCCGCTGTTCGTGACCGCCGAGTTCATCAACAACTCCACGGGCGAGATCAAGAGCCAGACCGTGTTCATGGGTGAGTTCCCGCTGATGACCGACCGCGGCACGTTCATCGTGAACGGCACCGAGCGGGTCGTCGTCTCCCAGCTCGTCCGCAGCCCCGGGGTCTACTTCGAGCGCTCGCTCGACAAGACGTCGGACAAGGACATCTACACCGCCAAGGTCATCCCGAGCCGTGGGGCCTGGTTGGAGTTCGAGATCGACAAGCGCGACATGGTGGGCGTCCGCGTCGACCGCAAGCGCAAGCAGAGTGTCACCGTGCTACTGAAGGCGCTCGGCTGGTCCGAGGCACGCATCCTGGAGGAGTTCGGGCAGTACGAGTCGATCCGGCTGACGCTCGAGAAGGACAACACCGCCGATCAGGACGAGGCGCTGCTGGACATCTACCGCAAGCTGCGTCCGGGCGAACCGCCCACCCGCGAGGCCGCGCAGAACTTGTTGGAGAACCTCTACTTCAACCCCAAGCGCTACGACCTCGCGAAGGTCGGCCGTTACAAGATCAACAAGAAGCTGGGCCTCGAAGCCCCGTTGAGCGAGTCCGTGCTCGGAGTCGACGACATCGTCGCGACCATCCGCTACATCGTTGCCCTGCACGCCGGCGACGAGAGCATCGAGATCACCCGTGGCGGAGAGCGTGAGGACCTGCTGGCCGAAGTCGACGACATCGACCACTTCGGCAACCGTCGCCTGCGTAGCGTCGGCGAGCTCATCCAGAACCAGGTGCGCACCGGCCTGTCCCGGATGGAGCGCGTGGTCCGCGAGCGGATGACAACCCAGGACGTCGAGGCCATCACGCCGCAGACGCTGATCAACATCCGGCCGGTTGTCGCCTCCATCAAGGAGTTCTTCGGCACCAGCCAGCTGTCCCAGTTCATGGACCAGAACAACCCGCTTGCGGGCCTGACGCACAAGCGTCGGCTGTCGGCCCTGGGCCCGGGTGGTCTCTCCCGTGACCGCGCGGGTATGGAGGTCCGAGACGTCCACCCGTCGCACTACGGACGCATGTGCCCGATCGAGACCCCGGAAGGGCCGAACATCGGTCTGATCGGCTCGCTCGCGTCGTACGGGCGGATCAACCCGTTCGGTTTCGTGGAGACGCCGTACCGCCGGGTCAAGGACGGCAAGGTCAGCGACGACGTCGACTACCTGTCGGCCGACGAGGAGGACCGTTTCGTCATCGCGCAGGCCAACGCCATGTTGGATGACGACGGGACCTTCCTGGACGAGCGCGTCCTGGTGCGCGCCAAGGAAGGCGAAGCCGTTGACGTACCCGCCGACGACGTCGACTACATGGACGTCTCGGCCCGTCAGATGGTCTCGGCTGCGACCGCGATGATCCCGTTCCTCGAGCACGACGACGCCAACCGCGCCCTGATGGGTGCCAACATGCAGCGTCAGGCTGTGCCGCTGGTGCGCAGCGAGGCTCCGCTGGTCGGCACCGGTATGGAGTGGCGCGCCGCGCTGGACTCTGGTGACGTGGTCCGGGCGGACAAGCCCGGGGTCGTCCACGAGGTCTCCGCGGACATCGTCTCGGTGACCAACGATGACGGCACCTACACGAGCTACCGAGTGGACAAGTTCACCCGCTCGAACCAGGGCAACTGCTACAACCAGCAGGTCCGGATCAACGAGGGAGAGCGCGTCGAATCCGGCCAGCTCATCGCCGATGGTCCTGCGACCGACGGCGGCGAAATGGCGTTGGGTCGCAACCTGCTCGTGGCATTCATGCCCTGGGAAGGACACAACTACGAAGACGCGATCATCTTGAGCCAGCGCCTGGTTCAGGACGATGTCTTGTCCTCGATCCACATCGAAGAGCACGAGATCGACGCTCGCGACACCAAGCTCGGCCCGGAAGAGATCACGCGGGATATCCCTAACGTCTCCGACGAGGTCTTGGCTGACCTGGACGAGCGCGGCATCATCCGCATCGGTGCCGAGGTCCGCGACGGCGACCTGTTGGTCGGCAAGGTCACGCCCAAGGG
>JBARVW010000081.1:0-88605 GCA_049646465.1 Ornithinimicrobium sp.
CGCGTAACCTAAGCGACGGACTCTTAGGAGTCGGCCCCGATGTCTCATCGAGGCCCGTTGGATGCCGACCAAAGAAATCACGCCCATGATTGCCTTCGAAGAAGTCAGTGTGCGCTATGCCAAAGGCGACCCCTGGGCCTTGGACCGCATCAGCACCGAGATCTGCCGCGGCGAGTTCGTCTTCGTCGTGGGTGCCTCCGGCTCCGGCAAGTCCACCCTGTTGCGGCTGATCATTCTGGAGAAGCCGGCCAGCTCGGGCCGGGTCCGGGTCGCCGGGCGCGATCTGTCCCGTATGCCGCCCCGGAAGGTCCCGGCTCTGCGCCGCGAGATCGGCACCGTGTTCCAGGACTTCCGCCTGCTCGCGGGCAAGAACGTCTACCAGAACGTGGCCTACGTGCTGCAGGTGCTGGGAGCCAAAGGACACGAGATCCGGCACACCGTTCCCGAGACCCTGGAGCTGGTCGGACTGCACGGCAAGGCCAAGCGCCTGCCGCACGAGCTCTCCGGAGGGGAGCAGCAGCGCGTCGCGATCGCCCGGGCGATGGTCAACAAGCCGAAGATCCTGTTGGCCGACGAGCCCACCGGCAACCTGGACCCGACCACCAGCCAAGAGATCGTGGCCATCCTGGAGCGGATCAACCGCACCGGCACGACGGTCGTGATGGCCACCCACGACACCCACATCGTCGATACCTTCCGCAAGCGGGTCGTCCAGCTGCGCGACGGCGTGGTCGTCCGCGACCAGGCCGACGGTGAGTACGCCCCGGTCGACATGGAAGGGGTGGGCGTGCGTTGAGGCCAGCGTTCCTGCTCGGCGAGGTCGCCAACGGCCTGCGTCGCAACACCTCCATGTTCGTCTCCGTGGTGCTGGTCACCATGGTGTCGCTGTTCTTCCTGGGCAGCGGTCTGCTCGCCCAGCAGCAGGTCGACACCGCAAAGGGCTACTGGTACGACCGGGTGCAGGTGTCGATATACCTCTGCACGCCCGACAGCGTCGACGTGGCAGCGTGTGCCAGCGGTGCGGTCTCGCCTGAGCAGCGGGATCAGCTTCGCAGCGACCTTGACGGCCTCAGCCCGCTGGTCGAGCAGTACTGGTTCGAGTCCAACCAGCAGGCCTATGACCGTTTCCGCGACCAGTTCCGCAACTCCGCGGTGATCGACAACATCCCCCCGGAGTCCATCCCGGAGAGCTTCCGCGTGCAGCTGTCCGACCCCCAGAAGTACGACGTCGTCTCCAGCGCGTTCGAAGGGGCGCCGGGGGTGGAGAGCGTCGAAGACCAGCGCGAGCTGATCGACAAGCTCTTCGCCTTCCTGAACGTCGTCAGCCTGGCGTCCGTGGCCCTCGCCGCTGCGATGGTGGTCTGCGCCGTCCTCCTGATCAGCACCACGATCCGGCTGACCGCATGGTCCCGGCGTCGGGAGACCGGCATCATGCGTCTCGTCGGTGCCTCGGCGTTCACTATCCACGCGCCGTTTATCGCCGAGACCGTGATCGCCACGCTCCTGGGAGCCGGTATGGCGATCGGGTTGTTGTGGGCCATGGTGCAGTTCGGGGTGTCCGGGTTCTTGACCGAGCTGTTGGCGGGGGAGAGCGGACTGGTTGCCCTGGTGGGGGCCGCTGACGTGTGGGTCATCGCGCCCATCCTGGTGGGCGGCGCGGTCGTCTTGGCGATGGGAACGTCCTGGTTGGCCCTGCGACGCTACGTGCAGGTGTGAGGCGGATGACGACTCACCCCAGGACCAAGCGGTCCAGACGACTCGGCGGATCCATGGCGCTGGCTCTGAGCGCGAGTCTGGCCTTCACGGCACCGGCGCTGGCCCTGGACGACATCCGCGACCGGATGGACGACGTCGAGCAACAGCAGGACCAGACCCAGCGGGATCGGGAGGCGGTCGACGGCCAGATCGACGATCTCGGTGCGGATCTGGACGACACGACGGTCGAGCTGGTGGCGGCTGCCACCCAGCTCGAGGAGACCGACGCGGAGGTGGCCCAAGCCGAGGCCGACGTGGCAGCCGCCCAGGCCGAGCTGCAAGCGGCCGAGGACGACGCGGACCGGATCGACACCGAGCTGTCGCTGGCCTACGCCAACGAGGAGAAGATCGAGGACTCCCTGCAGGACAACGCCGAGGAGCAGGAGGCCAGTGAAGCAGCCGTCGGCGCCATCGCACGGGAGAGCTACAAGAATGGTGGAGTCGGCAACCTGGCGTTGACCCTCGACGTGCTGTCCGGGGATGGCGACGCCGTGGAGGACATGGCCATGGCCCGGACCGTGTTGCGGCTCCAGGACAACACCATCGAACGCCTCGCGACCGAACAGGCTCAGGAGGTCGCCGAGCAGGACCGTCTGGCTGGAGTACGCCGGGACATCGCGCTCTTGCTCGCCGAGGCCGAAGCCAACGTGCTCCGCAAGGAGGAGGCCGCGACGCAGGCCGAGGAGACCGCTGAGGAGCTGCAGCGACTGCAGGAGAAGCAGCGCGCCGACAAGGCGGCGTTGGAAAGCGAGAAGGCCGCCTTCGAGAAGCAGTTGGCGCAGGCCGAGGGGGAGTCGGACGACCTCGAGGCCGAGCTGGCGGCGCTCGCGGAGGAGAAGCACGGGCTGAAGATCGAGGAGGAGGCCGAGAAGCAGCGCATCGCCCGGGAGGAAGCGCGGCTGCGGGCCGAGGCCGAGGAGCGAGCCCGGCAGGAAGCAGCCGCCCAAGCACAACGTGACGCCGAAGCCCAAGCCGCAGCGGAGCGGGAGGCCCAAGAGCGAGCCGATGCTCAGGCCCAGGCCAACGACCAGTCGCGGTCGAGTTCGTCCAACCGCAGTGTCACTCCTGCGCCGGCCCCGGCGCCCCCACCCGCACCGGCCCCTGCGCCGGCCCCGCCTCCAGCGCCGCCCTCGAGCGGCTATCTGTCGGCTCCGTCGTCGGCGGGGACCACCAGCTCGTTCGGCTATCGGTTGCACCCGGTCCTGAAGACGCAGAAGCTGCACGCCGGCCTCGACTACGGCGGCGCCTGCGGATCTCCCATCCGCGCCGCCGCGAACGGCACGATCATCAGCGCTCCGGTCACCTCCGGGGGCGGCAACAAGCTCATCATCGACCACGGCGTGCAGCGCGGGGTGAACCTCACCACGAGCTACTCCCACATGTCTCGGTATGCCGTCCGCTCGGGTTCGGTGACGCGCGGCCAGATCATCGGCTACGTCGGCACCACCGGGTTGTCCACGGCTTGTCACCTGCATTTCGAGACGAGGGAAAACGGCATCGCGGTCGACCCGAGGTCGTGGCTGTAGGCTGACCCGTTGGCTCGGTCGCAGCCAACGACCCGCGTAGACGTCGAGGAGGGGTCATGGTCAAGGAAAAGGGCGAGAAGTTGGTCGCCAGCAACAAGCGCGCCCGTTACGAGTTCCACATCGAGGATGTCGTCGAGGCGGGTTTGGTCCTGACCGGCACCGAGGTGAAGTCGCTCCGCGAGGGGCGCGCCACCCTGGTGGACGGCTACTGCACGGACTATCGGGGCGAGCTGTACCTGGAGAACGTCCACATCCCGGAGTATCTGCAGGGCACGTGGACCAACCACAGCGCCAAGCGGCGGCGTAAGCTGCTGCTGCACCGGGAGCAGATCGACAAGATGGTGAGCAAGGCCGACCAGGCCGGCCACACGATCGTGCCGTTGAGGTTGTACTTCAAGGACGGCCGGGCCAAGGTCGAGATCGCGCTGGCCAAGGGCAAGAAGCTGCACGACAAGCGGCAGACGCTGCGCGAGCGGCAGGACCGGATGGAAGCTGAGCGGGCGATGTCCGCCCATCTGCGCCAACACGGCTGACCTGACCTCACTGCTGCCTTAGACGTCCGCTGCCCATCCGCGGAGGTCCTCGACGGTCAGTGTGTCCGGCTGGTTGGACGAGGTCACCAGCGACAAGTCGACGTGGCCATCGTCGCTCACACGACCGATGAGCTCGATGCCGGTGTAGTCGTCCTCGACCGAGTCCTGGTTTTCGACCGCATGCATCACTCCGACCTCGATGTCCCGTGCTTCGGGCCGACCCAACGACTCGTGACCGGATCGGTGCACTCGTAACCTGCGCAGACGGGTTAGGAGTCAACGAGCTGTGCATCAGTGCCGCGCGGTGGCCCACCGACGAGCGCATCGGTGGCCGCTAGGGGAATGGACTTTCGTGCCAGCGGGTTGAACCCGTAGTCTGATCCTTCTTGACAACTGCACAGTGTGATGTGGCCCCTCATGGGGGTGATCGGTTTCGACGTTGTTCGGCCAATCAGGGGAAGCGGGTCGAGGATGCAAGGTCATCTCGTCAACGCTCCTTGCAAAACCAATAGGTGCCGATTCCAAGCGCACCGACTTCGCACTAGCCGCCTGAGCTAGTCCCGAGGTCCGTCAGCCTGAGGTAGTTTCCGACTCAGTGTCTGGCGTCATCTAGGAAACTCTGCTGTGTGATCACGTTGCGGGATCACACGGGACTTTTACGCAACTGAGCCTGTCAGGGAACGTGTGCGTGCGAGCCCTGGGGCCGAGAAAATCCATAGCGCACTGCGCCCGGAGAAGCCCTGGTTCCCCGGCAGCGGACGCGGGTTCAATTCCCGCCACCTCCACCCTTGGTCCCATCACACTGTGCAGCTCAAGACACTGCGTTTCTGCAGTGCACGAGTTCGACGCCGCGGACGGAGCACACCCTGGACGGATGCCGTGTCGGGTTGGGGCGGGTCGACATCACACCGACGTCACCTGGTCCCACCATGGGGTGGGGCCCGATGGGGCAAACGCGCGCGACGCCTCCGTCCGAAGCTGAACAGCGTCTCGTCGTGACCGCGTTGGCTCTGGAGGACGCGCGGGGGCAGCGCATCGTGCTGGTGAACGCCGACCTGCACGCTGGTGGTCTGCACCTGTGGCGGGCAGCCGTCGCGGCGAGTGGACTCGACCCTTCGCGAGTCGTTCTCTGCGGCACCCATACCCACGAGGGGCCGGGGCAACGCTACGGGGGGCTGATGTACACCCTGATGGCCGGACCTTCGCCGATGGCGCCATGGGCCAGCACTCGTCGTCTTTCGGCGCTGGTGGCGCAGGCGGTCCGTGAGTCCATCGAGGGGCTGCGGCCGGGGGGAACGGCTGTCGTGCGCCCGGTGGTGCAAGGGGTGGCGAGCAACCGAGGCGTTCCGGCGTGGACGCACTATGACCTCGCGACCCGAGAACGGTTCCTTCGTCGGTCCGAGGTCCACCCTGCCGCGCCTCTGTCTGACCGGCTTCGGGACCCGCGGGTGACGCTGCTTCTCGCCCGCTCGGACGACGGCAGCGTGGAGGGTGCGCTCGCCTGGTATGCCGTGCACGGCACCGCGCTCGGTGCAGACTGGCCGACCTACGCTTCCGACGTCTGGGGTCCGGCGCGCGTCGAGGCCGAGCTGGACGGCGCGACGGTCGGCTTCGGGGGTGGCTCGAGCGGGGACATCTCACCGCTGCCCTTGGACGAGAGTGGACAGCGGCGGAAGCCGGACGACGGACGGCCGGCAACCCAGGGCCGCGAGCTGGCCACCATCGTCGGTCGACGGCTCGGTGCGGCCGTCCGCCAGGCGATCACCCAGGGGCGGGGTGAGGTCGCTGGTTTCTCGGTCTCCGTCGCCCACGAGCAGTGGGCACCCCATCGCAGCGGCCTCCCCGGGCCGATGAGCGGGCTCGCCACCGCCGGCGGTGGTGTCGACGGCCCAACCGAGCGTTGGGGCGATGTCGCTGCGGGTGTCCATGCACCGCGCTACCAGGCGATGGAACACCGCGCCTACCCGGAGGTGAGTGGGCACGGACCCAAGGTGGGGATCCTGCACGCCTACACCGGTGCTCCCATCCCCGTCGGCTGGCTGTTCCGAGCGCTCGCGCCCAAGAGGTTGCCGTTGCATGTGGTCCGGGTTGGTGAGCACACTTTTGCCACGGTGCCGGGTGAAGCGACCACGATGACCGGGGAGCGGATCGAGGCCGCGGTGGCGTCCGCGTCGGTGCACGGGACCTCGGCATCGGTGATCGGCTTTGCCGGGGACTACGCCGGCTACTGGGCAACCCCGGAGGAGTTCCAGGAGCAGCGTTACGAGGGCGCCTCAACGATCTTCGGACGTGAGGCAGCGACCCAACTGATGGACCGACTGGTCAGGCTCGCGGCTCACACCCCTTGAGCTCGCCTCGAGCGGTCTCGGGGGCATCACCAAGAAGGTCCTTCCTTCGGTGATCGAGATCACAGATGTCTGGGAGCGCCAGGCAAACACTGACGGTGTCGTCGAATCGTTCGGCGGCACCGCCCTCCGGGGTGGTGGATCCCTTGGAGGAAACCATGAAGAAACTGATCCCGACCGTACTCCTCGCCACGGGGGCGGGGGCCCTCACCTTCGCGGCGGCGGCGTCGATGCCGGTGAGTTCCCAGAACCTCGGCTCCGGCGGAACCACCGTTGTGTCGTGTGACACCGACGGAGTCGAGGTCTCCTACGACCTGGTCCCGCAGGCGCACCAGCTCGTCGGCGGTATCACCGTGGATGGCATCGACCCAGCTTGTGTCGGTCAGACCTTGCACTGGGCCCTGTCCGACAGCGCCAGCGCCTACCTGGCGGACGGAGAGACGGAAGTCACGGGCACGACGCAGTCGTTCTCGCTCTCCTCCGACGTGGAGTCCGAGGTGATCGGCGAGGTCGCTGTCACCATCGCCGGATGATCCGATGACATCTTCGTCGAACTCGACGGGCACGACCGGGGTGGGACGGCTGCGGCCGACCCGCCCCGGTGGCGCGCCCACCGGCAGACTATGTGTCCGCGCACGGATCCGGCGCCTGGTGATCCGGATCGTCGCGGTGGCGGCTCTGGCCCCCCTATGGTTCGTCCTTCTCGCACCAGAGGCGATCGGCGGCCCGTTGAGCATGATCTGGGTCAGCGGGACCAGCATGGAGCCCACTCTGTCCACCGGAGACCTGGCGGTCCTCTACCGCTCCGACGCCTATGAAGTGGGCGACATCGTGGCGTTCGAGATCCCGGAAGGGGGAACGGTCATCCACCGGGTGATCGAGGTGGGTCCGGACGGGTACCGGTTCCAGGGCGACAATCGCGACTTCCACGATCCCTGGGTGCTCGACGAGGCAGCCGTCCTCGGGCGCCAGGTCCTCAGCGTGCCGCAAGCGGCCCGGGCGATGACTACGGTGGCCCGGCCCGAGATCCTCGCCGCACTGGCTGCTGGTCTGGTGGTGTACTGGCGGCTGCGGCGGAACGACGCGGACCCGGACCCGGCGGCTCAGACCCCGTCTGGGATGTCGGCGGCGTGAAGGGCACGGAGCGCGTAGGCCACGATGTCGTGCCGCTCCATGGCCTCACCGTCCTCGAGCCAGCGCGCGCCCTGAGGCCAGGCGGATACCTCGGCCACCGCCGCACGCCGCGCCGCGGTGGTGGCTCCGATGGCCGAGGGCGGTCGTGGTAGGACGTATCCGAGGATTGTGGCCGCAGCCTGCGGGGAACGCCGCAACAGATAGGAGGCGGTCGTGCCGAGTACGAGGTCCAGGCCGAACCACAGGCGAGCGTCGTAGCTGGCCCTGATCGCCGCATCCAAGGCAGCAGGTGCCGACTCATGGTTCGCCATGACGAGGCAGGTGGCGACGCCCCCGAGGGACCACAGTCGCTCGGACGGGGCGTGGTCCCCACCGACCTCAAGAGCGCGGCGGAAGGAGTCGAGGGCGCCGTCGACGTCCGGCGGCACCGTGGACAGGCGCCGGTTGGCCCGCAGCTGTGCCGCTCGGGCGAGCGCAACCGGGCTGGCGATGGTCCGGCACAGGGCGGCGAACGCGGTGTCGTGCTCGTCGGAGGGATCGGACAGGGCGGCATCGGTCAGAGCCATCCGGGCCATGAACTCCACGTCAAGGGGGATGGTCCTCTCCAGCTGGGCCGACAGGGCCGGGACCACTTCGGCAGCAGAGTCGACGAGATCGGCCCCCAGCAGTGCGTAGAGCCACCAGGCGAGACAGCCCCCCACCTCGGGGTGCTCAGCGTGAGAGCTGGCACCCTGCTGCGCGTGAGCGACTGCCTGCTCGAGATCTGCGGCGAAATAGTCCCATGCGGCGGCCACCGCGAACGTGGTGGGGTGGGTGGTGTCGCACTCCAGCCCCAAGGCCAGCGCGTCGTCCGTCCAGGTGCGCTGCTCGTTGCGTAACCACTCCAGCCCATGCCAAGCGGTAGAAATGACCAACGACTGCGCTGCACCCGAGCGACGGGTCACCAGGGCATGGCGGTGAGCCGCTCGCAGGTTGTCCCATTCCTGTTCGAACCGCTCGTCAGCCCGCGGCTGCTCCGGGCTGAACCACGTGCCGTGGACGTGAACAGCCGTGGCGACGTAATGCGCGAGATGCCGGTCTCGGACGCCATCGGTCTCACCCCGCCGGTCGAGGCGCTCGGCTCCATACTGTCGCAAGGTCTCGAGGACCCGGAAGCGCGTTGCCCCCTCCGTGGTCGTAGCGCTCACCATGGACTTGTCGAGCAGATCTTCGAGACGGTCCATCACGGCATACTCGTCTCCTGAGGCCGACAGTCCTGCGGTGACGTCGACGACGGCGGCCAGGTCGAAGGTGCCTGTGAAGACCGACAGGGTGTCGAAGAAGTGTTGCTGTTCCTCGCTCAGCAGGGCGTACGACCAGTCGACAGTGGCCCGCAGCGTCCGGTGGCGGGAGTCCGCGGGTGCATCGTTGGAGCGCAACAGCCGCAGCCGGTCATCGAGTCGAGCCAGGAGCTCGACGGGACTGAGCATGCGGCTACGGGCCGCAGCCAGCTCGATAGCCAGTGGCACGCCATCCAGCCTGTGACACAGCGTGCGGACAGCCCCCAGGTCGTCGCGATCGCTAGGTGTCGCAACAGCGCCGGCGGAGGTCCCAGACCTCATGTGGAAGAGCTCGGCCCCCGTCCGCGGATCGAGTCCCGACAAGGCCACGATGCGTTCCCCGACGAGCCCCAGGGGGACCTGGCTCGTGGACAGGAGGACCACGGTGGGGCAGGCGTTGAGAATCGCGGTGGCGAGGTCGGCTACCGGACGCCGAACGTGCTCGCAGTTGTCGAGGATGAGAAGCATCCGACGTCCGAAGCACCAGTCGACGACGGCCTGCAGGGTCGTCATCGCGGGTTGGGGTTGGATCGACAGGGTGGAGGCGATGACCTGCACCGGGTCGCCGTCGGCTGGCACCGGGGCGAGCTGGGCGAGCCAGGCCCCGTCCGAGAAGTCGTCGACGACCTGCCAGGCCACCTCCGTGGCGAGCCGCGTCTTGCCGATGCCCCCGGGCCCGGTCAGCGTCGTCAGTCGTCCCGCCGCTAGTGCGCGCCCGAAGTCCTGCACGGAGGCGAGGCTGCCAACGAACGAGGTAGGCAGCCGGGGAAGGTTGCCTGCCGTTCGCTGCGTGGTCACGAGGGGCAGGTCGAGCCACGGGTGCCCCTCAGCGGCGACTCCGAAGACGGCCAAAGGGGAGGTGGCTCCCCGCAACGCGACCGAACCCAGGTCGATGAGCTGGATTCCGGGTGTCTGCGCCATCAGTGCGGCAGTCACCGCGGACAGGACGATCTGGCCCCCGTGTGCGGCTCCCATGAGTCGCGCAGCATGGTTGACGCAGGATCCGTAGTAGTTGCCGGAACGTTCCTCCGACTCACCGGTGTGTATGCCGCTACGCACCGTAATCTCTGCACCCTCCGGCCAGGCTTCGGCTCGCAAGGTGCGTTGGATCGCGAGCGCCGCCTCGAGCGCCTCGCCAGCCCTGGCAAACGCGACACCGTAGCCGTCACCGGAAACGGAGAAGACGTAGCCGCGGTTGCCTTCGAAGGCGATCCGGAGGATCTCGTCGTGGCGAGCCTGGGCCTGACTCATGCCGATCGGGTCGACGTCCCACAGTGCGGTGGAGCCCTCGATGTCCGTGAAGAGGTAGGACACGGTGCCGGTCGGTCGAGGGGCGCTCGTGCGGATCATCGACCGGCCGCCATCAGGAGCCCGCGAGTCGTCCGAGACCGACGGGGTCGACGATCACGACAGTGCTGCGGCTCAGTGAGACCAATCGCTCCCGCTCGAGCTCGCGCAGGGTCCGGGTCACGGCCTCCCGTGTGACGCCGACCCAGTCGGCCAGCTCTTGACGAGTCAGCCGTAGGGAGCGCTCGCCGGTCTCCTCGAGGTGCGTGAAGAGGAAGCCGACGACGCGGGTCCGCAGGTCTTCGTTGCGCAGGGTGTAGCGCTCGGTGAGGGTCCTCAGCTGACGGCCGAGCCGCCGAAGCTCGGCGATCGCGAGGTCGGGGCGATCGCGAAGGAGCTTTTCGAGCTCGCTTGCTGTGAGGGTGACGGCGGTGACGTCCGTGCGCGCTGTGGCGGTGGCCGACCGAGGCGCGACATCGAGCGCTGCCAGCTCACCGAGCACGTTTCCGGGACCTCGCTTCCCCAGGACGACGGTCGCGCCCTGGCGGGTCGTGGTCGATACCAACACCTCGCCGGATACCACGGCGTAGCAGTGTGTCCCCCCTTCGCCGTGATGCAGCATGACGGTGCCGGCGCGCACCCGCACGGTCGTTCCGCGCCCGGCTATGGCGCGCCACAGGGCGTCGCCAGCAGGTGCGAGCGTGGGGAACGTCATCGTCGCCACTCTAGTCAGGAGGCCCTGCGCGAGGGCCCCCGGCCGAAGGGTACGGACGCGTGCGGACCAGCGTCCTTTCAGCGACGCAGACTCAGGCTGTCACTTTGTCGCCGAGCTTCGTCGGATCCACGATCACCGACTGGGCTCCCGGCCGATGCTCGTTCCACGCCAGAGCCGTAATGCTGAGGACGACGATGGTCAGACCCAGCCACCGGCTGGGCGTGAGGGTGGCGTCCAGCAGGGTCACCCCGACAACGGCTGCGGTGACCGGAAACATCAGCTCGGCCAACGTGGCGCGCGAGGCCGCGGTCCGTTGCAAGCCGACGTAGTACAGCGCCAGGGCGAGGAGTCCCGGGATCAACGCCAAGGCGATCAGCGACGGGGCCTGAGCGACGGGCATCGTCCATTGGGCTCCCAGCACGGACACGATCACTGCGGCGGCGGGCAGCCCGAAGGCGAACCGGAGCACCAGGGTGTCGCGGGCTCCCAGGTCGCAGCCGACCAAGCGGCCCAACACCGTACCCCCGGCCCACAACAGCGCAGCTCCAAGAGCCAGCGCCGCCGCCTGAGCGTCGGCGATGGCAATCGAGAACGGGTCGGCGAACGTCAGGAGCCATGCGCCGATCAACGCGGGGACGGCGAACAACGCAAAGCGGGGCCGTAGGCGCTCACCCAGCAGCATCACGCCGAGAATGATGGCCACCAACGGCTGCAGTTTTTGCAGCACCTGGGGGGTGATGGGGTCGCCGTAGGCGAACGCGGCGGTGAACAAGGTGGTGGCCAACGCTGAGGAACCCGCGCCGATGACGATGGAGCCGACCCGCACCCGTGGTGGCGCCTGCGCCCAGTGGCGTAGCGCGGGCACCACCCACGGAATCAGCAGCAGCACGATGACCAGGTGCTCGTAGAGCACGATGGTCGAGGCGTCCACGGCTTGCGCCAGGGGTTCGCGGAGGATCCCGGAGGCGCCCCACAGGGCGGCCGCCATCGCGACCACCCAGGTGCGGTCACGCGTCATACGGTGCTGCGATCGCCATCCGTTGCTGCTTCGGCCTTCTCCTGCTCCGCCAGTTTGGCCCGCACGTCGTCCATGTCGAGGTCTTTGACTTGGGTCAGCAGCGACTCCAGCGCGGGGGCCGGGAGCGCGCCCGGCTGGGCGAAGACGAGGATGCCCTGACGGAAGGCCATGATCGTGGGGATGGAGGTGATCGAGGCGTTCTGTGCCAGCACCTTCTCGGTCTCCGTGTCGATCTTGCCGAACGTGACGTCGGTGTGCCGCTCCGAGGCTTCCTCGAAGATCGGTCCGAACTGCTTGCACGGTCCACACCACTCGGCCCACCAGTCCACCAGAACGATGTCGTTGGTGTCCAAGGTGCTCTCGAAGGTCTGTTCGGTCAGTTCGATAGTGCTCATGGTGGCGTGAACCCACCAGGTGCCCACACGATTCCCCCGGTATGCCGTCAACCGACCATCGGATGCGCCACAATGTCGCCATGAGTCCCGTACCGTCCGTCTCCAACTCGATCACCGTGCGGTTGGAACTGCCCGCCCGGGTCACCGCAGTCAGCGAGATCACCGGCGCGGTCGAGCGCCAGGGGGGCATGGTCACCGCCGTCGACATCGCCGAGTCCGGCACCGAACGGCTGCGTGCCGACCTGACGATCGCCACGCGCGGCAGCGACCACGCCGACGAGGTCGTGGCGGCGATGCGCAAGGTCGAGGGGGTCGAGATCGGCAAGGTCAGCGACCGCGTCTTCCTCGTGCACCTCGGCGGCAAGCTGAGCGTGGAGTCCAAGCTGCCGATCCGCAACCGTGACGACCTCTCCTTGGTCTACACCCCCGGAGTGGCCAAGATCTGCCAGGCGATCTACGAGAACCCGGAGGATGCTCGTCGGTTGACGATCAAGCGCAACACCGTGGCCGTCGTCACCGACGGCACAGCGGTCCTGGGGTTGGGCAACATCGGCCCGCTGGCCGCGATGCCCGTCATGGAAGGCAAAGCAGCGCTGTTCAAGAAGTTCGGCAACATCGACGCCTTCCCGATCTGCCTGGACACCACCGACACCGAAGAGATCATCACCGTCGTCAAGGCGATCTCACCGGGATTCGCCGGGATCAACCTGGAGGACATCTCTGCTCCCCGGTGCTTCGAGATCGAACGACGCCTGCGCGACGAGCTGGACATCCCGGTCTTCCACGACGACCAGCACGGCACCGCCATTGTGGCCCTCGCCGCGCTGAACAACGCTTTGCGGGTGGTGAACAAGGAGATCGAAGACGTCCGTGTGGTGATGTCGGGTGCCGGAGCTGCGGGCACCGCGATCATCCGGCTGCTGATCAAAGCGGGAGCGGGCAACGTCGTGGTCGCGGACGTCAACGGTTTGGTGCATCCGCAGCGCCCCGACATCTGCGACGGCGACGACGAGAACCTGCAGTGGATCGCCGACCACACCAACTCGACGCGGATGACCGGAACGCTGCGGGAAGCCCTGGTGGACGCCGACGTCTTCATCGGAGTCTCCGCCGGCGGGATCCTGACCGGTGACGACATCGCCACCATGGGCAAGGATGCGATCGTCTTCGCGATGGCCAACCCGATCCCCGAGGTCGATCCCGCCGAGGCCGGTAAGCACGCCACCGTGGTAGCCACCGGGCGCAGCGACTTCGCCAACCAGATCAACAACGTGCTCGTCTTCCCCGGAGTGTTCCGCGGCCTGATCGACGCCGCCACCGACGAGGTCACCGACGACATGCTGCTAGCGGCGGCGGTGGCCTTGTCCAACGTGGTCGGTGAGGATGAGCGGAACCCGACCTACATCATCCCCAGTGTCTTCAACCCGAAGGCGACCAAGGCCGTGGCCGAAGCCGTGGAGGCCGCGGCCCGGCGACGGTCGAAGGCTCGGGCCGCCACGGAGCCGGCCGACGATCCTGCCTAGTCGGGACGCACGGGACGGTTCGGCCGGGACGGACCGAGGCCGCCTCCTGGGATGGGCCCTGCTCACCGCCCTGGTCGGATTGCAGATCTACGCGCTCTATCTCGCCGTGCCCACCGACGAGCAGCACATCCCCCATGTCGATAAGTTCGTCCACATGGCCATGTTCGCGACTCCCGCTGCGGTGGCTGCCGTGCTAAGGATGCGCTGGTTCATTGTGGCTCTGGTGCTGCATGCCCTGGTCAGCGAGCCCTTGCAGGCGGCCGTGACGACCCACCGCAACGAAGATGTGTGGGACGGGGTGGCCGACCTCGTCGGTGTCGTCGTGGGGGTTGCCGCCGTCCGCCGGTGGAGGTCTGACCGCCCGCGCCTGGAGAGCCCCGGTGGGCGGTCATGACCGGGCTATCCGGGTATGCCGGTCGGCTGCTCGTGGCAACGCCGTCGCTGTCGGACTTCTTCGACCGCGCTGTCGTCCTCATCCTGCAGCATGACGAAGACGGCACGCAGGGCCTGGTGCTGAACAAACCGCTGGACGCACCGGTCGACGCCGTGCTGCCGCAGTGGCATCCGCACGTCACCGAGCCCGCGCGCCTGTTCCAGGGCGGTCCGGTCGGGATGGACAGTGCCCTCGGTTTGGTGCAGCTGCCGACGACGGACCCGCAGACCGCCGTGGTGGGCGTGAACCTGCTCGGTGGAGGCGTCGGTCTGGTGGATCTGGATGCCCCGGCGGAGGTGGTGGTCCCTCAGGTGCGCTCGCTACGGGTCTACGTGGGGTACGCCGGGTGGACTCCAGGACAGCTGAGCGAGGAGATCGACGGCGGCGCTTGGCACGTGGTCGACGCCGACCCTCAGGACGCCTTCCGCCCCGACGCCGAACCGCTGTGGCGCGAGGTCTTGATGCGGCAACGCAACAAGACCTCCTGGCTGGCGACCTACACCGACAACCCCGAGCACAACTGAGCCTCACCCCTGGGGTGGCACCGTAGACTCAGCGGATGGACCCAGCCATCCACCTGATGAGCCAACCGCTCGATTCCCCCGAGGCCCCGACCAGCCCGGACACTCGCACCGCGCTCCTGGAGCGCGAAGACACGCGGGTCTCACCGGAGCTCAGTGAGCCCGGAGACCACGAGCGACTCGCGCACTACGTGCGCAAAGAGAAGATCATGGAGAGTGCGATGTCAGGGGAACCGGTCACCGCGCTCTGCGGCAAGATCTGGGTCCCGGGGCGCGATCCCAAGAAGTTCCCCGTGTGTCCCACGTGCAAGGAGATCTACGACGGTCTTCGTGCGCCGCAGGACGGCGGGGAGTAGCCCCTTCGTCCGCTTGGACGTCGACCCACCTTGGAGCCCACACCCGCGATAACACGGTCGGCCGAGGCACGGCATACCACGGTCGTCCGGGCATGTCGGCCGGGAAAATTGCCTATATTCAACGGCGATGAGCACCTCAGCCGCTTCCCACCTCTCGCCGTCGTATCCGGAGCGGGCCGCTTGGGGGACTGCCGAGAAGCTGCGTGCCTGGCAGGCCGACGCCCTGCGTATCTACCTGGACCAACGTCCACGGGACTTTCTGGCCGTCGCCACGCCCGGGGCCGGCAAGACCACCTTTGCCCTGCGCATAGCGACCGAGTTGCTGGACCGCGGTGAGATCGAACGGGTGACCGTGGTGGCTCCCACCGAGCACCTGCGCACGCAGTGGGCCGACGCCGCCGCCAAGGTGGGCATCGATATCGACCCCCACTTCAGCAACAGCCAAGGGCGGCACGGCGCGCAGTTCCAAGGGGTGGCCGTGACCTACGCCGGGGTCGCCAGTAAGCCGCTCCTTCACCGGGCGCGCACCGAGGCCGCGCGCACCTTGGTGATCTTGGACGAGGTCCACCACGGCGGCGACGCACTGTCGTGGGGTGACGCGATCCGGGAGGCCTTCGAGCCGGCGGCGCGGCGGTTGGCCCTGACGGGCACACCGTTCCGGTCCGACACGGCGGCCATCCCGTTCGTGCGGTACGAGATGGACGAGCACGGCATCCTGCGTTCCCGCGCCGACTACACGTACGGCTACGGCGACGGGCTGCGGGACGGGGTGGTGCGCCCGGTGCTGTTCCTGGCCTACGGCGGAGGTATGCGGTGGCGCACCAAGGCCGGCGACGAGGTGCACGCGCGGCTCGGGGAGGCCGTCACCAAGGACGTCACGGCACAGGCATGGCGGACCGCACTGGAGCCGAAGGGGGAGTGGATCCCGGCCGTGCTGGCGGCCGCCAACACCCGCCTATCCGAAGTCCGTCGCCACGTTCCGGATGCCGGCGGCCTGGTCATCGCCACCGACCAGGCGAACGCACGCGCCTACGCCCGGCAGCTGGAGGCCATCTGTGGCGAGCCCGTGACGGTGGTGCTCTCCGACGACGCCGGTGCTTCCCAGCGGATCCAGGAGTTCGGAGCGGCGGACTCGCGCTGGATGGTGGCGGTGCGCATGGTTTCCGAAGGGGTCGACGTGCCGCGGCTGTGCGTCGGGGTCTACGCCACGTCCACGTCGACGCCCCTGTTCTTCGCTCAGGCGGTGGGTCGCCTCGTCCGAGCCCGGCGGCGCGGGGAGACCGCGTCGGTGTTCCTCCCCAGCGTGCCGATCATTCTGACCCACGCCGGCAACTTGGAGCTGGAGCGCGACCACGCCCTGGACCGCGCCGGTCGCCCGGGGGAGGAGGACAACCTCTGGTCGGGCGAGGAAGGGCTGCTCCGAGCCGCGGCCCAAGGCGAACAGGCGATGGATTCGACGGGGAAGTTCGAGGCCCTGGAGTCCGACGCGCAGTTCGACCATGTGCTGTTCGACGCCGAGCAGTTCGGGCTGGGGGCGCTGCCCGGCAGTGACGACGAGAATGACTACCTCGGCCTCCCGGGACTCTTGGAGCCCGACCAGGTCGCCCACGTGCTGCGGGAGCGGCAGAGCAAGCAGGTGCGAGGGGGCGGCGGGCGGGAAGCAGCGGCCCAGGTCGCGGCCCACCGTGCCGTGGCCGAGCACCGCAAGGAGCTCAACAAGCTCGTCTCGGCCTACGCCCGCAAGTCGGGGCAGCCCCACGCGATCGTGCACGCCGAGCTGCGGCGTAGTTGTGGCGGTCCCGAGCTCGCCACCGCTCACGGTGACCAGGTGCAGGACCGCATCGAGACGTTGCGCCGTTGGTTCGTCGGTCGCCGTTAGGCCTCACCGCGAGGCCGGCTACGGGTGCTCTGGCTCCAGGATGAGGCGCAGCCGATCGGTGTCGCGCTCGGTCCATCCTGCTGGCTGAAGGATCGCGGCCCACGCGTTGGCGGGATCGGAGCCGAACCGGTGGCCATGACCGGGAGGGACTTCGGTGGACAGCGCCATGTCGGCGGTGAGCTGGAGGAACGTCACGGCGGGAATCCACCTCGTGCTGGGCAGCACGTCCTGGCCCCGTGGCTCCTCCAGCCAGTCCGGCCGTTGGATGAACAACTGCGGACTCCACCAGGTGATGGGGTCGGACGGGTACTGCAGGTAGACGACGCGTGGCTCGGGCCAGGGCGCATCGGGGCGCCGCAGGTCCTGCGGGTCGGCCACGAAGCGGACGGTGCGGCCTTGCTCGAAGGCGGGCAGCCGCTCGGGGCTTCCGGCGTCCCGGCCGTCGGTGAAGTCGCGCCACAGGTCGTTCATGAAGGGCGGGCCCACGAAGAGCGCGCCATCGACCCGTGCGCGGAGGTCCCCGACCCCGCTGAAGGCCGACTCCCCACCGAAGGACCCGAGGCTTTCGCCAGCCACGACCAGTCGCGGTCGGTCCTCGGGTGGCAGCTGCTCCCAGCGCTCGTAGACCGCGTCGAAGAGCGCACGTCCTGCCGCCTGCGCGCGTCCTTGGTCGATCAGGAACGACAGCGGACTCGGGAGGTAGGAGTACTGCATGCTGACCTGTGCGGTGTCACCGCCGTAGATGTACTCCAAGGCCAGGGAGGCGTTCTCGTTGACCCAGCCGGTGCCGGTCGTGGTGATGACCGAGATCACGGCGCGGTCGAACCCACCCTGACGCTCGAGCTCTCGCACGGCGAGGTCGGCCTCGGCCGCGATGGTCTCGGCTGACGCCACGCCGACGTAGGCGCGCACCGGTTGCACCGGGGACGCCGTGCCGAACGCTTCGAGCTCCTCCACGGTGGCCGCGTCCGCGACGAAGATCCGTCCCTCACGCCCGAGGGACTCCCAGGTGACCAGGGACTGTGGGCCTCCGGAGAGCTCGGGCAGGCCCGGCTGGCTGAAGTCCGGCACGTCTTCCTCATTGATCGTGGCAAACGTGCGGTCCAGGCCCTGGAGCACCTCGTCCCGCACGACGCCGTTGAGCAGGCTGATGCTCAGCACGGCGAGCGCGACGACAGCGACCAGGGCCGCGACCCGCCGCGGGACCACTCTGGCCACGGGCCGACTCACCAGGCGGAAGAGCCACCGAACCAGCCGGGACACGAGGAACAGCAGGGCGAAGGTCCCAGCGCCCACCGCCAACAGGATGGGCACGTGTCCCCGGCCCAGGCCCGGCATCCCCATGAGGTCGCGCAGCTGATCCTGCCAACCCCAGTACTGGCGCAGCACGATGGCCGTTCCTACGACCCCCACGAGCAGAGGAAGCAGCAGCCAGACGGCGCGGACGGTCGCCTCGGCGGGACGCTCGAGGAAGAACCGGTATCCGGCCACGAGCAGTGAGCCGAAGGCATACCCCAACAGCGCCGCCACGGCGGCCACGACCCCGGAGAACTCCGCCGGTCGAGGGATGAGGGAAGGGGTGAGCGACAACCAGAAGGCGACCACCGCAGTGCTGGAAGCGCACAGGAGGGCCACGCTCACGCGGCCTGACGGCTCACCCTGATGGGGTCGGCTCACCGCCTCAGGGTATGCCGTCGGCGCTGGTCTCCGGGGGATCGACGGTAGCGTGCCAGCGGTCGCTCAGTAGAGGAACATCGGCTTTCCTCGGACATGACGGACCTTCGGGCGGTAGCCCTCCTGGTCGTACAGCTCGTCGATGTCAACGCGCTTCACGCCCTCACCGGTCACCGAGATCGGGACGGAGGAGTAGGTGCCGTTGCGCAGCGCGACCATCCGACCCGTCGACCCGTCGAGAGCGAGGTCGGCGGCCATTACTGCGTAGTTGGTGGCCACCATGAGGTCGAGGGAGTCCGGGCTGCCCGAGCGCATCAGGTAGCCGACCTGCTGGTAGACGATGTCCTGTCCGGTGCGCTCCTTGATCAGCTCACCGGTGACCTGTCCGATGCCACCGAGCTTGCGGTGGCCGTAGGCGTCCGCCTCGCCGCTGAGCATCATCTCGCCGCCGGCGATGGTGGCGCCCTCGGAGATCGTGGCCATCGCGTAGCGGCTGGGGTTGCGACCCTTGTCGGCGACCAGCAGATCGCACAGCCGGTCGATGTCGAACGGCACCTCGGAGATGAGCGATCGGTCCACCCCGGCGAGGTAGGCGGTAATCAACGAGGTCTCACCGCTGTAGCGGCCGAACAACTCGACCACCGCGATCCGCTCGTGCGAGCCGGTCGAGGTGCGCAGGTTGTGGATGAACTGCACGCCACGGGTGATGGCGGTCGAGAAGCCGATGCAGTAGTCGGTGCCATGAACGTCGTTGTCCATCGTCTTGGGGATGGCGATCGTCGGCACGCCCTCCTGGTGCATCCGCAGACCATAGGACAGGGTGTCGTCACCGCCGATCGGGATAAGCACGTCGATGCCGACGTGGTCCAACACCTTCAGAGCGTGCGGCGTGAAGTCGTGTGGACCGTCGCCGACCGCCTGGTCAGCGAGGAAATCGGGCACGTCTCGGGTCGGCATCTTGCCGGGGTTGGTCCGCGAGGAGTGCAGGAAGGTCCCTCCGCTGCGGTCGACCGTACGCACCACCGTGGGGTCCAGGGTGAGGAAGTTGGCCTCGACCGTCGCAGGGTCGTCGAGGTTCGTGGTCGCCAGCCCGCCCCATCCTCGACGGATGCCGATCACCTCGTGCCCAGCCTCGTGCACGCGGTTGACCACCGCCTTGATGCACGGGTTGAGCCCGGGGACGTCGCCCCCGCCGGTCAGTACGCCGATCCGCATACAACAGTCCTCTCTGATTCGTGGTGTCTCCGTTGGCCTCGGCCATGCTAGTGGCACAGATCACACCCGACGAGGTCGACATGGCCCGAAAGGTTGCCAGGAGGCGAGTCCGCCGGAATAGTTCGGGCATGAGCCAAGCACCCAGCCCCGCGACCTACGACGGACACGGAGACGTGCCGATCGGTGACTATGGATTCCTGAGCGATGGAGAAGTCTCCGCCCTGGTCTCGCCCGGTGGGTCCATCGACTGGATGTGTGTCCCCCGGTTCGACGCTCCGAGCGCCTTCGGTCGCGTATTGGGACGCCACGCCGGATCGTTCGGGCTCTCACCGACCGACGCCAGGGTGCCCGCCGCACGCCGCTACCTCCCCGGGACCATGGTGCTGGAGACCAGCTGGGGGACCGACACGGGGTGGATGATCGTGCGCGACGCCCTGCTGATCGGCCCGTGGCACCACAATGAGGACCGCTCCAAGACCTACCACCGGACCCCCACGGACTACGAGGCCGAGCACATCCTGCTCCGCACGATCCGGTGTGTCTCCGGGGAGGTCCAGACCACGATGGACTGCGAGCCGGTGCTCGACTACGGCCGTGCCCACGTCAGCTGGACCTACAGCGACGACTCGTACAACCAGGGAGTGGCCCGGGTCGAGGACGAGGACGGCACGGACCTCGAGCTGACGTTGACCTCGGATATGCGCCTCGGGTTCGAGGGAGGACAAGCCCAGAGCCGCACCCTGCTCAGAGCCGGGGATCGGCGGTTCGTCGCCCTGTCCTGGAACGGTGCGCCGCCTCCGATGGATTTCGAGGACGCCTACGGCCGGCAGGTCTACACCGCCCACCACTGGCAGCACTGGTTGGCCCGGGGCAACTTCCCGGACCACCCGTGGCGGACCTACCTGCAGCGCAGTGCGCTGACCCTGAAGGGCCTGACCTACGCCCCGACGGGTGCTATCGCTGCTGCGGGCAGCACCTCGCTGCCCGAGACCCTCGGCGGTGGCCGTAACTACGACTACCGTTTCACCTGGATCCGCGACGCTACCTTCGCGCTGTGGGGTCTGTACTCGCTCGGTTTCGACTGGGAGGCACTCGACTTCTTCGCCTTTATCGCCGACGTGGCCAGCCGCGACGACGACCTGCAGATCATGTACGGCATCGGCGGTGAGAAAGAGCTCACCGAGCACGAGCTCGACCACCTGCCGGGGTATGCCGACTCGCGACCGGTCCGGATCGGCAACGCGGCCTACGCCCAACGACAGCATGACGTCTGGGGGGCGCTGCTGGACTCGGTCTATCTGCACATCAAGTCGGCCGACCACCTGGACAGCCGGGTCTGGCCGATCCTGGAGATGCAGGTCCAGCAGGCGGTGAAGCACTGGAAGGATCCGGATGCAGGCATCTGGGAGGTCCGCGGAGACCTGCAGCACTTCACCTCGTCCAAGATCATGTGCTGGGTGGCGGCGGACCGAGGGGCGCACCTGGCTCGGCTCTACGGCGAGCACCAACGGGCCGAGGAGTGGACGGTCGCGGCCGATGAGATGAAGGCCGACATTCTCGAGCACGGCGTCGACCAACGCGGTGTCTTCACGCAGTACTACGGCACCGACGCCCTCGACGCGTCGTTGCTGCTGGCGGTCCTGCTGAGGTTCCTGCCGGCCGACGACGAACGCATCCGGGCGACCGTGCTGGCCATCGCCGACGAGCTGACCATCAACGGCCTGGTGCTGCGCTACAAGGTCGAGGAGACCGACGACGGCTTCGAGGGGGAGGAGGGCACCTTCACCATCTGCTCCTTCTGGCTCGTCTCGGCGCTGTGTGAGATCGGCGAGCTGCAGCGGGCCCGCCGACTCTGTCAGAAGCTCCTCTCCTTGAGCGGCCCGCTGGAGCTCTACGCCGAGGAGATCGACGCTGAGAGTGGGCAGCATCTGGGTAACTTCCCGCAGGCGTTCACCCACCTGGCCTTGATCAACGCGGTGCAGCACGTCATCCGGTTGGAGCAGCAGGAGAGCGGGTCCCCGGCCCACGACTAGCGGTCGTCGTCGTGGTCGGTGGAGGCGTAGGTTGAGCCGCACCGACAACCAGGAGGACCCATGAGCGTGACTGCGCAGCGGACGACGCAGATCTTGGCCGACGCCGAGACCCAGCTGTTCGTGAACGGTGAGTTCGTCGACGCCGAGGGTGGCGCGATGTTCGATGTCGTCAACCCCGCCACCGAGGAGGTGCTGTGCCAGGTCGCCGACGCCAGTCCCGCCGACGGGATGAGGGCATTGGAGTCGGCGGGAGCGGCACAAGCCGACTACGCGGCCACCACGGGTCTGCAACGCCACGGCATCCTGCTGCGAGCCTTCGAGCTGATGATGGAGCGTCAGGACGACCTGGCGCTGCTGATGACCCTAGAGATGGGCAAGCCGCTGGCCGAGTCCGCCGGGGAGATTGCCTACGCCGCCGAGTTCTTCCGCCACTTCGCCGCCGAGGCCCTGCGCGGGGCCGGGAGCTATCAACCTTCACCGCAGGGTGGAGCTCGTTTCATGGTCACCAAGCAACCGGTCGGGCCGTGTCTGCTCATCACCCCGTGGAACTTTCCCATGGCCATGGGCACCCGCAAGATCGGTCCAGCGTTGGCGGCGGGCTGCACGACGGTGCTGAAGCCGGCCCAGCAGACACCGTTGTCGATGCTGGCCCTGGCCGGCATCCTGCGCGAGGCCGGGGTGCCTGACGGCGTGGTCAACATCGTCCCCACCACGGACTCCGGTGGGGTGATGGAGCCGCTGATCACCTCCGGCATCGCCCGCAAGCTCTCGTTCACCGGCTCGACCGGCGTCGGCAAGGTGCTGCTGAAGCAGAGTGCGGAGAAAGTGTTGCGCACCTCTATGGAGCTGGGTGGCAACGCGCCGTTCGTCGTGTTTGAGGATGCCGACCTGGACGAGGCCGTGGCCGGGTGTATGCAGGCCAAGATGCGCAACATGGGCGAGGCCTGCACGGCCGCCAACCGGATCTACGTGCAGGCCGGCGTGCTCGAAGCCTTCGCCGACAAGCTGACGGCCAAGATGTCCGCTCTCGAGGTCGGCGACGGCACGAAGGACAGCAGCCAGGTTGGGCCGTTGATCGACAGCAAGGCGCAGGACACCGTTGACTCGCTGGTGCGCGACGCCGTGGACGTGGGAGCGAGGGTGCACACCGGGGGAGAGCGTCCCGACGGCCCTGGCTACTACTATCCGCCGACGGTCCTCACAGGGGTCTCGCCCTCGGCCCGGATGGCCCGGGAGGAGATCTTCGGCCCGGTGGCGGGACTCATGTCGTTCGTGACCGAAGCCGAGGCCGTCGCGATGGCGAACGACACCGAGTACGGCTTGGTTGCCTACGTCTTCACCAACGACCTGCGCCGCGCGTTGCGGGTGGCCGAGGGGATCGACGCCGGCATGGTCGGACTGAACCAGGGTGTGGTCTCCAACCCCTATGCGCCGTTCGGTGGGGTGAAGGAGTCCGGTCTGGGCCGCGAGGGTGGTTCTCTGGGCATCGAGGAGTACTTGGAGACGAAATACATCGGCATCGCGATGTGACACAGTTGCCCATATGAGTCAGCAACCTGGGTGGTACGACGATCCGCGCGAGTCCGATCTTCTGCGGTACTGGGACGGGGTCCAGTGGACCAACCACACCAGCCCTCGGCGCCGACCGAACCTGGACCGCACCAGCCAGAACATCGCCGACGACGGTGGCGCCTACGGCTCAGGAGAAGGCGGTCAGGGATACGGCGGTCAGCAGTACGGCGGTCAGCAGTACGGCGGCCAGCAGTACGGCGGCCAGCCCTATGGGGCTCAGCAAGGCGGTGGCCAGCACGGAGGCGGTCCCGGTTACGGCGCGCAGAGCGGGTACCATCCGATGCCCGGTGGTGGCTTCGAGGCTTCCGACCCTGCCGTGCAGACTCCGGACGGACAGCCCATCTCGGGCTGGTGGCGACGGTTCTTCGCCCGCGTCCTGGACTACCTCCTGGTGAGTATCCTGTCGTTGGCGCTGATCCCGCTGGTGGCTCCGGACCTCGTCGACAGCTTCCGTCAGGTCATCGACCTGGCCACCGCTGCGGGCAGCACGGCGGACCAGGTCACCGAAGCGAGCAACGACTTCATGGCCGAGGCCGGACGGTTCGGATTGGCGAGCGCCGTCCTGAGCGTCGTCTACGAAGCGCTGTTCCTGAAGTTCCTGAGCGGCACCCCCGGCAAGTTGGTTCTCGGACTCCGCGTTCGCCTACGTGATGAGAGCGGTCCCCTGTCGTGGAGCACGAGCATCATCCGGGCGCTCATCTGGCACGGCCCGACCTTCTTGGGCGCGGTGCCCCTCCTCGGAGTGATCGCAAACCTGTTTCCCTTGGTCAACGGCCTGTGGCCGCTCTGGGACCAGCAGAAGCAGTCGCTGAACGACAAGGGCGCCAAGACCAACGTCGTCCGCCGTTGAGAAGCTCGCCGCGCTGAGCCGCGGTTGCCCCGAAACACTGGGGCGGCTTCCGGCTCAGTCTGCGGCAGTCCCGCCCGACGTCTCGATCAGGACGCCTCCATCGCGCATCCGCTCGATGGCACGCTCAGTGGTCTCGGGACTGACCCCCACGGTCAGATCCAGCAGCAGATGGGTCCGAAACCCCTCCGTTGCCGCGTCCAGCGCAGTAGCCCGCACGCAGTGGTCCGTCGCGATGCCGACCACGTCCAGGTCGTCCACCTCGTGCTCGCGCAGCCAGGCGGCGAGCTGGACGACGTCGCCGGCGATCTCCACACTGCCCTCGAATCCGCTGTAGGCCGCGACATGCTCGCCTTTCCGGAAGACCGCCTGGACGTGAGCCAGAGCCGGGTCGAGCTCGGGGCGGAACTCGGACCCCACCGTGCCGACTTCGCAGTGCACGGGCCAGGAGTCCTTGAAGTCAGGCTCGGTCGACCAGTGCGAACCGGGGTCGACATGCCAGTCCGCGGTCGCGGCGATGGCCGCATACGACTCGGCGTGAGCCATAACGTAGTCGCTGATCCGCGAGGCGACGTCGATGCCGCCGTCCACAGGCATCGACCCTCCCTCGCAGAAATCGTGCTGCACGTCCACGATCACCAGGCCTCGGGTCATGGCCTCACACTAACGAACAGGTCAGGTCCCTTCGAGGTAGGTGGTGGGTATGGCGGGCTCACCGTTGGACATTCGCAACGCGCGGGTGGGTAGCTCGGCGCGCGAGGCGATGTGCCGCTCGCGGGCGGTGTGTGCGTCCGTGTCGGCGATGACAGCGCCGTCGCGCACCAGCTCGATCAGCAGGCTGCGGTCGTCCCCGTCGTCGACCGGAGGCTGGTCGACCCCGACGACCTCCTCCTGCGCGACGCCGGTGCTGTTGCGTCGGCGGAGGGCGAACTTGCGTCCGCCCACCGAGGCTTTGTCTCGGCTGACCTTGGCCACCCCCTCCATCGCTCCCGCGTCGTTCTCCCGGCTGACCAGTTTGTAGACCATGCCGGCGGCAGGCGCGCCGGAGCCTGTGACGACCTGGGTGCCGACGCCGTAGGAGTCGACAGGCGCGGACGCGAGGGCGGAGATGGCGAACTCGTCGAGGTCCGAGGTCACGACGATGCGAGTGTCCACGGCGCCGAGGTCGTCGAGCTGCCTGCGGACCTCCTGGGCACCGGAGATCAGGTCGCCGGAGTCCAGACGGACTCCGCCGAGCTTGGGGCCAGCGAGCTCGACGGCCAGGGCCACGCCTTGGGGGATGTCGTAGGTGTCCACCAACAGGGTGGTCTCCTCGCCCAGGCTAGACAGCTGCGAGGCGAATGCAGCTCGCTCGTTGTCGTGCAGCAGGGTGAAGGAGTGGGCGGCCGTGCCCCGTGTCGGTATGCCGTGGCGGCGGCCCGCCTCGAGGTTGGACGTCCCACTGAAGCCAGCGATGTAAGCCGCTCGTGCAGCGGCCACGGCCGCCCCCTCGTGGGTGCGCCGCGACCCCATCTCGATGCACGGCCTGCTCCCGGCGGCAGCAGTCATCCGGGAAGCGGCGGAGGCCACCGCGGAGTCGTGGTTGAGCATCGACAGGATCAGAGTCTCCAGGATGACCCCTTCGGCAAACGTCGACTCGACCACCATCAGCGGCGACCCCGGGAAGTAGACCTCGCCCTCGGCGTACCCCCAGATGTCCCCCGTGAAGCGGTAGGTCGACAGGTACTCCAGGGTCGGCTGGTCCACCACCGATGCCTCGGCGAGGTAGTCGAGCTCGGAAGAGCCGAAGCGGAAGTCGGCGAGGGCCTCGAGGAAGCGACCCGTGCCGGCGAGGACCCCGTAACGCCGACCTTGCGGCAGCCCTCGGGCGAACGTCTCGAACACGCAGCGACGATGGGCATGCCCGCTGGACAACGCGGCCTGCAGCATCGTCAGCTCGTAGTGGTCGGTGAGCAGCGCCGAACTGGGTGCGGTCATGCAGGCACTTTAGAGTGGGAGCCGTGCCACACGCTTCATTGCCGTCCCCGGAGTCCTCGATGACACCCGATGGTGACCCGACCCGGGACTCCGACCTCGCCGTGATGGAGCGGCCCGAAGCCGACACCCCGTGGATCACGCTGGTGTGGAACGACCCGGTGAACCTGATGTCCTACGTCACCTGGGTGTTGCAGACGCACTTCGGCTACTCCCGCCCCAAGGCCGAGAAGCTCATGCTCGACGTCCACCAGGTAGGGCGGGCGGTGGTCTCCAACGGCAGCCGCGAGAAGATGGAAGCCGACACCGAAGCCCTGCACGGCTACGGCCTGTGGGCGACTTACCAGAAGGACGACTGAGTGGCGCAGGCCTTTGCCCGCAAGAAGGGCCGCATCGTCGGGCGGTTGGACTCCGAGGAGATCGCTGTGGTCCTGCAGCTGCTGCGGCTGACCAAGGACTTCGTGGCCCCCGAGCATGAGGACACCGGTGACCCGCTGATGGACCTCATCGCCGGGTTGGGTGAGTCCGACGCGCAACCGCAGGAGCCTGTAGACCCTGCTCTGTTGCGCCTCCTTCCGCCGGCCCACCGCACCGACGACGCCCAGGCCGCGGAGTTCCGAGCGCTGACCGAGCATTCGGTGCGACAACGCAAGACTCGCACCCTCGCCTCAGCCATCGAGGCCTTGGCCCACGCCGATCCGCCGTCGATCTCCTGGGACCAGACCCAGGCGGAGACCGTGATGGTGGCACTCACCGACGTTCGTCTGATTCTGGGCGAGCGACTGGGCCTTCGCACGGACGAGGACTCGACCGCGCTGCACGAGGAGATGTTCGAGGCGCTGCACACCAAGGGCCCCGAAACAGATGAGCAGCGTCCGGCGCAGGAGCAGGCCCGGATGCAGCAGATGGCCTACTACGACTTCCTGTCCTGGCTGCAGGAGAGCATCGCGTTGTCTCTGCTGGGGGAGTGATCCTCTAGTCTGAGCGGCATCATGACGAGCCTCTCCGCACCCCGCAGCGACACAGAGTCCCACCAGATCACCGGCACACACGTCCGCGTCCGATTCGCGCCTTCGCCCACCGGCACGCCGCACGTGGGAATGGCCAGGACGGCCCTGTTCAACTGGGCCTTCGCGCGACATCACGGCGGCACGTTCGTCTTCCGGATCGAGGACACCGACGCCAGCCGCGACTCCCAACAGTCCTTCGACGAGCTGCTCGATGCTCTGGGGTGGTTGGGTCTGGACTACGACGAGGGCCCCGGAGTCGGCGGGCCGTACGGCCCCTACCGACAAAGTGAACGGGCACAGAGCCACCGTCGCGTGGCCGCAGCCCTCCTCGAGGGTGGATACGCCTACGAATCCTTCGCGACACCGGAGGAGGTCGAGGAGCGTCACCGGTCGGCCGGGCGTGACCCGAAGCTGGGCTACGACAACTACGACCGGGACCTGACCTCGCAGCAGAAGGCGGCATACCGGGAGCTGGGTCGCGAGCCCGTGCTGCGGCTGCGTATGCCGGAGGAGGACATCACCTTCACCGATCTCGTCCGCGGCGAGGTGACCTTCGCCGCTGGGGTCGTGCCGGACTTCGTCATCATGCGCACCGGTGGCCAGCCTCTCTACACCCTGGTCAACCCGGTGGACGATGCGGCGATGGGGATCACCCATGTCATCCGAGGTGAGGATCTCCTGTCCTCGACGCCACGGCAGATCGCCCTCTACCGGGCCTTGATCGCTATCGGCGAAGCCACGCGCGTTCCGACCTTCGGCCACCTACCGCTGGTCCTGGGGGAGGGCAACCGGAAGCTCAGCAAGCGTGACCCGGCCTCCAACCTCTTCCTGCACCGCCAGCGTGGGTTCCTGCCCGCAGGCATGATCAACTACTTGGCCCTGCTGGGGTGGGCGATCAGCGGAGACCGCGACGTCTTCACCCCGGACGAGTTGGTCGAGGCTTTCGATATCGAGCAGGTCAACCCCAACCCGGCGCGGTGGGACCAGCAGAAGGCAGAGGCGATCAACGCCGAGCACGTCCGTTCCCTGGAGCCGTCGGACTTCGCGGCGCGGTTGCTTCCGGCGATGCAGGACGCCGGCGCCATGCCCGTGCCGAGCACCCAGGCACAGATGGCCCGCCTGGTGGAGATCGCTCCCCTGCTGCAGACGCGAGTCCAGGTTCTGGCCGAGGCCGCCCCGATGGTGGCGCCGTTCTTCGCCGACGATGACGCTCTTCCCATCGCCGACGATGCCCGAGCGCAGCTGAAAGAGTCAGCCGCAGAGGTGCTGCGAGCCGCCCTGGACGCCTTGGACGCGCTCCCTGCGGCGCAGGGGTCGCCCCTGGAGGCCGAAGCGCACTGGCGGGCTCCCGCGATCGAGCGCGTCCTGCGGGAGGCCATCGTCGAGGGGTTGGGTATCAAGCCGCGCCTCGCTTTCGGTCCGCTACGGACGGCGGTCTCCGGACAGCGGGTGTCGCCCCCATTGTTCGAGTCGATGGAAATTCTCGGGAGGCACTCGACGACAGTTCGGCTGCGCAACCTGTTGGACGAGCTGGGCTGAGACGCACCGATCAGGAGCGACCGAGCGAGACGATTTGGGCGCCGGTTGGTGGACCGGTATCGTTCCTCCTCGGTCCACCCGGTCAGACATGATCGGATAAACCCCCATGGGGTATGGTGTAATTGGCAGCACGACTGATTCTGGTTCAGTTAGTCTAGGTTCGAGTCCTGGTACCCCAGCGCACGTTGATAGGTTCGTCCTGTTGATCTGCACCATGGTCGAAGTTGACCAGCACCTAAGGCCCCGTTGTGTAGCGGCCTAGCACGCCGCCCTCTCAAGGCGGTAGCGCGGGTTCGAATCCCGTCGGGGCTACAGAGGCAAAGGGCCTCCGATCTTACCGAGATCGGAGGCCCTTTTGCTTGTCCTGGTAACGATCTGAACCTTTTGTAGGTAGACGGACCGAGAATGAAAGCCTAAAATCATTTGTGGGCAATCTAATTGACGCTAGCCACACGGTGAGGCGCGCCATGTCCGCAAAGGAGAGGCCAACATGAACAAAGCAGACCTCATCGAGAAAATCTCTCGTGAGTTGGGTGGGCGGCAGGAGGCGACAACGGCCATCGAAGTCATTGTCGACGCCATTCTGCGGGAAGTTGCATCGGGAGGGAGTGTCGGAATTACCGGTTTCGGCACCTTTGAGCGGATCGATCGGGCTCCGCGGACCGGTCGGAACCCGCGCACGGGTGCTGCCGTGCCGATCGAGGCGACGAGCGCCCCCCGTTTCCGCCCTGGAACGTACTTCAAACGTGTGGTCACCGACCCGAGCGTGCTGCCGGCGCAGGGACTGGCCGGGGTGCGGGTAGGAAACGGAGTCGAGTCGGTCGAGGTCGAGGCCCATGGAGCAAGAATCTCGGCCTGAGCCAGGGAATGTTATTGCGTCCGCAATGTAGGAGGGGTTTTTCCCTGCGCCCGGTATAGACGGGGTCAAGAAAAGAGCGGTAGCACGAATGCGTGGTCTTTCTGCTTTACCCACGGGGATGGCTCCCGCTAGCGGATGACTTCACCGTCGCCGATGCCGACAATCCACAGACGAGCGACTCTTAGCTCCGTGGGGTTCGTTTTGTCTGCTGGGTCGGCCGACTCCAGAGCAATACTGAGTCGTTGCCCCAGGCGCAGTTTCAGTAAACCACTGGCGGCAAAAACATCGTCACTGAACGGCAGGAGGGCGCCGCTGTCCAGCAAAACCTGTCCGGTGCTGCTGTCGGCGTCGAAACGGTGCACGGTGGCCTGCATGCCCTCAGCCTAGGGGGCCACTCAACGCGGTGAGGGTGTGTCGGCCGACTCCGAGCGCGCGTGCCCGTCTCAGGTCCTGAGCGTCGTCGACATCCCTGCGCAGTCCCGGTGCCGATGGGTGAAGCACCACGGCGCCGAGGGTCTCCTGATGTCGGCGCGCCGAGCTGCGGCCGAACGCTGGGCGTAGCGGGCTGCCAGAGCCGGTGAGCAGTGCGGTTCCTGTCCCGGTGTGGTCGGGCACGACCGAGACCGGGTGTCGCGCGCAGGCGTCGAGGGCGCGGGACAGCTCGGCAGGCCTCAGCGCCGGCAAGTCGCCCAGCAGCACGGCATGACGCTGCGCCGGGCGGACCAGGAGACCGGCGCTGATCGCCTCGTTCAGACCGCGACCGGGGTCGGGCAGGGACGTCACACCCATGGCTTGCGCTCCCCGGACTACTGCTGGGTCCGACGAGACCACGAGGACGTGCTCGGCGCCGACGGCCTGGACAGCGGCCAACAGCGTGTCCAGCGCCATGGCTTCGGCCAGGACCCGCCGCGACAGCCCAGGCGGCGGTTCGAGTCGGGTCTTGGCGTGTTCGGTCCGCTTGACGGGCACGACGACCTGCCACGGGGAATCTGCGGACATCGCACTATCCTCGCCCACCGGATGGCCGGGTAGTGACAAGATGACGAGCGTGAAACGCCTGCCGCAACGGACCCCCGCCCCGGCGCCCTACCGCTTCGCCGTGGCGGCCATCCGCACTCCGCTGGCCATGCTGACCACCCAGGACTGGCACGGTGGCGACCACCTGCCGGCGCACGGAGGGTTCATCGTCGCGGTCAACCATCTCTCCGAGATCGACCCCTTCACCGTCGCCCACTTCCTGGTCGACCACGGATGCCCCCCGATGTTCTTGGCCAAGTCCTCGCTCTTCGAGATCCCGGTCTTCGGCCGTGCCCTGCCCAAACTGGGTCAGGTCCCGGTCTACCGGGGGAGTCGGCGAGCCGCCGACGCCCTGTCTGCGGCGAAGAAGGCGGTGCTCGACGGACAGTGCGTGGTCATCATGCCGGAGGGCACGCTGACCCGAGAGCCTTCGTTGTGGCCGATGAAGGGCCACACGGGGGTAGGGCGGCTCGCGTTGGCCACCCAGGCACCGGTGATCCCGATCGGCCAATGGGGACCACAGGATCTCCTCGCGCCGTATGCGCGTTACCCCAGCAACCTGTTGAAGCGACCCACGATGGGGGTCAAGGCCGGACCTGCGGTGGAGCTGTCGGACCTGTACTCCCGGGCCGGGCAGGCATCCGCCATGGCCGAGGCCAGCAACCGGGTGATGTGGGCCGTGACGGACCAGGTCGCCTCTCTGCGCGGGGAGCCCCGGCCGGACCGTCTCTTCGACCGCGCAGAGCTCCAGAGGCGCGAGGGGGACGGCGAGTGACGCGGGTCGCCGTGCTCGGAGCGGGCTCGTGGGGCACCGCCTACGCAGCCATCGTGGCCGATGCCGGCGGACAAGTGCGGATCCACGCCCGTCGGAGCGAGGTTGCCGACGGGATCAACCAACAGCGTCGCAACCCCGACTATCTGCAGGAGCTGCTCCTCCCACCGGCCGTGACGGCAACGGTGGACGCGGCGCACGCCGTCGACGCAGCCGAGATCGTGATCCTGGCGGTGCCCTCCCAGACGTTGCGGGCCAACCTCCTGCGGTGGAGAGACGTGCTGCCACCCGAGGCGGTGGTCGTGTCGTTGATGAAGGGCATCGAGGTCGGGACCGGGCTGAGGATGAGCCAGGTCATCGAAGAGGTCGGGAAGGTTGATCCCGGTCGGATCGTCGTGGTTTCCGGCCCCAACCTGTCTCGCGAGATCGCAGCCAAGCAGCCCGCCGCCAGTGTGATGGCCGGCGTCGACCACCGCGCCGCCGAGCGGGTCGCAGAAGTGAGTGCCGCTGCATACTTCCGCCCGTACACCCAGACCGATGTCATCGGCACCGAGATCGGTGGCGCCGTCAAGAATGTCGTGGCGCTCGCGGTCGGCATGGCCGAGGGCCTGGGATACGGCGACAACACGAAGTCCAGCATCATCACCCGCGGCTTGGCCGAGACGGCACGCCTGGGCGCTGCGCTTGGGGCGGACCCGGCGACCCTCATGGGACTGGCGGGGGTGGGAGACCTCATCGCCACCTGCATGTCGCCGCTGTCCCGCAACCACTCGGTCGGCGTCTCCCTGGGCCAGGGGCTCAGCGTGGCTGAGGTCGTCGCGATCAAGCACCAGACCGCAGAGGGGCTGAAGTCGGCGCGCTCGGTGGTGGATCTGGCCCACCGGCACGGGGTGGACGTGCCGATCTGTGAGGGGGTCCTGGCGGTGGTAGAGGACCAGATGGCCCCACAACTCCTGGCCGACGCCCTCATGTCGCGGGCTCGCAAGCACGAGCGCCACTAGGCTCCCTGCGTATGTCCTCTGCTGCCACTCCTGCATCCGCACCTCGACCCCGAGTGGCGGTCGTCTTCGGCGGGCGCTCCGCCGAGCACGCGATCTCGTGTGCGACCGCAGCGAGCGTGCTCTCGGCCATCGACCGGGAGACCTACGACGTCATCCCTATCGGCATCACCAAACAGGGCCAGTGGGTCCAGGTCGCCGATGACCCGGCGGCCCTACGGATCACGGACGGTCGGCTGCCGTCCGTTCCCGACTCCGGGGGCCACGTGGTTGTGCCGCTGGGGGGTGAGGAACGGGTGGTGACGGTGCAACGACCCGGCCAGGTCCCGGCCTCGTTGGGCGAGGTCGACGTGGTCTTTCCCGTCTTGCACGGGCCGTTCGGCGAGGACGGCACCATCCAGGGTTTTCTGGAGCTGGCTGATGTGCGGTACGTCGGGTGTGGGGTGCTGGCCTCCGCAGCCATGATGGACAAGCACGTCATGAAGGTGTTGTTCGCCTCGGTCGGTCTGCCGATGGGGGACTACGTGGTCATCACCGATCTCGACTGGCGCCGCGACGCCTCGGGCGCGGTGGAGCGCTGCGCCGGGCTTCAGTTCCCGGTCTTCGTCAAACCCACCCGGGCAGGGTCATCGGTGGGGATCAGCAAGGTCGATACGGTGGAGGGCCTCTCCGCCGCGATCGAGCGCGCGCGCGAGCATGATCCCAAGGTGATCGTGGAAGCGGGTGTCGACGGGCGCGAGGTGGAGTGTGGCGTGCTTCAGGGGCGCGGCGCCGACGCACCTCGGGTTAGCGAGATCGGTGAGATCACGGTGAGCGGAGACCATGCGTTCTACGACTTCGAAGCCAAGTACCTAGACGAGGATCACGTCAACCTGCGGTGCCCGACGGACGTGCCCGAGCGCGTGCGCGAGGAGATCCGGTCCATCGCGGCCGCAGCCTTCGAGGTGGCGGGGTGCGAGGGACTGGCCCGGGTCGACTGTTTCTACACCCGCGATGGTCGGGTGTTGATCAACGAGATCAACACCATGCCAGGCTTCACGCCGTGGTCGATGTATCCCCAGGTGTGGGCGGCCAGCGGGTGGTCCTACTCCGAGCTGGTTCACGAGCTGATCGAGCTCGCCCTGGCGCGGCCGCTGGGTCTGCGCTGATTTCAGGAGCTGCACTGACCGAGCGTCTGCTCCACGGTCTGTGCCACGGGCGAGAAGGCGGGCATGAGCAGGGCCTCGGGCGTGTAGACGTCCGGCACGAGCACCTCCAGCGCGGGATCGCGTCCGAACGTGGTGAACCGGACTCCGTCATCGAGCGGCACGGCGACCCAGTCGACCTCCGCGATGTCCAGACACGGGTCGGTGGTGGGTCCGAGAATGGGCGCGCCGCACCGGGCGATGATCGCCGGCTCCCCCCAGGCCGCGACCGTGGTGCTGTCCGCCGCGGTCACCCGTGCCGACTGCCCTCCTACTGTGGTCGGCCATCGGTCCGCCAGCTGCAGGCAGGACTCGTCGGCGTCGGCCCCGTCGAAAGGAACAACCTTGATGGCCGAGGAGCATGCCGTGCAGGCCAGGGCCACGACGGCCAGGGCGGCGGTCAGCGGGCGAAGTGGACGACGGTGCATGTCGTGGTGCGGGTGATGTGCGGCACCTCCTGGATCTTGGCGATGACGAGCCGGCCGAGGTCGTTGACGCTGTCCGCCTCGACCCGAGCGATCACGTCGTACGGGCCGGTGACGTCTTCGGCTTCGGACACCCCGGGGAGCTCGGCAATGGCCGAGGCGACCACCGATGACTTGCCGACCTCGGTTTGGACGAGGATGTAGGCGTGGACCACGAAGACCTCCTGAGCAGTAGGCAGACCGGCATGGCGCCGAGATCCTCCGCTGACGCTACCGTGTCCAGCCGTGGTTGAGTCCGCAGTCGCGAAGACCATCGGCGAGCTGGGTGAGGCCGGCCTGCTCGCCCTCGTTTTCGAGCGGCTGGGTGACGGCCGCCCCGACCCTTCGCCGCTGCTCGTGGGACCGGGCGACGACACGGCATACATCTCCGTCCCCGGCCCGGGGCTCCTGGCGACGACCGACACCATGGTGCGTGGACAGGACTGGCGCGACGAGTGGTCCACGGCGGCTGATGTGGGGGCCAAGGTGGTGACCCAGAATCTGGCCGACATCGCGGCCATGGGCGGCGTAGGCACAGCGCTGTTGGTCACGCTGGTGGCCCCAGGCTCGATGCCCACCGCATGGGCGCTGGAGTGCTTGGGCGCGCTGGCGCAGACGGCCTACCAGCTCGGCGTGAGTATTGCGGGGGGTGACCTCTCGTCGTCGCAGGGGGAGGTCAGTCTCTCGGTCACCGCGCTGGGCGCCCTGGCTCCCGGCATCGTCCGCCCCGTGTTGCGCTCCGGGGCCCGCGCCGGCCAGGTCCTCGCTGTCTCCGGGCCGCTAGGACGCTCAGCAGCGGGTCTGGAGCTGCTCCGTGCGGCTGACGAAGGGCGCTTCCCGCCGCCGGAGTACTTGGACCGGTGTGCGGACTGGGTGGGATACCACTGTCGTCCGACACCGGACCTCACCGCTGGCGTCGCAGGTGCTCGTGCGGGCGCATCGGCCCTGGTCGACGTCTCCGACGGGCTGGTGCGTGATGCCGGACGGATTGCCACGGCCAGCGGCGTCCGGATCGACCTGGACGAGGCGGGAATCGCTACCTCGACGCGCGATCTGGAGCCGGCGCTCGGACGAGCGACGGCATGGGACTGTGTGCTGCACGGCGGCGAGGAGCACGTTCTGGTCGGCAGCTTCGGGGCGCAGGAGGTTCCGACGACGTGGACGGTCATCGGAGCGGTCAGCTCAGCGCGACCGTCCGTCGGTGTCTTCCTGGCCGGCGAACCCGTCCGCATCGGCGGATGGGACCACTTCGGGGGTTGACGCTCTGCACAACGATGGGCCGGGGGCCACGGGTGGACAAACAACGACGGCCAGCGTCCGGCCCCAGGGGACCGCAGCTGACCGTCGCAGGAACGAAGAAGACTAGCGCGTGACCTTGCCGGCTTTGAGGCACGAGGTGCAGACGTTCAGACGCTTCGGAGTCACCTTCCCCGGACCGACGAGTGCGCGAACGCGCTGGATGTTCGGGTTCCAGCGACGCTTGGTGCGACGGTGGGAGTGCGAGATGGCGTGACCGAAGCTCGGTCCCTTGCCGCAGACATCGCAAGTGGCAGCCACGGTGTTCTCCTACAGGTTGATGGATCGATTGATCGTGCAGTTCAGCAGTCGTGCAATTCTGAGTAGTCGCCGCTGCGCTGAGCAGATCCTGGGCAAGCCCTCGGCGAACCGGGTTAGCCTACTCCAGGAGGGGTCACAGCCCAAGTCACGGCGTCGAACGCAACGCCGGACGGTCGGTGCTGGCACCATGTTGCCATGCTGACCACGACGCTGCGCATCGCTACCGGCAACTCCGAGAAAGTCCTGGACATCACGAGCCGATGCGCAGAGTGGGTGGCTGGCATCGGGTCGGACGGCCTGCTCCACGTCTTCGTGCCCCACGCCACCGCCGGTATCGCGATCCTGGAGACCGGTGCCGGCAGCGACCACGATCTGTTGTCAGCGCTGCAGGACCTCCTGCCTGCCGACGATCGATGGAGGCACCGTCATGGCAGCGATGGTCACGGACGCTCGCACGTGATGCCCGCCTTCATCCCCCCGTACGCGACCATCCCGGTGCTGTCCGGGGGGTTGGCTCTGGGGACCTGGCAGAGCATCTGCCTGGTCGACCTGAACCTCGACAACCCGGACCGCTCCGTCCTGCTCTCTCTGCTCGCCGACGCCGGATAGCCTGCCCACCGTGACTGAGACCGTGCTGGATCTGGCTGCGGCCCGCCGCTGGGCGGTGACCTCGCGGGCTCTGCTGAGTGACTTCCGAGCGCGGATCGACCAGCTCAACGTCTTCCCGGTCCCCGATGGCGACACCGGGACCAACATGTTCCTCACGGTGGACGGAGCCCTGGGGTTCCTGCGCAACACCGACGATGCCGGTGACGGTTCGATCACCTTGGGTGAGGGCCTGGCGCGCCTGGCCCGAGGCATGCTGCTCTCGGCACGGGGCAACTCCGGCGTCATCTTGAGCCAGCTTGCTCTGGGGATGTCTCAAGCGGTCGAGCGCGCCGGTCCGGACACCGATGAGATGTCTCCGCAGGTGCTGGGCGAAGCCTTGGAACGGGCGGCCGACCTGGCGTGGTCGGCTGTCTCCTCACCGGTCGAGGGCACCATCCTCAGTGTGGCCCGCGCTGCCGCCTGTGGAGCGGCGGAGGCGATCGGCTCGGCATCTCGCGACGTCCCCCCGGCGGACGGGCTCAGCACCTACCGCGTGGCTGTGGCGGCGCTCGAAGCGGCCAGGGTTGCGCTGTCGAGGACGCCCGAGCAGCTGCCCAGCCTGGCTCGTGCGGGGGTGGTCGACGCCGGTGGTGCGGGCTTCGTCGTGGTCCTGGAGGCCTTGGAGAGTGTCCTGGCCGACCGGCCACACGAGAACGCGGTCTCAACGGGGGTAGCGTGGCGATCACCTCCCGACGTGGCTTCGGTTCCGCACGACTGCACGGATGACGAAGGCGCCTACGAGGTGATGTTCGTGCTGAACGACGCGTCCGAGGTCGCGGCCGCGCAGCTCAAGCAGGACCTGATGCTGTCCGGTTCGTCCGTGCTCGTGGTCGGCGGGCCGGACCTCTGGCGAGTCCACGTCCATCTGGACCATGCTTCGGATGCCATCGATGCCGGCTCTCGGGCCGGACGCGTGGAGCAGGTGAGCATCACCGCGATGAACCGTTCGATCGGCGTGCCGGCCGGCAGTGCCTCGGACGCGCCTGGGGTGGCTCTGCTGTGCTGTGCCCCGGGTGAGGGTCTGGCGCAGGTCTTCGCGGAGGCAGGCGCCAGCGTCGTGCACTCCAGCGCTGGGAACCGGGCCTCGACCGGGCAGTTGCTCTCCGCGGCGCAGGAGACGTCTGCCCGCGCGGTGATCCTGCTGCCGAACGACCCGGACACGGTGCTGGCGGCGGAGGCCGCCGCCAGGGCCGCAGCCGAAGACGGTCGGACCATCAGGGTCGTGCCCACTTTGGCCGCGGTGCAGGGCCTCGCAGCAGTCTCCGTCTGGGATCCGGATACCGAGGACCTGGACGCCTCGCTCGCCGCCATGGTGGAGGCGGCCCGGGATGTGCGCTACGGCGCGCTCACCCGCGCGGCGTCGGAGGCGGTCACTCCGGTGGGACGGTGCTATCCGGGGCAGTGGCTCGGATTCGTGTCCAACGAGATCGTTGCCGTGGAGGACGACCTCGCCCCAGCGGCCCGACGCGTCCTGGTTGAGATGGCGTCTGGCCTGGCCCAGGACGCCGAGGTGGTGACGGTGGTCGAGGGTGCTCGAAGCGGGGGGGATGGCCAGGAGGGCGGGGACATCGACGAGCTCCTGCGTCGCGGTCCGTTCGGCTCGGGAGAGGGTGACCAGCCTGAGGTCCGTCGGATCACGGGCGGACAGCGCACCTACCGCTGGTTGCTGGGCATGGAATGAGCACGGTCACGCTGGACACGTCGCTACGCACGGTGATCGGCACCTCAGCGAGTGCCTTGGACAAGGGCAGATCTCTGCGCACGGTGGGCGACCTCCTCGACTTCTTCCCCCGTCGATATCTGGACCCTGCTCGACCGACGGACTTCAGCACCCTCGTCGAAGGGGATGAGGTGGTGCTCCTCGGGACGGTGGCCTCCGCTACGACGCGTTCGATGAAGAACCGTCGAGGAACCATGCTGATCGCTACCGTGGTTGACCAGGCAGGTCACGAGCTGGGTCTCACGTTTTTTAGGGCCTACGGGCACGAGCAGGCGTTGCTCCCGGGGGCCCGGATCATCTGCTCGGGCACCGTGAGCTCCTTTCGAAACGCTCGTCAACTGACCCACCCCGAGTACCAGGTGTTGCCGCCCGTGACCGCTGGTGCTCCCACCGGGGGGTCGTCGAGAGGCGCAGACCCCGCGAGCACCGAGGCCGCGGACAGCGTCCTCGCCACGGGACTCATACCGATCTATCCGAGCGTGCCGCGGATGAGCCCGATGAAGGTGAGAGCGGCGGTCGACCTGGTGCTTCATGCGGTAGCCCAAGCGCCGGACCCGATTCCCGACGAGGTCCGTCGAGAGCGGGGCCTGCCTGCCCTTCTCGCTGCCTACCGAAACGTCCACCAGCCCCACAGTGAGAAGGACGTCCGGCGGGGACGATGGCGGATGAAGTTCCAGGAGGCGTTCGTCATCCAGGCCGCGCTGGCGCAGCGTCGACAGGCCTACGACGCCGTCCGGGCCACCCCGCGCCCGCCGCTCGACGGCGGGCTGGTGGACGCCTTCAGCACGGGACTGCCCTTCACGCTGACCCAGGGTCAGCAGGCCGTGCTCAGCGATCTGCGTCGGGACCTGGCCCGGACCGTGCCGATGCATCGGTTGTTGCAGGGTGAGGTCGGATCGGGCAAGACCATCGTGGCCCTGCTCGGTATGTTGGCCGTGATCGACGCCGGTGGCCAGGCAGCCCTGCTCGCTCCGACCGAGGTGCTCGCCCAGCAGCATCACCGATCGATCAGCGCCATGTTGGGAAGCCTTGGTCACGGGGGGATGCTCTCGGCCGAGGACTCATCCACAAGGGTGGCCCTCCTGACCGGAAGCCAGACCGCTGCCCAACGACGAGCCAACCTGCTGCTCGCCGCCAGCGGCGAGGCCGGCATCGTCATCGGCACCCACGCCCTCATCCAGGAGCACGTGCAGTTCGCCGAGCTGGGTCTGGTGGTCGTGGACGAGCAACATCGATTCGGCGTCGAGCAGCGGGACGCCCTGCGGGCCAAGGCCAGCGCGGCGCCGCACGTCCTCGTGATGACTGCGACCCCGATCCCGCGCACGGTGGCCATGACGGTGTTCGGGGACATGGAGATCTCGACACTGCGGGAGCTGCCTGCCGGTCGCCAGCCGATCAGCACCCACGTGGTGACCGGCGACAAGCCAGGATGGGTGCAGCGGATGTGGAGGCGAGTCGGGGAGGAGGCCGCCCTGGGACACCAGGTGTATGTCGTCTGCCCCCGGATTGGATCGCCCGAGGACCCGGACCTAGCCCAGGAGGGCCGTCCTGACGGAGTCGTGTCGGCTCAGGAGCCCTATCCGGGCCCCGGAGCGCCGATCATTGCTGCCGAAGGCAGGGAAGGACCGACCCTGCACGGGGTACTCCAGGTGCACCGCGCTCTGGTCGCCGCCACTGACACTGGGTCTCTACGCATCGGTCTGTTGCACGGAAAGATGGCCGCCGAGGACAAGGAGGGCGTGATGACGTCCTTCGCTTCGGGCGACCTCGACGTCCTGGTGGCCACCACGGTCATCGAGGTCGGCGTCGACGTGGCGCAAGCGACCGTGATGGTGGTCCTCGACGCCGACCGGTTCGGGATCTCACAGCTGCACCAGCTGCGCGGGCGCATCGGGCGTGGCGACAAACCCGGCCTGTGCCTCCTGGTCACCCAAGGTGTCGATGGACCGGCGCAAGACCGGCTCGACGCGGTGGCGTCCACGACCGACGGGTTCGAGCTGGCCCACCTCGACCTGGAGAACCGCCGTGAGGGTGACGTGCTGGGGGCCGTGCAGAGCGGGGGGCGCAGTGGTTTGCGCTTCCTGCGGTTGACGCGGGACGAGGACCTCATCGTGACCGCGCACGAAGACGCCTGGGCGTGGGTCACCAAGGATCCGAACCTGGCGGCACAGCCCGCCCTTCGAACGGCCATCGACCAGCTGGACGCCGAGCGGGCAGCGTTCCTGGAGCGGGGATGACCAGGATCATCGCCGGACGAGCGGGCGGTCGTCCGTTGGCCACTCCGAAGGGATCAGCGACCCGGCCCACGACGGACCGCGTCCGGGAGGCGATGTTCTCGCGGCTCGACTCGTTGGTCGACTTCGCGCACTCGCGCGTGCTGGACCTCTACGCCGGCTCCGGTGCGCTGGGCCTCGAGGCGGCCTCGCGGGGCGCCCCCGAGGTCGTGTGTGTGGAGTCGGACAAACCGACGGCGCGCCTGATCCAGCGCAACGCCATGGCGTTGGACCTGGAGCACGTCATCGTGCGGGGCGAACGCGTGGAGCGCCTGCTGCGCCAAGGGCCCGGCGCCTCGGCCTACGACCTCGTCCTGGCCGACCCTCCCTATCCGCTCGACGAGGACGCGATCTCGACCGTGTTGACGCTCTTGGTGACTCAGGAGTGGCTGCGTCCTGATGCCGTGGTGATGCTCGAACGGTCCTCACGCAGCCCCCTCCCGAAGTGGCCGGGCGGTCTTGAGCCCCTACGCAGCAAGGCCTACGGAGAGACCACCGTGCACGATGCGTTGTGTCGCCCGGACTGAGACCACCCGCTCGTGAGCCGAGGGTGCCAGGTGTGCGGACCCCCAGGGTCAGTGGCACTCTTGGGGGCATGTCCTCCTACACGATTCCCCGTCCCACCTCCGGCGACGTTGTCGATCTCATCCTGACCGACCACCGGCTCTTCGAGGCCTTGATGCGAGACATGCGCGACTCCACCGCCGATCGGGCGGCGGCTCGGGAAGCTTTCGCCCAGGTGCTCATCGCCCACGGTGAGGCCGAGGAAGAGAAGGTCTATCCCAACCTCACGAACAAGGACGCCATCGACGCCGAAGATGCCGAGCACGGGGAGCACGAGCATGCCGAGATCAACGAGGCACTGCTCGCCCTGTTGCGCTGTGTCGGCACCGACACTCAGAAGTTCGACGACGCCGTCGAGGAGATGAACGAGGTGCTGCAGCACCACCTCAACGAAGAGGAGCAGACCATCCTCAACCCGGCCCGCACCGAGGTCGCCGAAGCCGTGCGGGAAGAGCTGGGAATGGCCTTCATCGCCGCCCGTAGCGCCCACCTGGATGCGGGATCCGGCTCCGTCGACAATGTTGCGAAGATCGTGGCCCAGGCCGCCCGCGAGGGCAAGCTGGAGGAATGAGTGTCGGTGGTCCCCGGTAGGTTAAGCCAGTGAGCCGACGCTGCGTATGCCCGGGATCCTTCGATCCCGTCACCAACGGACACCTGGACGTCATTGCCCGGGCGGCCGAGCTGTTCGACGAGGTGATCGTGGCGGTCATGCACAACCCCGCCAAGTCGGGGACGTTCGACGTCACGACGCGGATCGACCTCATCGAGCGGTCGTTGTCCCAGTTCGTGGCCCAGACCTCGACCGTGCGCGTGGAGGCGTTCGCTGACCAGCTGCTGGTGGACGTATGTCGGCAGTCGCACGCACAGGCGATCGTCAAGGGACTGCGCGGCCCCGCGGACTACTCCTACGAGATCCCGATGGCCCGGATGAACCGGCACATGGCGGGGGTGGAGACCGTGTTCCTCCCGGCAGACCCCCGCCTGGAGCACGTGTCGAGCTCGTTGGTGCGTGAGATCGCGGCGCACGGAGGCGACGTGACGCAGTGGGTGCCGCCGACGGTGGCGACCGCGCTGCGAGCCACCTGACCTGACCCTGGTCCACGGACAGCCGACGAGAATTGGTCTGTGACGCTGGCTGGAGTAGCCTGTCCTGTCGGTCTGTCCTTGATGGAAGGGACCTCGACCACCCCCCCAGCGCACCAGCTCGTGCTCATCAGGCATGGCACCACTCGACGGACAAGGCACCTCTCATGGCACATCGTGACGAAGACGGACCCTGGGTGTTCAACACCCGTGAGCTGGTCCGACGTCCCGGGACCATGCGCGAGGTGTCCCGCACCATCACCTCACCCACCGCGATCGGCACCGACGTGATCGCGATCGCCCCCGGCGCCGACGTCGACGTGCAGGTGCGCATGGAGTCCGTGGTCGAGGGGGTGCTAGCCACCGGGCAGGTGCGCTCAGCCGCCACCGGGGAGTGCGTGAGATGCCTCGACGACGTGGTCGTCGACATCGACGTGAGCGTCCAAGAGTTGTTCGCCTACTCCGACCGCGCGGCTCACCACGAGAAGGTGGGGGACACTGATAACGACGAAGAGCGCCACGAGCTCGACCAGGACCTGATGGACCTGGAGCCCGTGGTGCGCGACGCGGTCGTCACCGCGCTGCCGTTCCAACCCGTGTGTCGGGATGACTGCCCCGGACTGTGTGCCCAGTGTGGCGCGCGTTTCGCGGATGATCCGGACCACCAGCACGATCTGATCGACCCACGGTGGGCGGCGCTAGCCGACCTCACCAGCAGCACTGACTACGAGAAGAGGACCTGACGTGGCCGTCCCGAAGCGCAAGATGTCGCGATCGAACACCCGACACCGCCGTTCGAACTGGAAAGCCAGCGCCGTGGCGCTGACCATGTGCCCGCAGTGCAAGGCGCAGACCCAGCCCCACCGGGCCTGCCCCTCCTGCGGCAACTACGGCGGACGTCACTACGACGCCGCCGAGCGCACCGAGCACCAGGGCTGAGCTCCTTCAGCGACTTGACGCTGCAGAGCAACCCGGGGGGCGACGACGACCACCCGGGCACCCCGCGCCCGTTGGCGGAGCTGCAAGAGCTGCTGACGAGCGTGATTGGTGACCCCTGCGACACGTCGCTGCTGCGTCGGGCGATGACTCATCGCTCCTACGCCTACGAGCATGACAACGCCCCGCACAACGAACGTCTGGAGTTCTTAGGCGACGCCGTGCTGGGGGTGGCGGTCACCGACTCGCTCTATCGCGACAACCCGGATCTGCCCGAAGGCCAATTGGCCAAACTGCGCGCGGCGGTCGTCAACACCCGCGCCTTGGCCGATGTCGCCCGCAGCCAGGGGCTGGGGTCCTTCGTCCTGCTCGGCCGCGGGGAGGAGGCGACCGGAGGAAGAGACAAGGCGAGCATCCTCGCGGACACCACCGAGGCGTTGATCGGGTGCGTCTACGTGACACACGGGATGGAGTCGGCGTTCGTGTTGGTCCACCATCTGCTCGATCCGCTGATGGCCGACAGCGCCCAATGGGGCGCGGCGCTGGACTGGAAGACGAGCCTGCAGGAGCTCGCTTCTGCCGCGGAGCTCTCGGGTCCTGAGTACCTCGTCGACAACGAAGGACCCGACCACGACAAGACCTTCAAGGCTCAGGCTGTGGTCGGCGACGAGGTCGTCGGCTCCGGAGAGGGCAGTTCGAAGAAGGCCGCCGAGCAGGCGGCCGCCGAGCAGGCGTGGAATGTCTTGACCGAGCGGGCGGCGGCGATGTTGCAGACCAGCACGACCGACGCGCCGCGTGGGGCGTGACCTTCAGACCCCACCGCTCCCGCCCGCGATCGGAGTGAGCTATGCCTGAGCTGCCCGAAGTCGAGGTGGTCCGGCGCGGGGTGGCTGAGCACGTCGTCGGTCGCACGATCCGCACCGCCTCCCTGACCGGCCACCGCGTCGCCCGGCGCCACCCAGCAGGGCCGGCAGAGCTGTCCGAGCGCGTCATGGGCACGACCGTCAGGGCGGCCGACCGTCGAGGCAAGTACCTCTGGCTGGTGTTGGCGGGGGCGGGGGATGAGCCGCAGGCCTTGGTCATCCACCTGGGAATGAGCGGTCAGCTGTTGGTGCATGCGAAGGACACGGAACCCGCTCGGCATACCCACGCCACCTTCGTCTTCGAGGACGGGGGGTCCCTCCTGCGTTTCGTGGACCAGCGGACGTTCGGTGGCCTGTCCCTGCTGCCGTTGGTGGCTGACCCGCATGCTTCAGCCTCGGCAACCCCGGGCCATCCCTTCGGTGTGCCCGCCTCCGTGGTGCACATCGCCCCCGACCCCCTGGAGTCCGCCTACGACCGCGGCGCCGTGGTGCGCCGCCTGAAGGGTCGGCGGACCGCGATCAAGCGGGCGTTGCTGGACCAAGGAGTGGTGAGTGGCATCGGCAACATCTACGCCGACGAGGCCCTCTGGCGGGCCGGCGTCCACGGTCGCCGCGAGTGTGACCTGCTGACCAAGCCCGCTCTGGCCCGGGTGCTCGACCATGCCCGTGCGGTGATGGACGAGGCGCTGAGGGTGGGAGGGACCAGCTTCGACGCCCTCTACGTCAACGTCAACGGGGCCAGTGGCTACTTCGACCGGTCGCTTGACGCCTACGGACAGACGGGCCGCCCCTGTGGGCGGTGTGGCACTGCCATCCGCCGCGAAGAGTTCATGAACCGCTCCTCGCACTTCTGCCCCCGGTGCCAGCCGCAGCCTCGGGTCAGGGCCGTTCGCTCAGGCGCGGCCGAGCGCTAACCTCGGCGGATGACCAGGCGGAGTGAGGTGGTGCGCGCGGTGATCTTCGTGCGAGGTCGAGTGCAGCAGGTCGGCTTTCGGTGGTGGACGCGGGCGCGGGCGCTGGAGCTGGGCCTGGTCGGCCACGCTCGGAACATGCCCGACGGGAGGGTGGAGGTCGTCGCGCAGGGCCTCCGCCGCGATATCGAGAGCCTGGTCACGATGCTGGAGCCGGACGCTCCCCCAGCGGACCGCCCCGGCTGTGTGCTCGGTGCGAGGGTGCAGTGGCATCCAGCACGCGACGGCGTGACCGGGTTCGTGGAGCGGTAGGCACTGGATGAACCACTGATCGAGCCCGAGGCTGGGTAGGGTGACCGGGAGTGTGACCTCGACGTCCGAGGTCACCTCCGATACGGGGTCAACGACCTCAGACCCGGGAAGGGGAGCCGCGGCACGTGTACGTCAAGAGTGTGACCCTGCGCGGTTTCAAGTCCTTCGCCTCGGCCACCACGCTGCGCCTCGAGCCCGGCATCACCTGCATCGTGGGGCCGAACGGCTCCGGGAAGTCCAACGTCGTCGACGCGCTCGCGTGGGTGATGGGTGAGCAGGGAGCCAAGAGCCTGCGGGGCGGGAAGATGGAGGACGTGGTCTTCGCCGGCACGTCGGGGCGTCCGCCGCTGGGACGAGCCGAGGTGTCGATGACCATCGACAACACCGACGGTGCCTTGCCGATCGACTACACCGAGGTCACCATCACCCGCACCATGTTCCGCAACGGTGGGTCGGACTACGCGATCAACGGCACATCGTGCCGGTTGCTGGACATCCAGGAGCTGTTGTCCGATTCGGGGATCGGCCGTGAGATGCACGTCATTGTGGGTCAGGGTCAGCTCGACCAGGTCCTCCGGGCGACGCCGGAGGAGCGGCGGGGGTTCATCGAGGAAGCCGCAGGTGTGCTCAAGCACCGCAAGCGCAAAGAGCGTGCTTTGCGCAAGCTGGAGACGATGGAAGGCAACCTGACCCGGCTGGGGGACTTGACCAGCGAGATCCGTCGACAGCTGGGCCCGCTGGGTCGCCAAGCGCAGACCGCGCGCCGGGCGGCCGGCATCCAGGCGGAAGTTCGGGATGCCCGGTTGCGGCTGCTGGCGGACGACATCGTCGGTGCCACCACGGCACTGGACGACGAGATCAAGGCCGAGGCCCTGCTGGTCGAACGTCGCCGGAGGGGGGAAGAGGCGCTGGCCGCGGTCACGGCGACGGTGGACCTTGCCGAGCAGGCCAGCGCCGCGGCGGCGCCGACGTTGTCACGAGCCCAGGATCTGTTCTACGAGGCATCCGCGCTGACCGAACGCCTGCAGTCCACTCATGACCTTGCCTCCGAACGCGTACGGCTGATGGCGGCCGAAGCAGGGGAGGGCCAAGGACACTCGATCGGGCGAGGCGGACGTGATCCTGAGCAGCTGATGCGACAGGCGGCCGCGGTCCGCGACGAAGAGTCAGTGCTGGCGCACAGGGTGGATGATGCCCGTGAAGTCCTGGCTCAGGCTGAGCGTGCCCGTGCCGACGCCGAGTCCGGCCACGCCGCCGAGCAAACCCGGATCGCGCGGCTACTACAGGCTGCAGCGGACCGTCGCGAAGGCCTGGCCCGCCTGGCCGGTCAAGTCGCCGCGCAACGCAGCCGCATCGAGGCAGCCGAAGCCGAGGTCGGACGGCTGCGTGAGGTTGAGGCCGCTGCGGTGGCCCGAGCCCAGGCGGCCGAGCAGGAGTTCGCGGCGCTGGAGGTGACCATCACCGACGTGGAGCAGGGCGAGGAAGGGCTCGACGATGCCTACGAGAAGGCGCAGGAGCGGGTGGAGGCGGCGCAGGCGCAGGTGGCCCAGGGGCAGGACTCGCTGCGCTCGGCGCAGACTCGGGTGTCGTCGTTGGCGGCGCGGTGTGAAGCGCTCGAAATGAGCTTGCAGCGCAAAGACGGTGCCGCCGCCCTACTGGAACGCCCGGATGGAGCCGGCGTCGAGGGCATGCTGTCCTCCCTGATCACGATCCGACCCGGCCACGAGGCCCAGATCGCAGCAGCTCTCGGGTGGGTGGGCGACGCTCTCGTGATGAGGTCCATGCACGACGGGCGCGAGAATCTGCGGTGGTTGCGCGAGCACGAGCGCGGACAAGGCTCCATGATCGTCCCCACGGCGCTCACGTCCGAGGGCTCAGCCACGGACGGGCTGCCCGATCTGGGTCCCGATGCGCGCGCTGACGGGGCGCTGTGGGCCCATGAGGTCATCGAGGCCTCCTCGCCCGACCTGGCTCGTGCTCTCCAACAGCAGCTGCGGGGGGTCGCGCTGGTGAGCGCCGCCGAGCAGGCGTTCGCCCTGATCGCTGACCACGCTGATGGCGAGGTCACGGCGGTGACTCGCGACGGTGACGTCTACGGTGCGGGATGGATGCGTGGAGGCAGCTCGGCCGGACCGAGCGCTATCGAGGTTGCCTCAGCTCTGGACCAGGCCCGTGCGGACGCTTCGAGCGCGGGAGCCGAGGTGGAACGGGCTACGTTCGAGGTGCACCGGCAGGCCGAGACGTTGGCCCAGGCGTCAGCGGCGGCTGATGCTGCTCTGGCTCAGCTGCACCACAACGATGCGGACATGGCGGCAGTCGCGGAGCAGCTGGGGCAGCTGGGCTCGACCATTCGAGACGCCCGCGCCGAGCGGGACCGCACCCAGAGCGCCATCGCCCAGGCCCTGGCCGCCCTCACGACCGCGCAGCACCAGGTGCTCGGACTGGAGGAGCGGTTGGCGCAGGCCGAGCAGGCCGGTCAGGCGCAGGGACAGGATGTCCCTGACGAAGCGACGTCGCCCATTGAGCCGACGGGGGGAGGCACCGACCTGCGAGATGAGCTCGCGCGAGCCGCAGCGCGGGCCCGCAGCCTCGAGACCGAAGCTCGTCTGGCCCTGCGCACCGCCGAAGAACGGGTCGCCGCTTTGGCGGGCCGAGCCCAAGGGCTCGAAGCGGCAGCACGCGACGAGGTCGACGCTCGGCGTCGGGCGTTGGCCCGTCGCGAGCAACGGGAGCGCGAGTCGGCGCAGGCTGCTTCCGTGGCTACCGCGGCGGCATACCTGGTGCTGTGCACCCAGGACATGGTCCGGCGGGCAGATCAACGCCGCGTCACCCTGGCCGCCGAGCAAGCTGAGCGAGAGCAGCACCTCAGTGCCGCGCGGGCCCGTGCACGAGAGCTGGCTCAAGAGGTGAAGGACCTGACCACGTCGGTCCATCGCGACGAGATCGCTCGAGCCGAGCAGCGGCTGCGAATCGAGGCATTGCACACCCGTGCGGTCGATGAGCTGGGGGTGGAGCCGCAGAGCCTGGTGCGCGAGTTCGGACCGGATCAGCCGGTGCCACGGATCGATTCCACCACCGGTACACCGACGAACCCGGACGAGGATGGCGGCGCACCCCAGCCTCCTGCGGTGCCGTTCCAGCGCGAGGAGCAGGAGAAGCGCTTGCGCTCCGCCGAGCGCAAGCTGGCCTCCCTCGGCCGGGTCAACCCCCTGGCCCTGGAGGAGTTCGCGGCCCTGGAGGAGCGGCATACCTATCTGGTGGGCCAGGTCGATGACCTGCGGCGCTCCAGTGCAGACCTGATGGCCATCGTCAAAGAGGTTGATGACCGCGTGGAGCAGGTCTTTGCTGAGGCGTTCGGCGACACCGCTGCCCAGTTCGAGGGCGTTTTCGAGCGACTTTTCCCCGGAGGCGAAGGCAGGTTGCTCCTGACTGACCCGGACAACATGCTGACGACAGGCGTCGAGGTGGAGGCTCGTCCCCCCGGCAAGCGCATCAAGCGACTGTCTTTGCTCTCCGGTGGCGAACGGTCGCTGACGGCCGTGGCGCTGCTGGTCGCGATCTTCAAGGCTCGCCCCAGCCCGTTCTACATCATGGACGAGGTCGAAGCGGCGCTCGACGACACCAACCTCGGCCGGTTGATCACGCTGTTCGAGGAGCTCCGCGACTCCAGCCAGCTGATCGTCATCACGCACCAGAAGCGGACGATGGAGGTCGCCGACGCGCTGTACGGCGTGTCGATGCACGGTGACGGCGTCACCACAGTGATCTCGCAACGACTGCGCGAGGTGGAAGCGGCCTCAGCCTGATCCAGCCGAACCTCGTGGAACACCAGCGACCGCTCCTTGGTTGTCAGCCGTATGACACTTTCCACGGAAACCCGTCGCGTCGAGTTCTTCTTCGATCCCGCCTGCCCTTTCTGCTGGCAGACGTCGAAATGGTTCCGGCAGGTCGCTCGCCAGGTCGAGATTCAGCCGGTATGGCGCTTCATCTCGCTGGCCATGCTGAACGATGAGATGAAGAACCTGGACGACGCCAAGGGGCACGCCGTGGGACACAAGATGTTGCGTGTCGCAGCTGCCGCCAAGGCGGCCCATGGCGAAGAGGTACTGGGCGCCCTCTACGAGGAGATGGGCAGCCGGATGTGGGAGAGCGCGCCGAAGCTGGACGCCCCCGTCGAAGGCGACGCCGTCTGGGACGCCATCAGCCAGCACCACCAGGCCGTGTTCGCCGACCTGCCAGAGATCTTGTCAGCGGTCGGTCTGCCGGCCGACCTCCTGGACGCCGCTGAGGACACTGCCTTCGATGCCGAGCTGCAGTCGTCCACCGACGAGGCCATGGAGCGCACCGGCGGCAACGTCGGCACCCCGATCCTGGCCTGGGGAGATGCGGGCGGGCCGGCCTTCTTCGGTCCGGTCATCTCCTCCACCCCCAGCGACGAGGACGCCGTCAAACTGTGGGACGCGGTGAGCACCATGGCGACCTTCACGGGGTTCGCCGAGCTGAAGCGTTCCATGCGCGACCCACTGGACAACGGTCTGGTCAACGGTTTGACCCGTCCGTCGGCCTGAGGTCCTCGACGTGTGACCTCACTCACGCCACGGCGTGTCGATCCCGACACGCCGTGGCAGGAGTCGATGCGTGGGCTCACAACGATGCATTCTTGGTCCCATGGTTGTTTTAGTTCTGGGCATGCTGGTATGCGTGGCCACCGGGGGAGTCGTGTTGGGGTATGTCGCACGCGAAGCGCGCCGGGACTCGCGTGAGTTCTGGACGCCGGAGGGGGAACAGCTCATCGCCGATGCCCGCCGTCGGGGTGACGATCTGCTGCACCGAGGGGACCAGCTACGCCATCGCGTCGGGGCTTCTGCCCCTCGACGCAAGAGCTGAGTCGCTCTTTCTGCACGACGGCCTGGGTCTGTGAGAATGGGCGCGTCATGAATGATCTCTGGGAATACCTTGCCGTAGCCACTGTGGTGGCTCTCTTCGCCCTCGCCGTCCTCGTCGCCCTGACTCGAGGACGCGGTTCGTCCAGCACGACCCTGCCCCCCGCGCAGGGTTCAGCTACGCCGTCGGGTGAGGGCGCCGAGCAACCGGATGGCTCACCAGGAGCGGCTCCGCCCTTGGAGGATCTGGACAACGTCGGCGGGGGAGTCGACGTCGCAGGAGATCCTGCGGAGGATGTCGACTCTGTTGTGGAGCGGCCGGACTCGGCGCGGGGCCGTTTGGCCCGGCTGCGGGCCCGGCTGGCTCGGTCGAACTCCGCCATCGGAAACGCGCTGCTGGCGTTGCTCTCTCGGGGCGGACTGGACGAGCAGGCCTGGGAGGACGTCGAGGACACCCTGCTGCAAGCGGACCTCGGCGTTGAAGCGACCGAGGAGCTCGTCTCGGCACTGCGCACTCGCGTCAAGGTCGAGGGGGAGAGTGACGCGGAAACCGTGCGCGGGTGGCTGCGTGCCGATCTTCTGGCGTTGGTCGACCCGTCGATGGATCGTCGGATCACGGGGTCGCGGGTGGGGGGGCGCCCCGCCGTCGTGCTGGTCGTCGGTGTGAACGGCACCGGGAAGACCACGACCGTCGGCAAGCTTGCTCGGGTGCTGGTGGCCGAGAACAAGGACGTGGTGTTGGGCGCGGCGGACACTTTCCGGGCCGCTGCGGCGGACCAGCTCCAGACCTGGGGTGAGCGGGTCGGGGTGCCGACCGTGCGATCCGATCGCGAGGGGGCAGACCCCGCCTCGGTCGCGTTCGACGCGGTGCGGTCGGCTGCGGAGTACGAAGCCGACGTGGTGCTCATCGACACCGCCGGCCGGCTGCACAACAAGGTGGGCTTGATGGACGAGTTGAGCAAGGTCAAGCGGGTCATCGAGAAGCAGAGCCCCATCGACGAGGTCCTGCTGGTGCTCGACGCCACCACCGGACAGAACGGCCTCCGTCAGGCCGAGGTGTTCGCCGAGGCCGTCAACGTCACCGGCGTGGTGCTCACCAAGCTCGACGGCACGGCCAAAGGGGGCATCGTCGTCAACGTGCAGCGCAAGCTTGGGGTGCCCGTGAAGCTGGTCGGGCTGGGAGAGGGACCGGACGATCTGGCGCCCTTCGACGCCGAGGCGTTCGTCGAGGCTATTGTCGGCTGAGCCAGCCGTTAGCCTGGGTCCGTGTTCAATAGCCTTTCTGACCGTCTGACGCTGACCTTCCGCAACCTCAAGCGGAAGGGGTCGCTGTCGGAGTCCGACGTCAACGCCACCGTGCGGGACATCCGGATGGCCCTGCTCGACGCCGACGTGGCGCTGCCCGTGGTCAAGCAGTTCACCGGCGCCATCCGGGAGCGCGCTTTGGGCGCGGAGGTGTCGAGGGCGCTCAATCCCGCCCAGCAGGTCGTCAAGATTGTCAACGAGGAACTGGTCAGCATCCTCGGCGGTGAGACCCGCCGGCTGAACCTGGCCAAGAACCCGCCAACGGTGATCATGCTCGCCGGACTGCAGGGATCGGGCAAGACCACGCTGGCCGGCAAGCTGGGGTACTGGCTCAAGGAACAGGGGCACACACCGATGTTGGTGGCGGCCGACCTTCAGCGACCCAACGCGGTGAACCAGCTGCAGATCGTGGGCGAGCGAGCGGGGCTGGTGGTCTTCGCCCCCGAGCGGGGCAACGTCTTCGGCCACGACGCCGCGCTGGAGTCCGGCGAAGGCACAAGGTCCTTCGGTGACCCGGTAGACGTCGCCGTCGACGGCGTCGCGGAAGCCAGGACCAAGGGTCACGACGTCGTCATCATCGACACCGCCGGGCGCTTGGCGGTTGACGTGGACCTGATGCGTCAGGCCCACGACATCCGGGTGGAGACCGCGGCCGACGAGGTCCTGTTCGTCATCGATGCCATGATCGGGCAAGCCGCGGTCGAGACGGCCAAGGCGTTCGCCGACGGCGTCGGCATCACGGGCTCGGTGCTGACCAAGCTCGACGGTGATGCGCGCGGTGGGGCGGCGCTGTCGGTGGCCACGGTGACCGGACAACCCATTCTCTTTGCCTCCACCGGCGAAAACACGACCGAGTTCGAGCTGTTCCACCCTGACCGGATGGCGAGTCGCATCCTGGATATGGGCGACGTGCTGACACTGATCGAGCAGGCCGAGAAGGCCTTCGACGCCGCTCAGGCGCGCGAGATGACCCGCAAGTTCATGGCGGACGAGGACTTCACCTTTGGTGACTTCCTCGAGCAGATGGCGGCCATCAAGAAGATGGGGTCGCTGAAGCAGATGCTCGGGATGATGCCGGGGATGGCCCAGATGCGCCAGCAGCTCGACTCCCTGGACGAGCGTGAGTTCGACCGGGTCGAGGCCATGGTGCGGTCGATGACTCCGACCGAGCGGGACCACCCCAAGATCATCAACGGGTCTCGGCGAGCCCGGATCGCGAAGGGCTCGGGAGTCAGCGTTTCCGAGGTCAACCAGCTCATCGAGCGCTTCGGCCAAGCCCAGAAGATGATGCGTCAGATGCGCAAGGGTGGGGGAGTTCCGGGGATGCCGGGGATGCCGGGGATGAGTGGTGGCAAGGGCAAGGGCAAACAACAGCCGCAGCGCAAGAAGTCCAAGAGCGGCAACCCGGCCAAGCGAGCGGCCGAAGACCGGGCGGCCGCGAGCAGGCAGAGCGCGGCGCGGGAGAACGCCGCCGGGTCGGCCTTCGGGATGGGCGGAGCCGGCGGCGACGAGCAGGACCTGTCCGACCTTGAGCTACCTAAGGGATTCGAGAAGTTCCTCAACCAGGGTGGCAAGTAGCCGCTGGCCGCAGCCAACCATGATTGAGCGTGGTCGCCTTGACGAGGAAGGTCAGCCCGCCAGGGCGTCCTCACCGAGATAGGCAGCGACCGCATTGCGCCCGGGGATCCCGCTGACCCCACCGCCGCGACGGGCACCCGATCCACAGAGGTAGACGTTGGGATCCGCGGTCTCCACGCCCCACGCCCCGACGTCGTCGCGGGCTTGCGCGAAGGGCCACTGCAGGTCGCCATGGAAGATGTGTCCACCGGGCATCCCCACCGAGGACTCGACGTCGAGCGGTGTCCGTACGTCGATCGTGCTTGGGTCGAGTAGGCAGTCCTCCAAGGGTTCGGCAAGGACGCTGTTGATCGAACGCAACGTGGCCTCCTTGGCTCTTTCGCGGGCGCCATCCGGGTCATCCCTGAACAGTCGAGCCGGCATATGCAGCCCGAAGAGAGTCAGGGTGTGTGCGCCGGACGCAGCGAGGTCGCTATCCAGAATCGAGGAGTCGGACAAGGAATGGCAGTAGACCTCACACGGAGGAACGGTCGGTATCCGACCTCGAGAGGCCTGATCGAAAGCGGCCTGCAGGTCGGCATACCCCTCGTTGATGTGGAAGGTCCCCGCGAACGCCTGCTCCGAGGTGACGTGGGGGTCCTTGAGGCGGGGGAGCCGGGAGAGGAGCACGTTGATCTTCAGCTGGGCTCCTTCGGGCTCCGGAGGGCGGGCAGAAAACGAGCGCAGCCGCTGGAGCACCGACGGTGCGGCGTTGACGAACACGGAGTCACACTCGACGACCTGCCCGTCGGCCAGCCGGACCCGGGCCAGCTCGCCGTCCGTCTCCAGAGCCAGCACCTCGGAGGACAGGCGCACCTGGGCGCCGGCCTGGACGGCCGCGAAGTGCAGGGCGTCGGTGACCCGGCCCATTCCTCCCACGGGGACGTCCCAGTCCCCGGTCCCACCACCGATGACGTGATACAGCAGGCAGCGGTTCGCCAGCAGGCTGGGGTCGTTCGCCCCCGCGAAGGTGCCGATCAGACCGTCAGTCAGCGCGATACCCCGCACCGTGTCGCGGCGAAACCGGGCTTCGAGGGTGTGGCCGATCGGTCGCGCGAAGAGGTCGTCCCAGGCCCTGGGGCCAACCAGAGCCCGGACATCGGCCGCCGATCGCAAGGGCTCGAGCATGGTCGGAAAAAGGCGCTGCCCGACCTCTCCCGTCATGGCGTAGAAGTCGTCCCACGCCGGTGCGTCCTCTTCGAGGTCAGCGGCGGTGCGCGACGGGTCTTCGTTGTCCACCAGGATGCCGCCCTCGCCCACAGGCGTGTAGGAGGAGATCCGTCGGCGGTGCAGCTCGAGGTTCAACCCCAGCTCGTCGATGATCTGGCGCGGCATCAGCGACACCAGATAGGAGTATGCCGACAGTCTGGCTCCGTAGCCCGGGAAGACCTGAGCCGAACGGGCCGCTCCGCCGATCTCCTCGGCACGCTCGAGCACCAGCACGGACCGGCCCGCTCGGGCAAGATAGGCCGCACACGTCAGTCCGTTGTGTCCGGCACCGATAACCACCGAGTCGTAGCGCATCTGGCCACCGTAGCGGGGTGGATATCCTGCGGGCACGGCGCTCGAGGAGGTTTCAGTGAGAACATCGTCGCTGCACGTCACGGGAGAGGTCCTGATCGGACCCGAGGAGACCTGTGCTGAGCTGTGGGTGATCGACGGACGAGTGAGTTTCACCGCCCCGACGTCCGGAGAAGTCGACTCCGTGACCGGCTGGGTGTTGCCGGGGCTCGTGGACGCACACTGCCACGTCGGGCTGGAGTCCCACGGTGCCGTCAGCGACGAGCGGGCCCTGGCCCACGCGTTGACGGAGCGGGACGCCGGGGTGCTCCTGCTCCGCGACGCCGGCAGCCCGGCTGACACCCGGTGGATGCAAAGTCGCGAGGACCTGCCTGAGCTGATCCGTGCCGGTCGGCACATCGCGCGCACCAGGCGGTACCTGCGCAACTATGCCCATGAGATTGAACCCGATGCCCTCGTGGACTACGTCCGGCAGGAAGCCCGCAACGGCGATGGGTGGGTCAAACTGGTCGGAGACTGGATCGACCGAGACGCCGGGGACCTCACTCCGTGCTGGCCCGTCGAGGTGCTCCGCCAGGCCATAGCGGTCGCCCACGAGGAGGGCGCACGAGTGACCGCCCACTGCTTCGGTGAGCAGTCCCTTCACGATTTTGCCGAGGCCGGCACCGACTGCATCGAGCACGCGACGGGGCTCACCGACGACACCATCGCGACCTTCGCCGAGCAACACATCGCCATCGTCCCGACCCTGGTCAACATCGCCAACTTCCCGGCCTTCGCCCGGGCCGGTGAAGCCAAGTTCCCGGCGTATTCCGCGCACATGCGTGATCTGCACCGCCGCCGATTCGACACTGTCGGTCGAGCCCGGGACGCCGGCGTGCCGATCTTCGTGGGCACCGACGCCGGCGGTCAGCTACCGCACGGGTTGGCGGCACAGGAGGTCGAAGCCCTGACCTCAGCGGGCCTCCCCGCCGTGGAAGCCATCGACGCCGCGACCTGGGGGGCGCGACGATGGCTGGGTAGGCCCGGAATCGCCGAAGGCGGACCAGCTGACCTCGTGGTCTACCGCCAGGATCCCCGCTTGGACGTGCGCGTCCTCGGTGATCCCGCGCACGTCATCCTGGGCGGACGTCTCATGTCTGTGTCGTCGTCGAAGTAGTTCGCGCAGGGCTGTCGACCCTGCGTCGTAGCTCATTGCGCGCCGCGGGCTACTCGGAGGAATGATGGAGAACACGACGGTGTCGCGCAGACCACCGTCCGCCAACCGCTGGTGGCTGCCCAGCACGCCGTCCTGCTTTGCCCCGAGGCGAGCAATCGCGGTGCGGGACTGCACCTTCAGCGATGCCGCCCACAGCTCCCCGTCGGACGCGGCCCTCACAAGGTCGTCGTGATGATCCTGGTGCGGTGGCTTCACCGTCACGGGGCGATCGACCAGAGTGACGGGATCCATGAAGGTCATGGGCGCACGTGAGAAGGTCCGGTTCGGCTGCACGGTCTGGGTCTGGCATGATGTCTGCGTACTCATCAGGCGCGGCCCTCTCTCCGCCGCCTGACGTGTCCACTTCGCAGCGTCCGCATCCGCGCGTGTTTCCCCACGTGGTGTGCGCCGCTCACCCAGACAAGAATGAGGAGACACCCACACGTGGCTGTCAAGATTCGCCTGAAGCGCATGGGCAAGATCCGTGCGCCCTTCTACCGTGTCGTCGTGATGGACGCCCGCGCCAAGCGCGATGGTCGTGCGATCGAGGAGATCGGCAAGTACCACCCGACGGAAGAGCCGTCGTTGATCGACATCGACTCCGAGCGGGCGCAGCACTGGCTCTCGGTGGGCGCTCAGCCGACCGAGCAGGTCCAAGCTCTGCTCAAGGTCACCGGCGACTGGGCGAAGTTCACCGGAGAGGGTGACACTGCCGGCACGCTTCGAGCTGCGCCGCCGCGTCCGGACAAGAAGGCTCTGTACGAAGCGGCGCTCGCTGCCTCCGACGGAGTCGACGCCAAGTCCAGCGGTCCGACTCGCAAGGCCAAGAAGTCTGACGCCGACGATGCCGCTCCGGCTGCTGAGACGGCCACGGCGGAAGCCGAGAAGCCTGCCGAGGCGGACGAGGCCAAGCCGGTCGAGGCCTGAGCATGCTGGAAGAGGCGCTCGAGCACCTGGTCAAGGGCATCGTCGACCACGATGGTGATGTCGTGGTGCGCCATAAGGGTGGTCGGCACGGCGATGTCCTCGAGGTGCGGGTGCACCCCGAGGACCTGGGGCGGGTCATCGGCCGCCGCGGACGGACGGCCAGCGCTTTGCGCACCGTGATGACCGCATTGAGCGACGGCCCCAAGGTGCGCGTTGACATCGTCGACACCGACCGGCAGCGCTGATCCACAGCGCCACCCGATGAACGACCCGCCTGACCTGGTGCTGGTCGCCAGGATCGGTAGGCCGCACGGCTTGCGCGGGGAGGTCAGCGTGCAGGTGCACACCGACGCTCCCGACGAGCGGTTCAGCGTCGGTTCGGTGTTCGCCGCCGAGCCTGCCGACCGGGGCCCCCTGAATCTTCTGTCGGTCCGGGTCCATCAGGGCCGCTACCTCTTGCGCTTCAAGGGCGTCGAGAGCCGAGAGAGCGCGGAGCAGCTCCGAGACACGCGACTGTTCGTCCCGCTGGGCGGTGGGGGAACCTCGGAGGACCGTTCCGTGGGTGACGCGCAGCTCGCACCCACCGAAGAGTTCTACGCAGATGAGCTGGTGGGTCTCAGCGTTCGGCTCGTCTCCGGGGAGGACGTCGGTCGCGTGAGCGCCCTGCATACCCGCCCTGCGCAGGATCTGTTGGAGGTCGTGCTGCACGGCGGCGGCACGGCGCTTGTGCCTTTTGTGCAGCAACTGGTGCCCACCGTCGACATTGCTACCGGAGTGGTGGTCATCGACCCGCCCGCCGGGCTGCTGGACGCGGACGCCTGACGTGCGGATCGACGTGTTCAGCATTTTTCCTTCCTACCTGGATCCGCTGGACCAGTCCCTGATCGGCCGAGCCCGCAAGGACGGCCTTTTGGACGTGAGGGTGCACGATCTGCGCAACTGGGCGCATGACCGGCACCGCACGGTGGACGACACCCCCTATGGCGGCGGTGCGGGGATGGTGATGCGCCCAGAGCCCTGGGGTGAGGCGCTCGACTGGCTGGCTGGCTCGGGAGCAGGAGAGGAGCCGCAGGCCCCCCACCTCATCGTCCCCGGTCCTGCCGGCGCGGTCTTCACGCAGGAGCTGGCCGAGGACCTTGCGCGCGAACCGTGGCTGGTCTTCGCCTGCGGCCGATACGAAGGTATCGATGAGCGCGTCATCGAGTACGCCCGGACAGTGATGCCGGTCTCGGTCGTGTCCTTGGGTGACTACGTGGTCAACGGGGGCGAGGTTGCGACCCTGGCCATGGTCGAGGCGATCGCCCGGCTGGTGCCAGGAGTGATCGGCAACGCCGATTCGCTGACCGAGGAGTCGCACACCGGCGGGCTTCTGGAGTACCCGGTATACACCAAGCCCCAGCAGTGGCGTGGCCGTGAGGTGCCGTCGGTGTTGCTGTCCGGGGACCACCAAGGGGTGTTGGCGTGGCGAGAGCGTCAACGCAGGCAACGCACGGTGGAGCGGCGACCGGACCTGCTCGCGCCCAGCGCCTTGTTGCTGCTCGAAGGGTCCGAGCTCGGCGGACGGGATCTCGATGTCGCCAGCGCTGTACCCGCTGACGCGGGCGAGATCTTGACCCTTGCGCGCGCGTGCTGGCTCTCCGAAGCCCGTGATCACGACAGTTTTGCCATACCGGCCCTGAACGAGAGCCTGGAGGACGTCACAGCATGGTTGCGCGAGTGGCACACCTGGGTCGTCCGGTCCCACGGCCGACTGGTGGGCTCGGTCCGGGCGCGTCAGGTCGGTGCGCTGTGGGACATCGGTCGTCTGATGGTAGCGCCGGACCTGCAGGGTCGTGGCCTGGGAAAGGCTCTGTTGGCGTGGGCCGAGCAGGCGGCTCCCGAGGATGTCACCGGGTTCAGCATGTTCACCGGCGCAAACTCGGTGGCCAACTTGCGGATGTACCGACGGGCCGGGTACCGGACACGCGGCCGTTCGACGTACGAGGGTGTGCCCACGGTGGAGCTCTACAAGTCCCGGCCCTGACGTATCGGACCTCGGGGCATTCGGCTCCTGTCAAGGGGTGTGCGAGAATCATCGACGGTGTCCTCGTCGGCCATCGGCCGTGCCCCTGCCACAGGGGGTGAGCGCGGCATACCGACTCGACACCCACCAACGACACGCCACCAGCCGGCATACCGGGTGGACAGACATTCGTGGGTGACCTGTGGCACTGACGAGGAAGCGAAACGAACCATGCATCAGCTCGACAACGTAGACGCAGCCAGCCTCCGCGACGACATTCCGGACTTCCGAGGTGGCGACACCGTCAAAGTCCACGTGAAGGTCATCGAGGGCACCCGCTCGCGCGTCCAGATCTTCCAGGGCATCGTCATCCGCCGTCACGGTGGGGGCATCGGCGAGACCTACACGGTGCGCAAGGTGAGCTTCGGCGTAGGCGTGGAGCGCACGTTCCCCGTCCACTCGCCGAACATCGAGAAGGTGGAGCTGGTGAGCCGTGGCGACGTCCGTCGCGCCAAGCTGTACTACCTGCGTAACCTGCGAGGCAAGGCCGCACGAATCCGCGAGAAGCGCTAGCCACTACCTGCTGTCGAAGGGGCACCGTGTGAGCGACCATCAGCCCCGGGCTGGCGAGCCTGAGTCGGCGCGCCCCGATGAACACTCCTCCAGCGCGGTGACGGTCGACGACCGATCGTCACGGGTCGGCAGCGCTCTATGGGCCTTCTGCAAGGAGATCCTGACGGTCGCTGCCATTGCGCTGGTGATCTCCTTCCTGATCAAGACGTTCCTGGTCCAAGCATTCTGGATTCCGTCCGGGTCGATGGAGGAGACGCTCATCATCGGAGACCGCGTCGTGGTCAGCAAGATCCAAGCGGGTCCCATGGCCATCGACCGCGGCGACATCGTGGTCTTCGAAGATCCGGACAACTGGTTGCCTCCGACGGTCCGGACCGACCGCGGTCCGGTGGTCAACGGGGCGGTCCGAGGTCTCGAGTTCGTTGGGCTTGCTCCCACAGCTGAGGGAAACCACCTCATCAAGCGGGTGATCGGTGTGGCCGGTGACCGCGTCGTCTGTTGCGACGACCAAGGGCGGGTCACGGTCAATGACCAGCCCTTGGACGAGGACTATCTCTACCCGGGTGACGAGCCGAGCATGCAGCCCTTCGACGTCACCGTGCCACCGAAGCGCCTGTGGCTGATGGGGGATCACCGGTCCATCTCCGGTGACTCGCGGGTGCACGATGACGGCACAGGGGCAACGGGCTCCGTCCCGACGGATCGCGTGGTCGGCCAGGCCATGGCGCTGGTGTGGCCGCTCAACCGACTTGACTGGTTCCAGAATCCGCAGACGCTCACCGACGTGCCTTCGGCGCTCGCGCCGAGGCCCCGATGAATCGATGACCACCCGTGGCCGGGTGTCCCCCTCCCCGCGGCGACCTTCATTGCGCACGGAACGCCAGTTGCAGCGGGCCGGCTATCCGGTCCTGGTCGGGATGGACGAAGTCGGTCGGGGTGCCTTGGCCGGACCGGTCAGCGTAGGTGTCGTGGCTATCGATCCTGCCGCACGCGCGGCACCATCTGGGGTCAGAGACTCCAAACTGCTCACCCACTCTGCGCGGCGGGAGATGGTGCCGCAAATCAAGAAGTGGGCCCTGAGCTGGGGGGTCGGACACGCCAGCCCCGAGGAGATCGACCGGTGGGGCATCATGACCGGCCTTCGGTTGGCCGGCGAACGTGCCCTGGCCCAGTGCGCCGTGGTGCCTGACCTCATCCTTCTGGACGGGAACCACAACTGGTTGACGCGTCCCGAGCGGATAGGGCTGTTGGCTTTCGCGGAGCCCCAGATGGCACACGCATCACCGCTTCCCCAGCATGCTCCGGTCCACACCATGGTCAAGGCCGACATGCGCTGCTCGTCGGTCGCTGCAGCCAGCGTGGTGGCGAAGGTGGCACGGGACTCGATGATGGTGGAGCTGCACGACCAGCATCCCTGCTACGGATGGAGCCTCAACAAGGGCTATGCGGCGCCAGAGCACCGGGCCGCGTTGCGCGAGCACGGCACCTGTGACCATCATCGGCGGAGTTGGAATCTGATGCAGGTAACGCAGGAGGTAGCCCCCACATGAGTGCCGAGGACCTGGAGCGGTACGAGACGGACATGGAGCTGTCTCTCTACCGGGAGTACCGCGACGTCGTGGGGCTGTTCACCCACGTCGTGGAGACCGAACGTCGCTTCTATCTCGCGAACCAGGTCGACGTGCAGGTCAAGACCGGACACGGCGAAACCTGGTTCGAGGTGACGATGGCGGACGCCTGGGTATGGGACGTCTACCGACCAGCGCGGTTCGTCAAGAAGGTGCGGGTCATCACCTTCAAGGACGTCAACGTCGAAGAGCTGGCCCAAGCCGATCTTGAGATACCCAAGAGCGGCTTCGACGAATGAGCGGATAGGGATGGGCTCGGAGACGACGCTCGTCCACGTCCACGTCGAGGTCCACGTCCACATCCGCAACCGCGGACACCACGGTCCACAGGTGACTCATCTCTCGTCTTCTGGCGGTCGTGAAGGCGCCAGGGTTGGCCGTGGAGGTGGTCACCATGGCCCAGCGAGGAGTGGCGCACGCGACAACGCGTGCAATCGGCGACCGCGGCGAGCAGTTGGCCGTGGATCACCTGATCGCACACGGAGTCCAGATCGTGGAACGCAACTGGCGTTGCGATCGAGGGGAGATCGACATCGTGGGGATCGATGGGGACACCCTCGTCTTCTACGAGGTGAAGACGCGTAGGTCCACGCGTTTCGGCACGCCGGTGGAGGCGGTGACCCCCGCCAAGGCACATCGCCTCCGACGACTGGCCGGACGGTGGATGGGCGAGCACGCCCACAGTTCCCCTCACGTCCGCATCGACGTCCTCGGGCTGTCGGTGCGCGGCCGCACCGTGGACATCGAACACGTGCGAGGCGTGTCCTGATGGGTTTCGCTTCCACCCTCGCAGTCGCGCTGAGCGGGGTCGAGGGACACGTGGTCGCGGTGGAGGCCCACGGCAACCAGGGCTTGCCCGCGTTCGTGGTCAGCGGACTACCCGACGCCGCCTGCGCCCAGGCACCGGACCGCATTCGGGCCGCAACCAGCAACGCAGGCCTCAGTCTGTCGATGCGCCGCTGGACGATCAATCTGTCGCCCGCCGGCCTGCCCAAGGCGGGCAGTGGCTTTGACCTCGCGATCAGCGTGGCCCTGCTGGCCGCCGACGGCAGCCTGCCGCTGTCGACGGTCTCCCCGGTAGCCCACATCGGGGAGCTGGGCCTCGACGGCTCGGTGCGTCCGGTGCCGGGAGTCCTACCGATGACCATGGCCGCCGGCAGGGCCGGGATCCGCGATGTCGTGGTGGCGCAGGCAAGCGCGAGGGAAGCGGCGCTCATCCCAGGGATGAGGGTGCACGCTGTCCGCGACCTGGCGGATGTCACCCGTCTCCACCGCGCGCTGGCCACCGGCCGAACGCCGCCCGACCTGGTGCCCACGGACGGTCCAACGACACCAACGGCGCTGCCCGACCTGGACGAGCTGGTGGGGCAGACCGAGGCTCGGCTGGCCCTCGAGATCGCGGCCGCCGGGCGTCACCACATGCTGCTGCTCGGGCCGCCGGGGGCGGGCAAGACGATGCTCGCCGAGCGGTTGCCGTCGGTGCTCCCGTCGTTGCAACCCACCGAGGCGCTCGAGGTCACCGCTATTCACTCCGTCTTGGGGGAGCTGGCCGCGGACGGTTCGCTGATCACCGCTGCCCCGTTCGTCGGTCCACATCACGGCGCATCCATGGCCTCGGTCATCGGTGGGGGTAGTGGCCGAGTGCGACCCGGAGCCGTGTCACGGGCCCACCGGGGAGTCCTCTTCCTGGATGAGTCACCTGAGTTTCGCCGAGACGTTCTGGACGGACTACGGCAACCGTTGGAGTCCGGCGAGGTGGTGATCGCACGGGCCGACCGGCACGTACGCCTGCCGGCCCGGTTCCAGCTGGTGATGGCAGCCAACCCCTGCCCGTGCGGGCAGGGGTTCGGCAAGGGGCTGTCGTGCCGGTGCACACCCGCCGCACGCCGCAGCTACTTCGGCAAGATCTCGGGGCCTCTCCTGGACCGCATCGACCTGCGCCTGCTTATGCTGCCGATCAGTCGTGGGGATCTCGGCGGGGAGGCGGCGGAGGGCAGTGCCGTGGTGGCCGAGCGGGTCGCCCAGGCCCGGCTGCACCAGCGTGCTCGACTCATCGACACCCCCTGGCAGGTGAACGCGCAAGTCTCCGGGGCCCATCTACGAGACGGATTGCTGAGACTTCCCCGGACGGTGACCCGCGATCTGGACCGGGCTATGGATACCGGGGCGCTCACCTTGCGGGGGTACGACCGATGCCTGCGGGTGGCCTGGACCGTGGCCGACCTTGCCGGACGCGAGCGCCCGAGTCGTGCCGACACCGCGTTCGCGTTGACCCTTCGTGCCCCGGTGGGGGTGGCGGCATGAGCGGGTCTCGGACGTTGAGCCCGGAGCACCGTGCCCGGATGGCCTGGTCGCGGATCGCCGAGCCGGATGACAGGACCGCTCGTGCCCTGATAGCCGACGTGGGCTTGGTGGACGCTTTGGAAAGGGTCAGGAGTGGAGCGGGGGTGGGAGGAACGAGGTCGGAGCGGTTCGCGGCGCGACTTCGAGACCTCAGCACCGATCGCGACCTCGAGATCACCTCGCGGGTGGGTGCCGTCCTGATCTTCCCGGACGACCCGGAGTGGCCTACGGGGGTCGATGACCTGGAGTTTCCACCGTGGTGTCTATGGGTGCGGGGTTGCCACGTGCCGTTGGCGACGATGACCGAACGCAGCGCGTCGATCGTCGGCGCCCGGGCCAGCACCTCGTACGGCGAGCATGTGGCCGCGGAGCTGGCCGCTGGGCTGGTCAGCAGAGACTTCACGGTGGTCTCGGGGGCGGCGTTCGGCGTGGATGCGGCCGCGCACCGGGGAGCGTTGGCCTCCGACGGCGTGACCATCGCCGTCCTGGCCGGTGGGGTCGAGCGTCCCTACCCTGCAGCTCACGCCTCGCTCATCGCCCGTATCGCGGAGGTCGGCGCGGTGGTCAGTGAGGTGCCACCGGGCTCGGCCCCGACGCGGAGTCGTTTTCTGGCCCGCAACCGGCTCATCGCGGCGCTGTCCCAAGGCACGGTCCTCGTCGAGGCTGGCCTACGCTCGGGAGCGCGCAGCACGGTCAGCGCTGCGAGCGGGGTGAAGCGTCCGGTGGCCGCGGTGCCTGGCCCGGTGACGTCGATGGTCTCGGCAGGCTGCCACGAGGAGATCCGGACTGGCCGGGCGGTCCTGGTGACGGATGCCGCCGAGGTGGCCGAGCTCCTCGGCCGGATCGGCGAGGACCTCGCCGATCCCAAGCAGGGCGACACCCGGCTCAGTGACGACCTTGAGCCCGAAGCCTTCCGGGTCTGGCAGAGCATCCCCACTCGACGCGCGGTCAGCGTGGAGGCGCTCACCGTCTCTGCGGGCCTCAGCCCGGCGGAGGTGATGGGCGCCTTGGGCCAGCTGGAGGCGGCGGGGATGGCTCGGCGCACGGCGCGGGGGTGGTCCCGGTGTACTCCCTGAGCGACGCGGCAACGCGCATCGTGCTCATCCTGATCACGGTCGGGTGCTTGATGGTCACGGGCGGTGGCGTTCGCGCCGCTGCGCCGCCAACCGGCGCTCCGGCGGCAGACCCGGAAGACATCGGCCGTCTGTTGTCGACCACGGCGGAAACCGTGGGAGGCCTGGTCGAATCCCTGGACGATCTGAACTCCCAGACATCCAGGTCCCGCGGCGCCTCTTCGTGGAGCTGGCCGTTGGCGGGTCCGCAGGTGCCCCTGCGTCCCTTCGACGGGCCGAGCAAGCGCTGGCTACCTGGACACCGTGGGGTCGATCTTGCCGGATGGCAAGGGTCGCCGGTGCGATCTGTGGCCGCCGGTGTGGTGTCGTACTCCGGGGAGATCAACAGCGTCGGCATCGTCTCGGTGCTGCACCTCGACGGCATCCTGAGTACCTACCAGCCCGTCGCGGATCCCGTGTCCCGGGGAAGCTCGGTCCACGCAGGTCAGCGGGTCGGGTCGTTGAGCGACCACGGGAGTCACTGCTGGCCTGTGACCTGCCTGCATCTGGGTGCGCGCATCGGCCGCGACTACATCGACCCTATGCTCCTGCTCCACCCCTGGGAGGTGTCGCTGCTCCCGCGGGTTGGTCGCTAGGCCCGAGGATGAGCCTGCTGGTACGCCGAGCGGAGGCGCGCGGTGGAGACGTGGGTGTAGATCTGCGTGGTGGCCAGGCTCGCGTGCCCCAAGACTTCCTGCACGGTGCGGATGTCGGCTCCTCCGTCCAGAAGATGTGTGGCGGCGCTGTGCCGCAGGCCGTGCGGTCCCAGGTCGGGGACGTCCGGGAGGTGGGCCAGCAAGTCGTGCACCACACTCCTGACCTGTCGTTGGTCCACTCGCCGACCGCGGCGACCCAGGAACAGCGCCGCCCCGCTGGGGTCCTGCTGCAGCCTCGGACGAGCTTGCGCGCCGTAGGTCTCCAACGCTCGTGCTGCGGGGCACCCGAAGACGACCATGCGCTCCTTGCCTCCTTTGCCCAGCACCCGCGCCTGCCGGCCAGACACATCGACATCGTCGACGTCCAGGCCACACAGCTCGCCCACCCGCATGCCGGTGGCGTAGAGGAGCTCGACCATGGCGCGGTTGCGCACATGGACCGGATCGTCGTCGTCGCTGGCCACGGCGGCCAGGTCCATCAGGGACGAGGCCTGATCGACGGCCAGCACATCGGGCAGATGCTGATCTCGCCCAGGAGCCTTCAGTCTCGCTGCCGGGTCGACCTCGATCCAGCCCGCACGCTGTGCCCACCCGAAGAACGTCTTCACCGAGGCCGCTCGTCGTGAGATCGACGAACGTGCCAGCCCCGCATGCGACTGCGCCGCCAGGAAGGCTCGCAGGTGGGAAAGGTCAACCTCAGACAAAGTGTCGACGCCTGAGGCGCCCAGGGAGTCCTCCAAGACACTCAGGTCTCCCAGGTATCCGCGGACGGTGTGGACGGACCGTCCTTGCTCCACCCGCAGGTAGAGCTCGAAGGCCGCCTTCACCTCGGCCAGGATGACTCGCTGGCCAGAGGATTCGTGCTCGATCATCGACCCACGCCGGCGCGTAGTCGGGCAATGCCTTCGCGCAGCGTCGCCTCTTCCTTGCAGAAAGCGAACCGCACAGCGTTACGGGCGTCGTAAGGATCCTGGCAGAAGGCGGCGACGGGGATGGCTGCGACCCCGACCGTCGCAGGTAGCGCTCGGCACCAGGTGGTTGCATCGTCCGTGGTCACGGCCGAGACGTCCCCGACCACGAAGTAGCTGCCCTGAGTCGGGGCGACCTCGATGCCGATGTCCAGCAGCGCCGCCATGAGGAGATCTCGGCGACGCTGCATATCCGCCGCGAGCTCCCGGAAGAAGTCGTCGGGCAAGGACAGACCGTGGGCGATCGCCGGTTGGAACGCCGCAGCCCCGGTGAAGGTTACGAACTGCTTGACCGCTGCGACCGCTGTCACGAGGGGGGCGGGGCCGTGCACCCAGCCGACCTTCCAGCCGGTGGCTGAGAACGTCTTGCCGCCCGAGGAGATGGTGAGCGTGCGTTGCGCCATGCCGGGCAGGGAGGCCAACGGGAGGTGTTGCGCTCCGTCGAACACCAAGTGCTCGTAGACCTCGTCGCAGACCACCACGAGGTCTCGATCTTGGGCCAACTCGGCGATCTGTTCGAGCTCGGTCGCGGTGAAGACCTTCCCGCTGGGGTTGTGCGGGTTGTTCAGGATGATCATGCGGGTCCGCGACCCCACGGCCCGGGACAGATCCGTGGGATCGAAGGAATGGTCCTGGAGGTTCAGAGGGATGGCCCGATGGGTCGCACCGGCCAGTGCGATGGCGGCGGGGTAGGCGTCGTAGGTCGGGTCGAAGGTCAGCACTTCGTCGCCGGGCTCGACCAACGCCAGGACGCAGGCCGCCAAGGCCTCGGTCGCCCCGACCGTGACCAGTACTTCGTCATCGGGATCGACGGCGAGCGCGTAGAAGCGTCGCTGGTGGGCGGCAACGGCATGGCGCAGCACCGGCATACCTCGGGCTGGTGGGTAGTGATTCACTCCGTCGCCGATGGCCTTGATGGCGATCGCCTTCACCTCCTCGGGGGTGTCAGCATCAGGGAACCCCTGACCGAGGTTCACCGCACCGTGCTCAAGGGCCAAGGCGCTCATCTCGGTGAAGATCGAAGTGCCGAAACCACGCATCCGGGTCACGATCGGCGACGTCATGGTCCCACCGTAGACCGGCTGGGTACCGTGATTTCGGAGGCAGGCGCTGCGGCAGTACGATGTGGGCACGTCTGTCCCCTGTGTCAGACGAATTCGCGCACGGACATACCGGCACTGTGCTGCCGGGGCACACCTTCGCAGTCCTGCTCCTGAGGTCAGGGGTGGGCGGAGGTGGTCGCCCGTGCCAGGACCAACTGCACACAACAGAAAGCGAGACCTCGGCATGGCCGTCGTCACTATGCGTCAGCTCCTGGAGAGCGGCGTCCACTTCGGGCACCAGACCCGTCGTTGGAACCCCAAGATGAAGCGCTTCATCATGACTGAGCGCAATGGTATCTACATCATCGACCTGCAGCAGTCGCTCACATACCTGAACGAGGCCTACGACTTCGTCAAGGAAACCGTCGCGCACGGCGGGACGATTCTCTTCGTCGGGACCAAGAAGCAGGCGCAGGAGTCCATTGCGGACCAGGCGACCCGCGTCGGTATGCCGTACGTCAACTACCGCTGGCTCGGCGGCATGCTCACGAACTTCCAGACCATCTCCAAGCGGCTGACCCGCTTGAAGGAGCTGGAAGAGATCAACTTCGACGATGTGGCCTCCTCGGGCCGCACGAAGAAGGAGCTGTTGATGATGCGCCGCGAGAAGGACAAGCTCGAGCGCACCCTGGGTGGCATCCGCGACATGGGCAAGGTCCCCTCCGCAGTCTGGGTCGTCGACACCAAGAAGGAGCACCTCGCTGTGACGGAGGCCCGCAAACTGGGCGTCCCCGTCATTGCGATCCTGGACACCAACTGCGACCCGGACGAGGTCGACTACAAGATCCCGGGCAACGACGACGCGATCCGTTCCGTCACCCTGTTGACCAAGGTCGTGGCCGAAGCGGTCGCCGCCGGGTTGTTGGCGCGATCCGGTGGAGGCTCCGACGACAGCGCCGAGGCCAACGAGCCGATGGCTGAGTGGGAGCGCGAGCTGCTGGCCGGAAGCGAGACCGAAACGGCTACCACGGAGCCTACGGAGGCACCTGCCGAGGCTGAGGTCGTCGAAGAGGTCGCGGCAGCAGAGGCACCCGATGCTGATGAAGCCCCGGCCGAGGACACGGCGGACACGACGCCCGTTGAGGATGTCGTCGAAGCCCCCACTTCCTGAACCATTCCTGGACAGCTAAAGGAGACACGCTCAACGATGGCGAACTACACCGCCGCAGACATCAAGGCGCTACGCGAGCAGACCGGCGCCGGCATGATGGACGTTAAGAAGGCACTGGATGAGGCCGACGGCGACAACGCCAAGGCCACCGAGATCCTTCGCGTCAAAGGTTTGAAGGGTGTGACCAAGCGTGAAGGGCGTTCGGCGTCCAACGGCTTGGTCCGTGTCGACGTGAGCAATGGCGTCGGCACCCTGGTCGAGGTCAACTGTGAGACCGACTTTGTGGCCAAGGGTGAGAAGTTCAGTGCCCTGGCAGACCAGGTGCTGAGCCAGGCCGTAGCCACTGAGGCGTCGAACGCCGACGAGCTGTTGGCCTCCGACATGGGTGGGCGCAGCGTCCAAGCCGTGCTCGACGAGGCCAATGCCACTATCGGCGAGAAGATTGAGGTGCGCCGGGTGGCGCGCGTCGATGCCCCCGATGGGGGCTCGGTCGTGTCCTACCTGCACAAGACCAGCCCTGACCTGCCCGCGCAGATCGGTGTGCTGGTGGCTTCGCAGGGTGGCGAGGACGGACTGGCTCGGGACATCGCGATGCACGTCGCCGCCTTCAGCCCCACTGTGCTCACGCGCGACGAGATCGACGCCGACACCGTGGCGCAGGAGCGTCGCATCGCCGAGGAGACCGCTCGTGAGGAGGGCAAGCCGGAGCAGGCTATGCCCAAGATCGTCGAGGGTCGGGTGAACGGGTTCTTCAAGGAGAACGTGCTCCTGGACCAGGCCTTTGCCAAGGACTCGAAGAAGTCCGTGGCCCAAGTCGCCAAGGAAGGCGGCGTCGAGGTCACCTCGTTCGTGCGCTTCAAGGTCGGCGTCTGAGCTAAGCCAGCACCACATAGACGAAGGCCAGGTCCCCTGCGGACCTGGCCTTCGTCTATGTCGTGACGCACCGCGCCGCGCGATTAGGCGTCGTCAAGGCCGATGTCCAGGACGGACGCGCTGTGCGTGATCCACCCGGCCGAGATGATGTCGACTCCCGCTTCGGCAAGTGCGGGAGCGGTCTCGGCGTTCACCCGCCCCGACGCTTCGACGACCATCACGCCGTCCACCATTCGCACTGCTTCGGCCGCCAGCTCCGGGGAGAAGTTGTCGATCAACACGGCGGTCACCGGATCCTGCAGCAGCTCCGCGAGCTGATCCAGGCTGTCCACCTCCACCTCGATGGCCACCAGGTGTCCGGCTGCCGCCTTCGCCCGCGCCACGGCCGTCGTGATGCCTCCGGCCGTGGCGATGTGGTTGTCCTTCACCAGGATGGCGTCATCGAGGCCGAACCGATGGTTGGCGCCGCCGCCGGCTCGCACTGCATACTTCTCCACCGCACGTAGTCCGGGAGTGGTCTTGCGGGTGCAACACACCGATGCCGTGGTGTGGGCGATGGCGTCGGCAATGGTGGCGGTGGCGGTGGCGACCCCGCTGAGGTGTCCGAGGAAGTTGAGTGCCACCCGTTCGCCGGTCAGGATCGCCCGCGCACTGCCGGACACGCTGCCGAGAACACTTCCGGGAGCGACTCGGTCCCCGTCGCTTCGTTCGGCGCTGAACTCCAGCGAGCCGTCGCGGTCGACCAGTTGGAACGCGAGCCGGACCAGGTCGAGCCCAGCGACCACGCCCGACGCCCGCGCGGTGAGCGTGAACGTCGCCTGTTCGGTTGTGGGGATGAGGGCATCGGAGGTGACGTCGCCGGCACGGCCTAGATCCTCGAGCAGGGCGGCCCGCACCAGGGGCTCGAGCATGACGATCGGCAACGGGGTGAGGGTCATACTGGCGCCCCCACCGGGTGGCTGAGGTCGCTGACCTGCGTTGTGGTGTGCCGGCCGGGAGAGTGGGTCTTCGGGAAGTCCGAGCGGAGGTGACCACCCCGACTTTCCTCGCGCGTGATCGCGCTCCGGCAGATCAGCAGTGCCATCAGCTCGTGGTCGCTCAGTCCGTCCACACCGACGACATCCACCCGCTCGGTGAGGGAGTGAACCGCCTCAGTCAGGGGCCCGGACGACCGCACCACCCCCGCAGCCGTCGTCAGCAGCGTCCGCAGGGCCATCCGCGACTCATCGCTGTCCTGCGTGGGGTCGCTGTCGATGTCCACGGCTGTGATGCGGGCTGGAAGTGGCGTATCGCGGAGATCATCCGCTACCCAGCCGGCGCAGACCACGGCTTCGAGCAACGAGTTGCTGGCCAGCCGGTTGGCTCCGTGCAGTCCGGTGCTCGCGACCTCACCGACGGCCCACAGCCCGGACACCGTCGTGCGCCCGTGACGGTCGACGGTGACCCCGCCACACTGGTAGTGGGCGGCCGGGTGCACCGGGATCGGCTCGGTTGCCGGATCGATGCCCGCTGACGTGCACGCCTGGTCGATGCCGGGAAAGACCGCAGGGAAGCGCCCACCGAGAGCGTCTCGAGCGTCGAGGAACACCTGCCCCCCTGCGGTGATCTCGGCCCAGACAGCACGCGAGACGATGTCCCGCGAGGCGAGGTTGTCACACGGCAGTGGCTCACCCTGGGCGTTGATGAGGATGGCGCCTTCGCCCCGGACAGCCTCGCTGACCAAAGGCATGGGGTCCAGCCCGGCATCCAGCGACGTCGGGTGGAACTGCGCCATCTCCAGATCGCGCAGCTGCGCCCCTGCTCGCACGGCCATCGCCAGACCTTGGCCACGGGCACCGAGGGGGTTGGAGGTGTGTCGCCACAGGGCTCCATAGCCGCCGGTGGCCAAGACCACAGCGGGGGTGCTCAAGATCTGTGAGCCGGTCTCGGACTCGACCCGGACCCCGATTACGTGGTGCTCCCCGGGATCCACCAGCACCCGTAGCGCCCGGGTGTGCTCCAGTACGGTGACCGAAGGCGTGTCGCGGACGACCTCGACGACGGCGCGCAGGATCTCGGCGCCGCTGCCGTCCCCGCCCGCGTGGACGATCCGGTTGCGACAGTGGGCGCCTTCCAGGCCCAGCCGAAGGCTGCCGTCGGGAAGTCGGTCGAAGTCGGCGCCGAGGGCAGCCAGCCGCTCGACGGCCGCAGGGGCTGCGGCAGTGATGGCCTCGACGACCTCCGCGTCACACAGTCCGGCTCCAGAGGCCATCGTGTCGGCCGCATGCAGCGCCGGGGAGTCATCAAGGCCCAGTGCGGCGGCAATGCCGCCCTGGGCCCATCCCGTCGCCGCTTCGGTGCCGAGCGTGCCCGTGGTCAGGACCACACAGGGCTGAGGAGAAAGGTTGATGGCAGTCATCAAGCCCGCCAGACCCGCTCCGACGATGACCGGAGTGGAGGAACCGGGCTGCTGGTCGCTCCTCATACGTCGAGCATCCGGGTCACGGCCAACCGCGCGCGCTCGGCCATGACCGGGTCGATGGTGACCTCGTTGGTCATCGTCTCCAGGCTTCGGCGGATGGTGGACAGGCTGTTGCGCTTCATGTGAGGGCATATATTGCATGCCCGCACGAAGTCGATCTCGGGGTGCTCGGCCGCGATGTTGTCGCTCATCGAGCACTCGGTGATCATCGCGACCTGGGCCGGGGAACGGGTCACGACGAAGTCCAGCATCTGCGCGGTCGACCCGGACATGTCGGCCTCGTCGATGACCTCGGGCGGGCACTCGGGATGGGCGATGATCACGGCCTCCGGGTGATCGACGCGGAGCTGCTTCATGTCCGCGGCCGTGAAGCGCTCGTGCACCTCACAGTGTCCGGCCCAGGTCACCACCTCTACCCCGGTCTGACGAGCGATGTTCTGGGCCAGGAACTCGTCCGGGATCATGATGACCTTGGGGACGTCGAGGGACTCGATGACCTTCACGGCGTTGCCGGAGGTGCAACAGATATCACTCTCAGCCTTCACCTCGGCCGAAGTGTTCACGTACGTCACGACGGGCAGGCCGGGGTTGGCCTCCCGCAGGGCCCGGACGTCGGCCCCGGTGATCGACTCGGCCAGCGAGCAGCCCGAGCGTAGGTCCGGGATGAGGACGGTCTTGTCGGGGTTGAGCAGTTTTGCGGTCTCAGCCATGAAATGAACGCCGGCCAGGACGATGACGTCGGCGTCCACGGTCTGTGCCTCACGCGCCAGGGCCAGGGAGTCACCGACGATGTCGGCAACTCCGTGGAAGATCTCGGGTGTCTGGTAGTTGTGCGCCAGGATGACCGCGTTGCGTTCCTTCTTGAGGCGGTCGATGGCTTCGATCTCCGGCGCGAACACCGCCCACTCCACCTCAGGTATGACGTGGCGGACGGATTCGTAGAGCGAGTCGGTAGGGATCAGAACAGGGGACTGGGACTGGGACACGGTGTTGCCTCCGGCCGGAACCTAGGGTCTTATGCTGTGAGTGAGCATATGCAGTGGTGCTGACTCTATATGCTGACTATGAGCATTACAAATCCCGGTGCCAGACGAGGGGGGTCATCACCGTGTCCGGGTGACCGGTAGCTTGGTGCCCGCGGCACTGCGCTCATCCAGGATCTCCCGCCGGAAGGCGTACAGCTTGGCAGGTCGGCCTCCGGTGGCCTGGTCGGTCTCACCGGTCTCCTCGACCAGTTCCTGCTGTGTGATCAGCCGGCGGAAGTTCTGCTTGTGCAGTGCTTGGCCGGCTAGTGCCTCGACCACCGACTGCAGGTTGCCCAACGTGAACTGGTCCGGCATCAGCTCGAAGACCACCGGCCGATACTGGATCTTCGCCCGCAAGCGGGCGATGCCGGTGGCGAGGATGCGTCGATGGTCCAGCTCCATGGACAGCCCGGGCACCTGCTCCGGGCTCGGCCGCACGGACTCGGGAATGAGACCCGCCTCGTGGAGCAGCTCGTATCGCTGCAACGTCAGCTCGGGTCGCCACGCCCGGCCACCGAGGCCGAAGCTCACCGCGCATCGCACCTCGCGTTGACGTCGGGCTGACGGGGAGGTCTCTGATCCCGCCCACTGCCTCAACCGGTCGGCGATCACCGCGTGCCCGGCCGGCACCCCCAACCGATGGTCCTCCCAGGGGAAAAATTCGTAGAAGCTGCGCCAGGCCGAGGCCGAGGCGCTCGAGGTCGCGCGGGTCAGCCCCAGGTAGGAGACGGAGATGGTGGTGTGCGCTCCGCCGCTGCGGTCCTGGTCCGCGAACGTGTAGAGCTGCTCCACATAGCCGAGACGCAGTGCCGTCTGTTGCTCCACCCAGGCTCGCAGGCCGGTCTGCAGGGACCGGTGGTCGCTGCGCAGCGGGCCGGAAGGAAGCCGTGCCCCGTCGGGTGAGGTCAGCACGACCGGTCCGTCACTCGCCAACGCGACGATGACGGCCACGAGCTCGGTGCTGACCCGCTGGGACCCCGATGATCGCGGCGACTCGGCGTGCTCGGGCATGCCGCCATCATGCCTGCTTCGGGTGTCTCATCGCCGATGGCTGGCCCGGACGTCGATATGGCAGGATCGGGGACGCTCACGCTCTCTACGGCCCGGAAGGCTCCGATGACGTATGTCGACCAGGATGTAGCCCCGCACGAACCGGTGCGCAGGGTGCTGCTCAAGCTCTCCGGGGAGGCCTTCGGTGGAGGCAATATCGGGGTGGACCCGGACGTGGTCCGAGGCATAGCGGGGCAGATCGCGAGCGCGGCCAACCAAGGGGTCCAGGTAGCCGTGGTCATCGGGGGTGGCAACTTCTTCCGCGGGGCGCAGCTGCAACAACGGGGGATGGAGCGGGCCCGGGCGGACTACATGGGCATGCTGGGCACGGTGATGAACTGCCTGGCCCTGCAGGACTTCCTGGAGAAGGAGGGTGTGGCGACCCGCGTGCAGACCGCGATCACCATGGGTCAGGTCGCTGAGCCCTACATCCCGCGACGCGCGATCCGCCACCTCGAGAAGGGGCGTGTGGTGATCTTCGGCGCTGGAGCCGGTATGCCGTACTTCTCCACGGACACCGTGTCCGCCCAGCGCGCCCTGGAGATCAAGTGCGACGCCGTTCTGATGAGCAAGCATGGCGTCGACGGCGTCTACACCTCGGACCCGCGCACCGATCCTTCGGCCATCAAGCTCGATACTCTCACCTTCGACGAAGCGTTGACCCAGAACCTTCGGGTCGTCGACGCGGCCGCCTTCAGCCTTTGTATGGACAACGACCTACCGATGCTGGTGTTCGGGATGGACGGCGCGGACAGCATCTATTCGGCCATCCTGGGTGAGAAGATCGGCACACTCGTCACCGCGCAATGAGCTCATCCGATCACCGCTAGTCACCCGATCAATCCGCTAGGAGCACACATCGTGTCCGATACAACCGAGATGGCCATGCTTGAGGCCGAGGAAAAGATGGCCAAAGCCCTCGAGGTCGCGCGCGAAGACATGTCGTCCATCCGCACCGGTCGCGCCCACCCGGGGATGTTCAGCAAGGTGACCGTGGACTACTACGGCTCGCCCACCCCGATGCAACAGCTGGCGTCGTTCCAGGTTCCGGACGCCCGGACCATCCTCATCCAGCCCTACGACAAGTCCTCGCTGAACGCGGTCGAGAAGGCCCTGCGAGACTCCGACAACAGCGTGAACCCGAGTAACGACGGCAATCAGATCCGCGTCATCATGCCGCAGCTGACGCAGGAGCGTCGCCGGGACTACATCAAGGTGGCCCGCACCAAGGGGGAGGACGCCAAGATCTCGGTGCGCAACATTCGGCGCCAAGCCAAGGACACGATCGAGAGCTCGGTCAAGGACGGCGACATCGGCGAGGATGAGGGAAGCCGCACCGAGAAAGAACTGGAGGCCTTGACCAAGAAGTACGTTGACTCCATCGATGACGTGCTGAAGCACAAGGAGGCCGAGCTCCTCGAGGTCTGAGTAATGTCCGACGAGCCCTCATCGCGGCGGGCCTACCGAGCATCGGGTCCGGCCGGCGCCAGCGAGGCAGGCGCGGCGAAGCCCCGCACGGCTGGCCGTGATCTGCGGGCTGCTATCGGGGTCGGGGTCGGGTTGGGGGCCATCGTGCTTGCCTCCCTGGTGTTGTGGAAGCCCGCGTTCGTCGTGGTGGTCACGGTGGGCATCGCTCTGGGGGTATGGGAGCTGATCGAGGCACTTCGGTCGGGTCGGATCGTGGCGCCGATGATCCCAACCATGGTGGCGGCGGGGACCTTGGTGCCGGTCACGTTCTTCTTCGGCGCTCAAGGTCTGTCGGTCGGCTTCGCGCTGAGTTGTCTGGCGATCGTGCTGTGGCGCACGGCGGGCGGGGCTCAGGGAGCGATCCGCGACATCTCGGGGGGAGTGTTCATCACCGCCTACGTCCCGCTGATGGCCGGGCTGGCCATCCTCCTGGTCGCCGAACCCGATGGCGTGTCCCGGATCATCGTCTTCATCCTGGTGACGATCAGCAGCGACATCGGGGGGTATGCCGTGGGGGCCACGTTCGGGAAGCACCCCATGGCTCCGGCGCTCAGCCCGAAGAAGTCCTGGGAGGGATTCGCCGGGTCCATGCTGAGCTGCGTGGTCGTGGCCGTGATTTCGGTCACCACGATGCTCGACGGCTCCTGGTGGGCGGGGGTGCTGCTCGGGGTCGCCGTCGCGTGTTTCGCCACCATGGGTGACCTGGCGGAGTCCACCCTCAAACGTGACCTCGGGATCAAAGACATGGGCACGATGTTGCCGGGTCACGGCGGGTTGATGGACCGCCTGGACTCCCTGGTGATGACCATCCCGGTCACCTTCGCGGTGCTCACGATCTTCGTGCCGGTCTGAGTCCCCGGCATACCTGCGAGAATGGTGCGCGATGAGCACCGATCTCCCGACCCCGACCGCCAGCCCACCCAAGCCGGGGGCCCTGACCTTCACGGCGCCCAAGCGCGGCAAGGCACCTCGGCACCTGGCCGACCTGGACCAGGCCGGACGGCGAGCCTGGATGACCGAGCTCGGGCACAAGCCGTTTCGGGCCGACCAACTTTCACGGCACTACTTCGAGCGACTGGTCGTTGATCCCGACCAGATGACCGACCTACCCTCCGGGGCGCGGAACGACCTGGTCCAAGCGGTCTTGCCGGAGCTGCTGCATCCGGTGCGCACCTTGAGTGCCGACGACGGAGCGACGCTGAAGCAGGTCCACCGGCTGCACGACGGCGCCATGGTGGAGTCGGTGCTGATGCGCTATCCGGGACGAGTCACGATGTGCATCTCCAGTCAGGCGGGCTGCGGGATGAACTGCCCGTTCTGCGCAACGGGGCAGGCCGGGCTGACCCGCAACCTCTCGACCGCCGAGATCGTGGAGCAGGTCGTGGCCGCCGCCCGGACCCTGCGTCACGAGGAGTCGGGGGAGACGCCGGACGAAGCCACCCAGCAGGTGCTCCGGGTCAGCAACGTCGTGTTCATGGGAATGGGGGAGGCTCTGGCCAACTACAAGGCCTCCGTCGCAGCGATGCGCCGGCTGGTCGAGCCGTCGCCGTCGGGCTTGGGGATGTCGGCGCGGGGCGTCACGATGTCCACCGTGGGTCTGGTCCCGGCGATCGACAAGCTGGCTGATGAGGGCATCCCCGTGACCCTCGCGCTGTCCTTGCACGCTGCCGACGACGAGCTGCGCAACGAGCTGGTGCCGATCAACACCCGGTGGAAGGTGGACGAGGCTCTCGACGCGGCCTACCGCTACTACGAGAAGACCGGTCGGCGCGTCAGCATCGAGTACGCCTTGATCCGTGACATCAACGACCAGGCCTGGCGAGCGGACCTGCTGGGGGAGAAGCTGCGTGCCCGCGGCAAAGGATGGGTGCACGTCAACCCCATCCCGTTGAACCCGACCCCGGGTTCAAAATGGACCGCATCACGGCCTGGCGTGGAGCAACAGTTCGTGGAGCGGCTGTTGGCCCACGGTATCCCTACGACGGTGCGGGACACTCGCGGCTCAGACATCGACGGTGCTTGCGGGCAGCTCGCCGCCACCGTCTGAGCCGGCCACTAGCGCCCGACCCGCCCAGGCAGCACCATGGGCAGATGAGCGAATACCGCAGCACGGTGCAGCGATCCCTGGTCGATCCCGATGGTTTCTGGGGGGAGGCCGCCGCCGGGATCAGCTGGATCAACACGCCCTCGCGCGCCCTCGAGGACGACCACGCCCCGTTGTACCGCTGGTTCCCCGGTGGCCGGCTCAACATGTGCTTCAACGCTCTGGACCGGCACGTGGTGCATGGCCGCGCGGACCAGGCGGCCCTGATCTACGACAGCCCCGTCACCGGCAGCCGGCGCACGTTCACCTACGCGCAGCTGCTCGACCTCGTGGCCCGTTTCGCCGGAGTGCTCCGCGACCTCGGCGTGACCAAGGGGGACCGCGTGGTGATCTATCTGCCGATGGTGCCCGAGGCCGTGATCGCCATGTTGGCCTGTGCGCGGATCGGGGCCGTTCACTCGGTGGTCTTCGGCGGGTTCGCCCCCGCTGAGCTCGCGGCCCGCATCGAGGACGCCGAGCCCGTCGTGATCGTCTCCGCTTCGTGTGGGGTCGAGCCCACCCGTGTGGTGCCCTACAAGCCGATGCTCGACGAGGCGCTGGCCCGATCGGCCCACCAACCCCGGCACTGCGTCATCCTGCAGCGCGAGCAGCATCGCTGCGAGCTGGGAGAGCGTGACTTCGACTGGGCTGAGGTGATGCGTCCGGGCACGGTCGCTCCGGCCGGATGTGTGCCGATGCTCGCCACCGACCCGCTCTACGTGCTGTACACCTCGGGCACGACGGGGCGGCCCAAGGGCATCGTGCGGGACACCGGTGGGTATGCCGTCGCGCTACGGTGGTCGATGGAGCATCTCTACGGTTTGGCTCCGGGGGAGACGTGGTTCTGTGGCTCCGACGTCGGGTGGGTGGTCGGCCACTCCTACATCGTCTACGGTCCTCTCCTGACCGGCGCGACCACCGTGCTCTTCGAGGGCAAGCCGGTGGGGACGCCCGACGCCGCGGCATACTGGCGTCTGATCGCCGAGCACGGTGTCGTCGCGGCCTTCACCGCTCCGACCGCGATCCGGGCGATCAAGAAGATGGACCCGAAGGCCGACTTGGTGGCAGAGCACGACCTGAGCGGTCTCCGAGCGCTCTTCCTCGCCGGCGAGCGTCTCGACCCCGATACATGGCAGTGGGCGACCGACGCCCTGGGCGTCCCGGTGGTCGACAACTGGTGGCAGACCGAGACCGGCTGGCCGATCGCCATCACTGCGGCGTGCGACCCAGGGCTGACCATCAAACCGGGCTCGCCCGGGCCGGCCACTGTGGGATACGACGTGCGGGTGCTGGACGAACGCGGTGCGGAGGTGGACGCCGGGGTCGAGGGGGCGCTCTGCATACGCCTTCCCTTGCCTCCAGGCACCCTGCCCACCCTGTGGGGGGACGATCAGCGCTACATCGACTCCTACCTGTCCACGTTTGAGGGCTACTACCTCTCCGGAGACGGTGGCTTCCTCGACGAGGACGGCTACCTCTTCGTGATGGGACGGACCGACGACGTGTTGAACGTCGCTGGACACCGGCTGTCCACCGGCTCGCTGGAGGAGGCGCTGTCGGGGCATCCGTCGGTGGCCGAGTGTGCGGTCATCGGGGTGAGCGATGACCTCAAGGGCCAGGTGCCACGCGCCCTGGTGGTGCTGAAGGCCGGGATCGACGTGAGTGATCCGGGCGCGATCGCAGCCCTGCAGGCCGAGCTCGTGCAGCGAGTGCGTGACGAGGTCGGGGCGGTGGCCTCGCTGCGTCAAGTCGACGTGGTTGCAGCGCTGCCCAAGACGCGATCAGGGAAGATCCTGCGTAAGACCATGCGGCAGATGGCCGACGGTCAGGAGGCGATGGTGCCCAGCACCATCGAGGACCGGAGTGTCCTCACGGATCTCGACCAGGTCCTGAAAGGACGGTCATGACCTCATCGATGGTGTCGAGCAGATAGAGGCTCTCGCCCTTCGGTCGGTCCTGGCCCAGTTGGCGCAACAACCGCCACACCGGGAGGCCCTGGGACCAGTGTCGAACACCCAGCAGGATCAGGGGGCGCGGTCGCTCCACCGAAGTGCCACGTGGGTATGCCGATGCTGCGGACCTTCACGTCCGGAGTAGGCGGTATCAGCGTGTCAGGAGTGGGCGGACTCGGTCGGCATGGTGATGCCCGCAAGAAGCCACGAGAGGCCGAGTTCGAAGCGTTCGGCGTGGTTTCCGCTGGTGGTCCGCGGTGGCGAGACTGATGTCGGTGTCGTGCGTGTGGCGAAAGCAGCCGAGCCGAGCGTGTAGACGATGAGGACGTCGAGAGCCTCTTGGGCTTGCTGACCGGTGATGTGAAGGCGCCCGAGGAGCAGGAGTATGACCTTTCCGAGGTGCTGGGCGTTCGGTCCGCGGGCCCCCTGCCGCGCCAGGTAGAGCGCCACGAGGTCTGCGTGAGCAACGAGCACCTCATACGTGGAGGCCATCGCGGTGTGCATGCCCGCCACCGGGTCCATGATTGCCGGGTCCGGCGTCTCCACGGCAGCCAGCACATCGTCCAGGAGATGGTCGATGAGCAGCGCCTTGTTCTCGACGTGACTGTAGATCGCGTTCGGCTTCACCCCGACTCGGTCAGCCAGTGCACGTATGGATAGGACGTCCACCCCACCCTCATCCAGCAGCTCCCGGGCAGCCTCGATCACCCGTTCTCGGCTCAGGCCCGCGCGTTGTCCGGGGCCGCGCGATGCGTTCACCCTCCAAACTGTACAGTGTGCAGTATAATTGAACACCGTCCAATAAACCGTACAGAGGGAAGGCACCATGACTCAGATCGCCTTGTTCCACTCCGTCCTCGGGGCTCGACCGGGGATGCATGCGGCCGCCGACCGTTTCCGCAGCGCTGGCCACGAGGTGCTCCTGGTCGACCAGTACGACGGCCAGGTGTTTGATGACTACGACACGGCAGACGCGTTCGCGCAGTCGCTGGGGTATCCCGAACTGATGCGCCGTGCTGTAGCGGCCGTGGAGGGCCTGCCGGAGGGATTTGTCGCGGCAGGGTTCTCCAACGGTGGGGGCATGGCTCAATACGTAGCAACTCAGCGTCAGACCTCAGGAGTGCTCATGCTCTCGGGGGCGCTGCCGCTGCACATGCTCGGCTCAGAACGATGGCCGACCGGGCTGCCCGCCCAGATCCACTACGCACAGCATGACCCCTTCCGCCAGCAGGAGTGGGTGGACATGGTGACCACAACTATCCAGGAGGCCGACGCGTCCCTCGAAGTCTTCGACTACCTCGGCAGTGGCCACCTGTTCACCGATGCGTCCCTTCCCGCGGAGTACCAGCCCGAAGAAGCGGCACTCCTGTGGCAGCGCGTTCTGGCGTTCGAACCCATCGCCGGTCCACCATCCCCATGAGTTCCATCTCGCTACCGGATATCCGCTCGAGGATGGTCAGCCGGGATCCTCGAGTCGGAGGAGCATCGTCAGCGAGCCGCTGACCTCCCCGACGGCCCGGAAACCGACGCGCTCATACAAGCGCCGGGCGTCGTTGTCCGGCTCCACGCTCAAACTCAACGTCTTCAAGCCTTGATCGCGACCAGCGGCTATCAACGCCTCCAGCAGAAGGGACCCGACTCCCCGTCCCCGCCACATCCGCACGACGCCCATGGATAGCTCCGGTGTGGTGGCGTTGACGAAGCCGTAACCGGGGTCGCTCCTAGGGAACAACCGGACCCAGGCAGCTCCCACGGACTGCTCCCCGTCCAGCGCAATGACGCCAAGGTCATCCGCACGCGGCCAGCCCGTGACATAGTGCGCGAGTTGGGGCTGGCTCAAGACCTCCCGGACGCTGCCCGGGGGTCTGTCCGATCGCCAGAATGCCGCCACCACGAGCATCTGCACTAGGAAGTCGGCGTCCGATGCCACAGCAGGACGAACGGTAGGAGACACGGCACCCATTGTGACCGGTGGACGATCCCTATCCAGGACGAGCTGTTCCACGTATCGTCGTCATCGTGGCCAGCCACTTCGATCGCATCGTGCGTGCGGACCAACCGATCGTCACGGCGTTGATGCTCGTCGGTGTCGGGTGTGCTTTGAGCCTCCTGGTCGGTCTGCTCCTCGGCTGGCTGGCCGATGACTTCTTGTCCGTGCTCGGCCGCACGGTGGCCGTGGGGATGCTCGTGACATCGGTTGCCATCATCGCCCTGCTCGCTATCGCCACCCAGCGTCGACAGGACTGAATAGCCGCTGGCCAGTCGCTTGCGATCGTCCAGCGCCCCGAGGACGCCCGACGAGGGATCGCCATACGGGGATGGATTTCGTCCACGTGCTCCTGCGCCAGGCCACCGACATCTTGAGTCAGCGCCCTGCATTTTCTCGAGCTTCGGTTTCTCGCGGTGTGAGGTGCTCGATCACATCAACCGTGTCAGTCAGCGCGATGTCGGCATAGTGCTCGCGCATTCCGGTGAGCATGACCTCATCGGGCCAGTCGGTTTTGCGACCAAGGAATGCCGCAGCCTCGCTCAAAGGCATGCTGCTGCACGCTGTCACCATCACCTGGACTGAACGGTGCGGAGGTTCGTCGCTGACGTACGTCATCACGCCGGGCAGGATGGGACTCTCCTTCCAGCGAATGGTCGACCTCTTCGAACCATCGAGGATGGCAGGGAACAACCGGCCCACGACCGAGAGCTGCTGATGACGGGTCATCCACCCAGTCTGGGACACGGGCGCTTGGTCGAGAAGGCCAAGCGCAGGCCGCTCTTTGGGCGCGTGACCTTGCAACTGATCCGCGCGAGTCCCGCACCCGTTGGTCCATCGAGCGATCCCTGATCGGGCACGGTGCATTCGGCTCTGGTAGGCAGCTAGTTCTTGTTCAGCTCCTCGGCGAGCATGACCAGGATGCCACTTGGCCCGCGAAGGTAGGTGAGCTTGTAGACGTCGCCGTAGGTGGCAACGCCGCGCAGTGGGTGGCAGCCGTGCCTCGCGGCAACCTCAAGGGCCTCGTCGAGGTCCTCGACCGAGAAGGCGACGCGGTGCATGCCGATCTCGTGGGGGCGCGTGGGTTCAGTCTCGATCGCGTCGGGATGGATGTATTCGAGTAGCTCGAGGCGAGCGTGTCCGTCGGCCGTTTGCAACATCGCGATCTTTGCGTGGTTGCCGTCGAGACCGACGGCGGTGTCCGACCACGTTCCGCTGACCGTGTCTTGACCCAGGAGGATCAGCCCGAGGTCAGTAAAGAAGGCGATCGTCGCCTCCAGGTCACGGACAGCGATGCCGACGTTCTCGAACTTGATGGGCACGCGTCGAACGCTATCGCGCCGACACCGGCGGCGAGGAGAACCTTCCTTGCGGTAGCCAGGGCGAACATCGTGGTGATCGGGCCGACTGGCGACGATGTGAACTGGGGGACATGGAGGTGGTCCCATCGCGTGGTGCAGCGGCGAGAATGGTTCGGTGACTACGCAACGAACGCTCGCCCTGTTGGGCTCCACCGGCTCCATCGGCACCCAGGCCATCGATGTCGTGCGCGCACACCCGGATCGGTTCACAGTCCAGGGGATCTGTGCCCACGGCTCGGACGTGGCGCTGCTGGCCGAGCAGGCGATGGCATTGGGAGTCGAGGTGGTTGGTGTAGCGCGTGCGGAGTTGGCGCCCGAGGTCAGGGAGGCGATCGCTCATCTCGCCTCGCAGTCGGGGTGCAGCACCCCCGCGCCGTCCGTCATCGCGGGGGAGGACGCTGCCGCCGAGGTGGCTGCGCTGGGCGCGGATGTGGTGTTGAACGGCATGACGGGGGCGATTGGCCTCCGTCCCACCTTGGCTGCCCTGGCGGCGGGCAGCACTTTGGCCTTGGCCAACAAGGAGTCGCTGATCGTCGGCGGCGCGCTGGTGATGGGAGCAGCTGCCGCCGATCAGATCGTGCCGGTGGACTCCGAGCACAGCGCCATCGCGCAGTGTCTGCGCTCGGGACGGAGCCAGGAGGTGCGTCGACTCGTGCTGACCGCCAGCGGCGGTCCTTTTCGGGGATGGAGCGCCCAGCAGTTGGAGGACGTGACCCCCGAACAGGCGTTGAAACACCCGAACTTCTCGATGGGGATGGTGATCACCACCAACTCCGCGACCTTGGTGAACAAGGGGCTCGAGGTCATCGAGGCTCATCATCTCTTCGGGGTGAGCTACGACCAGATCGACGTCGTCGTGCACCCGCAGCAGCAGATCCATTCGATGGTGGAGTTCCGGGATGGGTCGACCATCGCCCAGATGGGGCCCCCGCGCATGCTCGTTCCGATCGGCCTGGGCCTGTCGTGGCCCGACCGCTTGGACGATGTCGATGTGCCGTGCGACTGGTCCGCACCCATGTCCTGGGACTTCGCGCCCTTGGACGACGCGGCGTTCCCGGCGGTGTCACTGGCGCGTGATGCAGGGCGCGCTGGGGGGACGTGTCCGGCCGTTTACAACGCGGCCAACGAAGTCTGTGTCGCGGCCTTCCACGACGGTGCCCTCTCGTTCCCGGGGATCGTACGGACCGTCACGAGGGTCCTGGAGACGCATACGAGGGGCGGGTCGGCGGGGAACTCCGCGGGCTCCTCGATGGTTGACTCTGTGGACAGCGTTGATCAGGTGCTCGCGGCAGACGCGTGGGCTCGGTCCGAAGCCACGTCGGCGATGATGGACGCTCAAGCATGATGGTGCGAACGAACGGACGTCGTTGATGTTGTATCTCGTTGGGGTGCTCCTGATGGTGGTGGGTATAGCCGCCTCCATCGGGTTGCACGAGATCGGGCACCTGGTGCCGGCCAAGAAGTTCGGGGTGAAGGTTACCCAGTACATGGTGGGCTTCGGACCCACGCTCTGGTCGCGTCAGCGCGGGGAGACCGAGTACGGCGTCAAGGCCATCCCCCTTGGTGGTTATATCCGCATGATCGGGATGTTTCCGCCCCGGCCCAAGGACCACGGGAGGTTGCGGACCTCGACCACGGGACGCTGGGGGCAGATGACCGAGCAGGTCCGAGCCGAGTCGCTGGAAGAGGTCGGCCCCGGCGATGAGGACCGGGTCTTCTACAAGCTGCCGGTATGGCAGAGGGTCATCATCATGCTGGGTGGGCCCTTCATGAATCTCGTCATCGCAACGGTGCTGCTCACCGGCATCATGACCCTCTACGGACTGCCCCAGCTCACCACCACCGTGGGCGCCGTCTCGGCGTGCGCACCCGAGAACCCAGCGGTGACCGACTGCGAGGGTCAGCCGGAGGCGCCGGCCGCCCAAGCAGGTCTGGAGCCGGGAGACACGATCGTGGCGGTCAACGGCACCGAGGTCGACGACTGGTTCGTGACGTCCTACGAGCTGCAGAACGCTGGGAGCCAGGCGCGACTGCAGATCGAGCGTGACGGCGTCGAGCAAACCTTGGACGCCAACCTGGTGACCCGCGAGCGAGCCCTGTTGAACCCGGACGGCACCGTGCAGGTCGATGCGGCCGGTGACCCCGTCGTGGGCAACGTCAGCTTCCTCGGGGCCAGCGGCTCCGTGGAGTACGTGCCGGCGCCGCTGGTCGAAGCGCCGGCCTTTGTGGGCGGTGCGCTGGCCGATACCGCTGGCATCTTCCTCAAGCTGCCTGAAAAGCTGGTCGGCGTGTTCCAGGCGGCGTTCGCCGGAGAGGACCGCGACCAGCAAGGGCCCATGTCGGTAGTCGGCGTCGGTCGGGTAGCGGGTGAGGTCACCTCGGGCGACCTGGGGGGACTGACCGAGTCCTTCGGTTCCAGGCTGGTGCTGCTGCTGTCCTTGCTGGCCTCCCTCAACATCGCGCTGTTCGTCTTCAACATGATCCCGCTGCTGCCGTTGGACGGTGGTCACGTGGCCGGCGCCCTGTGGGAAGGCGTCAAGAAAACCTACGCCCGAGCTCGGGGCCTGCCCGACCCGGGGCCCGTGGACATCGCCAAGGCCCTGCCGGTGGCCTACTCGGTGGCCATCGGACTGATTGCCATGACACTGCTCCTGGTGTACGCCGACGTGGTGAACCCCATCCGTCTCGGCGGCTGAGCGCCCGCAAACGAAACGCCTGGCGGTCAGCGAGCAGACAGCCACGTGAGAGATACTGCATACATGACTGCTGGAACTCCCATCTCCCTTGGTATGCCCGCTGCTCCGCCGCCCGTGTTGAACCCGCGGCGCAAGACACGGAAGATCAAGGTCGGCAAGGTCGAGGTCGGCGGGGACGCACCCGTGTCGGTCCAGTCGATGACCACGACACCGACCACCGACATCAACGCCACGTTGCAGCAGATCGCCGAGCTCACGGCCACCGGTTGCGACATCGTGCGCGTGGCGTGTCCCACCCAGGATGACGCCGAGGCCCTGCCCGCCATCGCCAAGAAGTCGCAGATCCCGGTGATCGCCGACATCCACTTCCAGCCCAAATACGTCTTCGCGGCGATCGACGCGGGCTGCGCGGCGGTGCGGGTCAATCCCGGCAACATCCGCAAGTTCGATGACCAGGTGAAGCAGATCGCGGCGGCCGCCAAGGACGCCGGGGTGTCCATCCGCATCGGCGTGAACGCCGGCTCGTTGGACAAACGCATCATGGACAAGCACGGCAAGGCCACCGCGGAGGCGCTTGTCGAGTCAGCGATGTGGGAGGCCTCACTCTTCGAGGAGCACGACTTCCACGACTTCAAAATCTCCGTGAAGCACAACGACCCGGTTGTGATGGTGCGAGCCTACGAACTGCTCTCCCAGGCCGGGGACTGGCCGTTGCACCTGGGTGTGACGGAGGCTGGGCCGGCCTTCCAGGGCACGATCAAGTCCTCGGTGGCCTTCGGAGCTCTCCTCTCGCAAGGTATCGGCGACACGATCCGCGTCTCCCTGTCGGCGCCGCCGGTCGAGGAGGTGAAGGTGGGCAACCAGATCCTGCAGAGCCTCAACCTGCGTCCTCGCAAGCTGGAGATCGTCTCCTGTCCTTCCTGTGGCCGGGCCCAGGTCGACGTCTACACTCTGGCCGAGGAGGTCACCGCGGGCCTGGAGGGCATGGAAGTTCCGCTTCGGGTCGCGGTCATGGGGTGCGTCGTCAACGGTCCCGGCGAGGCGCGCGAAGCCGACCTGGGCGTGGCCAGCGGAAACGGAAAGGGCCAGATCTTCGTCAAGGGGGAGGTCATCAAGACGGTCCCGGAGTCACAGATCGTGGAGACGCTGATCGAGGAAGCCATGCGGATCGCCGAAGGTATGGAGGCTGACGCCGAGGACCAGGCAGCACAAGGCGGCCCCAGCGTCACCGTGGGCTAGGACGGCCTGTGGGGTATGCCGGCTTCGTGCCGGTGCGACAGTTGGTGTTGGTCGACCTGTTGGGCCTCATCATGGCTACCCGACCGGGTGAGCGGGCCGTCGTCGGGATCGACGGCGTCGACGGGGCGGGGAAATCGCATCTCGCCGCCGAGCTTCTGGCGTTGGCGCAGCGCCTCGCGGGTCGGGAGCTGCACAGCGTGAGCATGGACGGGTTCCACCACCCACGCGAGGTCCGCTACGCACGGGGTCGCTCCGCGGAGAGCTACTACCGCGACGCGTTCGACTACGAGGCGTTCCGGCGGCACGTGCTGATCCCCTTCCGCGCCGGACGTGAGGTCGTGCCAGCGGTCCACGATGTGGCCACCGACCAGGCGATCCTCCCCGACGCGATCGAGGCGGCCGAGGACGCCGTGCTGCTCGTGGACGGGGTCTTTCTGCATCGACCAGAGCTGACCGCGGTGTGGGACGCTTCCCTGTTCGTGCATGTCCCCTTCGAGCTCAGCGTCCCTCGCGGCAACGCGAGGCACTCGGTGCAGCAGGCCGCTGAGAGTGACCCCGACGACCCCGAGGACCCTGTCCACGCGCGCTACGTGCAGGCCCAACGGTGGTATCTCGAGCAGGCACCGGCCCAGCAGGCGACCTGGGTGCTCGACAACAGCAACCTGTCGCAGCCGCTGCTCGACTGGGGCGCCGAGGTCGGGCCCTAGCCCTCCGCCACCCCCAGCCAGAAACGTCGACTTCCGCGGCATACACGGCGCTGGAGGTCGCACCACGGGGCTGGGGGTGGCGGAAAAGGGGGGAGGGGAGACGCGAAAGCCCGAGACCACAGGGTCTCGGGCTTTCGGCGGCCTCGGAGCTAGGCAGCCCGGAGGCTCAGGCGTGCGCCTCGACGTCGTCGTCGACCCAGTCGAGGGTCTTGGTGACGGCCTTGTTCCACTGGCGGAACAGGCGGTCGCGCTCGCCCTCGTCCATGCTCGGCGTCCAACGCTTTCCTTCGTTCCAGTTGTCGATCACGTCCTGCTCGCCCGACCAGAAGCCCACGGCGATGCCGGCGGCGTAGGCCGCGCCCAGCGCCGTCGTCTCGGCGATCTCAGGACGGACCACGTCGACCCCGAGGATGTCGGCCTGGAACTGCATGAGCGTCTCGTTGGCGATCATGCCGCCATCGACCCGCAGCTCGGTCAGGTCCACGCCGGAGTCAGCGTTCATGGCCTCCAGCACCTCACGCGTCTGGTAGGCCGTGGCCTCCAGAGCGGCGCGGGCGATATGGCCCTTGTTCACAAACCGAGTCAGACCGACGATCGCTCCGCGCGCGTCGTCACGCCAGTGCGGGGCGAACAGACCGGAGAAGGCGGGCACGAAGTAGGCGCCGCCATTGTCGTCCACGCCCTTGGCCAGATCTTCGATCTGGGGAGCGTCGTCGATCAGGCCGATGTTGTCGCGCAACCACTGGATCAACGAACCGCTGACCGCGATCGAACCCTCGAGGGCGTAGACCGCGTCCTGGTCACCGATCTTGTAGCACACGGTGGTCAGCAAGCCGTTCTCGCTAGGCACGATCTCAGTGCCGGTGTTGAGCAGCATGAAGTTACCCGTGCCATACGTGTTCTTCGACATGCCCTTCTCGAAGCAGGCCTGACCGAAGGTGGCCGCCTGCTGGTCGCCGAGGATGCCCGCGATCGGCACCCCGGGCACGAGACCACCCTTGCGACCCTCGCCGTAGACCTCGGAGGAGGACTTGATGGTGGGCAGCATCGACATCGGGATGCCGAAATCGGAGGCGGTGCCTTCGTCCCAGTCGAGAGTCTTCAGATCCATCAGCATGGTGCGCGAGGCATTGGTCACGTCGGTGACGTGCTGGCCGCCGTCGGGACCACCGGTCATGTTCCACAGCACCCAGGTGTCGGTGTTGCCGAACATGAGGTCGCCGTTCTCGGCCTTCTCGCGGGCACCCTCGACGTTGTCGAGGATCCATTTCACCTTCGGGCCGGAGAAGTACGTGGCCAGCGGCAAGCCACAGATCGCCTTGTACTTGTCGGCTCCTTCGTCGCCACCGAGCTGGGCAGCGATCTTGTCGGTGCGGGTGTCCTGCCAGACGATGGCGTTGTAGACGGGGTCACCGGTGTTCTTGTCCCAGACGACGGCCGTCTCACGCTGGTTGGTGATGCCCACCGCGGCAACGTCGTTGTGCGTGATGTTTCCACTCGAGAGCGCCAACGCCACGACCTCACGGACGTTCTTCCAGATCTCGGCGGCGTCGTGCTCGACCCAACCGGCCTTCGGGAAGATCTGCTCGTGCTCCTTCTGACCGGTCGAGTGAATCTTGCCGGCATGGGTGAAGACGATTGCGCGGCTGCTGGTGGTGCCTTGGTCGATCGACATTACATAGTCGGCCATGAGTTTTGCTCCTCCACGTCATTGTGCGGTTTCTATGGCTGCGAGCCCGATCCAACGGTGCGATCTCGACCCGGTCGAACAGTCGACGGCCGCCTCGGGGCAACCGTCGAGGTGCGGCTGCTAGAAGACGGCGGCGGCCAGTAGTCCACCGAGGATGCCGCCGACAGCGGGTCCGGCGACGGGCACCCAGGAGTAGGCCCAGTCGCTGGAACCCTTGCCGGGTATCGGCAGCAGGGCATGGGCGATACGGGGGCCCAGGTCACGAGCCGGGTTGATGGCGTAGCCGGTGGGACCACCGAGGCT
>JBARVW010000082.1:0-34462 GCA_049646465.1 Ornithinimicrobium sp.
GCGACGCCGACCGGAGCGGACCTGTCGGGCCTGTGCTCGGGCTTGGGTGTGGCCCACGAGAAGGTCGCCAGCCTTGGCGAGCTGCAAGCGGCGATGGCAGCGGAAGCGACCGGCATCAGAGTCATCGAGGTGCCGGTCGACCCGACCGCCGACGCGGCAGCCCGCGCCGGATTGCGCGCGGCGGCCCACCAGGGTCCGGCGCCGCTGGACTAGAAGCCGCTCGTGCCGTAGGGCTCGGTGTCGGCGCGCATCGACCGCGACAGCGCCCGGACGGCGCCGGGGCGATGCTCGATGATCCACCCCGCTGCGGCCAGAGACGAGATCGAGCGGCCCCCCAGGTAGGCCGAACCCAGCACGTCGACGCCCAGCGTCAGGTCTGCGGGGTCCTGGCTGGGCTCGCAGTGACCGATGCCGTCGGCGTCGACCCGCAGCCGCCACCGGCCGGCGTTCCACGGACAGACGCCGTCCTTGACCTCAACCACGACGTCACAGGCGGCGGCGTATCCACGCTCGACTAGTGCCCTCGGCACGTCGACGAGCCGCACCCACAGGGCGTCGGTGACCTTCATCGTGCTTGATCGTGGACCGCCGGACCACCACACCAGGGGGTCGTCGGTGCTTCGCGCGAAGAACTTCACCTTGCTGATCAGGTCGAAGCTCAGTAGCCGCCGCGACAGGGCCAACAGCGCCGGCGCGTCGACCGTGCCCATCTCCGCCACGCGCAGCTCACCGCCGGGGTTGTTGTGGTCGTCCCACTCGGAGGTCCGCCGCAGCAGCGCATAGCCGACCGGGGTGCCTGCCCGGGTGGCGAAGAGCACCTGCCGTTGCTCCTTGGAGCCTCGAGCCTTCGGGAAGTCCTGGAACCACCAGCGGGCGATCCGCTCCGGTCGGGTGGCCGTGCCCAGCGTGTGTTCTGCCGCCGTGACCTGGAGGGCGTGGATCGCTGCGGTGGCCTCCTCGGTATGGGCAGGCAGCATATGGGTGGTGATGTCGTCGGCGGCGGTCGCGATGTGCTCCGGAGCCGAGAGGTCGGTGCCCGTGCTGAGCTGCAGCATGACCTCGAGTGATGCCGCCCCGTATCCGAAGCGACCGTAGATCCCCACCTCGGCCGCCCAGAGTCCGGCGATGGCCGACTCGCCCCGGTCGTGGATCCCGTGCAGGTGCTCGGTCATCATCGAGCTCAAGATGCCGCGGCGACGGTGGTCTGGGTGGACGCCGACCCAGGTCAAGCCGTTCATCGGCACGCGTGTCACCCCGTCGCCGGCCGCGGGGACACTGAGGTGCATGTCGAAGGCACCGTAGATCCCGACCAACGGACCCTGGGGTGTGGACGACGCGCCCACCAGCGCCTGGTCGTCCATCTCCACCGCCCGGCCGCGGTCGTAGTCGAACTCGCGGACCGTGTCGGTCGCACTGACGCCGGGCAGCACCTCGAACCACACGGTGTGCTCCAAGGTGGCCATTCGTTCAGCGTCCTCGGGGGTCAGGGCCGTCGAGCGATAGGGCGATCCCGGTCGGGCGGGGGCATCGCCGGAGCGAGGAGACTCATCCATGCTGCGAAGCCTGCCCGATGCTCCACGTCGAAGCGAACGAATATCCGGCGATTTCAAGCGATCGCCACCGTCTGGGAGAGTTCTGCGGTGACATCCTCGCTCTCCACTCGCCCCGTCGTGAACTCTGCCGGATCGCCGGCGGCGGTGATGATGGTCTTTGCTATGGCCGGCCTCGTGATGGCCCAGACCTTCGCCCGCATGCCGGCCATCCGGGACGCGGTCGACGCCAGCACGGGGGAGCTGGGTCTGGCCCTGATCGGCGGCGGTCTGGGGTCGCTGCTGGCGATGCCGTTCACCGGCCGCCTGGTGGATCGTTTCGGCACCAAGCGGGTGGTGGCGGTGAGCATCGTGTTGGCCTGTGCGGGTTGGAGCTCGCTGGCGTTCGTGCCCAACCCGTGGCTGATGGGGGTGGCCCTGGTGCTGACCGGCGCGCCCGTCGGCATCTGGGACGTCGCGATGAACGTGCAGGGCAGCCAGGTCGAGAGACTCCGTGGTCGCTCGCTGATGCCCTTCTTCCACGCGGCGTTCTCGGCGGGGACGGTCGTCGGTGCCGGCAGCGGTGCCCTTGCGGCCTATCTCGGGTACGGCTTGATGCAGTTGCCGGTGATCGGGGCCGTAGCCATGGTCATCGGGCTGGTGTCGGTGCGACATTTCATGCCGGACCAGTCGACCGACGCCGAAGAGGCCGACCAGCGCGCCGAGGCCGAGGTGCTCGACGTCCCACCGACGGAAGGCCCGGATGTCGGGCGGCAGCCCCCTGCCCGCCGTGGGGTGAGCAGCCTGGAGATCATGATCGGCGTGGTGTGTCTGGGTGGTGCGTTGGCCGAAGGGTCGGCCAACGACTGGCTGGCCATCCTGTTGGTGGATGTGCAAGGGGCACCCGGCGCCGTCGGGGCCCTCGCGCTGACCGCCTTCAACCTCGCCATGATGACGGGCCGACTCCTCGGTAGCCCCGCCATCGACCGGTTCGGCCGGGAACGGGTCGTCCAGGCCGGGGGTCTGCTGGCGATCCTCGGCATCCTGCTCGCGAGCCAGGTGCCGTCGTTGCCCGTGGCTCTGCTAGGGGGCTTGATCTGGGGACTCGGCGTCTCGACCATCTTTCCCGCGGCTATTTCGGCGGCCGGCGAGATCACCGGGCGGGGAAACCGGGCCATCACCGTGGTCAGCACCATTGCCTACGGCGCATTCCTGTTCGGAGCGCCCACGATCGGGATCCTGGCGGAGGCCTTCGGGCTGAGCCGGGCCCTGTTTGTGGTGGTTGCGTTCCTGCTGGTCATGCTGGTGCTGGCGAGGAACCTCCGGCCGGGGGCACTGGTGCGGTCCGCTCAGCTGCGGGAGTCGATCCAGTAGCGGCGTTTGGGGGGCACCCCATCGGCGACCTGACGGACGTCCGCCAAGACCCCACCGGATCGCTCAATGACCCGGATCGATCCGAGGTTGTCGTCGTCGCAGGTCACGAGCACGTCGTCGACTCCGAGGTCGGCCAGCCGCCGGACCGAGAGCTGCAACATCGCCGTCGCGTATCCGCGTCCTCGAAAGGCGGGGCGGACGGCATACCCCACGTGTCCGCCGATCTCGAAGAGCAGCGGAGTGAGCGTATGCCGGATCGAGACGCGTCCGACGATGGCCGCGGATCCCCGTGGAGGCGGTTGCTGACTCCCGGTGCCTGCGATCTCGCCCACCAGGAAGTCGGACCGGACTCGGCCGGGGCCGAGGTCACGACCCCGGGCCTGGCGGTCAAGCAGGTCGAGCTGCTCACCCCAGCGGAGCCCGGGGTCGAGAAGGAAGGCGAAGCCCACCTCGCTCAGCTCCTCGTGCCCGGCCCGCATGGCGGCCTCGTCGGCCACTCGTGGCGGTCTTAGTCGCAGCGGGCGCCCATGATCCGGGATCGCAGGCTCATCCACCGCGGTCGGCGTCAGCTCTCGAGGGCGTACCGCATGGCGGCCAGCTTGATCTCGGTCTCGGCCAGCTCGGCTTCGGGGTCCGAAGCCGCGACGATGCCACCGCCGGCGAACAGCCGCAGGCGACGCGGATCCTCACACAGCTCGCCGCAGCGCAGCGCGATGCCCCAGTCGCCCTCTCCGGCCACGTCCATCCAGCCGACCGGTCCGGCGTAGCGACCGCGATCCATGCGTTCCAGATCTGCGATAAGGGCGGCCGCGGCCGCGGACGGCGTGCCACAGACGGCGGCCGATGGGTGGAGGGCGGCAGCGAGTCGGAGCGAGGTGGCCTCGTCGGCGTGGACCCCGCTGATGTCGCTGGCGAGGTGGTAGACGTCCGGAAGCTTCAACACGAAGGGCTGCTCGGGGACGGCGAGGTCCCGGCAGTGAGGGGCTAACGCGTCGGCCACCGACCGGACCGCGTAGGCGTGCTCCTCGAGGTCCTTCTCGCTGGAGATCAGCCTGAGCTGAGGGTCGACGTGATGCTCGGGTTTGAAGTCCGGATGGTCCTCGGTCACCAGCCGTTTCGCCGCGTGGCTGCGCCGGACCGTCCCCGCCAGCACCCGGGAGTGCACCTTGCCGTCCAAGAGTCGGACCAGCATCTCCGGGGTGGCTCCCACCAGGCCGTCCACGGCGAAGGTCCAGGTCGCCCGATAGCGCTCGGCCAGCCGGTTGAGCACGTGGTGAAGGTCGATCGGGCCGTTCGACTTGGCCAGCTCGTCCCGCGCCAGCACGACCTTGTCCACCTCGCCGGCACTGATGCGCTCGATGGCCCGAGCGATGACCCCGGGCCACTCCTGAGCGGACACCGATCCGGCGACGATCTCGATGGGAGTGGCAGACGCGGGTGGCGGTTTCCCCACCGGATCGAGGAACGCCGCCGCGCTGGTCTCGTCGGGGTGCACGGGATCGGCGGTGACCGTGGTGCGCCAGATGCGGCCGTCCCGTCGCCCGATGATGACCTCGGGCACCACCAGTCTGCTCTGGTCGTGGGAGTCGGGGGAGAAGCTGAACGACCCGAACGTGATCAGCCCGGTGCCGGGCAGCCCTATGGTGTTGTCGACCTCCGCTACCGCACAGACCTGCTTCCACCAGGCTTCGGCGTCGGCGAACCGGTTGGGGCCTGTGGTCAGGCAGCGCGCTACCCGCCCCCAGCCCACCACCCCGTCGCCTTCCCGCAGCCACGAGCACATATGGCTGGGGGCCGCCGACTCGGGCACCAGCGACAGGAGCTCCACCCCTTCGTCGAGATCTTCGGTGATATCCACGGTGATCGCACGCAGGCGGGGGAGGGCGAGCACAGTCACAGCGGTCCACTGTATGGGGCGAGTGCGAGGATGAACGCATGACCCGTGCCAGCTTGGACAAAGACCCTCGTGATGTCGCCGAGATGTTCGACGATGTGGCGCCTCGGTACGACCTGACCAACGACATCCTGTCCGCCGGTCAGACCTACACATGGCGCCGGGCCGTGGTTCGCTCGGCGGCCGCCGAGCAGGGAGAGCGGGTGCTCGACATCGCGGCGGGCACCGGGACCAGCAGTGAGCCGTTCGCCAACGCCGAGATCGACGTCGTGCCCGCCGACTTCTCGTTGGGGATGCTTCGGGAGGGCCGCCGTCGTCGACCCGACATGCCGTTCACGGCGGCCGATGCCCTGCACCTTCCCTTTGCCGATGACTCCTTCGACGTGGTGACGATGTCGTTCGGGCTGCGCAACGTCAGCGACGTCCCGTCTGCCCTGCGGGAGTTCGCCCGGGTCACCAAGCCGGGCGGACGACTGGTGGTCTGTGAGTTCAGTCAACCCGTCTGGCGGCCGATGCGGACCGCATACATGGGATACGTGATGCGGGCGCTCCCGGCGGTGGCGCGCAGGATCAGCTCCAACCCCGCGTCCTACGTCTACCTCGCCGAGTCGATCCGCGCTTGGCCGTCCCAGCAGGAGCTCGCCCACACCCTCGCCGAGTCGGGGTGGAGCTCGGTGACCTGGCGCAACCTGACGGGCGGCATCGTTGCGGTGCACCACGCCATCATCAGGTGAGCACGGGTCGCCGCCGCGCCGTATGCTGCACCGCGCGGGCCAATTCCTGCGCGACCCCGACGGCGCGGGACGTTGGATGACCCCTAGGATTGTCTTGGCCGCACCATGACGACGCGCTGGCACCGAAAGGAGTGTGGGACCGGATGACCGATCCTTACCTTCCGATCTTGTTTCTCTTGGCCCTGGGCCTGCTGTTCGCTGGCGGATCCATGCTGGGAGGAGCTGTTCTGGGTCGCAAGACCTACAACCGCGCCAAGTCCGAGGCCTACGAGTGCGGCATCCAGCCCACCCCGCAGGCTCTCGACGGCGGTCGCGTCCCCGTCAAGTACTACCTCACGGCGATGCTGTTCATCGTCTTCGACGTCGAGGTCCTTTTTCTTTACCCCTTCGCCGTGGCCTTCGATCAGGTGGGACTCTTCAGCGTGATGGCCATGCTGATGTTCCTCTTCGTGGTCTCCGTCCCCTTCATCTACGAGTGGAGCCGGGGCGGTCTGGAATGGGACTAACAACACAGGGAGTGTGTGACTCATGGGTCTAGAGGAAAAGCTTCCCTCAGGCATCGTGCTGACCTCGGTCGAGGGTCTCGTCGGCCAGATGCAGTCCCGATCCGTGTGGCCGGCTACCTTCGGGCTGGCCTGTTGTGCCATCGAGATGATGGCGGTCGGCACGCCCGACTACGACATCGCTCGGTTCGGGATGGAGCGCTTCGCAGCGACACCACGCCAGGCCGACCTGATGATCGTGGCCGGTCGCGTCAGCCAGAAGATGGCGCCCGTCGTGCGACAGGTCTACGACCAGATGCCCAACCCGAAGTGGGTGCTGTCGATGGGGGTCTGTGCCAGCTCCGGTGGCATGTTCAACAACTACGCCATCGTGCAGGGCGTCGACCACATCGTGCCCGTCGATATCTACCTACCCGGCTGTCCGCCGCGACCGCAGATGCTGATCAATGCGCTGCTGGAACTGCACGAGCAGATCCGGTCCTCGAAGTTCGGCGTGGACCGAGTGAAGGCGGCGCGCGCGGCGGAGGCCGCGGCGATGAATGCGACGCCGACCCACGAGATGAAGGGGTTGCTCGCGTGACGACAGCGCAGCGAGGAAACGCAGCGGAGCGAGGCCCGGAGCACGCGCGGAGTCACGCGCAAAGGAGGGTCGCGTGAGCGAGGACAAGGCCAAGAAGGATGCGGTCGCGGAGATCGAGACCGCCGAGCTGGCAGGCGACGAGAACGCCGTCGCCGACGGTAAGAACACCATCGACCGGGTCAACGCCCCGGCCGCGACGCCAGACCAGAAGGTCAGCAGCACCAAGGCTCAGGAGACGGGATCCGGCTCGGTCAGCACGGTGGACCCCGAGGGCAGCACGCCGGTGCAGGTCGGCGAACGACGCGGCATGTTCGGCGGCTCGCTGGGCTCGGACACCTCGGGCTACGGCGGTCTGGTGCAGCCGATTCTGCTGCCAGGGTCCGCGGAGCGGCCCTACGGGGGTTACTTCGACGAGATCGCCGACCACCTCCTCGACGTGCTCGGCGACAAGCACGATGCCGCAATCACCCGCGTGGTCATCGACCGCAAGGAGATGACGCTGAGCGTTCCCCCCGAGCACCTGCCGTTGGTCGCCCAGAATCTGCGCGACCATCCCGGTCTCCGCTTCGAGATCTGCAGTGGGGTCTCCGGGGTGCACTACCCGGAGGACATCGGCAACGAGCTGCACGCGGTCTACCACTTCCTGTCGATCACCAACGGCTCGCGTCGAGTCCGCGTCGAGGTGGCCTGCTCGGACGAGGACCCGCAGATCCCCTCGATCGTGGACATCTACCCGGCGGCCGACTGGCACGAGCGTGAGACCTACGACATGTTCGGAATCGTCTTCACCGGCCACCCGGCGTTGACGCGCATCCTGATGCCGGACGACTGGCCCGGCCACCCACAGCGCAAGGACTACCCGCTCGGCGGGATCCCTGTGGAATACAAGGGGGCCACCATTCCGGCCCCCAGCGAGCGCAGGAGCTATACCTGATGGCGACGACCCACACAGAGTCCACCGAGACCCAAGACCTCTACGGCGACGACGAGGCCGGCGCTGTCTTCACGGCCGGCGGGGGTGACTGGGACCAGGTCGTCGAGGACATCGCCGCTGTCGGCGAAGAGCGCATCGTGGTCAACATGGGCCCCCAGCATCCGTCGACTCACGGCGTGCTGCGGCTCATCCTGGAGCTGGACGGCGAGACCGTGCGCGAGGCGCGCGCAGGGATCGGCTACCTGCATACCGGCATCGAGAAGAACATGGAGTACCGCACCTGGGTGCAGGGGACCACGTTCTGCACCCGGATGGACTACCTGACCCCGATCTTCAACGAGACGGCGTACTGCCTGGCCGTGGAGAAGCTTCTGGGGATCACCGACCAGATCCCGCAGCGAGCCAGTGACATTCGCGTGCTCACGATGGAGCTGAACCGGATCGGCTCGCACATGATCGCGCTGGGCACGGGTGGCATGGAGCTCGGTGCCACCACCGTCATGACCACGTGCTTCCGCGAGCGGGAGCGGCTGCTGCGTTTCTTCGAGGCGGTCACCGGTCTGCGGATGAACCACGCCTATGTCCGCCCCGGTGGTGTCGCCCAGGACGTCCCCTCGGGGGCCCTCGACCTGCTCGAAGACGAGCTGGTCGACCTCAAGCGTGGCATGCACGAGGTGGAGTCGCTGCTCCTCCAGAACCCGGTGCTGCGAGGGCGCACCGTCGACGTGGGCCACCTGAGCTTGACCGGGTGCATGGCCCTCGGCATCACCGGTCCGATCCTCCGCTCGACCGGGCTGCCCCACGACCTGCGCAAGTCCGACCCGTACTGCGGGTACGAGACCTATGACTTCGACGTCATCACCCGCGACAGCATGGACGCCTACGGCCGACTGTGCATTCGGATCGACGAGATGTGGGAGTCCATCAAGATCTCCGAGCAGGCCATCGCCCGACTCCGCGCTTCGGAAGGACAGCCGGTGATGGTGGCGGACAAGAAGATCGCCTGGCCGGCTCAGCTCAGTGTCGGAGCGGACGGCCAGGGCAACTCCCTGGACCACATCCGCAAGATCATGGGCGAGTCGATGGAGTCGCTGATCCACCACTTCAAGCTGGTGACGGAAGGGTTCCGGGTGCCCCCGGGCCAGGCCTACGCCGCTATCGAGTCGCCCAAGGGCGAGCTGGCCGTGCACGCGGTTTCCGACGGGGGGACCAGGCCCTTCCGAGCTCACTTCAGGGATCCTTCGTTCAACAACTTGCAGGCCGCGTCCGTGCTGAGCGAAGGGGGTCTGGTGGCCGATGTCATCGTCGCGGTGGCCTCGATCGACCCGGTGATGGGTGGGGTGGACCGATGAGCGGACCGAACGGATCCACCGGGGCCGTGCCCGGAGACACTCGGGAGCAGCTGCACGAAGCGGTGTCCCAGGGACCGGTGCACCACCACACCCCACTGCAGCCCTCTCAGCAGGACTACCCCGCCGACGTGCTCGGCACGATGCAGGCCGATGCGGCGCTGATCATCGCGAAGTACCCCCAACCCCGCTCCGCCCTGCTACCGCTGTTGCACCTGGTGCAGAGCGTCGACGGTTACATCACCGGGCGCGGGGTGCACTTCTGCGCCGAGCAGCTCAACCTCAGCACGGCGGAGGTCAGTGGCGTCGCGACCTTCTACACCCAGTACAAGCGCCATCCCAACGGGGAGTACACGGTCGGGGTCTGCACCAACACCCTCTGCGCCATCATGGGCGGAGACCAGATCTTCGACGAGCTCAGCGAGCACCTGGGGATCGGCCACGACGAGACGACCCCCGACGGCAAGGTCACCCTGGAGCGCGTGGAATGCAACGCCGCGTGTGACTACGCGCCCGTGGTGATGGCGAACTGGGAGTTCTTCGACAACCAGACTCCGCAGTCCGCCAAGGACCTCACCGACGAGCTGCGGGCCGGGCAGGACGTCGTGCCGACCCGGGGTGCAGCCAAGGTGTGCACCTTCAAGCAGATCTCACGGGTGCTGGCTGGCTTCAGCGACGGCCGCGCCGATGAGGGCATCAGTGCCGGCGGACCCTCCCTGGAGGGTCTGCGGGTAGCGCGGGCGCACGACTGGGTCGCCCCCGTCGGGTCGCGCCAGCCGTACCTCGAGGATGGGGACCACCCGCCCGAGGAGAGCACACGCTTCGACACGGCTGCCGCCGATGAGGGCACGACGCCGAAGGCGGGACAGCGCAGCTCCACCAACGCGCCGACCAACGACGCGGACGAGAAGCCCAGCGACGGCACGATCAACAGTGACGAAGCATCCAGCGACGATCGAAGCACCGGAGGAGACGACACATGAGCGCTCAGCTCACTCCGATCCTGTCCACGTTCTGGGACCACCCCCAGTCCTGGACCCTGGAGACCTACGAGCAGCACGACGGGTATGCCGCGCTGCGCACCGCGCTGGAGACCCCGACCAAGGATCTGGTCGAGATGGCCAAGTCCTCCGGTCTGCGTGGTCGTGGCGGTGCCGGGTTCCCGACCGGCATGAAGTGGGGCTTCCTGCCTCCCGACGACGGTGGCCCCCGTTACCTGGTGATCAACGCCGACGAGTCGGAGCCGGGCACGTGCAAGGACACGCCGCTGATGATGGCTGCCCCGCACTTCCTCATCGAGGGCATGATCATCACCTCGTACGCGATCGGCTGCAAGCACGCCTTCATCTACATCCGGGGTGAGATCGTCCACGTCTTCCGCCGCGTCCAGCGAGCCGTCGAAGAGGCCTATGCCGCTGGCTACCTCGGCAAGGACATCCTGGGGACCGGTTTCGATCTCGACATCACCGTCCACTCCGGCGCCGGAGCCTATATCTGCGGGGAGGAGACAGCCCTGCTCGACAGCTTGGAGGGACGTCGCGGGCAGCCGCGGCTGAAGCCGCCCTTCCCTGCCGTCGCCGGTCTGTACGCGCGGCCCACGGTGGTCAACAACGTCGAGAGCATCGCGAGCGTGCCCTCGATCGTGTTGCACGGCAGCGACTGGTTCTCCGACCTCGGGACCGAGAAGTCCAAGGGCTACGGCCTCTTCAGCTTGTCCGGACACGTCACGCGTCCGGGGCAGTACGAGGCCCCGTTGGGCATCACCTTGCGCGAGCTGCTGGAGATGGCCGGTGGCATCCGAGAGGGCCACGAGCTGAAGTTCTGGACTCCTGGTGGCTCATCGACGCCGATCTTCACGGACGAGCATCTGGATGTGCCCCTGGACTTCGAGTCGGTCGCCGAGGCCGGCTCGATGCTGGGCACCCGGGCCTTGCAGATCTTCGACGAGACCACGTCGGTGGTGCGTGCCGTGTCCCGCTGGACCGACTTCTACGCCCACGAGTCCTGCGGCAAGTGCACCCCGTGCCGCGAGGGCACCTTCTGGTTGAAGCAGATCATGGAACGGCTCGAGGCCGGGCGCGGCACCGAAGACGACATCGACAAGCTGGTCGACATCTGTGACAACATCCTGGGTCGGTCGTTCTGCGCGTTGGGTGATGGTGCGACCAGCCCCATCACCTCTGCCGTGCAGTACTTCCGAGAAGAGTTCGAGGCGGGCATGCACACCAGCTGCGCCGAGCTCTTCCCGCCCCAGCACTCGACGCTGTTCGCGAAGGAGACGCTCCCCGCATGACGGTCAACACCTCACCCGCAGCCGGCGGCAACGCCGTTGACGAAGGCGACAATGCGGCCATCCCCGACGACGTCAAGAAGGTCTCGCTGACCGTTGACGGCGTCGAAGTGTCGGTGCCCGAAGGCACTCTCGTGATCCGTGCTGCGGAGCAGATCGGCGTGCAGATCCCTCGCTTCTGCGACCACCCGCTGCTGGATCCGGTGGGAGCCTGCCGTCAGTGTCTGGTCGATGTGGCGATGCCCGACCGTGAGGGCAACGTCAAGCCCATGCCCAAGCCCCAGGCTTCGTGCACGATGGTGGTGGGCGAGGGGATGCAGGTCAAGACCCAGCACTCGTCCGAGGTGGCGGAGAAGGCTCAGCATGGCGTGATGGAGCTGCTCCTGATCAACCACCCTCTCGACTGCCCGGTGTGCGACAAGGGTGGGGAGTGCCCCCTGCAGAACCAGGCGATGTCGAGTGGTCGCCCCACCAGTCGTTTCGAGGACGTGAAGCGCACCTTCCCCAAGCCGATCAACATCTCCGCTCAGGTGCTGCTGGACCGCGAGCGGTGTGTCTTGTGCGCGCGGTGCACTCGCTTCTCGGACCAGATCGCCGGCGACCCCTTCATCGCGCTGATCGAGCGAGGCGCCCTGCAGCAGGTCGGCATCTACGAGGAGCAGCCGTTCGAGTCCTACTTCTCGGGCAACACCGTCCAGATCTGCCCGGTGGGCGCGCTGACGGGATCGGCATACCGCTTCCGGTCCCGCCCGTTCGACCTGGTCTCGACCCCCAGTGTCTGTGAGCACTGTGCCTCCGGCTGCTCGATCCGCACCGACCACCGTCGCGGGACGGTGCTGAGGCGGATGGCGATGGACGACCCTGAGGTCAACGAGGAGTGGAACTGCGACAAGGGGCGGTGGGCGTTCACCTACGCGACCATGCCCGACCGCCTGCGCGACCCCGTGGTGCGCGACTCCGACGGCAACTACGCGGTCGCCACGTGGAACGAAGCGCTGGGGGCCGCCGCTGCGGCCCTTCGGTCCGCCACGGCCGCCGCGGATGATGGCGTCGGAGTGCTCGTCGGTGGCCGGGCCACGGTGGAGGACGCCTACGCCTACAGCAAGTTCGCCCGGGTGGCTCTGCACACCAACGACATCGACTTCCGGGCAAGGCCGCACTCCGCCGAAGAGGCGGACTTCCTGGCCTCCAGCATCGTCAACCACTACGGTCTGACGTATGCCGACCTCGAGAGCGCCAGTGCGGTGCTGCTGGTCGGACTGGAGCCCGAGGACGAAAGTCCCATCGTGTTCCTGCGGCTGCGTAAGGCGAGTCGCAAGCACAAGACTGCGGTGTACTCGATTGCTCCCTTCGCCTCACGGGGGCTCACCAAGATGAACGGAACCTTGATCCCGGCAGCACCCGGCACCGAGCCGGAGGTTCTCGAGGCCCTCGGCGGACGACGTCAGCAGGACGGTGAGGCGCACGAAGGCCCCGTCGAACCCCTCCCCAGCACCGACCCCCTCCCGCTCGCGTCCGACGCGCTGAACTCCGATGCCATCATGTTGGTCGGCGAGAGGCTGGCGGGGGTGCCCGGTGCCTTGTCGGCTGCTGCTGCTCTGGCCAACCTGACCGGAGCGCGCATCGGATGGGTGCCGCGCCGCGCCGGGGAGCGCGGAGCCCTGGCCGTCGGTGCCCTTCCTGGCTTGCTGCCCGGTGGTCGCCCGGTAGACGAGGAAGCCGCACGTGGCCAGGTTGCCCAGGCCTGGGCGGCCGATCTGCCGACCGGGGAGGGTAAGGACACGACCGCGATCCTGCGGGGCGTGCTCGAAGGAGAGATCTCGACCCTGGTCGTCGGCGGGCTCGATCCCGATGACCTCCCTGACCCGGTGCTCGCCAAAGCGGCCCTGGAGAAGGCCTTCGTCATCTCCCTGGAGATCAGGGAATCCGCCGTTCACGACTACGCCGACGTCATCCTGCCGGTTGCACCCCAGCAGGAGAAGGCCGGGTCCTACGCCGACTGGGAAGGGCGCCTGCGCCCGTTCGAGAAGGCGCTGACCTCCAATGCCTGGAGTGACCACGCCATGCTCGACGCCCTGGCGGCTGAGATGGGCGTGCACCTCGGTGCTCGCAGTCTCGGCGCGCTGCGCCACGAAATGACGGGTCTGGGCGCGTGGGACTCGCCACGGTCGATGCACGTCGTGGCTCCTGCGGCACCGGTGGAGCTCGGGGACGGGGAAGCGATTCTCGCGACCTGGCACCACCTGCTCGACGCCGGCTCGCTGCAGGACGGTGAACCGTTCCTGGCGGGCACAGCTCCTGTCGCGGCGGCGCGCATGTCACCGCAGACCGCCGCTTCCATCGGCGCCGCCGACGGGTCACACGTGTCGGTGAGCTACGGGCTGGGCACCATCACGGTGCCGCTGACCGTCACGGATATGACCGATCACGTGGTGTGGCTGCCGACCAACTCGGCTGGCTCCAAGGTTCGCGCCACCCTCGGTGTCGACGCCGGTGCTGTCGTACGGATCGCCACGTCCAGCGCCCCCGCCGTTTCGGAAGGTCGTTCATGATCGCGTCCACGATGTCCGTGCTGACCGGGCCTGCCGTGGTCGCAAGCGACCTCCCGGCGGCTGACTTCAGCGACACGCCATGGTGGCTCTCGGTGATCAAAGCCTTGATGATCTTCGTGTTCCTGCTGGTCAACGTCCTGATCGTGATCTGGTTCGAGCGTCGGGTGATCGGCCGCATGCAGCAACGTCCCGGCCCGAACCGCTTCGGGCCCCTGGGCCTGTTGCAGACCTTGGCGGACGGACTGAAGCTGATGATGAAGGAGGACGTCACGCCCAAGGCCGCGGACAAGGTGATGTTCATCATCGCCCCGCTGATTGTGGGTTCGCTGGCGTTCGTCTCCTTCGCCATCATCCCGATGGGCGGCACGGTCGAGATGTTCGGGCACACGACACCCCTGCAGCTCACCGACACCCCGGTGGCCACGTTGCTGGTCCTGGCCGTGGCCGGGGTCGGCGCCTACGGCTTCGTCCTGGCGGGGTGGTCCTCGGGATCGACCTATCCCCTGCTGGGAGGTCTGCGCTCCACGGCGCAGGTCATCTCCTACGAGATCGCGATGGGCCTTTCACTGGTCGCGGTCTTCCTCTATGCAGGCTCGATGTCGACTTCACAGATCGTGGCCGCGCAGGCCGACCTGTGGTTCGTCATACCGCTCTTCTTCTCCTTCGTCATCTACCTGGTGACGATGGTCGGCGAGACCAACCGTCTGCCCTTCGACCTGGCCGAGGGTGAGGGCGAGCTCGGTGGGGGGTTCCACACCGAGTACTCCTCGATGAAGTTCGGCATGTTCTTCCTTGGTGAGTACATCAACATGTTCACTGTGTCCGCGCTCGCGGCCACCTTGTTCCTCGGAGGGTGGCACGCGCCGCCCGGCATCGCGGCGATCAACGACGGCATGTTCGACCAGGGCTACTGGGGCTTGATCTGGTTCACGATCAAGATGTGGCTGTTCATCTTCGGCTACGTCTGGCTGCGTGGATCTCTGCCCCGGGTGCGCTACGACCAGTTCATGAAGCTGGGGTGGAAGTACATGATCCCGGCCGCTCTGGTGTGGGTCATCTCGGTGGCTTTGATCCGTGCGGCGCAGATCGGCTACTTCGGTGACAGCCCGTGGGCGACGGTCATCACGGTGGTGCTGATCGCGGTGGCCGTGATCGTGCCCTTGACGCTGATCTCCTTCAAGAAGGACGCTCGCGACCGCGAGAGGCAGGAAGCCCGCATACCCCCAGACGAAATCGATCCGTTCGCGGGTGGTTACCCCGTCCCGCCGCTGCCCGGGCAGCGGTTGGTGGAGCGCCCCAAGGCGGTCAAGGCTGCCGAACCGGTGACCGTCGACGCAGGATCGGTGCCCACACGCGAACCATCGGAGGACGACCGTGGCTGACGAAGAGCTCAAGAAGCAGGACATCGAGACGACGGGCAGCAAGGGCGACGAGATCCTCAAGCCCGAAGGCAGCACCGGGAAGAACACGGACAGCATCGCTCCTGCTCGCCGCGACGACGACGGCAAGCAGGAAGACAAGAAGACCAGTTTCCTGTCCGACTTCCTGGCGCCGGTCGCGGGCTTCGGAGTCTCCTTCAGCACGATGTTCCGCAAGGTGGCCACCGAGGAGTACCCGGAGAAGCCTCGTCCGACGCAGGCGCGCTTCCACGGCCGCCACCAGCTCAACCGATATGCCGACGGGCTGGAGAAGTGCATCGGCTGCGAGCTGTGCGCGTGGGCCTGCCCGGCTGACGCCATCCTCGTCGAGGGGGCAGACAACACCGACGAGGCGCGCTTCTCCCCGGGGGAGCGCTACGGGCGGGTGTACCAGATCAACTACCTACGCTGCATCTTCTGTGGGTTGTGCATCGAGGCCTGCCCCACCCGGGCGTTGACGATGACCAACGAGTACGAGTTGGCCGACAGCGAGCGTGCGCCCCTCATCTACGAAAAGCATCAGCTCCTCGCGCCCATGGGGGAGGGTATGCTGCGCGCGCCCCTTCCGATGGCGGACGGCACCGATGACACCGACTACTACAAGGGTCACATCACCGGGCCTGACCAGTCGCAGCGGGACTACGTCGCTGCTCGGGACGGGCAGGCGGCAGACAGTGCATCATCCGATCACGACAACGCGCAGGAGGCCTACCGGTGAGTGGAGGAGAGGCGCTGCTGTTCTGGGTGCTCGGTCCTGCCACGATCCTGGGGGCTCTTGGGCTGTTGTTTGCGCGCAAGGCGGTGCACGCCGCGATGTCCACTGCGTTGGTGATGATCTCGCTGGGGGTGTTCTACATCGCGCAGGACGCCGAGTTCGTGGGGGTCATCCAGATCTTTGTCTACTCCGGCGCGGTCATGATGCTGTTCCTGTTCGTCGTCATGCTGGTCGGCGTCGACGCCTCGGACTCCCTGGTGGAGACGCTTGCCGGCCAACGGGTCACGGCCTACGTCTTCGCGGCGCTCTTCGCCGTCGTCGTCATGGTCGGACTGTGGCGCGTCGACTTCGGTGAGCCGGTCGGGTTGGCTGCGGTGCAGGAAGAGGGAAGCGTCACCGCTCTGGCCCGTGAGATCTTCACCCGGCAGGTCTTCGGGTTCGAGATTCTCGGCGCACTGCTGGTGATCGCGGTGATGGGCGCCATGGTGTTGGCTCACCATGAACGGCTGACGCCACCCATCTCGCAACGCCGTCGGTCGGACCAGACCATCGCCAGCGGTACGTGGCTGTCGGGTCGACCGAACCCCGGGGTCTACGCGCGGCACAACGCGGCCGACACCCCGGCGTTGCTTCCGGACGGCACGCCCGCCGAGGAGTCCGTGCCCCGCGTGTTGGTCGCCCGTGGCCAGGTCGCGTCCATGACAGGCTTCGCGGCATCGACCGACGCGGCCTACGAGGCCATCGACGAGCACGGCCGCGACGGTGTGACCCTGGTGGGCCAGGACGAGGTCGATGACACGGACGGCAGCACCGATAGGACGGAGAACCGGTGACCCTCGCGGCATACATCTATCTGTCCACGCTCCTGTTCACCATTGGTGCCCTCGTGGTGCTGACCCGTCGCAACACGATCGTGGTCTTCATGGGCGTCGAGCTCATGCTGAACGCCTGTAACTTGTCGCTCGTCACCTTCTCCCGGATGCACGGGACGCTGGACGGACAGGTCTATGCCCTGTTCGTGATGGTGGTGGCCGCCGCCGAGGTCGTCGTCGGTCTAGCCATCATCATGTCCATCTTTCGCGCCCGTCGCTCCGCATCCGTGGACGACGCCAACCTTCTGAAGTTGTAAGGAGCGGGCTGAGTGTCTGTGCTTTCCAGTACCGTCGGCTTCGCGCTGGCCGATCCCAGCGCCGCCCGCGCCACCGAAGCCGGCGGCTTCGCTGCGTTCGGATGGTTGATGATCGCGCTGCCGTTGCTCGGGGCCGCCATCCTCCTCGTGGGGGGCAAGGCGACCAACGCGTGGGGGCCGGCGTTGGCGGTCGGCCTGTCGTGGGCGAGCTTCGGTATCGGGGTCGGGATCATCGCCCAGCTGGCCGGTATGCCGGGCGAGGAGCGGGCTCTGTCCGTCCAGCTCTGGGACTGGGTGTCAGCCGGAACGCTCAGCGTCAACGTCGGGTTGTTGTTGGACCCGTTGTCGTTGACCTTCGTCATGCTGATCACGTTCGTCGGTTCGTTGATCCACGTGTACTCCCTGGGCTACATGGCGCACGACCCCGACCGGCGCAGGTTCTTCGCCTACCTGAACCTGTTCGTCGCCGCCATGTTGATCCTGGTGCTGGCCGACTCCTACCTGCTGCTCTTCGTCGGCTGGGAGGGTGTGGGCCTCGCGTCCTACCTGCTGATCGGCTTCTGGAACTGGAACCCGGCCTACGCGACCGCGGCCAACAAGGCCTTCGTGGTCAACCGCATCGGTGACGTCGGACTGATCACCGCGATGGCGGTGCTGTTCGCCAGCGTGGGGGCCCTCGACTTCGCGACCGTCCACGGTGAGGCTTCCTCGATGGGTCAGGGGACGTTGTTGGCGGTCGGGTTGCTCCTGCTGTTGGGTGCCTGCGGCAAGTCGGCCCAGTTCCCCCTGCAGTCCTGGCTGGGCGATGCCATGGCCGGACCGACCCCCGTCTCCGCACTGATCCACGCGGCGACCATGGTCACCGCCGGGGTCTACCTGATCGCGCGCAGCCAGGCGATCTACGACCTCACTCCCAACGCGCGTCTGGCGGTGGCGTGCATCGGGACGATCACGCTCGTCTACGGTGCCATCGTCGGTTGCGCCAAGGACGACATCAAGAAGGCCCTCGCCGCGTCCACCATGAGCCAGATCGGCTACATGATGCTGGCAGTCGGGCTGGGACCGCTGGGATACCTCTACGCGATCTTCCACCTGGTCACCCACGGGTTCTTCAAAGCCGGGATGTTCCTGGGCGCCGGCTCGGTGATGCACGGGATGAAGGACAGCGTCGACATGCGCGGCTTCGGCAACCTCTCCTCGAAGATGAAGATCACCTGGATCACCTTCGCAGCCGGGTTTGTCGCCATCATCGGGGTTCCGTTCACCTCCGGCTGGTATTCCAAGGACTTCATCATCGAGACCGCCTTCATCGACCAGGGTGACGGCGCTTGGCGGCCGTGGGTCTTCGGCGGAGCAGCCCTGCTCGCGGCCGGGGTGACCGCCTTCTACATGTCCCGGTTGTTCTTCATGACCTTCCACGGCAAGGCCCGATGGGCCGACGATGTCGATCCTCATGAGTCACCGTTGACGATGACCGTGCCGATGATGGTCCTCGCCGTGGGGTCGGTCGGTCTGGGAGCGTTGCTCTACCCCACCGGCATCCTGTCCGCATGGTTGGATCCGGTGTTCGGTCACGCCGAGCATCCGGAGCCGGTGATCCCCGTCCTGCTCATCCAGATCCTGGCCTTCCTGCTCCTGCTGGTCGGCGCCGGACTGGCGTGGCTCATGTACTGGCGACGCGACGTTGCCACCACCGCACCCGAAGGGACCTTTGTGACCAAGGCCGCCCGCCGCGACCTGTTCCAAGACGACTTCAACGAGGTGTTCCTTCGCGCGCCAGGTCAGGGGTTGGTCGACATCGTCACCGCCACGGACCGGGACGTCGTCGAAGGCGGCCTCGTGGCCAAGACCACGGGCGGGGTCGGCGGTCTGTCCAAGGCGCTCAGGCGCACTCAGACCGGGTTCGTCCGGTCCTACGCGATGACCATGTTGATCGGCATCGTGGCTATCGTCGGCGCCGTGTTGGTGATGCAGCTATGAGTGACTTCCCGTGGTTGACCACCTTGCTGGTGGTGCCGTTGCTCGGTGGCGCTGTCGTCGCCGTGCTGCCGAAGGGTTTCGCCAAGGTGCGCGAGGTCGCCCTGGGCATCTCCCTGTTGACCCTGGTGCTCGGCATACTCACCGCCTTGCAGTTCGAGGTGGGCGCCGAAACCCAGTTCCAGCTCACCGAGGTCCGGTCCTGGATCCCGCAGTTCGGCGTCAGTTACGCCCTGGGGATCGACGGCATCTCGCTGACCATGATCCTGCTCGGGGTCGTCCTGGTCCCGATCTGCCTGTTGGCCGCGTGGGAGGATGTGCCGGTCGAGGAGGGCCGACGTCAGCAGGGCTACTTCGCGCTCATGCTGATCCTGGAAGCGTTCATGATCGGTGTGTTCGCCGCCATCGACGTCTTCCTCTTCTACGTCTTCTTCGAGGCGATGCTGATCCCGGTCTACTTCCTGATCGGGATGTTCGGCGGTCCCGGACGCGCCAAGGCAGCCACCAGCTTCCTGCTCTACTCGCTTCTGGGTGGACTGATCATGCTGGTTGCGGTCATCGCGGTCTACCTCCAGGGCCCCGGGGGCACGGACGGGTTCCTGATCGAGAACCTCTCCGGTCTGGACATCAGCACCTGGGTCGAGCGGTTGCTTTTCCTCGGCTTCTTCATCGCCTTCGCGATCAAGGCACCCATGTGGCCGGTGCACACCTGGTTGCCGCACGCCGCCAGTGAGGCTCGTCCGGCGACCTCCGTGCTGTTGGTCGGTGTCCTGGACAAGGTCGGAACCTTCGGGATGATCCGGTTCTGCCTGCAGCTCTTCCCCGACGCCAGCCGGTGGGCGACTCCGGCCGTGATGACGTTCGCGGTGTTGTCCATCCTGATCGGAGCCGCCCTGGCGATAGGGCAGCGCGACATGATGCGCCTGATCGCCTACACCTCGATCAGCCACTTCGGCTTCATCGTGCTCGGCATCTTCGCCGTGACCACCGTGAGCCAGACGGGTTCGACCCTCTACATGGTCAACCACGGCTTCACCACGGCCGCACTGTTCCTGATCGCGGCGATGCTCGTGCAGCGCCGTGGCTCGCGGGACATCATGGACTTCGGTGGCTGGCAGCGGGTGACACCGCTGATCGCCGGGTCGTTGCTCGTCGCCGGGCTCTCCGGTCTGGCTCTGCCAGGGCTGAACTCCTTCGTCTCGGAGTTCATGGTCATCATCGGCACCTTCCAGACCTACCCCGTGTTCGCGGTCATCGGCACCATGGGTGTCATCTTGGCGGCGCTCTACATCTTGCTCATGTACAAGAAGGTGGCCACCGGCCCCAAGCCGGAGGAGTACGCCGGCACCCCGGATATGACGTTGCGGGAGAAGGCGGTGGTGGCGCCGCTGATCGTGGCGTTCCTCTTCCTCGGTTTCTACCCCAAACCCGCGCTGGACGTCCTCGAGCCTGCTGTCCAGACCACACTGCAGTACGTCGGAGTAAGTGACCCGGCACCGACCGGCACCGCGGTCGACGCGGTGGAAGGGAGTGAAGACTGATGCAGTTCATTGCTCCTGAGATCGACTACCTGGCGCTGCTGCCGTTGATCATCGTCTTCGTCGGTGGTCTCATCGGGGTTGCTGTCGAAGGTTTCGCCGGTCGTTCCCGGCGCTACGGGATCCAGATGCCGTTGACCATCCTCACGTTGGTCGTCGCGCTGGGTGCTGTCATCTTCATCGCACCGAGCCACCAAGGCGTGACCGCAGCGGGCGCTGTGGCCAACGATGGCCCGGCCCTTCTGCTCCAGGGTCTCGTCCTGTCGCTGGCCATCATCGGCGTCATGGTGATGAGTGAACGGCTGGGTGGCAACGCCCCCGACGCTTTTACCCAGGCCGGCGTGTCCGTGCCGGGGTCGGCCGAAGAGGCGCTGGCCGTCAAGGTCGGCGCCACCACGACGGAGATCTACCCGCTGACCCTGTTCGGCATCGGCGGCATGATGCTCTTCCCGATGGCGAACGACCTCCTGGTGATGTTCATCGCGCTGGAGATCCTGTCGCTGCCGCTCTACATCATGTGTGGTCTGGCACGTCGGCGCCGCCTGTTGTCCCAGGAAGCGTCTTTGAAGTACTTCCTGCTGGGCGCCTTCTCCTCGGCCTTCTTCCTGTTCGGCTCCGCGCTGATCTACGGATACGCCGGTTCCATGCGTTTCGACCAGATCTCCTTGGCCATCACCAGTGAGATCGGCATGGACGGCCTGCTGGTGCCTGGGCTGCTGTTGATCGCCACCGGATTGCTCTTCAAGGTGGGTGCCGTTCCCTTCCACGCGTGGACCCCGGATGTCTACCAGGGCGCGCCGACTCCGGTGACGGGGTTCATGGCTGCGTGCACGAAGGTTGCAGCGTTCGGTGCGCTGCTGCGTGTCTTCTACGTCGCAGGCGAGTCGGCTCGACTGGACTGGCAGCCCGTGTTGGCCGGAGTCGCTGCGGTGACCATGATCGTGGGCGCGGTGATGTCGGTCGGACAGAACGACATCAAGCGTCTGTTGGCCTACTCCTCGATCGCCCACGCGGGCTTCATCCTCGTAGGTTTCCTGGCCCTGTCGTCGTCGGGCGTTTCCGGGACGATGTTCTACCTGGCGGCCTACGGCTTCATGACGATCCCTGCGTTTGCCCTGGTGACCTTGGTGCGCTCGGCGGGCAGCGAAGCGACCCACGTCTCGCAGTGGGCAGGACTGGCCAAAGCCCACCCGTGGGTCGCAGGAGCGTTCAGCTTCTTGCTGTTGGCCTTCGCCGGAATCCCGTTGACCTCCGGCTTTACGGGCAAGTTCGCCGTCTTCTCGGCGGCGATCGACAACAATGGTGCATGGCTCGCGGTCATCGGGGTGCTGGCGAGCGCCGTGACGGCGTACGTGTACTTCCGGTTGATCGTGTTGATGTACTTCGGCGAACGCACTGGCGACACCGTGGCTGTCGAGCCCTCGGCGTTGACCACCTTCGCGGTGGCCGTGGGGCTATTGGTCACCCTGGGCCTGGGCGTCATGCCGTCACCCATGCTGGAGCTGGCTCAGCAGGCATCGCAGTTCATTCGGTGATGATGGCTGCGCCGACCGTGCTCCCGGGCGCCGACGAGGATCTACAACAGCAATTGATGGAGGGACTCGAGGCGGTCGATCGACGTCTTCGTGAGGTCGTCGACCACGACGACCCCTTCATCGCCGAGGCCGCCAGCCATCTGTCCAATGCGGGCGGCAAGCGCTTTCGCCCCCTCCTCACGTTGTTGTCGGCCCAGGTGGCCGGGTCGATGGGCGAGAAGGTGGTCGAGGCCGCCGTCGGCGTCGAGCTGACACACCTGGCCTCCCTCTACCACGACGACGTGATGGATGAGGCCGAGCTGCGACGAGGGGTGCAGAGCGCCAACATGCGCTACGGCAACGCCACCTCGATCCTCGTCGGCGACCTCCTGTTCGGGACGGCTTCGTCGGTTATCGCTGACCTGGGGGCCGAGGCGGTCAAGATCCAGGCCGAGACCTTCGTCCGGTTGTGCTCGGGCCAGATCCGCGACGAGCGTCCACCAGCAGGAGGTGCGGATCCGATCGAGCACTACCTCAGTGTGCTGGCCGACAAGACCGGCTCGCTTATCGCCACGTCCGCCCGCTACGGAGCCATGTTCGGCGGCGGGGACGCCGAGCTGGTGCGGACTCTCACCGCCTTCGGCGAGCAGCTGGGAACGGTCTTCCAGCTGGCCGACGACCTGCTCGACATCTCCTCCGATCAGGACCAATCGGGTAAAGTGCCGGGCGCTGACCTGCGCGAGGGAAAGGCCACGCTTCCGGTGCTGTACGCCGTGTCGATGGCTACGCCGCAGGATGCGCGCCTGGTGGACCTGGTCAGTGGGCCTATCGCTGACCCGGACGACGTGGCCGAGGCCGTGGCTCTGCTGCGCGACCACCGGGCGATGCAGGCCGCCCGAGACCACACCCAGCACCTCGCTTCCAGCACGAGGTCGTTGGTGGACGACCTGGGGGACTCGGCGGCCGTGGACGCGCTGCGCGCTCTGGTCGACGGCGTGGCCGATCGCTCTCGATAGGGATCGGCCCATGAGCGACTCCCGCTCGCGACCGGTGCGGGCCGGTGCGGCCGCCATTTCGCCGCTGGCGCTACTCCTTCTGGGCGCCGTGGTGTCCGCACAAGTGGGCGGGGGGCCGACACCTTCTGGTGCCGACGTGGCGCTGGCCGTGACCGTGCTGGCCGTGGTCGTGGCCGCGTTGGTGAGTGGCCTGTCGTTGTGGCTCACCGACGTCAGCACGCGGTTCATGTTGTGCGCCTGCGGGTTCGCGACGGCCGCAGGAACCACCTACCTGCTGGTGGGCCAGCTGTCCGTCGCCGCGTGGCTCAGTGCGATTGTCGCCGTTCTCGCTGGCGCGGCCTGGGGACGATGGGTCTATGCGATCTTCGCTCTGGTGAGACCCTCGCGCGGAGCACTGACCGACCGGATCCCCGAGCGGGACCGGGTAGGTCGTCCACCGGGAGGCGCGCCGACCTCCGGCTCTGCGGGGGAGGAAATCTGGTCCGTGGACCTTTCCTCGCCGCGAATGCAGCGACTGGCGCTCTTCGGCGCTGTCGTCTTCGGTGCGGCGATCGCTCTGTCCTGGGGCTCGGCCCCGTGGTGGTGGGTCGCGGCGATAGCGGTGGGAGGCGTCGCCTTCTGCTTGGTCATGGAGGCGTGGAGCGCGGTGCGGGTGGATGTCGACGAGCGCGGCTTGAGCGTGACGTCCCGCCGAGTGCCCGTTCGGTTGGTGCAGGTGAGAGCGCAGGATGTGCTGGGGGCCGGCAGCGACGAGGTGGACCCGCTGGCCTGGGGGGGCTGGGGGCTGCAATGGAACGCTCGGCATACGGCGTATATCCGCAGCGGGGGGCCGGGGATCATCGTGCATCGAAGCAGCGGTCGACCTCTGGTGATCGAGATTCCGCAGGGCACATCGGTGGCCGAGGCCGGGGCGGTCCTGCTGCGTCGGGTCGCGGGCCGCAGCGCACTTCGCTGACGGCCGACAAGCGGATCTTTGGTAGGAGAAAAGAAGTGCTACGTCGGTGACGGGCCGACCTTGTGGCGTAGCAAGTCCACCGCGACAGCGACACCCTCCTCGCCGTCGACCCATCCGGCCAGCTCGCTGGCCCGCTCCCCGCGAAGCTGAGCCTGCGGTCCTGCGGTGACCTCCTCCAAGGCGTCCGTGAGACGTCGATGGGTCAGACCCGCGCGCCGAAGCGGCGCGGGCGCGACTCCGAGCTGATGGGCACGATGGGCCCAGAAGAACTGGTCACCCATGTGTGCGACCACGACCTGGGGCACACCGGAGCGGACCGCGGAGCCGGTGGTCCCGGCGCCACCGTGGTGCACCACCGCGTCACAGCGGGCGAAGAGCCAGTCGTGGGGGACGTGGTCGATCACCGTCACATGCTTGCGACCGCGAAGGTAGGCTCCGACCCCGGTCCATCCGTCGCCGATGATGGGATGCACGCCGGCGTCATGGGCCGAGCGGATCAAGAGGTCTGCCGTTCCGATGGGGTCTGTGGTGGTCATGCTCCCGAAACCGAGTGAGACCACGGGCCGCCCACGCGCCCGCTCGGCGGCGATCAGCGTCTCGAGGCGCTCGGCCTCGTCGCTGGCGAGGTCCTGGCCCGCGGGTGGCCAGTATCCGGTCACGGTCACGTTGGGCTGATCCGGATCCGGGGGGACGACGTGCCGGCTGGCGCCGACCAGGACAGGCATCTGGCGCAAGCGATCCAACAGCCAACCCGGGCGGGTCCTTCGGTGTCCGAGTCGTTGCCGGATCGTGTCTCCAGGGACTCGAAGCAAGCGGTAGGAGGCCCCGAGCACCGCTCGGCCCGTCAGCGCGTTGACGGCGGTGTTCCGCGACTGAACCAGGGCCGTCGGTGAGCTCGCGCCCTGCCGACTCGGTAGGACCGGGGTGAACAGCGCCACCGCATGGTCCTGCTCGCGGGCGGCCGTCAGGCTGGCGCAGGCATCCGCGGTGAGGATGCCACTGACGACGAGATCAGCCTCGCGCGTGTGGGTCCACAGCCCCTCGATCAGGGGTTGGGCGAAGGTGTCCAAGACCTTCTGGAGAGCCAGACCCTCACCGATCAGGGTGCGATGCCCACCCAGCCATTGACGCCCAGAGGGTGATCGGGCCGCCGCCATGACGGAGATATCGAAGGGCAGCCAGTCCAGACCAGCCGCGCGCACCGAGGACTCGAAGTCTCGGCTCGCCAGGATGCTCACCTTGTCCCCGGTGGCGCGCAACCCTTGCCCGAGGGTGATGATCGGCGCGACGTCCCCGCGCGACCCCCAGGCGACGAGAGTCACTCGGCGTGCCACGGCCTCAGTCTACGTTGCGGTGCGTAGCGCGATCCGATGCAGCCGATGGTTGCGCCCAGCGGCGATGGAGGAGTCGAGGGTCAGCACCGCTAGCGCCACCCACACCAAAGCGAAGCCGACCCATCGTGAAGCGGGCATGGACTCACCAAGAAGCAGGACGGCGCAGAGTAGCTGCAGCACGGGGGTGATGAACTGGAGGAGACCGATGGTGGTCAACGGCACCCGCCTCGCGGCTGCCGCGAAGAACAGCAACGGGATCGTGGTGGCCACACCGGCACTGACCAGGAGAAGAGAATGGGACCAACCCTGCGTGGTGAACGTCTGGGAGGAGGTCACCGTGAGGTAGACCAGCACCGCAAGCGCCACCGGCGCGACCACCATGGTCTCGGCAGTCAGAGACTGGACGGCCGATAGCGACAGCCCCACTCGCTTCTTGACCAGTCCGTAGCTGGCAAACGTGAGGGCCAGGCTGATCGAGATCCACGGCGGGCTCCCGTAGTCGACGGTGAGATAGAGGGCCGCGGCCGCACCGATGCCCACCGCGACCCACTGTGCGACGCGGAGACGCTCGCGGAGCACCACCACGCCCAGGCCCACCGTGACCAGCGGGTTCAGGAAGTAGCCCAGCGCGGCCTCGGTGACGTGGCCGGTCAGGACCGCGAAGGTGTAGATGGTCCAGTTGGTGGCGATCAGCGCGCCCGCCGTGCCGACAGCCGCCAACGTGCGAGGTCGACGCATCAACTGAGCGACCCACTTCAGGTTGCCGAGCACCGCCAGGATGATCAGGCAGAGGACGAAGGCCCACAGCACGCGGTGGACCAGGATCTCCACTGCGCCAGCCGGGCGCAGCGTGATGAAGTAGAGCGGGAAGAGACCCCACAGGGTGTATGCCGTGAGGCCGTAGGCGGTTCCCCACCCCACGTCTCGCCGCTCGGGTCCGGTCGGGAGGAGCTGTCCTTGCGCTACCAGATCCGAGGCGCTGCTCACGCCTCGACGGTCCAGGTGTCCTTGCCGTTGAGCAAGGACTGGAGGTCCTCGTCCGAGGTCGTGCCGCCCGCACTCGCACGGGCTCCGTCCACCTGTGCCCGCACCTGGTCGTCGTAGGTCGCCCGCTCCACCTGGCGGAAGATCCCCATCGGCACGTGTGCCATGGTCGGGTCGTCCAACCGGGACAACGCGAAGGCCTGGGCGGGGTCGTCCGCGCCGACATCGTGTTTCACCACGTCGGTCTCGGCCGCCTGGGCGCTCGGGACGACGGCCATCGCCGAACCGTCGCGGACGACGACGTGGTCCTCGCCAACGTGGATCGGCTCGCCGTCACGCAGGTACGCGATCCTGGCCTTGCCTTGGTCACGGTCCTTGATGAGCTGGAAGGCGCCGTCGTTGAAGATCGGGCAGTTCTGGTAGATCTCGACCAGGGAGGTGCCCCGATGGGCCGCCGCCGCGCTGAGCACCTCCATCAGGTGTCCGCGGTCGGAGTCCAGGGTGCGGGCCACAAACGTGGCTTCAGCGCCGAGGGCCAGGGAGACCGGGTTGAAGGGATGGTCCACCGAGCCGACCGGCGTCGATTTGGTCACTGTTCCGACATCCGAGGTCGGCGAGTACTGCCCCTTGGTCAGACCGTAGATCTTGTTGTTGAAGAGCAAGATCGTCAGGTTGACGTTGCGGCGCATCGCGTGGATGAGGTGGTTGCCACCGATGCTGAGGGCGTCACCGTCTCCGGTCACCACCCACACCGACAGGTCGCCACGCGAGGTCGCCAGACCCGTGGCGATGGCGGGCGCGCGACCATGGATCGAGTGCATTCCGTAGGTGTCGAGGTAGTAAGGGAACCGCGAGCTGCAGCCGATACCCGAGACGAAGACGATGTTCTCGCGACGAAGACCGAGGTCAGGCAGGAAGCCCTGCACAGCGGCGAGGACGGCGTAGTCGCCACAACCGGGGCACCACCGCACCTCTTGGTCCGAGGTGAAATCCTTCTTGGTCTGGTCGGGTGCGCCGTCGGGGGTTCGCGGCACGTCAGCGGTGCCCGAGGTCGGCATACCCAGGGAGGTGGTCTCTGCGCTCATCGGATCATCTCCTCAGCGATGATGGCTTCTTTGTGCAACACCTCGGCGAGCTCGCTCGCGGTGAAGGGAAGGCCGCGGACAGCGGTGTGCGACTTGACGTCGACCAGGAACGTGCCGCGCAGCAGGAGCGCGAGTTGGCCGAGGTTCATCTCCGGGACGATGACCCGGTCGTAGCGGCGCAAGACGTCGCCCAGGTTGCTGGGGAAAGGGTTGAGGTGGCGGAGGTGAGCTTGCGCGACCTCAGTGCCTGCGTTGCGCACCAGTCGCGCGGCCGCCGAGATGGGTCCGTACGTCGAGCCCCACCCCAACACGAGCACCTTGGCGGTGCCGCTGGGGTCGTCGACCTCGAGGTCCGGGATCGTCTCGGCGATCTTGTCGATCTTGGCCGCGCGGAGCCGCACCATCTTGTCGTGGTTGTCCGGGTCGTAGGAGATGTGGCCCGTGACGTCGGCCTTCTCGATGCCACCGACGCGGTGCTCCAGGCCGGCCGTGCCCGGCACGGCCCAGGGGCGCGCCAGCGTAGACGGGTCGCGCAAGAACGGGTGGAACACCGGCTCGCCCTTGTCGTCGCTCGCGTTGGGCTGGGTCGCGAACTGGACGTCGAGCGCGGGCAGGTCGGCGACCTCAGGCACCGACCAGGGCTCGGACCCGTTGGCGAGGTAGCCGTCGGAGAGCAGGATCACGGGAGTGCGGTAGGTCGTGGCGATGCGGACCGCTTCCAGGGCCGCGTCGAAACAGTCGGTGGGGGACTGTGCCGCCACCACGGCCACCGGCGACTCCCCGTTGCGGCCGTAGAGGGCCTGCAGCAGGTCGGCTTGCTCGGTCTTGGTCGGCAACCCGGTCGAGGGCCCGCCGCGCTGGATGTCGATGACGACCAGCGGCAGCTCGGTCGATACCGCCAGGCCGATGGTCTCGGCTTTGAGGGCCAGTCCCGGCCCCGAGGTCGTCGTCACGCCCAAGGCGCCCCCATAGGCGGCACCGAGAGCCATGCCGACCGCGCCGATCTCGTCCTCGGCCTGGAGCGTGGTGATGTTGAACCGCTTGAGTGTTGACAGGGCGTGCAGCACGTCCGAAGCGGGGGTGATGGGGTAGGAGCCGAGCACCAGCGGAAGCCCACTGCGGTGGGCGGCGCTGACCAGGCCCAGGGCCATAGCCTGGCCACCCGTCATAGTGCGGTACGTCCCGGGCGTCATCGGCGCTGGCGCGACCTCGAAGCGCACGGCGAAGTCCTCGGTGGTCTCGCCGTAGGCATGGCCGGCCCGAAGCGCGGTGAGGTTGGCCTCCAGGACCTCGGGTGCCTTGGCGAACTTGGCCCGCAGGAAAGCTTCGGTGCCCTCCAGGGGCCGGGAGTACAGCCAGGACAGCAGGCCCAGGGCCAGCATGTTCTTGGCCCGCTCCTTCTCCTTGCGGCTCAGCGCGAACTCCGCAAGGGCCTGCACCGTCATCGACGTCAGGCCCAAGGCGTGCACGTGCCAGGACTCCAGGCTGTCGTCCTCCAGAGGCGAGACGGCATACCCCACCTTGGCGAGGTTGCGCTTGGTGAACTCGTCCGTGTTGGCGATCACCGTGGCCCCTCGCGGCAGATCAGGAAGGTTGGCCTTGAGGGCGGCAGGGTTCATGGCCACCAGCACGTCGGGAGCGTCCCCCGGGGTCATCACATCGTGGTCGGCGAAGTTCAGCTGGAAGCTCGACACTCCCGGGAGGGTGCCCGCGGGGGCTCGGATCTCGGCCGGGAAGTTGGGCAGGGTCGAGATGTCGTTCCCCATGGAGGCAGTCTCGGAGGTGAAACGATCACCGGTCAGCTGCATGCCGTCGCCGGAGTCCCCGGCAAAACGGATCACAACGCGGTCGAGTCGACGAGATGGCTTTTTGCTCATATTCAGTTCAATGTTACGGGACCGTAGGTTAATCCCCCGAACCGACGTGGCCCGCCTCACTGTCCGCCTGCAGGCTGGGTGGTCCAGAATTGCCCTATGCGCATCTGCTTCGTCTGCCTGGGCAACATCTGTCGATCACCGGCGGCCGAGGCCACTCTCGTCGCGCTGGCCGCAGGCAGGACGGATGTGCCCACTCTGGTCGTGGAGTCGGCCGGCACCGGACCCTGGCACGTCGGGGACCCGCCCCACGACTCCACGGTGATCGAGGCCCAGCGGCGTGGCGTCGCTCTCGACCACGTCGGCCAGCAGTTCGGGCCGGCTGACTTCGACCGGTTCGACCTGCTGGTGGCCATGGACCACGGCAACGTGAAGGACCTCGAAGAGATGGCCCCGGACGCCGAAGCGCGATCACGCATCGTGCGGCTCGGGTCCTTCGCCCCCGGCCCCGACGGCAGCCGCTGGGCGGGAGCCGAGGGACGGGACGTGCCTGACCCGTACGGACGCCCGCAGGAGGCGTTCGCCACGATGTTCGATCAGGTCGAGGTGGCCTGCCGCGGGCTGTTGGACTGGATCGCCGACGGCAACGCCATCTGAGAGCGCGTGTCGGACCCGCCCCCGGGCACGCGATGGCGGGTGCTGCTGTGTGGGGCCGATGGCCCCTGATCAGGCAGCGCTCGCCCCACGAAGCCGCTCATGGGGTCGGGCCCTGCCACCTTCCCGCAGCTGACCGATGCGCCACACTGGGGGTTGTGCGTCCCGAGACTCTGCCCGCAGACCTCATCGCGGGTTTCGACGTGAGCGAGGTCCGTTCCGTCGCGGGCGGGTCGATCTCCGAGGTTTTCGTGGGTCAGACCCCTCGGGGACGGGTGTTCTTCAAGAGTCGGGTCGACCCGCCCTCCGACTTCTACGAGCGTGAGATGGTCGGCCTCCGTGCTCTTCGTGCCACGGCGACCGTGCCCGTGCCTGAGGTGCTCCGACATCACCGCTCGGGCCTAGCGCTGGAATGGATCGAGCATGAGGCGGAATCCGCGCCGGTGCCAGACGATGCCGGTGCCGAAGAGTTCGGGAGGGGTTTGGCGGGGCTGCATCGCCACACCGGCCCGCACTTCGGCTCGATCGACGACTACCCCCACGGTTACCTGGGCTCCGTCCGCCTTGATCTGAGCCCCCAAGAGCAGTGGTCCACGGCGTACGTGCAGCATCGCGTCCATCCGCTGGCCCGGCAGGCCGTGGAGCGGGGTCGCGTGGACCCGGCCGCGCTCCCACTGGTGGATCGTCTTATCGCCCGAGGACCGGAGGTATGCGGTCCCGCCGAGCAACCGTGCTTGGTGCACGGTGACCTCTGGGCCGGCAACCGGGTGGTCGACGCGCAGGCTCGCCATTGGATCATCGACCCCAGCGTTCACTACGGTCACCGCGAGATCGACCTAGCGCTGATGCGTCTCTTCGGTGGCTTCGCGGAGGCGACCTTCGCGGCCTACCAGGAGGTGTATCCCTTGGCAGACGGATGGCAGCAGCGGATCGCCCTGCACCAGCTGGCGCCACTACTGGCCAACACGCTGATGCACGGGTCCGTGTTTGGAGCGAGTGTGATGACCCACCTGCGTCGGTCGCTTCAGGTGGCCTAGCTCCCCGTCGGTCGGGCCCCCGCGGTCTCAGCCCTGGTGGCATCGTGCTGGAGCATCGCGATGGCGGCAGCGGAGTCCACGACCAATCCGTTGATCAGCCCGCCCCGCAGCGCCGCCACGACGCCGGGTGCTTTGGCGGCGCCTTCGACGATTGCGGTTTTGTGGGGGATTCGAGCGAGGTCGGGGCCGGAGAGGGTGATCAATCGCTCGGAGAGCTCGGAGGCGACGACCTGGCCCTGCTCATCGAAGAACACTCCGGCGATCTCGCCCACCACCCCATCCTCGGCCAGGGCCTTTCGCTCGGTGACCGTGGCCATGTCGTGCACGGTGGACAGACCCGGCGACCACAGTCCGAGACCGACGACGGCGTGGGTCACGTCGCGCACGGCACGCAGTCCGGCCCCGACACTGGGCTGCCGTCGCACCGCGCTGGCACTGGCCGCGTCGTCGAGGAGGAACGGGGCATGGAAGATGACCGATGACCCCCGGCTGACCCGCGCCGTCTCCCGGACGATATCGACCGTGCTCGCGTTGATGCCCGGTAGCTCCATCGCCCCACTGAGCTGCACGACCTGGACGGCAGGGACGTCGCGCAGCTCGGTCGTCATGGCCAACACCGAGCGGGACCACGGCAGACCGAGGACGTCCTGGTCGGTCAACACCTCGCTCATCAACTCCGCTGCGGTCCGCCCCAACTGGGCTAGGGTTTCCGAGCTCGGCGTGTTGCTACTGGCCACGACGACACATCGCGTCAGCCCGAACCGTTGGGCCAGTTGCGAGGAAGCATCCATGTCGACCCCCCCGACCGTGGCGATCGAGATCGTCACCAGACCGGACTCGAGGGCGCTCTCAAGCAGGCGCGCGACTTTGAAACGGTTGATCCCCAGCTCGTCTGCGATGTCCTTCTTCGCTTCACCGTTGAGGTAGTAGCGGCGCGCGACCGTGGCAGCCAGGACGGACTCTGCCGGCCCCATGGACCCAACCATGGTGCACCTCTTTCTGCGGTCTCCGCGGTCGACGGCGACCGCATCGGGATGACTCACCCTAACGGCGCCAACCCTTGACACCTAGGCTCTCGGCGCAGTTTACTCGTTTGTGCACTGCGTTGCTCATTTGAGCAAACCGACACTGGGGTCCGTGCTGCGGGCCCGAACCATAGGGAGTAACAGATGCGTCAACGACGATGGATCGCTCTAGCGATGGCCACCTCCACAGGTGTGGCCCTTTCTGCCTGCGCCGGTGCCGGCGGTGGCGGCGAGGGTGGCGCAGCCGACGGAGGAGAAGGTGGCGGCACGGTCAACGTGCTCCAGGTCAACAACCCGCAGATGGTCGACCTGGAGAGGCTGACCGAGGAGCACTTCACCCCGGACACCGGGATCGAGGTCAACTTCACGACTCTCCCGGAGAACGACGTTCGCGACCAGATCAGCCAGGAGTTCTCCTCTCAGGCCGGTCAGTACGACGTGGCCTCATTGAGCAACTTCGAGGTCCCGATCTACGCCGAGAACGGATGGGTCGCCAACATGGACGACTACATCGCCGAGGACAGCGACTTCAACCAGGACGACATCCTTCCCCCCATGGCCGAGGCGCTGTCGGTCGACGGCTCGGTCTACGGCCAGCCGTTCTACGGCGAGTCGTCGTTCACCATGTACCGCAAGGACGTCTTCGAGGACCAAGGTCTGGAGATGCCCGAGAACCCGACCTGGGACGACATCGCCGGCTTGGCCGAGCAGCTGGACGGGGCCGAGCCGAACATGTCGGGTATCTGTCTCCGCGGGCTGCCGGGCTGGGGTCAGGTCCTCGCGCCGATGACCACGGTGGTGAACACCTTCGGTGGCACCTACTGGAGCGAGGACTGGGAGGCTCAGGTCGATTCGCCCGAGTTCAACGAGGCCGTCACCTTCTACACCGAGCTCATCAAGGACTACGGCCAGGACGGAGCGGCCCAGGCAGGCTTCACCGAGTGCCTGAACAACCTGACGCAAGGTGACTCCGCGATGTGGGTCGATGCCACCTCGGCTGCAGGCTCCCTCGAGGCCGACGGTTCGCCGGTTGCGGGCAACATCGGCTATGCACCCTCACCGGTGAAGGACACCGACTCCTCCGGGTGGCTCTACACCTGGGCCTGGGGCATCGAAGAGGCCTCGCCGAACAAGGACGCCGCGTGGGAGTTCATCTCGTGGGCCTCGAGCGCCGAGTACGAGGAGCTCGTGGGCTCCGAGGTCGGCTGGTCCAGTGTGCCGGCAGGCAAGCGCGCCTCCACCTACGAGAACCAGGACTACCTGGACGTCGCGGGCGCCTTCGCAGAGCCTCAGGAAGCGGCCATCAGCAACGCGGACCCGGGCAACCCGGGGGTCCAGCCCCGTCCGGCTCCTGGGATCCAGTTCGTCGGTATCCCGGAGTTCCCGGACTTCGGAACGACGTTCAGCCAGGACATCAGCTCGGTCATCGCGGGACAGATGAGTGTCGACGAAGCCCTCTCCAACGGTCAGCGCTTGGCCGAGGGCGTCGGCGAGAGCTACCAGGAGTAAGAGGCCTTGACTTCACAGAGCACGGCCACTGCGGTGGAGGACTCCACGAAGTCCTCCACCGCAGGGAGCCGATCCACGAACTGGGCTCGCCGGGCACCCCTGTTGCCCGCCTTGATCTTCGTCATCATCCTGACCCAGGTCCCCTTCCTGACGACGCTGATCATTTCTTTCATGGACTGGGTCGCCTTCCGGCCCAACGACCGCGGCTTCGCCGGGTTCGACAACTACAAGACCGTCTTCTCCGACCCTGCGGCTCGCAGCGCGGTGTTCGTCACCATCATCCTGACGCTCACCGTGGTGCTGGCTTCTCTGCTCATCGGGCTGGGGATCGCCCTTCTGCTCGACCGCCAGTTCTTCGGCCGCGGCATTGTCCGCACGATGATGATCACGCCCTTCCTGATCGTGCCCGTCGCGGCGGCGCTGGTCTGGAAGCACGCGCTCTACAACCCGACCTACGGCCTGTTCAACGGGTTGTTGAGGGTGGTCTTCGGTGACAACGCTCCGACTCGAGACTGGATCAGCTCCAACCCGCTGATCGCCATCGAGGTGGCCCTGATCTGGCAGTGGACTCCGTTCATGATGCTGATCCTGCTGGCCGGGCTGCAATCCCGGCCGATGGATGTCGTGGAAGCGGCCCGCATCGACGGGGCCAGCTCCTGGCAGATCTTCACGCACATGACGCTGCCGCACCTGCGGCAGTACATCGAGCTGGCCGGACTCCTGGGTGCGATCTACGTCGTGCAGAACTTCGACCACGTCTTCACCCTGACTGCGGGTGCACTGGGCACAGCCAACCTTCCGTACCACATCTATCAGACGGTGTTCAGCGCTCAGGACTACGGAGAGGCCTCTGCGGCCGGAGTCATCACCGTCATCGGCACCATCATCATCGCGACCTTCGCGCTGAGGACCGCGTTCAGCTTGTTCCAGGAGGAGACTCGATGAGCAGCACCGAGCAGGAAACCCGCACGTCGAAGGCGAAGCCAGGCCCGGGCCACCCGCCGAAGGCCGCGGACATG
>JBARVW010000083.1:0-34617 GCA_049646465.1 Ornithinimicrobium sp.
GTGTCGGGGTCAACCCGGTTGAGGCGCTGACCGATCACCGCCGCCACCTCGCCTTCCCAATCCAGACCATCCTCATCCGGCGGGACCGCGACGGAGGCGCCGTCGGTGACGAGGGAGGCCGTCCAACGACCAAAAATCACGGGATGGTCGGGGGCGGAGAAGTTTCCCTCAGATGCGTGGGCGCGGTAGTTGAGACCCAGACACAAGATGCGGGCTGAGTCGGGGACGGGGTGCGTCACGTTTGCGCCATCAGTAGGGATGCTCGTGCCGCCCCGATTGGCGAGACTCCGACCCGGGTCGCTCCAGAAGGTGTCCACCGGTCCGAGGAGATCAAGTCGATCTCCAGATCGGACGGCGACCATCCGCACGTCCTCAACGATGACGCCAACCAGGTTCATAGCTTTCTCCGCTGTTCGAGCTCGTGGCAGGCCTGCGCCTCGGGATGCCCAAAGCCTAGTCTAAACATACGAACCTTTATAACCATTCGTTGTGTCTGAGCCCACACCGGGCTAACCTGTAGCCGTGATTGCCGACTCACCGCCCACCCGGGCACAGTCTCTTGCCGCCGCGGTCGAGGGGGTTATCGCTGCTGACACGCTGGGGGTGGGGGAGTCAATAGGGACGATCGAGAGTTGGCGTGAGCGTTCGGGTTATGGACGCGCGACGGTCAGTGAGGCGATGCGGATCCTCGTGGACCGTGGAGTCATCGTCGTGCGACCAGGTCGCGGCGGAGGGTTGTTCGTGGCCCGCACCGGACCAGTCGTCCGGCTACGTCACACCTTGCTGTCGGTGTATGGCGATGCGACGACGCTGGCTGATGCGATCGCTATCAGGGAGTCTCTGGAGCCGCTGGTCATCGCCGATGCCGCCCGATCGAGGAATGCCCGACAGATCCGCCAGCTACGCGCGCGGTTGGTGCCGATCGAGGGGTCCGTGGGCGACCACGACGCCTTCCTCCGGGCGGTGTGGTCCCTTCATGAGAGCATCGCCCGGATCACTCCGAACGAAATGCTCCGCGCCATGTACCTCGCGACCCTGGAAGTCATCGACGACAGCTCCGCGCAGGCACGCAGCGTGGACCCGGTCGAGGAGCAATCGGAGGACTACCGCCGCCACCGAGCCGCCATCCATCGAGAGTTGGTCGAGGCCATCGTTGATGGAGACTCGTCGACCGTCGACCTAGCCGTGGCCAGGCACCGGGGAGACGGACGATGAGCTCGGGTGAGCCCATCCATGATGTCCACGCCCACTATTATCCGCCCGGCTACGTCGCGGTGGTGCGTGAGGTCGCCGAGGAGGCCGGGCCTCACGGGGACACAGCGCGGTCGTTCCTCACTCACCCGATCATCTCGGTGGTGCCCGCCTTTACGGGCCACCTGGATGACCGGATCGCACTGATGGACGAAGCCGGGATCTCCGTTCAAGTGCTCAGCTTTGCCTCGATGAACGTCTGGCACCCGGACGCGTCGGTGCGGACCCGTCTCGTCGAGTCTTTCAACGATGGGTGCTCGCAGGCTGTGTCAGCGCACCCCGATCGGTTCAGGTTCTTGGCCACCTTGCCGTTTCCGCACGTCGCCGAGGCAGTCGAAGAGGCGGCTCGGGTCCGCGGACTGCCAGGATTCGTCGGCTACAGCATGCCCACTCACGTTGACACGGTCCCCATCGACGCGAGCTGCTGGTCCGAGGTCTACCGCGCGATGGACGAGGAGTCGGCACTCGTGCTGCTTCACCCGGATGGTTTCTGCGTGCCGGGAGCGCTGAAGGATCACGGGATGGAATGGGCCATCGGTGCGCCGTTCGAGGACACGATAGGCGCGGTTCGTCTGATCGCCGCCGGCCTACTCAGTCGCTATCCCCGGATGACCTGGATCATTCCTCACCTGGGTGGCACGCTGCCGTTTCTCCTGCACCGCCTACTGTGGCGGTGGGAGCTCGAGGCGCAACGACTGGGCACCCCACGGCACGACAGCGCTGCGCTGGAACGCCTGATGTTCGACACTGCGAACTGCTCGGGCGCGACCTTGCGGCTCGCAGAGGAGGTCCTGCCGTCGGACCGCATCGTCTTCGGCTCCGACTTCCCCTTCCTCGATCCGGAGGACCTCCGGCGCCCGGTTGATCTCATCCATGCCGCAGTGCTGGGCGGTGATGTCGAGCGCGGGCTTCTGGCCCACCGCCTCGCACCGTTCCTCGGCGTGACGCCAGAGGCCGCACACCACGAGGGAGCATCGAGTGAGATCACCTGAAGCATGGCCGAACGGCTCCAGGGGCGCCGTCGTGGTCAACATCATGTACGAGCAGTGGGATCCCGGCGTGGCCCCCGGGCTGGGACCCATGGGCAACCCGCTTCCGGCGGGGTTCCTGGACCATCAGGCGGTGAGCTGGGCGGACTATGGGTGGCGAACCGGGGTGTGGGAGGTCCTGTCGCTGCTGGAGCGGGAGAGGGTTCCGGCGACGTTCTATGTCAGCGGTATCCTCACCCAGTCCGCACCCGACTCGGTCTCCGCCATCGTCAGTGGGGGACATGAGCTGGCTGGCCACTCCTGGGCACAGAACCGGATCCCGGCCCTCGGGGACCGTGCTGAGGAGGGCCGTGAGATCTCGCGGTGCGTCCGTGCGTTGGAGTCTGTCGGGGGTCAGCGACCCCGGGGATGGATCAGCCCGAGGTGTACTCCCAGCGCCTTCACTGCCTCGCTTTTGGCCGACGTCGGCTTCGACTGGTTCGGAGACGTCTTCGACGCGGATCTGCCCTACTGGCTCACGACGGACGCCGGACGGATCGTGGCCTTGCCCTTCGGCCTCGAGGTCAACGACCTACCGATGAACGTTCGATACGGGCAGCCGACTCGAGAGCTGGTCAGCGCGTTCGCCTTCCTGGCCGAGGGAATGTCCACGAGCAGAAACCCTGGCTTCGTGGACGTCACCTTGCACGCCCACGTCGGCTGCCGTCCAGCCGGGCTGCTGGCGCTGAGCGAGATCATCGACACCGCCCGGCGTCATGACATGTGGATCGCCACCCGGAGCGACATCGTCGACCACTTCGTGTCGGCCGGCGAGGCCTACACCGCAGGCGGGAGCTGACCGAGCCTCATGGACATCTGAGCGGCCGCGTCACGAATCGCCTCACCGATCTCTTCGACCGACATCAGCTTGAGGCGGTCTGCGGGGCAGGACAGTGTGAGCGCACCGACACAGCGTCCGCTGGCGTCGAAGAACGGCGACGAGATGCCAGCGCCGTTGGGGACCCATCTGCCTGGGCTGTGCGAGTAGCCCAGGGCGCGGTCGACCGCTATCTGGGCGCGGACTGCGTCCGGGTCGGCGAAGCTCTCGGAGGTGGTCCCGCTCATCGGCTGCTCGAGCACGGCGTTCACGTCGTCGTCGGTCATCCCACAAAGGATGGCCAGGCCTGACGCGCCGCTGACCAACGGGAAGGGTTTGCCCATTTCGATGACGTACCGGATGGTGTGCTCACAGTCCACCTTGCTACGAAAGACCAGATGGTCCTCCAGCCTGGCCGCGAGGTAGCACGTCTCGTTAAACCGATGCACCAAGTCCTGGAGGAACGGCTGAGCGGCGCGGGTCAGAGAGTCACGCTCGGCGACGGCGGCGACGAGCGAGAAAAGCCGAGGCCCGGCGCGGTAGAGCCCACGGTCTCGCTCCTGCTCGACGTACCCCATCTCCTCGTACTGGGCGAGGATCCGGCTCACCGCGCTGCGGTCGATGCCGGTGCGGCGCGCCGCATCGCGGACGCCGATACCTTCAGACTGCACCGCTACCAGTTCGAACAGGGTGATCGCCCGAGCCAGCACGCCGGAGGGGCTGCTGGGTGAGTCTGCTTTCTTGTTCATCCAGGCTCCCGGTCGGTGAAGGAGAGTGCGGCGAGGCTCATCGCGGCGTCGATACAAGCTCCGTGGCGAACCGTCATGGTACGCAACGGACGCTATCGCTTGACAGTCCCGGAGGCAGTGGGCAGAATATTGAGACAGCGTCTTACAAAGCAAGACACTGCCGGTGAGGTGGCGTTTGCAACCCCACCCAACTCCTCGCAATGACGGGCGGCCTGGATGACACAACTCACGGGTGCGCAGTACCTCGCTCGTAGCTTGGACGCCTCCGGGGTCACTGCAGTCTTCCTGGTCCCCACGGTCCTCAGCGCGACGCTCGTCGCGATGGAGGCCGAGACCTCGATCCAGCGCATCGTGACCCACGGCGAGAAGGCTGCCGCGTACATGGCCGACGGCTATGCGAGAGCAACAGGCAAGCTCGGGGTCGCGATGGCCCAAAATATCGGCGCGGCCAACCTCGCCGCCGGGTTGCGAGACGCGTACCTGGGGTGTTCCCCGGTGCTCGCCCTGACCGGTGGGCCCTATCCGTTCAGCCGAGGTCGTCACTATTACCAGGAGATCGAGGACTTTCCCCTCTTCCGTCCCGTCACCCGTTCCAGCCGCCAGGTTATGGAGGCCTCGCGACTGCCGGACCAGCTCAGCCAAGCCATGCGTGAAGCCACGGTCGGTAAGCCTGGCCCGGTTCACCTCGAGCTGGCTGGTCATACCGGCGACCTGGTCGAAGACGGCCTCGTAGATGCTTCCATCCCAGCCCACGCGGACGTGAAGATCCCGGGAGTGAGGGTGGCTCCTGATCCCGAGGCGCTCGCGGAGGCGGTCCAGGCACTGAGGCGGGCGCGTCGACCCGTGATCGTATCGGGCGGAGGGGTGCGCGCTTCGGGTGCCGGAGCGGAGGTCCTCGCCCTCGCTGAGCGGATCGGAGCGCCGGTCGCCACTTCTCTGAACGGCAAGGACACCGTTCCATCTGACCATCGGCTGGCTATCGGGATCCCTGGTCTGTACGCCCAGGCCAGCGCCAACCAGGTGCTCCTGGAGGCGGATCTCGTCTTCTTCGTCGGCAGCCAGACGGGCAGCCAGCTGACGTTGACCTGGCAGGTCCCGCAGACCCACACGCAGATCGTCCATCTGGACATCGACCCCCGTGAGCCTGGTCGGCACTACCCCCGCACTATCCCGGTGGTGGCGGATGCTGCACTGGGGCTCCGAGCCCTGCTGCAGGCGCTGGAGGGCACGGAGCTGAGCGACACTCGCGACTGGTGTGAACGGGCTGCCCTTCTCTGCGATCGCTGGCGGAGCAGCGTCTCCGCTCACGTCACATCGAGCGCCATGCCCCTGCGCCCTGAACGGTTGGTGGGCGAACTCGCTGGTCTGCTACCCGACGACAGCGTGGTGGTCGCCGACACGGGCCACGCCGGTATGTGGACCGCTGGCTACCTCGACTTGGCCCGGCCTGGCCAGGGCTTCATCCGGGCCGCAGGGTCGCTCGGCTGGGCGTTGCCGGCCGGGATCGGAGCGCAGATCGCTCGACCGGAGGCCCCAGTGGTCGTGTTCACGGGGGATGGCGGTCTGTTCTACCACCTCAGCGAGCTGGAGACGGCAGCGCGGTGGAGGGTCCCCCTGACCGTCGTCGTGAACAACAACCGGTCGCTCAATCAGGAGATCAACCCCTACACCGTTGCCTACGGAGGGGCCTTGCACGGTCGACACCGCGAGCTATGGCATTTCGAGGACACGAACCTGGCTGTCGTTGCCGAGTCCTTGGGGGTGACCGGTCTGCGCGTGACCAAGCCGGCACACCTCCGGCCAGCCTTGGAGCGCGCTTTCTCCACGCCCGGACCGGTCTTGGTGGACGTGGTCAGCGACATCGACGTGATCGCTGCCAAAGGCTCATCACGGCCGGCTGACCCCTAGCCGCCCGCCGCCATCTGACCCCACCACGCCACAGGAGAACTATGGATCACCGCCGTCTGGACGTCCGCTCCTTCCTCGAAGGAGCGGTGGAGCGCAACGCGACCTCGCCGTACCTGATCTGGAAGGACGAGGAGCAGTCCTACGAGGAGTTCAACCGCCACGTCGACGAGGCCGCCGCCTACTGGCATGCGGCAGGTGTCCGCAAGGGCGACCGGGTCACGTTCATGGCCGATAACAGCCCCGGCTTCTTGCACGCGTGGCTGGGGCTGGCGAAGATCGGCGCCGTGCTGGTGGCGATCAACACGGGCTTCAAGTACGCGGAGGCCAAGTACCTCGTCGACCACTCAGAGGCGAAGTTCTCGCTCGTGGATCCGGCCCATGCCGAGCTCTTCCACCGCATCTCCGAGAGTGCCCCCTCCCTGCGGGACACGTTCTCGCTCGGTCCCGCAGATGGTTTCGAGGACTTCGCCGCCGGGGCTGCGGCGCTCGGCGGATCAGCCCCGTCCGTCGATGTGGACGGAGAGGATCTCATTAGCCTGATCTACACCTCCGGCACCACCGGCACTCCCAAGGGCGTGATGCAGCCGCACCGGAACTTCGTCCTGACCGGACAGGCCTACCCGTACTGGATGAAGATGCAGAAGGGTGACCGTATCTACGCCTGCCTGCCCCTGTTCCACATCAACTCGCAGGCCTACTCGACGATGGGTGCGATCGGCGCGGAGGGGGCCATGGTCCTCGCCCCCCGGTTCAGCGCAAGCCGGTTCTGGCCGGATGTCCGTCGCCACCGGGTCAACGTCTTCAACTACATCGGGGCGATGACGGTCATCCTGTCCAAGAGCACACCCTCCCCGGAGGATCGAAACCACCAGGTCCGGGTGGCCTACGGCGTGCCTGCTCTGCCCAGCGACGTCCGGCTCCAGGTCGAGGAGCGTTTCGGCCTGGCCTGCGTCTCGGGATTCGGGATGAGCGAGACCACCTACGGTTTGTTGGAGCCCATCGATGGTGAACGCATAGCCGGGTCGATGGGAGTGCCTCGTTCGCATCCGGATCCGGAGATCCCGGCCACCGAGGCGAAGATCCTGGGGAAGGACGGCGAGGAGTGCCCCCGCGGTGTGGTTGGAGAGCTGGCGCTGCGAAACCCAGCGATGATGCTCGGCTACTTCAAGGACCCGGAAAAGACCGCCGAGGCCCTCGTGGACGGATGGCTTCACACCGGGGACAGTGCCTGGCAGGACGAGGGCGGACGCTTCTTCTTCATGGACCGGATGAAGGACATCGTCCGACGACGCGGCGAAAACGTCTCCTCCCTCGAGGTCGAGATCGTCATCAACCGGCACCCTGACGTCTTGGAGTCGGCGGTCATCGGTGTCCCTTCGGACCTGACCGACGAGGAGCTCTGCGCGTTTGTGGTGCCTCAGCCGGGCTCCGAGATCGACCACGACTCCATCGTGACCTGGTGCGCGGAGCAACTGGCGGCTTTCAAAGTTCCGCGCTACGTCGAGGTTATCGAGGCACTGCCGAAGACTCCCACCGCGAAACCAGAGAAGCACCGGCTGCGGTCAGGGGACTACGCATCGGGCCACCGGTTCGACGCCGGCGTCCGCTCGACCCGGCCAGCCGGGTCGTAGTAGCTCCCACCCCGACCCGTTCCCACCCCGCGAACCAGTTCACACAGAATCGAGAGCCAGATGGAACCCACCCCCAGTATTGAGACCGTTCGCCAGCTCAGTTCCACGTATTCCAACTGGGGCCGGTGGGGCGCCGAGGACGATCGCGGGACGCTGAACCATCTCACTCCGGACCGGGTAGCCACAGCAGCTCGCAGCATCCGGTCGGGTAAGCGCATCTCGATGGCGATCCCGATGGACGCCTCGGGGCCACAGTCCAGCGGCGGATTCGGAGGGCGTTTCAACCCGATCCACCTCATGTTCCGAGACGGGGGTGATATCTCTATGGGAACGGTCGTCGATGAGTTCTACGGAGGGAACGACCGACACCTCCGCGGGACGGACGACCTGATCATCATGGCTCTGCAGTCCTCCACGCAATGGGACGCCCTAGCGCACATCTACTTCGACGGGCACATGTATAACGGGCTCACTCCCGACAACGTGACGAGCAAAGGTGCCAAGAGGGGAGCTATCGCGACGGCCACCGACCAGATGGCCGGACGGGGGGTTCTGCTGGACGTAGCGCACGTGCGCGGCGTTGATGCGCTCGAGCCGGGTTACGCCATCACCACAGACGACCTGGAAGCTGCCGAAGCGGCGCACGGGGTCAAGGTCGGAAGTGGTGACTTCGTCATGGTGCGCACGGGAATGATGGGCGAGCGAAAGGGCAACTGGGGCGACTACGCCGGTGGTCCGGCCCCGGGAATGGGCCTGGCCAGCGTGCCGTGGGTCGCCGAAAGGGACATCGCCGGCTTGGCTGTCGACACCTGGGGTATGGAGGTGCTTCCCAACGAGACGCCCGACGTCTTTCAGCCGCTCCACTGCGTGTTCATCGTCGCGATGGGCCTGTGGGTCGGCGAGATCTTCGACTTCGAGGAGCTAGCTGCCGATTGCAGGGAGGATGGTCAGTACGACTTTTTCTTCTGCGCGCCGCCGCTGCCGTTCACCCGGGCGGTGGGGTCACCGGTCAACCCGATGGCCATCAAGTGACACCGACTCCCGGCGCTCACTATTCCGTAGCGGTCCTGCCCGGCGACGGGATCGGCAAGGAGGTCATGCCGCCGGCCATAGAGTTGGTCGACATCGTCGCCGCAGCTTCGGGGTTCACCGTCACGTGGTCGGAGTACCCCTGGAGCTGTGAGTACTACCGCCGCCACGGGTCCATGATGCCCGAGGATGGCGTTGAGACGCTCTCCCGGCACGATGCGATTCTGCTCGGGGCCGTCGGTGACCCGGCAGTGCCGGACCACGTATCCCTGTGGGGTCTGCTCATTCCGATCCGGCGTGCGTTCGACCAGTACATCAACCTTCGACCGGCCGTGCTGCTCCCCGGCGTCGCCAGCCCACTGGCTGACACCAGTCGGGGGATCGACATCATGGTCGTGCGGGAGAACACCGAGGGGGAGTACTCCGAGGTGGGCGGGCGGATGTTTCGAGGCACGCCCCACGAGTTCGCCGTGCAGGAAGCAGTCTTCTCGCGACGCGGCACGGAGCGAGTCGTCGAGTTTGCGGCCGTCCTCGCGCAGCAGCGAGGAGGCAAGCTGACGTCGGCCACGAAGTCGAACGGGATCATTCACTCGATGACGTTCTGGGACGAGGTGTTCACCGAGGTCCTGGCGCGGCATACGTCGGTGACAGGTCGACTCATGCACGTGGATGCCCTGGCGGCGAGGTTCATCAGCCACCCGCACGAATTGGACGTGGTGGTGGGGTCGAATCTCTTCGGTGACATCCTGACCGACATCGGCGCGGCCATCGTCGGCAGTCTCGGGGTAGCGCCATCGGCAAACCTCAACCCCGACGGCTCCTTCCCCTCGATGTTCGAGCCCGTCCATGGATCCGCCCCAGACATCGCGGGCAGGGGAGTCGCCAACCCCATAGGCCAAGTGTGGTCGGCCTCGATGATGCTCGACCATCTCGGTGAGGTCGACGCGGCCGCGGCTCTGCTGGCTGCGGTCCGCCGGGTGCTGGGGAACACCGACACCAGGACCCCCGACCTGGGCGGCTCGTCCACCACGGACGACGTGGCCTCCGCCATTGCCGCTGAGCTCCGGGTCGAAAGCGGCCAGTCATGACCGCTCCCGAGCGCCCTCGCGTCGCTCTGAGGGGCGAGGAGCAGACGTTCTATGACCACCTGAAGGAGCGCGAGCTGGTCTACCATCGCTGCGAGGCTTGCGCGTCGGTGATCTTCCCTCTCCGGACGGTCTGCCCGACGTGTGGCAGCGAGCGTCTGGTCCTGGAACGTTCCAGTGGCAAGGGTGTGGTCCACTCGTTCACCATCCAGCACCGCCCCGCCCACCCGTTCTTCGCCGACCAGGTGCCGTACGTGCTTGCCCTGACGGACCTCGAGGAGGGCTTCCGGGTGCTGTCCTCGGTCGCAGATTCGACGACGGTCACCGTGGGGACGCCTGTCGTTGTGGTCTTCGACGAAGTGGAGCCCGACCTGGTCCTGATGTCGGTCCGCAGTGCCGAACCCCACAGAGCTCAGGGAGATGACCAATGACCATCAGCGGTACAGCAGCGATCGTCGGAGCGGCCCAGCTCGACACCTACCGGACGCAAGGGCGCTCGCCCGTTGGTGTGATGAGCGTTGCTGTCGTGCGAGCGCTGGCCGATGCGGGTCTGGGACTGGAGGACGTGGACGGGCTGTTCACCTCGTCGTCCTACTACGCGATGCCGTCCTTGACCCTCGGTGAGTATCTGGGAGTCCATCCGACGTACAGCGACACGACGTCGGTGGGTGGCTGCGCCTTCGTCGCCCAGCTGGGTCACGCGGCCGCGGCCATCCAGGCGGGCTTGTGCTCTGTCGCTGTCGTGGCCTACGGAAGCACTCAGCGCAGCGACGCCGGAACGCTGGTCAGCATGGCCGAGCAGTCCGCATACGAGGCGCCGTACGGTCTTCTGCACCCGGTGGGTGCGTTCGGCATGGTGGCCCAACGTCACATGGCGCAGTACGGCACCACCAGTGAGCAGCTGGCCGAGCTCGCGGTGGCGGCTCGACAATGGTCCCTGTTGGTCGACGATGCCCCCTTCGACGTGCCCCTCACCGTGGATGACGTGCTTTCGTCGCGGATGATCTGTAGCCCCTTGCACAAGCTCGACTGCTGCCTGGTCACTGACGGCGGCGGCGCGGTCGTACTGACCTCGGCGGAGCGGGCTCGAGACCTTTCCCCGCACCCCGTCTATCTGCTGGGTGCGGGGGAAGCGATCAACCATCGCAACTTTGCGCAGATGCCGGACCTGACGTCCACCCAGGCGGGGAACAGTTCGGCTCGAGCATTGGACATGGCCGGGGTGAAGCTCCAGGAGATCGACACAGTGCACGTCTACGACGCCTTCACGATCTCCCTGCTGGTGCTGCTAGAAGATCTCGGTTTCTGCGCGAAGGGTGAAGGGGGAGCCTTCGCCAGCGATGGCGCGCTGGCTCCGGGTGGTCGTCTGGCGCTGAACACCAACGGAGGGGGACTTTCCTACACCCACCCAGGCATGCTGTCCATGTTCCTCATCATCGAAGCGGTCCAGCAGTTGCGTGGAACAGCCGGAAAGCGGCAGGTCCCCGGTGCACGCCTCTCCCTCGTGCACGGGATGGGGATGACCCTCGCGGCGCATGCGACGGCCGTCCTGTCCAGCAACCCGCGAGCCTAAGTAGCCCGTCGAGCGTCTACCGCGCCCCAGCCAGCCGACCCCAGGAGCACCACCATGCAGACCTGCGACCGTCTCACCATCACCATCTTGGTCGATAACTACATCGACATGCTCATGCAGAACACGGACACGATCACTCGGCAAGGTATGCCGGAGCACTTCCTGCCGCGGCGTGGGACCCCGCTGGCCGAGAACGGCATCTCCTTTCTTCTCCGCGCAGAGAGCGCAGGCAGAACGACGACACTGCTGTTCGATGCCGGAATGAGCGGGATCCCCATCATCCACAACGCTGACGTCCTGGGCGTGGACCTAGCCGAGGTCGATCAGGTCATCCTGAGCCACGGCCACCCGGACCATTTTGGCGGCATCTACGCCGCTCTGGCAGCGATAGGCCGGCGAGTGCCGGTGGTAGTCCACCCGTCGGCCTTCCTCCCGCGATCCATCCGAAGGCCGGACATCATGATCCAGTACTTCAACCGCGCACTCACCGAGGCCGAGCTCACGGCCGCCGGCGCAGCAGTGCTCCCCGTCCGCGAGTCGCTCGATCTTGCTCCCGGAGTCGTCACCAGTGGTGAGATCCCCATCTCTGTCGACTTCGAGCAAGAGGTACCGACAGGGCGGATGTCGATCCGCGACGGCGCCGTCCAGCCGGACCCCATCGACGACTACCTCACCCTGATCGTCAACGTCACGGGTGTGGGGTTGGTCGTTCTAGACCCCTGCGGTCATTCCGGAGTACTGAGCTCGCTGGACCATGCCCGGCAGCTCACGGGGGTCGATACCGCGCACGGCGTGCTTGGCGGCTTCCACCTGGGGCATGCCGGTGTCACCCAGCAGAAGATCGACCGGACCGTCGAGGGCCTGATCGACCGTGAGCTCCGATTCGTTGCTCCGATGCACTGCAGTGGCTTCCGCGCCCAACGTGCGGTGGCCGAACGTATGCCTGATGCCTTCGCTCTGATGACCGCAGGGGCAGAGCTCGTCATCGAGGGTTCGTGAGGTCTGCTGAGGCAGCTCAGGAGGGTCCCGTAGGGCCCGAAACGAGAAAGATGAGACAGTGTCTTGACTTCCGGCCGGGCGGCTGACAGATTGTGAATACGCCCGCACTACTTGGGCTGCGGCACCTCAACGATGAAGGTCGCAGCCGCTCGTCACGGACATGGCGTGGCACCCGATGCACCGATTCAAAGGAGATTCGAGCATGAAGAAGCACGTGAAGATGACGGGGTCCGTGGCCGTAGCAGCCCTTCTGCTCACTGCGTGTTCGGGTGGGGGCGACGAGGAGGGTTCGGGCGAAGCGAACTCCGACCAGGAACGCCAAGAGGTCACGATGGCGATGGCTTCTAGTGACACCTACACCGCGGAGTGGTGGGGATGGCTCGCAGCTGACAACCTCGGGTACTACGACGAGTTGGGTCTCGACGTTGAGTTTGTCGCCGCCGGCGGCTCTGGGGAGGCGATGGAGCAGGTTGTCGCCGGCAACGCCGACGCAGGCAACCCGTCGGCGCCGGCGTTCGGAGAGGCGGCTCTCGTGGGCCTGGACGTGGTCAACATGTTCACCTATTCCAGCGGCTCGATCTTCGGGATCTTCGTCCCTGAGGATGGCGGCGTCACCGACATCGCCGGTTTGGACGGTGCCAACATCGGCATCTCCGAGCCTGGCGGTGGGGAGGTCGCCTTCCTCGAAGCCGCGCTGCGGGATGAGGGCATCAATCCGATCACTGACGTTCAGTTGATCCCGATCGGCGACGGTGGACCGGAGACACTGGCTGCATTGGACAACGGTTCCGTCGATGCTTACTCCACGGCATACAACGACATCTTCGCCCTGCAGACCGCGGGCTACGACCTCCTGGACCTGACGCCCGAGGTTTACAACGAGTTTCCTGCCCGCGGCATCATCACCACGCAGGCGGTGCTCGACGAGCGCCCGGAGGCCATGCAGGAGTTCGCCCTTGGCACGGCCATGGGCATGTACTTCTGCCTCCAGAACAACGACGCGTGTCGCGACATGATGCGGGGCGCCATTCCGTCAGCCTTCGAGGAGAACGACGAAGGTGTCTCTCAGGGCGACCTCCGCTTCGACCTTTCGCTGGAGCAGGTATCGCCCCCGGACCTGAACGCTATCGGCGAGCACGATGTGGAAGGGACGCAGGCGTTCTTGGACCTGATCGCGTCCACCTCCGATGACTACCAGGACGTGGAGGCCGAGTCGGTGCTCAACGACGACTTCGTCGAGTACGCGAACGACTTCGACCGGGAGAGGGTGGAACAGGACGCTGCGGACTACGAGATGGAGAACGAGTAGTCGCGCCTCCAGCCCCTCCGACCAACGAGACTTCGGGAAGACATCGTGATGACCATGAGCCAGACCGCCCCCCTGGTCCGAACCACGGGCCTGAGCAAGGTGTACGGAGCGGGCGACAGCGAGACGGTGGCCCTGAGTGGGATGGACCTGGAAGTCCGGCAGGGCGAGTTCTTGTCCTTGCTGGGCCCGAGCGGGTGCGGCAAGTCCACGGCTCTGAACATCATGGGTGGGCTGCTCAGGGCGACGTCGGGGGAGGTCAACTTCGATGGACGACCTCTGACGGAACCGAGTCGCGACATTGGAATGATGTTCCAACAAGCGGTGATGTTCCCTTGGCGCACCACTCTGGAGAACGTTCTGCTGCCGGTGGAGATCTTTGGCGAGGACAAGAAACAGTTCACGCCCAAGGCCAAGGACCTCCTCGGGATGGTAGGCATCAGCGAGTTCGTCGACTCCTACCCATGGCAGCTGTCGGGGGGGATGCAGCAGCGCGCGGCCCTGTGCCGCGTGCTGCTGAACGACCCCAAGCTGCTGCTTTTGGACGAGCCGTTCGGCGCCTTGGACGAGTTCACCCGCGAGACGATGAATCAGGAGCTTCTTCGACTGCAGTCCTATTCCGGCAGCACGGCGGTCCTGGTCACCCACAACATCTCTGAGGCCGTGTTCATGTCGGACCGCGTGGCCGTCATGAGTGCGCGGCCCGGGCGGCTGGTCGACATCATCGACATCCCCTTTGATCGTCCGCGAACCCCGGACCTGCAGACGACAACCGCGTTCGTCAAGCTCGTGGCAACAGCCCGGCGTATGTTGGAGCTCGCGTGACGACGGTCGCGCCACGGCAGCCCGTCGTTCGCTCCGCTGGCGCCAAGCCCGGCTGGTTCCAACGAGTCCGCGAGGGGTCGGCCTGGATCATGGTCCTGACGATCGCGGTGCTGCTTCTGCTCTGGGAGATCGTGCCACGCCTGGAGTCGGTCAACCGCATCCTGTTTCCCACCTTCGGTGACGTAGCCGGCGGGTTCGTCCAGCTGGTCAGCACGGACTACTGGTGGAGCGACCTAGGCAAGACCATGTTCGCCGTGGCGGTGGCGTGGGTCCTCGGGGTCACGTTTGGACTGGTCATGGGCGTCGCGCTAGGCACTTCGCCGTTCGTCCGCCAGGTGATCACTCCCTACGCGATCGCCGTGCAGGCTCTGCCCAAAGTCGTGCTTGCTCCGCTGTTGATCGGGTGGCTGGGCTTCGGCGCAGAGAGCAAGATCGCGCTCGCAGTGATCATCTGCTTCTTCCCCGTTTGGATCGACACGATGGTGGGGCTGTCCCTTCCTGCCGCCAACGAGTTCAAGCTGATGCAGTCACTACGAGCGACGCGGCGTCAGATCTTCGTCAAGCTACAGTTGCCCTCAGCGCTGCCGATGATCATGGTCGGCGTGAAGCACGCCCTTCTGCTGGCCTTCACGGGAGTGCTGGTGGCCGAGATCCTGGCTGCTTCCGACGGGGGTCTGGGTAAGCTCGCCAAGCAGTTCGCCTCCCAGCTCAACATGCCGTTGACCTACGCGGTCGTGCTGATCGTCGTCATCCTGGCCGTAGCGCTGGTCTCCGCCGCAGACGTGCTCGAGCGCAGAGTCGTCTTCTGGTCCGACGAGTCCCGCGCAAGGAAATCATGAACCGGACCGACGACACCGTCACCTCCACTCCACGCACCTCCCCAGCGCGGCGCCGACGACGTCCATCGCCGTACCTGATAACGGCCGGACTCCTCCCCGTCATCCTTTTCGTGTGGTGGCTGGTCACCGAGCTCGACCTGGCGCCCCCCATCCTGCTCCCGACCCCACAGTCGGTGCTGGAGACTTTCCCTGACGTTGTCGGAGCCGACGGGTTCTGGTCGCAGGTAGGGCGCACCGTGCTCGAGATCGTGGCCGGCTTCGGGTTGGGAGCGACCGTCGGCTTCTTTCTCGGTGTCCTGCTGAGCTCGTCGACGCGGCTGAGAGCCGCGTACCTTCCCTTCCTGTCGGCCTTGGAAGCTATCCCGACCGTTATCCTCGCGCCCGTCATCATCGCGTCCGTCGGGTTCGGCGTGGAAGGCAAGATCATCCAGGCAGCGATCGCTTGCTTCTACGCGGTCTTCATCACCACGTTGTCCGGCCTGGGGCTGGCGGAACCCAACGCGGTCAACCTGATGCGCTCGATGAGGGCGACGAGGTGGCAGATGATGGTGAAGCTGCGGATCCCGACCGCCCTACCGGTGATATTCGGAGGGCTTCAGCTGGGTGCGACGACCGCGATCATCGGAGCGATCGTGTCGGAGTTCATCGGCGCAACCGGTGGTTTGGGGTACCTCATGATCCGTTACCGGTCGAGCTTCGACACCTCGGCCTACTGGGTCATCATCTTCATCTTCCTCGCCATGGGACTCGCGGTGTACCTACTCATCTGGTGGGTCGAGAAGCGTTTCGTCTTCTGGCGCGACTCCTCGATCACCCGCCCGGACCTGGAGAAGTCATGACAACAGATATCCACGCACACACCGTCCCCGAGACGTTCATCGCCGAGGTTGCTCGCCTTGTGCCAGATGTCGCCCCCCGGATCATGAAGCACGGTGACGAGTGGACCTTCGAGTATCCGAGCGGACGTCGTAGCGGTCCGATCCCGACCGGGATGTTCGATGTGGGATCCCGACTGGCGGACATGGACGCAGCTGGGGTGGACGTGCAGGCGCTCAGCGTCCCACCTCCTCACTTCAACTATCGTCTACCCGGCGCCGCTGCTGCGGACGCGGCTCGGCTGCACAACGACGCCATGATCGCGATGGCCAGGGCGGAGCCGAGTCGGTTTGTCGTGCTGGGGCACCTGCCGATGCAGAGCGAGGAGCATGCGCTGGCTGAGCTCGCGCATCTCGCAGAGGCCCCCGAGGTTGCCGGACTGGAACTTGGGACCAATGTCGCCGGACGCAACCTTGGCGATCCCTCATACGAAGCCGTGTGGCAAGCGGTGGACCGGACGGGGCTCGCGGTCGTGCTGCATCCTGGGGCCGACGTGGCCGGCGCAGAACGGATGCAGGAGCACTATCTGCACAATTTTGTGGGCAACCCGACCGACACCACCATCGCCGCAGGGTCCCTCATCTTCAGCGGGGTCCTCCAGCGCAACCCCTCGCTGCGTATCGCTCTCCTGCACGGCGGGGGCTTCTTGCCCTATCAGATAGGCCGCTTCGACCACGGTTGGTCCGTCCGACCAGAGGCACGGACGAGCCTGGACGTGCCGCCGTCGAGCCTGCTAGGTCGATTCTGGTTCGACACCCTGACCCATGACGCGCAGTCATTGCGCTTCCTGCACGAGCGGGTGGGAGACGACCGGGTGTGCTTGGGCAGCGACTACCCCTTTGACATGGCAGCGCCGGACCTCATCGGCGCCGTGCGCTCGGCGCTGGCGGACCGCCCTGAGGCTCTGCAGAAGGCGCTCGTCGACAACCCGGTTGAGTTGCTGAGCAGGAGGACCCACTGACCACACAGCCAGCGTTCGGCCGGCCGGTCGGGCACTAGTGGTCATCGCTGTCATCGCGCTGGCGGTGACGGCAGGTGCGATAGCCCAACGCGTATCGGGAATGGGGTTCGCGATCATTGTCGCGCCCGTTCTGGTGCTGGTGGTCGGGCCCGTAGACGGGATCCTGATGGTGAACATCTGTGGAGCCGTGTCGGCGTCGATCATCCTCACGCAGGTCTGGAGGGATGTCGACTGGCGCAAGTATCTCTTGTTGACGGTGCCCGCCCTGGTCGCGCTGGCCCCCGGCGTGTGGATCGCGGTCCGGCTGGGTGGGCCGGTGCTGCAGGTCGGCGTGGGAGGTCTGTTGTTGAGCGTGCTCACCCTCTCGCTCGTCGCGACCCAGCGAGAGCACGTGTTTCCGATCGTGCCGGCCGGGATTGTCTCGGGTGCGGCCTGTGGCTTCCTCAGCGCCACGGCCGGAGCGAGTGGACCGAGCGTCAGCATCTTCGCGGTAGTGACCCGGTGGGACCAACGCTCGTTCGCCGCGACGATACAACCCTTCTTCGCCACGCTGGGAACGGTCGCCTTTGTGAGCAAGGTGCGGTCACTGCCAGACGGGCTTCCTGCCTATCCTTGGTGGCTCTGGTTGCTGATCATGTCCTGCACCCTGGTTGGCCTCACGGTGGGTGGTTATCTCTCCCGGATCGTCAGCGTGCGTTTGGCCCGCACCTCGGTCATCGTTCTCGCCTACGCTGGGGCGACCCTCACAGTGGTCGACGGGGCGATGGCCCTTGGCGCCTGAAGTGACGTCCGTGGCACCCTGACCGCTCAACAGGGCTCGTCACTGCTGAGCACTGATGTAGGTGGCCTCGGCAGCGGAGTCCCGGGCTCTGAGGCCAGCCAGGACTGCACGAGTTCCTCATCGGCCCCCAGAACGGGCGGGGCCTGATGCCCGGTGAATGTGACCTCGTCGCCGGTTCGGTTGAAAAAGCGCAGCGGAGGACCAGGGAGACGGATCGAGCCGAGGGTCTGGTGCTCGACGTCGACGAGAAGCCCCTGACTGCGGGTCTGCTCCCAGTCGTAGACCTCGTCGATGGACCGGACTTTGCCGGCGGGGATTCCGCACTCCTCAAGTCGATGGAGGAGCTCTTCGGTGTCGTAGCCGTCGAACAGGCTCTCCACCATCTCGATCACTTGATCGCGCCCGGAAACACGTTCAGAGTTGGTGGCCATCCCGGGTGTCGCCGGATCGACGTCGAAGGCCGCACAGAACTTCGCCCACAGGCCTTGGCTACCAATGGCGATCTGGACCGCTCCGTTCCGGGTGCGGAAGAGTCCATAGGGCGAGATGGTCGGGTGGTGGTTTCCCTGTGCCCGGCCCACGTCACCCCCCACGGTCCACCGGGTTCCCTGGAAGGCGTGCACGCCAACCGCCGCGGCGAGCAAAGACGTGCGTACGACTTGGCCTCGGTCAGTGCTGGTGCGCTCATGAAGGGCAGCGACCACGCCGTACGCGCCGTACATGCCGGCGAGGAGGTCGGCGATCGGGACGCCCATGCGCTGCGGGTCGGTGGGGCCCGAGCCGGTGACTGACATCAGCCCTGCCTCGCCCTGGGCGATCTGGTCGTATCCCGGGCGTCCTCCCTCCGGCCCATCGTGGCCGAACCCGGTGATGCTCAAGATCACCAGACGGGGGTTCAGCTGGGTGAGTCGCGTGGTCGAGAATCCCAACCGCTCCAACACCCCGGTGCGGAAGTTCTCCATGAGCACGTCAGCTCGACCGACAAGCTGCTGGAGCACACGCCGTCCGTCCGGACTCTTGAGATCGAGAGTGATCGAGTGCTTGTTGCGATTGGCCGACAGGAAATAGGCCGACTGCCGATCGTGCCCCTTCTCGTCGCCTCCGACGAAGGGCGGTCCCCAACCCCGGGTGTCATCCCCATGACCGGGCGTCTCCACCTTGATAACACTGGCGCCAAGATCCCCCAGCATCATGGCAGCATGCGGCCCCGCCAGAGCGCGGGTGAGATCCACGACGACGACACCCGTTAGGGGTCCTTGGACGATCACGAGCGTTCCCGCCGTGGAGAAGGAGTCTTCTGGCCGACCGCATCCGCGACGCCGGTCGCGAAGGTGAGCGCCAGCATGAGGGACGTAGTAGGCCCGGCGCGGCTACTCATGGGGAGAAACGCTGGAGCGCCGAGAGAGAAAGTCTGGCTCCCAACCCTGGTTCCTGGGATGCGCGGACCATCCCCCCGTCGATGTATGGGCGCGTCTCCCACACCTCGTCAGGGAACCAGTCGTAGTACTCGACGGCGAGCCCCGTGGTTACGCAGGTGAGGAGCTGACTGTGTATCTCCCAGGATGTGTGGGGGGCAACGGGAATGTCCAACGATTCAGCGAGGGCCGCGATCCTCATGAATTCCGTGACCCCGCCGACGCGGTGGACGTCAGGCTGGATGATGTCGACGGCTCGATGCGCGAGCAGGTCGCGAAAACCGTACCTGGTGTAGGTGTTCTCCCCGGCTGCGATCGGGATGGGAGAGCGGGCCGTCAAGGAGGCGTAGTCCTCAGTGAGGTCGACACGGAGCGGCTCTTCGAACCAGGCGAGCTTTTCGTCAGCCAGGCGATCCGCCAGGTCCCTAGCCGATCTCAGATCGTAACCCTGGTTCGCATCGATCATCATGCGGACGCCCGGACCAACGGCTTCGCGAACCACTTGGACCCGACGTATCGCGTCCTCGAGGTCAGCGCCAACCTTGACCTTCACACCCCAGAAGCCGCGATCAGCGTAGCTTTTCGAGGCGCCTCTTAACTGCTCGTCGCTGTAGGACACCCAACAGCCATCCCCGTAGATCGCCACGCTGTCGCGGCTGGCACCAAGGACTGCGTGCAGTGGAGCGTCGAGCTGCCGGCAGCGCAAGTCCCACAGGGCGAGGTCAACAGCGCTGAGGGCGTACAGGGCTACCCCGGCGCGTCCGCGGCTGAGCGAACCGAGATACATCCGTTCCCAGGTGTCTCGCACCAGGGTTGGGTCGGATCCCAGGACGATCGGTGCGAACTCGGTGCGGACAAAGCTAGCCACCGCCTCAGCGCCACCGCCTATCAGGTTGGTCCAACCCTGTCCCACTGCACCACTGTCAGCGATCACCTCCACCACGACTACTCCAAGCGCGGTGTACGTGGCATAGGCGCTGCTGACCGGCTCGGAACGCGGAATCTCAACCACTGTGACTCGCAAGTCGGTCACCGTACTCATGTGAGCCTCCTGGGGTGCATGTCTCCGGCTGAACTGGGGTCGTGAGGTAGAGCATGACAGATTTCGAGCCAAACCGAGACGCTGTCTCAAATTGCTGACACTGGGCAAACCAGGTGGGACGCTCAAAAATAAGACGACGTCTCATCCACTTCAAAGGAGAAACAGATGAGGTCACCACGCAAAGTGATGGTCGGAATATCCGCGGCAGGCTGTATGGCGATGGCGGGGTGCGGTGGGGGATCTTCGGATGGGGACGGTGGTACCGCCACCTTTGACCCCGCCAGCGCTACTGGGTCAGATCGAAGCCAGCGCATACAGGAATGCGCTGAGGACGAGGGATCTGTGACGTTGTACACCCAGTTGATCGTCGACCAAGCGGTCGAACCCCTTGTAGCGGCGTTTGAGTCCGAGTATCCGGGTATCTCTGTCAACTACGTTCGCAACGACGGTGCGTCACTGGTCCAGCGGCTGACGAACGAGCAGCGCGCAGGCCAGGTTCAGGCGGACGTGTACGAGGGCGCTCTTGCTGGTGGTGCCGCCGTGCGGGCCCAGGTCGCTCAGGAGTTCACGACGCCGGCCACCGATGGTTTCCCCGAGCAGTACCTCGACCCGGACAACATGTACGTCCCCACCGTCCACTACTACGGGATCCTCGCGTACAACAGCGAAAGGTTGTCCGAGTCCGATCTGCCGTCGTCCTACGACGACTTGCTCAAGCCCCAGTTCGCGAACGGCGCGGTGGCATTTGGCTCGGACCCAGGTAACTCAGGTCCGTTCCTCATCTCGGCGATGCGTGAGGCTTGGGGCGAGGACAAGACGAGAGACTGGCTGTCAAAGTTCGCCCAACAGCAGCCGGTCGACGCGGGGAATACCGCGCGGGCACTCGCAGACCAGGTTATCTCCGGAGAGTACGGAGCCGGACTTCCTATTCTCGCCCATCATGTCAGCATCAGCGCTGGTCAGGGTGCACCGGTCGGGGCTGTTAGCAGCTTGGACCCAGTGCCCAGCCAGGTCAGCTCAGCCATCCTCATCAAGGATGCTCCCAACCCCTGCGCCGGGATGTTACTGATCGACTTCCTCCTCGGTGAGGAGGGCACGGACACCCTCATCGACGCGGGCTACATACCGGTGAACCCGGACCGCGAACTGCCGGAGGAGACGAACGCGGTCGTCCCCTCTGAGGACGTAGAGCAGTTTCTGACTCCCGCTCAGCTGGACGAGATGCGTTCGGAGTCGGTGGAGATGTTTACGGAGTACTTCCAGTGACGAGGCAGCGGCCGCCGAGAAGTGGAGGACGAGACCGCCCATGCTGATGAGGAAGTCCGAGCGGTCACGTCGGTCGTCACAGTTTCTCCGGGGTGACCGACTGGGCGTCATCCTCCTCCTCGTCTTCTTCGGAGTTCTGGTCCTTCCCCCCTTCTACTACCTCATCGAGACAAGCCTTCTACCGCAAGGGGCACAGGGGGACATTAGCCAAGCGTCGCTCGATAATTTTGTGGAACTGGTCACTGAAGACGGATTCGTTTCCACGCTTGGCACGACACTTGTCTTCGGAGTCGGATCGATGGCTGTGGCCCTCGTGCTGGGCACGTCACAGGCCTACCTCGTAGAGCGTACTGACACGCCTTTTAAAGGCCTCACCTACATCATCTCGATCGTGTCCCTGGGGTTTCCCCAGATTGTGTATGCGGTGGCATGGACGCTGCTCCTTGCCAGGAGCGGCAACATCAACGACATCTTGCAACGCCTCAGCGGAGGTCGCGCGCCGATCTTGGATGCTCAGACGCTGTACGGGATGATTTTCGTGGAGGGATTGATCTGGTCGCCGCTCGTCTTCCTAACGATGTCCGCTATTTTTCGCAATGCTGACGCTTCTCTCGAAGAGGCGGCGGCGATGAGCGGGGCCTCCTGGTGGTCGACAGTGCGGTGGGTCAGTCTGCCGATGACAAAGCCAGCCGCTTACGCCGCCGCCCTCGTGGTTTTCATCAGGACCATCGAGTCATTCTCCGTGCCCATTATTCTCGGACTCCCGGGTGGGGTCCACGTCCTGACCACTGACCTGTTCCTGGCGATTCGTCAGGAGATTCCCGCTGACTACGGGGCCGCCGCCGCGACTGCAATCCTCATGCTCGTCTTCGTGATGGCGCTCGTCGGCTATCAGGCGCGCAAGCTAGGCGATGGTCGGCGCTTCCAGTCGATCACCGGCAAGGCTTTCCGTCCGCGGCGTCTGTCGCTTGGCCGGTGGAGATGGGTGAGTGCTGCCTTTCTGGCGACCAACTTCATGCTTTTGGTCGTTCTTCCGCTCCTCATCATCACCTGGGCAGCATTCCAAAGATTCTACGTTCCGTTCAGCGTCGATGCCTTCCAGCAGAACCTGACCACTGGGAACATCACTGCGGTCGTCACCTCGTCCATTATTCGGACTTCGTTCTTGAACACACTGTTCGTCGCCGCTGCCGCAGCAACCGTAGTCACGATCACGACCGGCGTGGCGGGTTGGTTTGTCGCTCGCCAGCGCCCCTACTCCGGGTTGCTCAACCAGGTATCGAACATCCCGATCGTCTTCCCCAACATCGTTCTCGGCCTGGCTCTGGCGCAGATGTATCTCCAGACGCTCCCAGCCCTCTATGCCAGCATCTGGCTGATTATTATCGCGTACGCAACACGGTCACTGCCCTACGGGTTACGTTACGCACAGTCCGGAGCCGTGCAAATACAGCGTGACCTCGAGGAAAGCGCCCAGGTGTGTGGGGCGGGCGCCGCAACCGTCGCGAGACGCGTCGTGGCACCCCTCATCGCTCCTTCACTGGCTGCCTCGTGGCTGTTTATTTTCCTCCTCACCGCCCGGGATCTGCCTATCGCGTTGCTGTTGGCTGGACCCAACAGCCAGATGGTGGCCACACAGGTCTACGACCTGTGGCAAGGGGGAGGACTCATCGCTCTTGCGGGCATTGGTCTTGTCTGGGCGGTCGTGATGTTCGTGTTTGCCGGGCTGTTCTACGCGGTCACCCGCCGGTTCAACATCACCGGCGGTGCGTAATGCCCTGTGCCGTTCCGTTGGCCCCCTCACACCGATACCCGGAGTGCCCTCTGATGCTGACTGTCACCGACCTCGTTAAATCCTTTACCACCCAGGGCGGTGAGGCGCCCGTCAAAGCAGTTGACCACGTGTCCTTCACGGTCGAGGAGGGCCAACTCTTCACTTTGTTGGGGCCGTCCGGGTGTGGCAAGACAACCACGCTTCGATCCATCGCCGGTCTGGAGAATCCCGATTCGGGGTCGATAGTGCTCCAGGGGCGCACGCTGTACTCCTCGCACGAGGGAGTCGCGCTGAGCCCAAACCAGCGGGGACTCGGCATGGTCTTCCAGTCGTATGCCATTTGGCCGCACATGACGGTGTTCGAGAACGCCGCCTTCCCCTTGGCGATCTCGAAGCGGCAACAGCGCCTTACGAGTGAGGCACGAAAGGAGCGCGTCGGCACTGCCTTGGAAACCGTCGGTCTCAGCCCGATGTCCTCGCGCCCCGCTACAGACCTGTCCGGCGGACAGCAGCAGAGGCTCGCCCTAGCCAGGGCGCTCGTCATGGAACCACCGCTCCTCCTGCTTGACGAGCCCTTGTCCAACCTGGACGCCAAACTGCGCGAAGACATGCGATTTGAGCTCAAGCGACTTCAGCGTGAGATTGGTGTGACCTCGGTCTATGTCACCCACGACCAGTCCGAGGCGTTGAGCATGTCGGCTGCCATCGCGGTCATGAACGGTGGTCGGATCGAACAGGTCGGTACCCCGCGGGAGATTTACGATCGGCCCACCACTCGCTTTGTCGCTGAGTTTATCGGGACGTCTAACTTCATCGACGGGACCGTCTCTGGGCACGAGGGGGATGCGGTGGTGGTCGAAACGCCGCTGGGCAAGCTAGGGGTGCGGACGGCGGAGCCGCACACCCCTGGGGCGCAAGTGGTCATCTCCATCCGCCCGGAAAGAGTTGTTATCACTCGACTGGGCGCAGAAACCGATACGGGACCGAACACGATGGAAGGCGTGGTCCGAGCTCGAGCCTTCCTCGGCGAGGCACTGGACCATGTCGTCGAGGTGGGAGGACAAGAGTTCAAGGTCCGCGGTGGGACTGAGCTCTCCCTCCCCATGGGAACCCGGGTCCAGCTTCGGCTGCCCGCAGACTCCTGCTCTCTCGTTGCTCGCTGATGTCGACCCGAAACCGGAAGGAATCATGAAATCGCCACAAGGATTCGATCTCCTAGCCTCCACAGACCTGGGAGGGCACGGGGACTGCATGCACGTCAACGTGGATGACAAGATTGCCTATGTCGGCCATATGGGTGCAGATCGTGTCGGCACCTCCATCGTCGACGTGCGTGACCCACGTCGACCGACCGTACTCGCCCAGATCGAGACGCCGCCGGGCACGCACTCCCACAAAGTGCAGGTCTACGACGGCATCATGCTTGTCAATCACGAACGTAATCCTCAAGAACAGCCGGGGGCGACTCACTGGAGCGCCGGTCTGGCGGTATATGACGTCTCCCGACCCTCTTCTCCTCGGCAGATCGCATTCTTCGATACACCCGGCAAGGGAGTTCACCGAATGACCTGGCATGGGACTCGGTTCGCCTATCTCAGTGCTAGTGACAGCGGATACACAGATCAGTTTCTGCGGATCATCGATTTATCGGACCCAGCGCGCCCAGTAGAGGTGGGCCGATGGTGGCCCGAGGGTATGTACGCCGAAGGTGGCGAACAACCTGGATGGCCCTCGGGCCGGCGGTCTGCCCATCACCATCTGCTCCGCGACGGCGTCATCGGCTACGCGGCTTGGTGGGACAGTGGGGTGTACGTCCTGGATCTAAGCGACGAGTCGCGGCCTCGCGAGCTGGGACATCTCGACCTCAGTACAGAAGACTCCGGGTGTACGCACACGGCCTTGCCGTTGTCCGGTCGCGGTCTAGCCCTCGTTGTGGATGAGGCCCTAGGGAAAGCGCCGCCAGCGAGCCCCCAGCGACACGTTCGCATCGTTGACGTTTCGGACCCCGCGCGGCCGACCGTGTTGTCCACTGCGCCCGTACCTCCGAATGACAGCAACGACCTGGTAGGTCGTTTCGGGCCACACAACTTGCACGAGATGCGACCCGGGTCGTTCGTATCCGACCACTTGGTCCACCTGACGTACTTCAGCGGTGGGTTACGTGTGTTGGACGTATCTGACCCGCGAAGCCCCACAGAGGTGGCTTCGTTCGTTCCCGACCCGCCGGCCGGGCGTCCTTCTATCCAACTCAACGACCTGTATGTAGCCAAGGACGGGAGGGTCTACGTGACAGACCGTTTCACGGGGGGGCTTTATATACTTGATCCCACCTTCTGATTGGCAACCTCTCTGGATTAGCGCCAACCATCGGTATCGACGCGAGTGTCTTGGCAGCGATTCGAACGCCTGACAAGGGTCGGCCAGCGATATTCGCAGCCTATTGGTAACGCGCCGCCGACTTAGCGATGGCCACGGGCAGTTCTCACGCCACGGGATGACCTGGCTCCCGCTGACCCGCCGACCCGCCGACCCGGCGGTCTGCAGGGCTTCAAGCTCATCGTTCCCGCCCATTTCCCCGCGGGCATGCCCGATCAACGCAGCCACCAGGGATACGAATGGATGTACGTCCTCGACGGCCGACTGCGCCTCTTCCTCGGTGACCACGACCTCACCCTGACCCCCGGCGAGGTCGCCGAGTTCGACACCCGCACCCCTCACGCGTTCGTCAACCCGACCTGCACCCCGACCGAGTTGCTCATCCTCATCAGCGCCGAAGGACAACGCGCCCACGTCCGGGCGAGCCCCCAATCGCCTCTAGCCAGGGTGATAGCGAGCCCCTAACGTCGTACGAGCGAGACTGCACCTTCCTGGACGAACAGAGGAGTACTCATGACAAGAACTGCGGTTGTGACCGGAGCAGCATCCGGCATCGGAAAGGCCACCGCCGAGCTGTTGCGTAGTCGCGGCGACACGGTTATCGGCGTGGATATTCATGACGCGGACGTCTGTGTCGACCTCACCACCGCAGAGGGCAGATCATCCCTCGTCGAAGAGGTCGGGGAGCGCAGCGGCGGACACATCGACTCGATTCTCGCCATCGCTGGACTCGCCACGCCGACCGTGACGACGGTGGGGGTGAATTTCTTCGGGATGGTGGCCACGCTGACGGGTTTGCGTCCCCTGCTGACGGGGTCCCATGCGCCGCGCGCCGTGGGGATCGCGTCCATGGCGAGTCTGCATCCCGTGGACGAGGAACTGGTCGCGGCGATGACCGCAGGGGACGAAAACGCCGCCCTCGCTCGCGGCGAAGTGCTGGCCGGGGATGCGTCGACCGGGGGCCTGATCTACTCCTCGACGAAGAAGGCCTTTGCGCAGTGGATCCGTCGTACGGCGCCCACGGAATCGTGGGCAGGAGCGGGCATACCGCTCAACGCCATCGCGCCGGGGGTCGTCGTGACCCCCATGACCGCTCCGCTTCTCGAAACGGAAGAGGGGCGGGAGCAGATTCGCGCCGGAGTCCCGATGCCGTTGAACGGGTTCGCTGAAGCGATCGTCCCCGCACGGATCCTCTCTTGGCTCGTGAGTGAGGAGAACACTCACCTCTGCGGGCAGGTCATCTTCGTTGACGGCGGCAGCGATGTCGTTATCCGGGGCGACTCGACCTGGTGATCGCAATAGTGCTCGCGTGGGCACCGGCATGATGCCGGTGGCCCCGTGTCGTGCAGCGAGCCGGAGCCCGTAGCTTGTCCCGGTCAGCCGCGGATGTCGTCCACAGGCGGCGATGACCGCAGATCCGTCAACCGGCGCTGCCGCTAGGCCCAGTCAGCCGCGACTGAGGGCTGTTTCCCGACGTGCTGGTGTGCCGACGTAGTCCGCAGCCCTTCCGGCCTGGCCGAAGAGCACCATCCGCTCGGCAATAATCTCCGACATCGCAGCCCCGCCAGCCTTGGCGGCGGGTGCGGGGTCGGCGGCGAGCGGGTCCGCGGCGAGCGCCACCCGCATGGCCGCTGCATACGCCATGTGGGAGTCCATGCCCTGGTTGATCTTCGTGACTCCCAGCTTGGTGGAGCGCGCCTTCTCCTCGTCGGGGACTCCCCAGGACTCAGGGAGGCCGCCGCCGTGGGCGTTGATGATCTCGCGCAGGTGTGCAGGCAGGGAGGACGAGCCGTGCATCACCAGGTGGGCGTCGGGGAGAAGCGACGCGATCGTCTCGATGAGGTCCATCCGCAGCACCGTGCCGTCCGGGGGACTGGTGAACTTGTAGGCACCGTGCGAGGTGCCGATCGCGACCGCGAGGGCGTCGACATCGGTCTCCTCGACGAAGCGCTTGGCCTCCTCAGGGTCGGCCAGCACGATCTCAGCGTGGGTTGCTCCGTCCTTCGAGCCGCCGATCGTGCCGAGCTCGGCCTCCACCGAGACGCCGTGCTCACGCGCGTATGCCACCACCTCTTTGGTCACCGCCACGTTGGCCTCGAAACTCGTCGGCTTGTGCGTGACGGGGTCGAGGCTGCCGTCGATCATCACGCTGGAGAAGCCGGCGTCGATGGCGCGCTTGCACGTCTGCGCGTCCGGGCCGTGGTCCAAGTGCGCGACGACGGGGATCTGCGGGTAGTGGCTCACCGTGCGCAGCAGCAGGTCCCAGTACAGCTCGTCCGAGGCGAACGCCGAGGCTCCTGCGATGGTCTGCACGATGACGGGCGAGTTCGTCTTCACGGCCGCGTTGAGCACCGCTTCTACCTGCTCTACGTCGGTCACGTTGAACGCGCCCACTCCGTAGCCGCCGGCGCGTGCATGGTCGAGGACCTCCCGCAGGGAGCACAGTGTCATCGTCTTGGCCTTTCGAGTTGCGGTTTGTGGTGAAATTGGGGCTGTAGCGCGGTGAATCTGGCAATATCCTAACAGAACGAAACCCAAATTCGTTGTTTTAGTTACGTTCGAAGGATGGATCAGTGAACGAACATGTGGTCGTCGGAGTGGACTTCGGCAGCTCCCGCATCAAAGCCGCGGCCTACCTGCCGGGCGGTGAGATGGTCGCGCTCGAGACCATCGACACCCCCGTGCACCACGGCAGCGACGGCGACGATTTCCCGACGCTCGACCTCCTGGCCGCGGCGTACGACGTTGTCGCTGCTCTCCGTTCCGGCCCGATCGCGGCCGTCGGCATGACCTCGATGGGCGAGGTGGGCGCCGTCCTCACCGACACCGGACTCGCTCCCGTGAGTTTCCCCGCCTGGTATGACGATCGCGGGGCGGACATCATCGATGATCTCGAGCAGCGCTGGGGCTCGGCGTATCTGCGCGACGCCACCGGCCGGCATTGCCGCACCACCTCCACCGTCGCCAAACTCGGCCACCTGCAGGCCCATGACGAGACGGTGCCGGCGGGGACATTCGTCGGTCTCTGTGGTGCCCTCGCCTACCAGCTGACCGGCCATGCCTGGCAAGAGGCCGGACTCGCCGCCACCAGTGGCGTCTACGACCTCATCCACGAGCGCTACATGATGGACCTCTGGCAGGCGGCGGGACTCGGACACGTCACGCTCGCGCCCGTGCGCCCGCCGGGATTCAGCGCGCCGGCGGCTGGCCCCCTCTCCTCCCTTCTCGGAATGGCCCCGGGGGCCGCGGTCGTCATTGCCGGCCATGACCACCCGGTCGCTTCCGTCGGCGCCGGCGTCCGCTCCGGCGACGTGTCCGACTCCATGGGCACGGGTGAAGCGATCATCGCTTCGCTCCCGCGCGAGCCCGCCGTGACCCAAGCCCAGCTCGCCACCTCGCTGGACCGGGACCCCGACCTCAGCTTCGAGTTCTGGCCGCCCGATGGTGCACTGCTCGCCGTCTGGGAGCGCATGCGCCCGGGTCTGGCCATGCGCACCTTCCTGGAGTCGAGCACCTGGGGGCGACAAGCCCTCGAGGACGGCGCTGCCCCACCGAGCGCGTCCACCACCTTCTCGCGTGAGGATCTGAGGGCCTTGCAGGCCGGACGCCGCGTCGAGGGCCACTACGACCCGCTCAGCTGGGGCACCCTGATCGATGCCTACGTGCAGCTCGCCAACGACGGCGATCAGCTGGTGCGGGCCGTGTCTGGAGCACAGGGGGTCACCGTGCTGACCGGCGGCGGTCTGCGCTCGCGCCGCTGGCGCGACGCCAAGGTGCTGCTTGGCCGCGGTCCCATCGACGTCTCGACCGTCACCGAGGCAGCAACGCGCGGATGCGCGGCCATCGCGGGCGCCACGCTCGGATGGTGGCGCACTGCCGAGGAAATGCCCGGCACCACACGTCTGCCGGTGGCCACCTCCGTCGAGATGGAGGAAATCGCGGGAGCGCTGCGCTGGGGGTGACGACAGCCGTCGAAACGACGGTGATCCACCTTCGTTTACTTACGCATCGGTGTAGCCTCCAGATGTGCATGCTTCCCAACGCCGTGAGGCCATCATGACCGCCGTGTTCGAGCAGGGGACCGCCCTCACCAGGGAGCTCGCCGATCGCCTGAACGTGTCAGAGGTGACGATCCGGACCGACTTCGAAGTGCTTGAGCGTCAGGGCAGGGTCCGCCGCGTGCACGGAGGTGTCACCATGTCGGAGACGCCGTTGATGGGCTTCGATGCTCGGGCGAGTCAAAACGTCGAAGCCAAGCAGCGGATCGGCGCTGTCGCCGCTTCGCTGGTCTCCGAGGGCACCACGATCATCCTCGACTCCGGGACCACCATCTTCGAGCTCGCCCGCCACCTTCCGGGTCTCAACGACCTCGTGGTCCTCACCCCGGGTGTCAACATCTCGCTGGCGCTGATGGATGTCAGCGGGATCCAGGTCCGCCTGCTGGGTGGCCGGCTCGTGCCGCACATCGCGGCGACCGTCGGATCTCCTCGGCAGCAGGGCCTCGAGGGCGAGATAGCCCACGTGGCGTTCCTCGGTGCGGGTGGTATGGACTCCGACCATGACGTGGTCGAGGGCTCGCTCGACATTGCCGAATCCAAACGCTCGCTCATCGCCGCCTCGCGGCGTCGAGTGCTTCTAGCCGACTCGGCGAAGTGGTTCACCTTGGACCGGCACAAGGTCATCAACGTGTCGCAATTCGACACCGTCATTACCGACGACGCCATGCCCGCCAGCACGCAAGACGCGATCCGAGCGACGGGCGTGGAGCTCATCCTCGCTTGAGGCAGGTCGACCTGCCCGGGGCGCTGGGACTCTGAAGCGACGCGGTGCGGCATCGACATTCGAATCAATAACAAAGCCTTTTGCTTTCGAAACACATCGTGTACAGTCTGGATCGGTCACCAACGGAGGCGATTGCCTTCGGATGCGTTTGACCAGACCGACATCTCAAGGAGGAGAACCTCGATGAACCGTGGACTCGCTGCGATCGCCACCACTGCCGCGCTCGTGCTCGCCGGATGCTCGTCTGCCGACGACGACGATTCCGGCGGCGACACCGTCACCCTCGATTTCAGTCAATGGTGGGAGGTCGAGCTCAGCGAGGGGGTCATGCGCGGCCTCATGGATCGCTTCGAGGAGGAGCATGAGGGAGTGGAGGTCAACTTGATCTCGAACCCCTACTCCGCCACCGTGGACCTCCAGACCACCGCTGCCGCCACCGGCACCCTCGCGGACATCGTCGCGATCAACGGGGCGAGCGTGTACGACCTTCAGGAGCAGGGAGCGATCACCGACCTGAGCGCCTTGATGGATGACGCTGGATTCGACCCTGAGCAGCTCGTTAGCAACGACCAGATCGACGGCGTGACATACATGGTCCGGGCGTTGAACTTCGCGTACCCGATGTACTACAACACCGACCTCCTTGACGCGGCAGGCGTCCAGGAACTCCCCACGACCTGGTCGGAATTCGACGACGCTGCCGATGCCGTGACGGACTCCGACAGCAACGTCTACGCATGGTCGCTCCCGATCAACGTGCAGTCGCCCGCTGGTTTCGACTCGCAGTCGTGGCTGTGGGCATCGGGCAACCGCATGCTCGAGGACCGGCAACCCAACTTCGAAACGCCCGAGGTCGCTTCCTGGCTCGAATTCCTGCAGGGCCAGTACGACGCCGGTTACATCACCCCAGGAGCCTTCACTCAGCAGGAGCAGCAGAAAGTCGAGGAGTTCGCTGCTGGCCGCAACGCGTTCCTCATCGGCTCTCTTGCTCACGTGCAAGGCATCCGGGAGTCCAACCCCGAGCTCAACTTCTCCATCGGCTCGGTGCCGGCGGAGAACGGGGATCCCTCCGGCATCGCGGGTGCGAGCTGGGGCCTGGGCATCTCGGAGAACAGCGAGCACAAGGAGGAGGCCTGGGAGTTGGTCGAGTGGCTGGTCAGCGAGGACGTCAACTCCGAGCTCGCCGGTGAGGCGACGGGCTTCCCAGGCAACGCGACGTCGGTGCCCGGATTCGTCGACGGCGACGAGCTGTACGAGCTCGCGTTCGAGGTCTACCAGAACAGTGAGTTCGTGACCGAGCTCGAGGGTCTGCCGCGGGCCTTGGACCTGAACCGCAACCTCAACGAGAACCTGGTGCGGCTGCTCCAGGGAGAGGCAACCGTCCCCGAGACCCAGGCCTCACTGCAGGAGTACTGGACTGACGTGATCAACGGGGAGTAGCGCTCCGTGCGATAAGCCCCCGCGATGGTGCCGACCCTGGGATAGGTCGGCACCATCGCCCTCGCCCTACGACAGAGCTCCATGGAGGCGCTATGTCTACGAACACCGAAACACCACCCGTGATCGACCCGGCTCGCCAGGCCGCCGTCCGGTCCCAACGACGTCGCAAGACGCTGACGGCATACGGCTTCATGTCTCCGACCCTCATGGTCATGATCGTCATGATGGCGGTGCCGATCGGCATGGTCTTCGTCTACTCAACCCTGTCGAACGTGGTCATCGAGCCTGACCCCGAGTTCGTCGGGCTCGGCAACTACATGGCGCTGCTCGGCGATGACATCTTCCGCAAGGCGCTCGGTCAGACCGCCATCTTCACGCTCACCTCGGTCGCATTCCACCTGTTGATCGGCATGGGCTTCGCGATGATGCTCAACAGCACGCTGGTGCCGAGCGTGGTGACGGCACTGTTCCGGGTCATTTACATTCTGCCCTGGGTCTTCACGGCCTCAATCGTCGTCATCCTCTGGCAGCTCCTGTTGAATCCCAACGGAGTCATCAACTACCTGCTGGAAGTCCTGTCCCTGATCGACACCAAGGTCGAGTGGTTCGCCAATCCCAGTCTTGCTCTCGGCACCGTGATCTTCATCAACATCTGGGCGGGATACCCCTTTATCATGATCAGCCTCCTCGCCGGCCTCCAAGGCATTCCTAAAGATCTTTACGAAGCGGCTGAGATCGACGGCGCCGGGTTTGGTGCCCGATTCTGGAACATCACGATCCCCCAGTTGATGCCCATCATCCTCGCGGTCGCGATGCTCGACTTCATCTGGAACTTGCAACAGTTTCCGATTATCTTCCTGGCCACCGGGGGAGGACCGTTGAACGCGACTGAAACCATCTCGACCCTCACCTACAACCTGGCGTTCTCCCAACGCGAGTTCGCGATGGCCTCGGCCAGCGGTGTGGTGCTGTTCCTGGTGTCTGCGGTCGTGGCGCTTTTCTACGTGCGTCACCAGAAGGCGAGGGACTGATATGAATCGCAAGAACGGATCTCCCCAGACCGCCCAGCGCGTAGCCCTCTACGTCGGAATGACGTTGGGAGCGATCTTTGCGGGCTTCCCGGCGCTGTGGATGCTGCTCAGCTCCTTCAAACCCACCACCGAGATCTTTCAGTACCCCCCGACGTTTCTGCCCGAGACGTTCACACTCGGTGCCTATACGGAGATCCTCACGGACCCCGACAAGGTCCGCTTCTTCATCAACAGTTACGTCGTCGCCGGGGTGGTCGTGATCCTGACGCTCCTGGTCGGAATCATGGCTGGATACGCGCTCAGTCGATTCGATTTCCCGCTGAAGAGCCTCATCAACACCGTCATCATCTCGATCCAGGCGGTGCCGCCGATCACGCTGCTGATCCCGTACTTCAGCTTGGTGGTCTGGTTGCAGCTCTACGACACCCTGTGGGGGCTCATCCTCACCTACATGGTCGCCACCATTCCCTACGCGGTCCTGATGATGACGGGCTACTTCAACACCCTTCCGAAGGAACTGGACGAAGCCGTCAAGGTCGATGGCGGGAGCGCGTTGCGCACGTTGTGGCAGGTCCTGGTCCCCATCGCCCGGCCGGGGATCGTCTCCGTGGGCGCCTACACGTTCATGGTGGCGTGGAACGAGTTCCTCTTTGCGCTGACCCTGACCCAAGACCGGTCGAACCGCACCGTACCCGTAGGGATACAGCTGCTCATGGGCGAACACTCTTTCGAGTGGAGCGAAATGATGGCGATGAGTGTCCTGGGATCCCTGCCCGTTCTCGTGCTCTTCCTGTTCTTCCAACGGCAGTTCGTGAGCGGGATGACTGCCGGCGCCGTCAAGAACTAACCACACTCCATCCCTCACAGAGAGGCACCATCTCATGCTGTTCACCGGCAAAGACATCGTTGCGCCCGCCTACCAGCACGGGTTCGCCGTGCCTGCCTACAACATCAGTGACTACGGGATGCTGACGGCGGTGCTCAGGGCCAGTGAGGCCGTGCAGTCCCCGGTCATCGCCCTCGTGCACCCCGATGACTGGGAGTTTGTCGGCGACCAGTTCCTCGGGTCGGTGTTCGCCTTGGCCGTTTCATCCTCGGTCCCGGTGGCTGTCCAGCTCGATCATGGCGCCACGGTCGAGCAGGCAGCGTATGCGCTCCGGCATGACTTCACCTCGGTCATGATCGACGGTTCGTTGCTGCCCTTCGAAGACAATGTGGCGATCACGCGTGCCGTCGTCGAGATGTCACATCGCGTCGACGTATCGGTGGAGGGAGAGATCGGCACGATCGGTCCGCGCGATCCGCGCTCGCTCGAAGAGATGCAGGACTTCGTCTTCGCCACTCCCGCTCAGGCTGAGGAGTTCGTGCAGCGGACCGGCGTGGACCTGCTGGCCGTCGCCGTGGGAACTGCCCACGGGGTCTATCCCGCCGGCTTCGTGCCAGAGCTCAAGCTCGATCTGATCGCGCAGATCAACGAGACGGTCGGGATCCCGCTGGTGCTGCATGGGGGGTCCGGAGCCGTTGACGAGCAGGTCTCGCGGGCCGTCAGGCTCGGCATCGCCAAGGTGAACATCTCGGCAGACATGAAGACCGCGTACTACACCAAGCTGCGTGAGGTCCTGACCGACCCCACTCTGCGTGAACCACTCGACATCTATCCCCCCGCCCTCGCCGTCGTGGAGGATGTGGTGCGCCACAAGGCAGATGTCCTCGGATCCGTCGGCGGTGCAGCGCAGTACGACTACCAGCCGACCGGGATCGGTCAGCGACGATGGTCCAAGGGCGCTACGACCGTGCAGCACTGACGCCGGAGCGCCGGTCGGGCCGGACTAG
>JBARVW010000084.1:0-23533 GCA_049646465.1 Ornithinimicrobium sp.
GCCCGCCACCACGATCGTGATCTCCCCCCGGACCCCCTCGGTCGCCCATTCCGCGAGTTCGCCGAGTCCGCCTCGCTTGACCTCTTCGTAGGTCTTGGTGAGCTCTCGGCATACGGCAGCAGGTCGATCCTGGCCAAGCCCGTGGGCGAGGGCGGCCAGCATCGTCGCGAGCCGGTGCGGGGCCTCGAAGAAGACCATGGTCCGCTTTTCCTCAGCGAGGTCCGCGATCATCCGCTCCCGCTGTCCGGACTTGCGTGGCAGGAACCCCTCGAAGCAGAACCGCTCCACCGGGAGCCCGGAGACTGCCAGCGCCATCAGGACCGCGCTGGGGCCGGGCACACACGTCACGGGTATGCCGTGGCTCACGGCCTCGCTGACCAGTCGGTACCCCGGGTCCGAAACCGACGGCATCCCGGCGTCGGTGACCAACAGCACTTGCTCGCCGTCGTTCATCGACGCGATCAGATCGGGGGTGCGGGAGGCCTCATTGTGCTCGTGATAGCTGAGGACTCGGCCGGTGGTGCTGACCCCAAGCCGATCGCAGAGCTTGCGCAGCCGACGGGTGTCCTCGGCGGCGATGATGGGCGCGGTGCGCAGTTCCTCGAGCAACCTCGGAGAGGCATCCCTGCTGTCCCCAATGGGCGTGGCAGCAAGCACGAGAACTCCAGGCATGACGTCACCCTAGTTGCCCATGCCCTGAGCCCCACTCCTCCTCGGGCGATCACCCAGACCGGCAATGGCGGGCGCCCGATCACATCGTCCCTGGTCGCGGCACGCTATGCCGGTTTCGGTGCGTCCGAACTGCGGGACCGACGTCGGGTATGCGGTCTCGCTGGGGCCCGGAGGGCGGGCCTCAGTCGTTGGAGCGCAACGCCGCCCGTTGACGGTCGCGGTTCATCTGCGAGATGACATCGAGCGGGATCCCCTTGGGGCACGCGGTGGAGCAGGCGCCGATGTTGGTGCAGCCACCGAATCCCTCGGCGTCGTGCTGCTCGGTCATGGCCACCACACGGGCGTCACGCTCGGGCTGCCCCTGCGGCAAACTCCCGAGGTGGGTGATCTTGGCCCCCATGAACAACATGCCAGAGGCGTTGGGGCACGCCGCCACACAGGCGCCACAGCCGATGCACTCGGCGCCCATAAAGGCCCGGTCGGCGTCGTCTTTCGGCACCAAGGTGGCGTGGGCGTCCGGAGCTGCGCCGGTGTTGGCGGAGATGAACCCGCCCGCCTGCACGATCCGGTCGAAGGCGCTGCGGTCGACCACGAGGTCCTTGACCACCGGGAAGCCCTCGGCGCGCCATGGCTCGATGACGATCTGGTCGCCGTCGTTGAAGGAGCGCATGTGTAGCTGGCAGGTCGTGGTCCGTTCTGGCCCGTGAGCCTCACCGTTGATGACCACGCCGCACGAGCCGCAGATACCCTCGCGACAGTCGTGGTCGAAAGCCACCGGCTCCTCACCGTCGGCGATCAGCTGCTCGTTGAGGACGTCCAGCATCTCGAGGAACGACATGTCCTCGGACACGTCGTCCAACAGGTAGTCGGTCAGCCCGCCCTTGTTCTCCGGCCGGTCCTGACGCCAAATCTTCAGACTGATCTTCACTTGTAACTCCGTTGCTTCATCTCGACGAACTCGTACTCGAGGTTCTCTTTGTGCAGCACGTGAGGCCCGTCTCCGGCGCTTTCCCATGCGGCGACGTACGCGAACTCATCGTCCTTACGCACGGCCTCACCCTCATCGGACTGTGACTCCGCCCGGAAGTGTCCTCCGCAGGACTCGTTGCGGTGCAACGCGTCCACGCACATCAGCTCACCGAGCTCCAAGAAGTCCGCCACCCGGCCTGCCTTCTCCAGCGACTGGTTCATCGTGTCGGACGAGCCGAGCACCCGCACGTTCTTCCAGAAGTCCTCCCGCAGCTCACGGATCTCCGCGATGGCTTCGGTGAGCCCCTCCTCGGTGCGCTCCATGCCGCACTTGTCCCACATGATCTTGCCGAGGGCCTTGTGATACGTGTCGACGCTCTTGGTGCCGTTGATGGTCAGGAAGTGGTCGATGCGTTCGCGCACGGACTGCTCGGCCTCCACCACGGCGGGGTCGTTGGGCTCGATCTTGGGATACGGCCCGTCCGCCAGGTAGTCGCGGATCGTGTTCGGCAGCACGAAGTATCCGTCGGCCAGCCCCTGCATCAATGCCGAGGCCCCAAGGCGGTTCGCTCCGTGGTCGGAGAAGTTCGCTTCGCCGGCCACGAAGAGGCCCGGGATGTTGGACTGCAGGTCGTAGTCGACCCACAGGCCGCCCATCGTGTAGTGCACGGCGGGGTAGATCCGCATCGGCGTTTCGTAGGGGTTCTCCCCGGTGATCTGCTGGTACATGTCGAACAAGTTGCCGTACTTCGACTCCACAGCCGAGCGTCCCAACCGCTCGATGGCGTCGGAGAAGTCGAGGTAGACCCCCAGCCCTCCGCCACCGACTCCGCGGCCTTCGTCACAGACGTTCTTAGCCGCGCGGGAGGCGATGTCTCGGGGCACGAGGTTGCCGAAGGCGGGGTAGATCCGCTCCAGGTAGTAGTCGCGGTCATCCTCGGCGATGTCGGTAGCCGGGGTGTCGCAGTCGTCAGCGCTTTTGGGCACCCAGATCCGGCCGTCGTTGCGCAGCGACTCGCTCATCAGGGTGAGCTTCGACTGGTACTCCCCTGAGACAGGGATGCAGGTGGGGTGGATCTGCGTGTAGCAGGGATTCGCGAAGTAGGCACCCTTGCGGTGCGCCCGCCAGGTCGCCGTGACGTTGCACCCCATTGCGTTGGTCGACAGGTAGAAGACGTTGCCGTATCCGCCGGTGGCGAGCACCACCGTGTCGGCCAGGTGCGTCTCGATCTCGCCGGTCACCATGTCGCGGGCGATGATGCCGCGGGCCACTCCGTTGACGACGATCAACTCGAGCATCTCGTGCCGTTTGTACATCTCCACCGAACCGGCCGCGATCTGCCGTTCCAGCGCCTGATAGGCGCCGATCAGCAGCTGCTGCCCGGTCTGCCCGCGGGCGTAGAAGGTCCGCGAGACTTGCACGCCACCAAAGGACCGGTTGTCCAGCATGCCGCCGTACTCCCGGGCAAACGGGACGCCCTGGGCCACACACTGGTCGATGATGTCGGCGCTGACCTCAGCCAAGCGGTAGACGTTGGACTCCCGCGAGCGGTAGTCCCCACCCTTGACCGTGTCGTAGAACAACCGGTAGGTCGAGTCACCGTCACCCTTGTAGTTCTTCGCGGCGTTGATGCCCCCTTGCGCGGCGATGGAGTGCGCACGACGGGGGCTGTCCTGGTAGCAGAAGCTCTTGACGTGGTAGCCGGCCTCGCCCAGCGTCGCTCCGGCCGACGCCCCGGCCAGGCCGGTGCCGACGATGATGACGCTCAGCTTGCGACGGTTGGCCGGGTTGACGAGCTTGGCCTCGAACTTGCGCTGCGACCAGCGTTCGCCGATGGGCCCGTGAGGTGCGGCACCGTCGACCAGCGGGTCGCCGTCGCGGTAGTAGTCCTCGTGGGTGTCCGTGCGCGGCGCCTCGGTCTCCGTCAGCGTGTCGAGTGTGTCCGTCATCGCGTCCTCCTGCGTAAGTGGGATGAGTAGGTCGTCCCCCAGCGTGAATTAGTCGGCCCCTGAGGCATCAGGGAATGATGCCGAACAGGATCGAGAACGGCGGCAGCAGGAAACCGACGACCGTGACCGCAGCCACTGCTACGGCCGAGATCCGCAGTCGCTCGGCGGCGGCCGGACTGGTGTTCAGCCCCAGGGTCATACCAGCGGCCCACACCCCGTGCAGCAGGTGCATGCCCAGTGCCACCACGGCTACGAGGTAGATGAGCACGGCCCACCACACCTCGAAGCTGGAGACCAGACGTCCCGCGGGGGTGTCGAAGTCGCCGTTGACCTGGATGGTGTTGGTGGTGAAGTGCAGGATGTGGAAGACCAGGAAGAGCAGCAACGCCACACCGCCCCATCGCATCGCCCGCGAGACCCACATCGTCCGCGCGGCCTTGGCCACCACGGCATACCGCGTCTTGCGAGCGTTGCCGGCGCGGGACCACAGGGCGAAGGCTGCGTAGGCGTGACCCACTAGGGACAGGATCAGCACGATCCGCAGGATCCAGAGCACGCCCTTCTCCGGCAGCATCGGGGTGCCGATGGTCCGCAGGTGCTCGGCGTAGTCGTTGAACGCCTCTTCACCGGCGAAGATCATCAAGTTGCCGTACATATGCGCGAGGATGAATCCCACGAACACCAGCCCGGTGATTGCCATCAAGGACTTCAGCAAAATGCTGCTGGTCTTCGTGGGAGCACCGCTGGTTACGGTTGAGGTGGCCACTTGCCGATGGTACAGGCCACGCTCAGCCGCTGGGCAGAGTGGTTGCCTACGATGACCACGTGATCGACGAGGCGACACCGGTAGTGGACTCCGAGTCCCGCTCTCGTCGGCACACCGTGCGACGGCAGCTGCTGGGGCCGCCCGTGAGTCCAAGACAGGCCCGTTGGGCCTGGTGGGGCCCGCTGCTGGTGATGCTGGTCGGCGGCGCCGTCCGCTTCTTCCGTCTGGGACATCCCCGCGAGCTGGTGTTCGACGAGACGTACTACGTCAAGCAGGGTTGGTCCCTCGTGCAGTTCGGCTACGAGCGGGACATCCGACCCAGCCTGGAATATCCCGACGCCCTGTTCACCACGGGGAACGCCGACATCTTCGCCGCAAGCCCTGACCTCGTCGTCCATCCCCCCTTGGGCAAGTGGATGCTGGGCCTGGGCGAATGGCTGTTCGGCGTGGACTCGTCTTTCGGGTGGCGCTTCGCGGCCGCGGTCGTGGGCACGATGTCCATCCTCTTGCTCGGGCGGATCGTCTGGCATATGTGGCATAGCGCTCTGCTGGCCACCGTGGCCTCGGTGCTGTTGGCCGCGGACGGACACCACTTCGTGCATTCCCGCACGGGATTGCTCGACGTCTTCGTCATGTTCTGGGTGCTGGTGGCCTTCTGGGCGTTGATCCGAGACCGAGCCGCCGGGCGCACCATGCTTGCCGACCGCGTTGCCGATCTCTCGGATCAGGCTCGTTCGGTGATGCGGTGGGGGCCGTCCCTAGGGACGCGATGGTGGCGGGTCGCGGCGGGGGTCAGTCTCGGTCTGGCCGTCGGCACGAAGTGGTCCGGCCTCTTCTTCCTGGCCACCTTCGGCTTGATGACCGTGCTGTGGGATATCGGTGCGCGGCGGACCGTGGGCGCCCGGCGATGGCTCAGCGCCGGGGTCGTGCGGGACGGCGTACCGGCGTTCATCGCCATGGTGCCGGTCGCGTTCTTGACCTATCTGGCCACGTGGGGAGGTTGGTTCGTGACCGACGGCGGCTACAAGCGCAACTGGGCAGCCGAGCACCCCGCTTCGAGCTGGGAGATCTACGTGCCCGATCCGCTCCGCTCCCTGTGGAGCTACCACGAAGAGATCATGGCTTTCCATGTCGGACTGGCCAACGAGCACGCGTGGTCCTCCAACCCTTGGTCGTGGCTGGTGCAGGGTCGGCCGACATTGTTCTACTCCGAGTTCCTCCAGCGCGGTGACTCCGGTTGCACCAGCACCGAGTGCGTCAGCTACATCGCGTCGCTGGGCAACCTGTTCCTGTGGTGGGGAGCGACCGCCGGGCTTCTGGTCGTGGTCTTCGTCTGGCTCTTCGGTCGTGACTGGCGAGCCGGTGCGGCGCTGTCCGGGCTGGTGGCCGGGTGGTTGCCGTGGTTCCTCTACCAGACGCGCACCGTGTACTCCTTCTACGCGGTCGCGTTCGTGCCGTGGCTGGTGATGATCGTGATCACCTGCATGGCGTTGGTACTCGGCAACACCCACTCCTCTCCGACGCGTCGCCGCTGGGGAGCGATCGCCGTGGTGGCCTACACGGTGGGAGCGGTCTGCTTGTTCATCTGGTATTACCCGGTGCACACGGCGCAGGTGATCCCCCGCGAGGAGTGGCAGTGGCGCATGTGGTTCGACTTCTGGACCTGAGCGACCGCGCTACACGAACTGAGCGAAAGTCTCCGGAGTGGCCTCGTTGGCCACGGCCAGTGCTTCGTCCAGGGGTATGTCGTGGATACGCACCGACTCCGGTCCTGCCGCCGTCGTCGCCACCAGGGTGGCCAGCCCCACCCGCCGTTGGAAGTAGGTCTGCCGGATGACCCACCCGATCACTCCAGCCCGCTCCAGCACCTCTCGCCGGCGGCCGAGCGTCCCGTGGCCGCTCATGACGTGCTGGTCCGTCAACCCGTGCCCGAGATTGCGGTAGGCCGCTTCGGCGAACCCCACGGCGAGCAGCCCGTAGCCGACGAGGACGGCCACGGGCAGCCATGCAGGAAGGCCGGCGAAGACCACGGACGCCACCGCCACACCGGTGAAGAAAAGGGTGGCCCACTGGGTACGAATGTGACAACGCCGTCGGGCGGCAGGCCCGTGCTGGTGCAGCACGTCGGTCAACGGTCCGGACTCCTCCAGGATGTCGTGACCCACGCGCACCGCGACGTCACGCGGGCACGGCGGCAGCACCTTGGTCTGACCACCGTCCCCCACTCCGGTCGACAGGGTCACCAGCTCGGCCCCCTGGACCAGTCGCAACAAGGCAGGCTCGGTCATCGTGACCCCGCGGATCTTCGACTCCTCCACCGTGGTCGAGTTGGTGGTGATCAAGCCTCGCACCAATCGCAACGTGCCCTCGCCGAGGCGGGTCAGCCGCAGGTTCCACCAAGCGATGACGTACGTCAGGGTGGACAGCAGCAACCACCCGATGACGACGAGGACGCCCCCGATCGCCACCAGGACGGTCAGAGCCTGGGCCCGGAGCCAGTCCCAGAGTCCTTGAGCGGAGGAGAACTGCTCCTCGACGTCGATGTCGCCGATGATCTGCGACGCGAAGCCGGCGACGCCGGCCACCACCACGAGGCTGGCCAAGCTGAACGGCGCGTACTTCAGCCACGACCAGTCGATCCTGGCCAGCTCGACCGGGGGGAAGTCCTCGGGTGAGGTGGCGCTCGGCATACCTCCGGACCGCCCCGACGGGGTCGCGACGCCCGCGGAGGCCGGATCCTGAGCGGAACCGGGGCCCGCAGCAGCGTGTTTGCGGGCGAGGAGATAGTCCTGCAGTTGGCCCGCCTGAGGCACCGACAGCGCGTTGAGATCGATCCGGTTGGAGTCGACGCCAGTGCCGATCGAGACCTTGGACAGCCCCAGGATGCGGTGGATCGGCCCTGCCTCCAGATCCACGCTGCGCACCCGGTCCAGCGGAGCGGTCAGAATCTTGCGGTTGAGAACCCCGCGTCGGACCTGCAGCTGGGTCGCTGTGATGCGATACCGAATCGTGAACCAGGGCACGAGGCCGACGACTGCGGCGATGACTCCGCCCACGGCGATGACCCCCGCGTTGGTCATCACCCCACGACCGTCACCACTGCGTCCGAGCCCGAAGAGGACGATGGCGAACGGGATGATGAGCTGGCCGACACTGCTGATGGGATAGAGCACGATCACCCGGGGGCTGAGCCGCTGCCAGTCGTTGATCGCGGACACCGGCGGCGGGGGCAGGTCGTAGGCGGGGCCTTGGGGTGCCCGGTCGTAGGCCGAGTCGGAGAGCGGCTGGTCCGGTGGCAGCGCATCGGGGCGCTGGTCGCTCACGTGGCGTCGCCCTCGGTGCGGCTGGTGATCTCGGTCAGGTCCGCCACCACGCGCTCGGCGACCTCCGAGTCCAGACACTCGATGCTGATCGGTCCGGCGGCTGAGGCCGTGGTCACCGTGATCGAGGCCAACCCGAAGAAGCGCATGAGCGGGCCGCGCTGGGAGTCGACGGTCTGCACGCGTGAGAGCGGCGCGATCCGTTGCTCACGGTTCAGCCAGCCGGACCTCGTGTAGATCGCGGTGGAGGTGACCTCCCACCGGTGCACGCGGTAGCGCCACAGCGGCACCACCGACACCTGCAGAATCGTCATGATCACCATCAGGACCGCCAGGGGTCCGGCCCACACCTTCCAGGAGTCGGGGATGACGAAGCTGTAGACCACGAAGAGCACCAGCCACTCGATCACTCCACCGATCAGCTCCCGCAGTGCCCAGTACCGAACGGCATTGGGCGCGACGAAGTAGGCGGGGTCGCGCAGGGTCGCTGCGGTGGGTTGGACACGGGTGGCACTCACCGACCCATCATCGCAGTGCCTCACGACTGTGTGGATGGCACCGTGCCCTCAGGCCAGAGTGGCCACCATCAGCGCCTTGATCGTGTGCAGCCGGTTCTCTGCCTGGTCGAAGACGATGCTGTCGGCGGACTCGAACACCTCGTCGGTGACCTCCAGGCCCCCCGAGAGATGCGGGTACTGCTGCACCAGGCTGTGCCCGATGGCGGTCTCGGTGTTGTGGAACGCCGGCAGACAGTGCATGAAACGCGCCTTGGGGTTGCCGGTCCCCTGCATCAGCGCCGCGTTGACCTGGTAGGGCAGCAGCGCGTCGATCCGCTCTCCCCAGGCCACGACCGGCTCGCCCATCGACACCCAGATATCGGTATGCACGAAGTCGACCCCCGCGACCGCCTCGTGCGGATCGTCGGTGATGGTGATCCGGGCGCCGGTCTGCTCGGCGATCTCACGACACTGGGCGACCAGCTCGGCGGTGGGCTGCAGCTGCGGCGTGGTCGGCGCCGCGATGCGCACGTCCATCCCGAGCTTGGCCCCGATCAGCAGCAGGGAGTTGCCGGTGTTGTTGCGGGCGTCGCCCAGGTAGGCGTAGGCCACGTCGGTCAACGGCTTGGCGGTGTGCTCGGTCATCGTGAGCACGTCGGCCAACATCTGGGTGGGATGCCAGTCGTCGGTGAGGCCGTTGTAGACCGGCACCCCGGCATACGACGACAGCGTGTGGACGAGGTCCTGGGAGGAGCCGCGGTACTGGATCGCGTCGTACATCCGGCCGAGCACACGCGCCGTATCGGCGATCGACTCCTTGTGACCGATCTGGGTGGAGACCGGGTCCAGGTAGGTCGTGCTGGCGCCCTGGTCGGCGGCAGCGACCTCGAAGGCACACCGGGTGCGGGTCGAGGTCTTCTCGAAGATCAGCGCCACCGACTTGTTGGTCAGCAGCGGCTGCTCCGTGCCGGCATACTTCGCGCGCTTGAGCTCACGGGCGAGGTCCACCAGGTAGTGGATCTCGGCGGGGCTGTGGTGTCGCAGCGACAACAGGCTGCGACCACGCAGGTTCACCGGCATACCGAAGGCTCCTTCAGGGGGTAGGTGCTGCGCAGGAGCCTACCCACGCTGGGCGTTCCAAACTACGTGCGCGCATGTGAGACCGACGGAGCGGACTCAGTCCTGCGTGAGGACCCCGAGACGCCGTCCGACGGCGATCTGACTCCACCCCTGGACCAGGACCGACACCAGGACCACGAAGAAGACCACACTGAAGAGCTCGCTGGCCGCTTCCACCCCGAGCGTCGCCGGGAAGGTGGCCAACACGATCGGGACCGCGCCTTTGAGCCCGGACCACGCGACGTAGGTCATCTCGGGCCGGGTGTAGCCGAACGGCTTCAGACAACTGACGACGCTGACCGGTCGAGCGACGAAGATCAGCACCCCCGCGAGCGCGATAGCGGCCGGAGCGACCTGGAGCAGCTGGGAGGGAAAGACGAGGAGGCCCATCACCAGGAACATCGCAATCTGCGCGACCCAGGCCACGGCGTCGTTGACCTGCACGATCAGCTGGTGGTTGGTGGTCACCCGGTTGCCGATCAAGACGGCACAGACGTATACGGCGAGGAAGCCGTTGCCAGTGAGCAGCTCGGTCAGGCCGTAGGTCGAGAGGCCGAACGCCAGCGCGAGAGCCGGGTAGAGGCCGGAGGCGTTGAGGGCGATCCGCTCGATGGTCGCTGCCGCGAGCAGTCCCATACCCACCCCGACCACCACTCCGAGAGCCAGGCCCACCCCCAGGTCCAGGACGGCGCCCCCGGGCCCGTCGGAAGGCGTGAGCAAGAGACCGATCAGCGTGGTGGTGAGGATGACGGCCATAGGGTCGTTGCTGCCCGCCTCGAGCTCCAGCAACGCCCGGATCCTGGGCTTGGGCATGGGGCCACCCCCGCGGAACAGCGGAAAGATGGCAGCGGCATCGGTCGAGGCGACGATCGCCCCCAGCAGCAGGCCCTCGGTCCACGTCAGCCCCTCCTGACCGATCTGGAAACCGGAGAACGACCCGAGCAGCCACCACGCGGCTGTGCCGACGATAAGGGCGGTGATGAGGACCCCCACGGTCGACAGCAGGAGCCCCGGGGCCAGCACCGGCCGGACGGTAGCCCACTCGGTGTCCAGGCCTCCGGCGAACAGGATGAGCACGAGGGCCACCGTCCCCACGGTCTGCGCCGACTCGAGGGAGTCGAACACGATCCCACCAGGCCCGTCGGAGCCCGCAAGCATCCCCAGGAGGAGGAAGAGGACGAGCGCCGGCAACCGGAGACGCTCCGAGAGTCGGGCCGCCGCGACCGACGCCAAGAGGAGCAGGCCAACGGCCAGCACGCCCTGATCGACGATCGTCATCGGACCTCCCTCGCGACTCGGGCAGGCCTCGAGGATGGGTGCGGGTGAGGGCTGCGTCTCGCGTTAGGACAAGTATCGGTGAACGAACTCGATGGCCGCGGGATAGGCGTCGATCTTGTTGACCCGCTTGGCCAGGCCGTGCCCTTCGTCCTCGTAGACCCTCAGCTCGCAGGGCACGCCGTTATCCTCCAGCGCCCGGGCGATCTGGTGGGCCTCACTCAGCGGGACCCGGGGGTCGTTGGCCCCGTGGATCACGAAGAGAGGCGCCTTCATCTGCTGCAGGTAGGTGATGGGTGAGGCCCGCTCCAGCAGCGCGCGGTGATGCTCCAACGATCCGTACTCACGCTCACGGTAGGCCCGGCGGTAGGGCGAGGTGTTCTCCATGAAGGTGACCAGCGAGCTCATCCCGACGATGTCGACCCCCGCAGCCCACAGGTCGGGCTGCATGGACACCCCGGCCAGCACCATGTAGCCGCCGTAGGACCCTCCCCACAGTGCCGATCGGTCGGGGTCCAGGCCCTGGGTCGGCAGCCAGGCGTGCAGGTCGGCGAGGTCGGCCACCGACTCCAGACGAAGCTCGACGTCGTCGAGGGAGTACCAGCGCTTCCCGTAGCCGGTCGATCCGCGCACGTTGGGCACCAGCACGGTCAGTCCCGATGCGGCGAGGGCTTGGACGATGGGCAACCAGCTGCGGGACGACGCACCTTCGGGTCCGCCGTGGATGACCACGACGCTGGCTCCGTCGGGGTGGCCCGCGTCCGGCGCGGCATAGCGGAAGCACGGGATCTGCTCGCCGTCCCGAGCCGGTATGCAGTGCGTGCTCGGCTCGACCAGCTGGGAACGGACCGAGGGGTCGAGGCCCTCGGCGGCGGAGACCAGCACCTCCGTGGCGCCGCTCCGGGCGTCGACCAGGGAGACGACTCCCGGCTCGACCGGTGACGTGCCCGAGACCACGACACGGCTGGAGTCCGGCGACCAACGGACCGAGAGGGCGGCGAGGTCGGGCAGGTCCACGTCGGCGCGGAGGGTGCCGCTGGCGTCGTGGACGCTTAATGACCAGGCCCCGTCGGTCAGGGTGCCGACCACCATCGCGGAGGAGTCCGGGCTGACCCAGCAGCTCAGGTCATGCTCGTCGTCACTCACCAGCACCTGCCAGACCCCGTCGCGGGTCAGGCTTTGCACGGCCGCGAACTCACGGTCGTGGTTGCTGGCCAGGATGAGCGAGGAGTCGTCGGCCGACCAGCTAGGCCCTTCGTGCAGCGCCAGCTCGTCGGGATCGGTCCACGGGCTGGAGGTGCCGGAGGAGACCAGGTCGAGCACGGTCGAGTTCGGCTGGAGGCTCAGGCGGAGCACCGCAAGGTCACGCTGAGCGTGGTCCACGGCGGCGCCCACGACATAACCGCCGCCGTCGTGCAGCACGCGCTCCTCCCCTGTGGCGAGGTCGCGCGCGACCACGTCCATGTCGACGTCGTTGCGACGGTTCGTGGAGTAGAGCAACGTCTGCTCGGTGATGTCGCGCAGGTCGTGCATATGGGCGGGGTCGTGGATCACCGTGGTGAGTCCTTCCAGCCCGACCGGCTCGGCGGGGAGTGGGTCGAGGTCGAGGCGGGAGAGCTGCACCTTCTCATCACCCCCCTGGTCGTGCTGGACGACAATGGCGCGCTGGCCGGGGATGTAGCGCCCCGAGCACTTGCTGGGCAGATCGGTGAGCGTCGTCCAGGAGCCGTCCGGCTCGATCTCGACCAGCTGAACCGAGCCCAGCTCGTCGTGGCCAGCTAACACATGGCCGTGGTCGTCGACGTCGAAGGCGATCCAGATGCGGGCCGAGAGCAGCTCACTGACCAACGTGGTGGTGTCCATCGCACGACCGTATGTCGTACGCGCCGTCTGCGCCCTACGACCCAGTCAGGCCGTTGGGCTCAGTCGTCACCATCATCGTCGTCGTCGTTGTCGTCACCATCATCGTCGTCGTCATCGTTGTCGTCGTCACCATCGTCGTCGTCGTCATCGTCGTTGGTGTCAGCGTCGTTGGTGTCAGCGTCGTCATCGAGCTGCACGGGTGGGGGAGAAACCGGTTGTGGGCTGGCTCCATCCGAGCCGGAGGAAGGACCGCCCGATCCCGAGGATCCGGTGCGAGCCGGTCCACGCTCTGCCTCCGCCTGCACTTCGGCCTCCGCCTCAGCCCTACGGGTCGCCTCTACCTCGGCCGCCTCGGCAGCGCGGTCCACCGCCACTTCGCCGATTCCCGCATATTGGCTCGCGATGCTCCGGCCCAGGGCCCCGAGGACATCTCCGGTCGCTCCCTGCACCCTGAGCTGTTGCGCAGTTGAGCCCTCGACGCCGGAGCCGGTTGCGCTGGCCGAGTGCTGGGCGTTGTCGGCAGTCTGAGCCGGTTCTTCGGCCAGGACGATACCCTCCATCGCCTCCTCCCCCGGCTGGGTGCTCTCGTTCCACAGCCACACGCTGGAGAGCCCAATCAGGACGAGCACAAGAGCGGAAACAACGGTTCTCATACCTTGAGTCTCTCGATCCGAGATGACAGAGGTGTGAGATCTCTATGAGAGTTCTCTCATCTGCTGCTCCCACCACGAGATCGCGACCGCGCCCCACCGTGGTCGGAAAGCGTAAAGAGCGGCCAGACGCAACGATGTGCCGTGAGCGTAGGCGACGCATCGGTCCTCGGGCACAGCCAAGGCCCGCCTCACCCGCGAGATCGCCGAGCACGCCACGATGGCCTGCTCGCGACTCCACACACCCTGGATGGCTCGCCACTGGGCGTGGACGAGGAGGTTGGCCAGATCAAGGGCGGGTTCAGCCAAGCAGACAGTGTCGAAGTCCAGCACCCCGATGCCGTGGGGACCGGCCAGCAACTGCTTGTCGTGCAGGTCACGGTGCACCACCCCGAGCTGCGGCGTTCTGACCCGGCCCAGGGCACGGCATACCTCCGCGGTCCATCGGCGCCCTCGGCCGGTGCGGTCGGGCAGGGCGCTCCATGCGAGAGCACGCCCCACCGCCGCGTTGATGACCGCGACCTCATCCGCGGCGCTGAAACTCGCCAGCCCGCTGTCATCGGCCACGACGAAGTGGGGCCACCGGTCGGCCCATTGCCCCCACCAAGTTTCCCATTGTTGCGCGGTAGCCGTCCGGGCCGCAGAGTGAAAGGCCGCGCCAGGGACCGGGCTGGTCGAAAGCCGACCCGAGGCAGCCTCCAACACCTCCGGTGCCAGCAGCCCCGCCTGAAGAGCCCTCCGCCGGCCGGCCTCAGCCGACTCCGCGAGCGCCGACGCATCCCCAGCGCGCACAACCTTGACGTACTCTTCGCTCTTCCTCACGACGGCGCGCTTGCCGTACCGATGGACGACCAACTCACCGCCGGCCATCGCTGCCGGCAGGTCTGGCAACTTGGGATCCTCCCCGTGGCCCAGCAACCTCACCTTCGGGACGGCCCCGAGCGTGATCGTGCCGGCCCGGACCCGCCCCGCGTCGTCGGCCCCCTCGAACCGCAGCCCGCCCCTGGTCGTGGGCCAGGCCCGCCCGACTGCGACACGCGTTCCCCGTGACTCGACGACCCCCGGCACCGGGCAGGTCATGTCGCTAACACCTTCTGCACGTCGACCCATCGTTGCGATATCCCGACTCGCCACTCCGGCCTCGCCTGCCTCATGGGCTCGGTAAGCCGGGTCAGCAACCCGTATGCCGTCCAGTCGCGCAGAGACTCCGGGGCGGGCAGAGCCCCCCCGGCAACCGCATACCCCCGCAGAAAGCTGTCGGAGAGATCGGCGGCCGGCGACCCTTGGTGGCGGCGCAACCGTTCGACGGCGCAGAACGAGCCGAGGTCAAAGCCCACCGGCGCCAGCGTGGATCGATCGAGATCGATGACCTGTGCCCCACCACCGGGGGGCCTGATGAGCTGGTCGGCTGAAAAGTCACCATGGGACCATCGTCGTGGCTTCTCGGCACACTCCCGTGTGATCCGAGCCAGCAGATCAGCGGCGACAGGACGCACCCGAACGGCCAGCGGCGGGTCCAGCACAGCCAGCTCTGCAAGGGTGCCTCGCAGGCCGGCTTTCGGGGAAAGGCATCGCAGCGCGGCTGGCGCTTCGCTGACGGGCCTTGCGTGCCACCGCGCCAACACGTCACCGGCGGCGAGCGCGCCCTGGGGGTCAGGCCCAGCCAACAGGTCGACGCCGGCAACCCATGGCCAGGCGGTGACTCGTCTGCCGGCAGTCAAACCCGGCATTCGGACGGGTTGAGAGACGCAGATCCCTGCATTGGCCAGGGCACGAGCGCCCGCCACGGCGGTGGTTTGTCGGTCGACGGTGACGCGCAGCACCGTCTCTGCCCAGCGCAGCACCAGCCGGCGGTGCGGGTTGTAACGGAGCAGGCGCACCTCCCCGGCCTCGCGCAGCCCGTCGACCAGCTCGGTAGGGAGCTGGTCCAGAGCCCGGTGCAACCGTGGGTCGGTCGCCACCTCGCCATGCACCGCTGTCCACCCGCGAGGGAGTGACCGCACCGTGACCGTGCGGTCCCGGTCAGCGGCCCTGCGTTCGGCGTTCTCGACTTTGTCCTGCGCAGAGTGCTGGACCAGCTGGACCCAGCCGCGCGCTGCTCCGGACGTCGCACCGTAGGAAGCCACCGCCCCTACCCCCGGTTTGTGACGGATCCTCCGGGCCTGCACCGGATGTCCGACCAGTTCGGTCAACCAGTGTTCGTTGAGAAGGAGGTCAATGGGCCCGGTGCGCGTCCCGAGCTCGACCTTGGTCACGATCCCCGCGGTCACCGGTCAGCGTCCTCGTGGGTCGAGGTGTAGCGCTGCCAGGTTTGGCCCAGCGGAAAGTCGGCGTCGCCGGGCACGTCGAACCGGATCTGGCCCGCCTCGATCCACACGATCCGGTCGCACGACCTGGCAGTCGCTTCGTCGTGAGTGACCATGATGGTGGTCCGGCCCTTCGACAGTTCATCGATAGCCTCCAGCACCTGAGCCGCGTTGTCGTCGTCGATACCAGCAGTGGCCTCGTCCAGCACCACCACGGTGGCGTCCCGCACGAAGGCCCTGGCGATGGCGATGCGCTGACGCTGCCCACCAGACAACGTCGATCCACGCTCCCCCACCACCGTGTCGTAACCGTGCGCCTGGGCGAGGATGAAGTCCTCGGCGCGGGCCAAACGCGCGGCCTGGCGGACCTGCTCGTCGGTGGCCTCCGGGTTGCCGTGCCGAATGTTCTCCGCGAGAGTCCCGCTGAACAGCACCGAGTCCTGAAGCACGACGGCAATCGTCTTGCGAAGCAAGGAAAGATCCAGATCACGCAGATCCACTCCGTCCAACCGGATGACGCCACGCGAAGGGTCACTGAGCCGCATCAGGAGTGAGGCGAGGGTCGACTTGCCCGAACCTGAAGGGCCGACCAACGCGACCCGTTCGCCGGGAGCAATACGCAGGGTGATGTCACTCAGCACCGGCACGGCGTCTGCGTAGTGAGCATCGACGTGCAGCCACTCCAGACCGCCACGGACGTGCGGTATGCCGACCGGCCGGGCGGGGCTCGTGATGTCCGGGGAAATGTCAAGCAGGTCAGCGACCCGCTCCCCGGAGGCCGTCGCACGCGCGATGCGGCCGACGTACTTGGCAAGGTCGCGCAGCGGCTTCATCGCTGTCTTGAGGTAGGTCAGGAAGATCACCAAGTCTCCCGGGGTCATCGCACCGTCGACCACCCGGGTGCCACCCACGACCAGCACCACAGCCGTAGACACCCCTACCAGCACGTCGGTGCGCCTCTCCAAAGCCGCCGAGAGCCGTTTGGCCTGCACTCCATCCTTCAGGGACTGGGTGTTGCTGCTCTGGAAGGTTCGCGCGAGCGGGCGCTCCATGCTGTAGGCCTGCACAACGCTGATCGCTCCGATGGTTTCTTGAGCCACCGTGGCCAGGTCGCCTTCGCTCTTGCGAGTCTTGCGAGAAGCCACCGTGATCTTGCCGCTGGAGCCGCGCGACATCAGCACGAAGATCGCGGCAGCGACCACGACCACCAGGGCCAGCAACGGGTCGAGCCAGAACATCACGCCGGCCATGGCCACGAGGGTGAAGAGGTTGACCACCAAGGGTAGGCCGGCGGTGACGGCAACCTCTTGCAGGCGTCCTACGTCGCTGATCATCCGCTGCACGGTGTCACCGGAACTAGCCCGCGAGTGGTAGCTCCTGGAAAGCGCGGTGACATGCACGAATACTCGTTGCCGCAAAGCCGTTGCGATCCGTGAGCCGACCAGCGCGAAAGCAACGGTCGCGAGGAAGTTGCAGAGCGCCCGCAGACCGACGATCGAGACCGTCGCCAGACCGGCCGCGAGCAGCAGTTGGGTGGAGGCCACGGGTCCCGCCTCGCCGATGTCGGCACCCAGAGACCGGGTCACCGCGTCCACAACAACCTTGACCGGCCACGGCTCCAGCACCCGAAACAGGACCTCGAACACCAGCGCCAGCGCTCCACCGCCCATGACCAGTCCGTTGCCCGGTAGGTGAGGCCGCAGGATGGACAGAGTACGACGAAGGGCCGAGGGTGACAGCTTCTCCTTGCGCGCCATCAGCGGAAAGCCATCCGCGCGTTCGGCGTCCCTACCCCGGTGAGGGCCCGGTCCAGGACGGCATCCCAGGAGTGTTCGGCGACCATCAGCGCACGCCCTGCCGCGCCCATCCGGTGCGCCAAGGTCGGATCGGCCACGAGGGTGTCAATGGCGGATGCCAGAGCAGCCGGGTCCGACGCCGGCACCAGGAGACCTGTCTCGCCATGCCGCACGATGCTCGGCAGTTGGCCGATCCGTGAGGCCACGACCGGCAGACCCGCCGCGCTGTACTCGTAGACCTTAAGCGGAGAGAAATACTGCTCACCGGGCGAAGTCTCGGCCGGGTAGGGCGCCACCGCGAGGAGCGCACCGTCCAGGGCATCGGGGATGTCCATCGGTGCGACCGCACCTCGGAACTCGACGGCCAGACCCAGTCGCTGAGCTTGCTCGCGCAGTCGAGGGCCTTCAGGCCCGTCGCCTATGAGCCGCAACCGCCACGGACTCTTCGCTAGCCTCGCCGCCTCGATGAGCACTTCGACGCCGTGCCACGGCTTGAGAGTACCCACGAACACGACCTCCGGACGCTCGCTGAAGCCGGCCCGGACCGTTCGGATCCGGCGCGTGTTGACCCCATTGGGAACGACCCGTACCCGGTGTCCCAGGTCGGCCCCGATGCGCTTCTGTACCCAGTCGGCGACCGGCGGTGAGACGGTCGTCACCACTTCGGCCCGGGCGCACTGGTCGGCCAGGGCCCGATCGGCGGCACCCTCGTCCACGAGCTGGCGGTGCTCGCGCTGCTCGTCGATCAAAGGCGCGTTGACCTCGAGCACCCCCGGGATTCCGAGTTCCCCGCATACCTGGTCCAACGCGGTGGAGAACAACGAGTAGCGCTCATAGACCAGTCCCGCCCCGTCCCGGATCGCGGTCTGAGCCAAAGTAGTCGCTGCGGTGGCCTGTCGCCGCTCCCGAGCGGCGACGCGCAGCCGCGGAGGAAGACCACGGTCATCGACCCCGTCGACTGGGACGCACACAACGGGGACGTCGACGAGGTCCTCGGGGCGATGGTCGCCGACCCGGGTGCAGTAGAGCCGCACCTCGATCCCACGGTTTCGGAAGGACCGGACCATTTCTTGGACGTGAACCGAGGCCCCTTTGGAGCCGTAGACCGGCACGCCGGGGTCGGCGCAGATATAGGCAACGGTGGTCACGATCGGATCCTCTGGGGGGCGCTTGATGGTGTGGGCGCAGGTAGATGGGACAGCAGCCGCGATTGACGTCGGGTGTCGTACTCGTCCTCGATCAGCGTTCGGGCGGCGCGGGCGATGTCAGCGCGGGGGTACGCCGGGTCGGCTACGGCCAGCAGGGCCTGAGTCAACCCGACGGTGTCCCCGGGCTCGAGCAGGATCCCGGTGGCGGGTGCGGCGCCCTGGGGGGGGTGGACTGCCTCGGGTATGCCGGTCACGGAGGTGGCGATGCACGGCACTCCCGTGGCCATGGCTTCTAGCAACACCGTGGGCAGACCGTCGGCGTTGCCGTCGACCCCGACGACGCAGGGGGCCACCAACACATCGGCCCACCCCAGTAGATCCTGGATCTCGGCCTGACTGCGCGGTCCGAGGAGCCGACAGGTCCGCGAGAGACCGGCCGCATCGATCTGACGTTGTAGATCAGGGCCCAGCTCCCCTTCGCCGGCGATCTGGAGCTCGACGTGCAGTCCGTCGTGGACCGCGCGCGCCACCGCCTCCACCAGCACGTGGAAGCCCTTCTTCTCCACCAACCGTCCGACGGCCACGATCCGGAGCGGGCTTCGTGGGTCGGGGGGCTCGCGGTAGGCGAAGCGGTCGAGATCCAGACCATTGCGCACCAGGTGCGTCCGAGCCTGCAGGTGCGGCAGCAGTTCCGCTAGGAAGCGGCGGTTGTAGTCGCTGATCGCGACGATGCCGTCCGCGTGACCGAGCACGTCAGCCAGCACGGCGTGGTCCACCGACTCGTGGAAGATGTCCTTGGCGTGGGTGGTCACGGTGAAGGGAATGTCGAGCAAGGTGGCGGCGATCCGCGCCACCCTGGCCTGTGAGGAGGCGAAGTGGACGTGCAGCCTGGTGATCCCCGACCGCTGCGCCTGGAGGGCCAGGGTGATCCCCTGCACCGCTTCAGTAGCCTCGACCTGGGCCATGAAGGGGAGGAGGCCAGCGAACCGGCTGGCGAAATCCGGAAGTTCGGCCTCTGCCTGCGCGATCGCCGCCCAGGTATCGGCCAGTTTCGTGGGCTTGTTCAGGTGGTACACCGGTGCCTCGACCCGCGCGATCTCGGGGTGGAACCGGGAGTCGCTCGTGGGTCGCAGGGCGAAGAGAGTGAGGTTCTCGCCTGCTTCCTCCCGGGACAGGATTTCGGTCACCACGAAGGTCTCGGAGAAGCGCGGGTAGACCTTCACGACGTATCCGGTCCGGTGCTCAGACGGCAACATCGGTCGACTCCAGGGGCTCTGTGTCGGCGCCTTCATCGACCGTGCTCAACCCCATCAGGATGGTGGCCAGTCGCGGCACCGCCGACAGGCCGGCCCGGTCGATGCCACTGCGATCGACCGTCCGGCCGACCGCCCCGACCATCCACCGTGAGATCTCCCCGCTCGTCAACTCTCCAGGGGGCAGCACGTCGACAGCCCCGACCCGCAACAGCGCTTGGCAGCGGATCGACTGCTCCATCCGGGGCACCTCCCGTGGCACCAGGAGGGCAGGGACCTCGGTGCTGAGCACCTCGGCCACGGTGTTGTAGCCGGCCATCGCCACCAAGCCGGAAGCGCCGCGGATCGCGGCTAGCCCATCCGGGACCCGACGCAGCACCTCGGTGCGGTGAGCGGCCATCTGACTCACCGCTTGATGGTCTCGAGCCGACATCTGGGGCCCGGTGACCAGGATGTGGCGGTATCCAGGCGGAACCTGTGCCTGTGCCGCAGCCTCGCACAGCGTCCTCCCATCGCTGCCGCCCCCGACCATGGTGAGCAGGTAGGGAGCGTGACCCGCGACAACCGCGGGACCTCCGCCCGGCCGACCCTGCGAAAGGTACCCGGTGAACTGGATGAGATCGTGCAGTCCCACCGGGATTTCGCCCGTAGCGCGTGGGTCGTGGACGCCCGCGTCGCCGTAGACCCAGATCCGGTCGATGACCTGTCGCAGCGCCTGCACATCACCCAGCGACAGCCATTCGGCTGACGCCACCCGCGGGGAGTCGAGCACCTCCCGCAGACCGAGAACGACCTGTGCTTCGGGACACGCCAGACGCAGCGCGGTCAGGGGAACCCGCAACTCGTGGTCGATCCCGTAGATGTGGCGATCGATGATCATCAGGTCGGGCTCGAAACCCACCACGGCCGCGGTCAAGAGCTGCTCGCGCAGGTCGGTGAGGTCGGGCATCGGGACCAGGACCTCACGAGGTGCGTAGGCCCCGTGACGTTTGGTGATCCCTGGCATCCGAACCACGTCGAAACCGTCCGGCAGATCCACCGCCGCCACGTCCAGACCGGTGATCATCATCCCGGTCACCGGGCGACCGGTTCGTCGCGGTAGGTGTTGGGCCAAGGAGTGGGCCAGCGCCAGATTACGCCGAAGGTGACCGAGACCTTGGGAGTCGTGGGAGTACAGCAGCACCCGAAGCGGCGCCAAAGCAAACGCCTCCATAGCGTCCTCCTCTGATCTCTCGGCACCGAGGGTCGATGCGCGTGAGAAGAGTGAACCGCTCGATCATGAGGCGATGGTGAGGAAGTGGTGAGAACCTTCTCATACCGTTCAAACCCCGTTCAGACGCCATTCGTTTGCCGGCGTCCCGGGCTGCCGGTCAGTCGGTGCTCAGCCGGTAGCCCACCCCACGCACCGTCACGATGCGCTCGGTGCCGACTTTGGCCCGTAGGTAGCGAACGTAAACGTCCACCACGTTGCTGACCCCCTCGAAGTCATATCCCCATACTCGGTCTAGCAGCTGGTCGCGGGAAAGTACCTGGCCGGGGTGGCCGAGAAGCTCTCGGAGCACGGCGAACTCGCGCGCTGAGAGATCGGCCTCAACCCCCTCGACCGTGACCTGCCGCGTGGTCAGGTCCAGGCGGATGACACCGTGCTCGAGCACGGCGCTCGACACGTCTGCGTCGGTGCGTGGCCTTAGCCGGGTGCGAATCCGCGCCAGCAACTCCTCAAACCGAAAGGGCTTGGCCAGGTAGTCGTCAGCACCGCCCTCCAGCCCGGCGACGGTGTCCTCGACCCCGTCCCGAGCAGTGACGATGATGATGGGCAGCGGGTTGTCCATGGTCCGTAGGACCCGCAGGACGGTGAAGCCGTCCATCCGGGGAAGCCCCACGTCGAGGACCAACAGGTGGTATGCACCGCTCTGGGCTTGCTCCAGGGCACTCACCCCATCCGAGACGACGGTGGTGTCATAGCCAGCGGACCGAAGGCCCTTCTCCACGAAACGTGAGATGCGCACCTCGTCCTCGGCGATCAGGATGCGGGGCATGACCTCAGCATCACACGTCGGCGGTCTCGCGTGGGCCGCCGACCCCTACCCGGGTCACCGGTAGCCATATCCGGAAGGTACTGCCCAGATCCTCCACCGACTGCACAGTCGCGACCCCACCGTGTCCCCGCGCAATCGCCTCGACGATGGCCAGACCCAAGCCCGATCCCTCCTCCCGTCGTGTGTTGTCACCCCGTCCGAAACGTTCGAATATGTGGCTGAGCTGTTCGGGCGCGATGCCGACGCCGGTGTCCTGCACCGAAACGACGAAGCACTCCGAGTGAAGGTTCGCGTCGATCTCGGCCACCGTGGAGTCAGGCATGGCCCAGCGGGTCGACAGGGTGATGGTGTCCGTGGGCTCGGTGAACGTGACGGCGTTGGCACCGAGCTGAAGAACGGCCTGGGCCAAACGTTGTCGGTCCAGACTCACTTCTCCCGTGGCCCGGTCGCCGATGCACCACGAGCGATCTCCCAGCAGCCGGACTCGCTGCAGGGTCTCGTCCAGGAAATCCCCGGCGTCCGTCTTCTCCGGCCGCACGAAGTCGGGGCGCTGTGCTTTGGCCAGCAGCAGCAAGTCATCGACCAACCCGTTCATCCGGTCAATCTCCTGGAACAGCAGTTCCTTGGTCTGGTCGACGTCTGCGGGGTCAGCAGAATCCGTGACCTCGAGATTGCCCCGCAAAATGGTGAGCGGGGTACGCAGCTCGTGTGCCGCGTCGTCCAGGAACCGCCGTTGCTCGGAGAAGCCCGTCTCCAGGCGGTCCAGCATCTGGTTGAAAGTCAGAGCCAGCTGGGCAACATCGTGGTCAGCCCCCTCCACCAGAACGCGCACCGTCATGTCGTTGGTGTCGATGGTGGACGTGGCCTCTCGAAGGTCGGCCAACGGACGCAACAACCGGGTCGCGACGACGAAGCCTGCTGCCGAGGCGAGGGCCAGAGTGGCGAGCGAGACCAGCGCGTAGGTACGCATCGAGGCGAGGAGCGCCTCGCGTTGGCTTCCGGTGTCGATCCCGACCACGAACACGCCCTCACGGACCTCATTCTCCAGCTGCACCGAAGCGATCAAGAGCCGCACGTCCGTGCCGTCCACGGTGAGATTGCGCAGCACCGAGCGGCCCGGCACCATCTCCTCGGCAACGAGCTCCAATACTGCCGGGTCATCCAAGTCGAAGGGACGAGTCCCCCCCGAGATCACCGCTGCCGACCCGTCGATGATTCCCAGGTGTGACTCGTAGCGGCCAGGCACCGAGCTCTGCAAGAAGGCCAACAGCAGGGCTTCGATATTCTGGTACTCGCCCTCAGCCTCTCCCTGAGGCCCCTGCTCAGCCATCCTGCGCAGTTCGTCACGCTCCTGAAGCAACTCGGCCTCGACCCGCTCCTCCAGCTGCTGGAAGAGCAAGGAGTAGGTCAGCCCGCCAGCGACAACCAGACCCGCGGTCATCAGTGAGATCATCACGACCAGCATGCGGGCGCGGACCGACCACCCACGCCGGACGCTAGGGCCCCGCGCAGTCGTGACCGATGACACCTCTTTGCTCACCCGGTCATTGTGCCCGCACCATGGTGGCTTCAGTGGCGGAGGGAGCGCGACCATCGCGCGGCCTCGACGAGTCGTTGGTGGAGCTGAGGGGAATCGAACCCCTGACCTTCTCATTGCGAACGAGACGCGCTACCAACTGCGCCACAGCCCCTGAACGGGTGATACGACTCGGAAGATTATCACCCTCTGAGAGAGGATCCGATTCGGCGCGGACGCCGGGTGATGGCGATCAGGCCAGACCACGGATCGCGACCGGAAGCTCCTCGAACTCCTCGTCCAGCGAGAGGGCCGTGCCATCGTCCGGCAGCTCGGCGGGGAGCTCATTGAGCGTCGGCCGAGCGTGAGCCTTGGCCTTCAGGGTGTAAGTGGG